>CACFLJ010000005.1 GCA_902567045.1 uncultured Pelagibacteraceae bacterium
CGTGTTTTGATCAATTTCAGAAAATTATAAAAAAACAACACATACATAAGTCCTATTGTTATTCCACAAATAATAACAACGATGAAATTGAATTTATTGTTTAATTTTTTTGGTTCATTTATTTTATAAGTAACAGATGCAGCTGAAAAGTTAGAATTATATTTAAATAATAGGTCAAACTCTTTTTCTATTTGCGATTTTATTAAGTTATTTTTACGGACTTGATATTTTTTATCCATTTGTGCATCTATTAATTCACCCATTGCTGGTAGTTTATTTTTTAATTTATACTCTGCAATCTCTCTTTCTAGAAATTTATCTCCTGGCACAGGTTCACTCAACCCAAGATTTTTCGCAATATTTGCTTGTTCTTCTAAAAATCTCAACGTATTTGAGTATATTTGATCATGTTTTTCTTGAAGAGTTGAAATTTTTAATTCTAAGAGTTCAACTTTCATGTTATTTTCATCTGACATAATTTTAATTGTATTTCTAAATTCTTTATCAATTTGTTTAATCACATTTTGATTAATTAAGGAGTGAAGTGAATAAATTATGTTTTTCACTTTATTGGTATCCTTATAAATAAAGCTAATAGTAGAAACATCTTCTAAACCTTTTTGATTAATAGCAAAATTATAGATTGATGGATTGATTTTTATTAAAGATATTATGGTATTTGCTATTGTATTATAATTTTTACTTGAACTTAATTCGGCTATACTTTTATTCTCATTATTAGATTCTTTAAATAAAGTTGAGAAATTTTCTAGTTCATTAAGGTAACTTTTGAAAAGTTTTTTTTCTGTTAACTTATATATTGAAAAAGAATTAAATTTATCAAACATAAAATTTTCATTTTTTGGTTTTATTTCAAAAAGAAATTCACTTTCATGTGTTTGTCGAAGAGAATTATAAAAATATGCAAATATTGTTATAACAATTGTTATGCTTAAAATTTTCCATTTACCATTCCAAATTAGAATAAATAAATCAATCAAATCGAGTTCATCTTTAATTTTTTTTTTATTAGACATAATTTGATAAAATCTTAAACTTTAAAGTTTAATGATTTTAAAAATACTTTAAGGTAAATTAATGTAATAAGAATTATAGCTTTTAAATTCATTTTTTTAATTTCTAATTCAAGTTTTAAAGATGTTTAAAATTTAATTTAAAAAATATATTATAATATTATAACATCCAATAACATTTAATTAAATAAACGATTATTTAGTAAAAATATGTTAAATTTAACAAAATGATTAATATCATAAAAATCTATAATTTAGAAGTTATTTTAATAAGTTTCTTTCTTTGTTTTTTTTTAAATAAAATATTCAAAAAATATGATCTCATTGATCACATTAAAAAAAGAAAAATTCATAATAAACCTACCACATTTTCAGGTGGAACAATTTTAATAATTTTATATTTATATATGATAGCGAATTCGAATTATAACCATGGACTAGAAGAAATTATAATAATATCTTTTTTTGTATTCGTTATAGGAATGTTAGATGATGTGAAAGAAATTTCACCATTAAATAAAATTACTCTTTTAGCTTTTCCAATTTTATTTTTAATCATAAAGAATAATTATATTGTGTCAGATTTTGGTACTTATGAAATTATAGGTAATATAAATATCAAGAAGCTGGGTATCATTTTTACTTTTTTATCAATCATATTTTTTATTAATGCATATAATTATATAGATGGTATTGATGGTTTGGCTTTGATGCATTTTTTAATATTTCAAATTTATTATTATATAATTTTGGAAGATATAAAAGTTACCAATTTTTTAATTTTAATGATGATACCAACTTTAATAGTATTATTTTTTAATTTAATTTCGGTCGGATCTTTTAAGGTCTTTATTGGAAACAGCGGAAGTTTGGCTGTCGGATTTATAATGTCCTTTTTTTCTATTTTTATAAATTTGAAACATAATTTACACCCAATATTAATCGTATGGCCATTAAGTTTAATTACCTATGATTTTATCTCTGTGAATATTTTTAGATTTTATAAAAAAGTAAATATTTTTACTGCAAATAAACATGACCATCTACATCATATTTTCTATAAAAAAATAACAAAAAATCATCTTATAATTTCAATGTGTATATCAATGATAACAATAATTTTTTGCATAATTGGATACAATACTTATAAGTATTTTGGAGCACTTTATTCTGGAATTTTATTTGTCGTTTTATTCCCAGTATATTATTTTATAAAATTAAAATTTTATAACACAGAGAATAGATCATCATTAATTAACTAAATTAATTTAAAAATTCTTTTTAAAAAATTTTTCGTATATTTAAAAGGAAATGTTTTTAAAATTTTAAAAATATTAATATTGCTTTTTTCATTTTTATATTTTGAATTCATCGGAATATCTTTGACACGAGCTTTTGACATAAATAGATTAAATAGCATATCGTTTTCAAAAAAAAATGAATTATCAATTTTTGATAAATTAAGTTTAATTAAAGTCCTCTTATTTATTGCTGTAAATCCATTGTTAAAATCAAATATATTAAAATATCCACTTGAAATTTGACCTAATATAGAACAAAAAAAATTTCCAACAATTCTTATACTAGGCATTTGCTTAAGATTTTTGATATTGGAAAAACGGTTACCTTTGCAATAATCAAATTTCATTTTAATTAATGGTTCAATCAATCTATTAATATACTTTGAATTCATTTGACCATCACCATCAATTTTAACAATAATATCAATATTATATTTTTTTTTTTTTGCTTCTAGGTATCCCTTTATCATTGCTCCACCAACACCTTTATTAGTCTTATTTCTTAAAATTTTAATTTTTTTGTTTATAAAAATATGTGCAGTTGAATTCTCGGGACAATTATCATTTACCAAAAATATAAAATCAATATATGACGGTAAGTCTTTGATAACTTTGCTAATTGATCTTTTTACTTTAAAGCAAGGTATAACTATAGCTATTTTATGATTTTTATACATATGATTATTTATTTAAAATTTATTATACTTTTAATAAAAGTAATTAAATAAATAAAATTAATATAAAATATTGGTGTAAAGAAAAAAATATATCTCCAAGTAGGATAGTACATAGCTAAAATTATTAATATATATGGTATTATTAACAAAACATTATAATTATTTCTCAAACTATAAATACATCCAATAACTAAAACTGAAGACATAGAAAATTTAATTAAATAAAATTGTTTTAAATATAAACTTTCAGATTCTTTAAAAAAGAATAATTCTTTAATTTTGCTAAATAAGATTGAAAAATCATAAGCAAAATGAGCCTTTGAGGTTCCAAGCATAGGATCAATGGCATATGCAAGATAATAGAAAAATAAAAAAATAATTAAAAAAAATAATGGAAAAAAATATCTTTTCAAATTTCTTCTAATAAGAAAAAAAATAAATGGTATAAAAAATAAACCATGTGGCTTTATTAAAGATAGAATAAGAAAGAAAAAAATAATTTTTATCTTACTGTGATCATTAATTATAGAGATATAAAAGTAAGTAAAAACAAAATAAAATATGATATCTGGTGAAACTAAGTATGAAATATAAATGGTTACGGGATTTAAAATAAATAAATAAACCCAAAATTTTTTGAAATTTAAATTTATTAATTTTGACCATTTTATAGTCGCCAATGTTTCAAGTGTCACTAGTATACCTGAAAACAATAATGTATTCCCAGGTTTATAATCAAAAGTATGTAATAATATTGGAAATATTGGACCTGGAAAAGTGTATAAAAAATCATAATTAGAAAAAAAATATTGATAGTTAAAGAAAAAATATTTTATGTTATTGAAGTAGTTGTTATATGTTTCAAAGTCGACCCAATCATTAAATTTTAATGGAGAAATAAATCTATTCGAACTTAATTCTAGGGGCCAAATTGCCAGAATTATAAATATTATCAATCTTGAAAATATAGATAAATATACTACGTCAGTACAATTTTTTATTATTTTCATTATAGATCATAAGTTAAGTCTTGAGGTATTTTATAATATTTCATAATAATAAGTTTATGTAAAATTTTTTTATTTAGACTTTGGCTCTCATTTTTTTTGACCATAATAAAAATGAGATTGGAATACATAATACTATTAATAACCAGTTATTGAAGAAATTTCCTGTTGGAACAATTGGCCATAAGTATATCCATAAAGTAGACATCATGCAGATCTCAAAATCTGAAAAAAAATACTGATTTTTAGTTTTTAAGTATAAGTGATAAATTGACGTTGAAAGTAAAATAATTAAAGAAAAAATTAAAAAAATAATTCCAACAATTCCAAGTTCAGATAAAAACTGAATATAAGTATTATGAGGATGTGTAGAGCATGAAATATCTGAGATTTTATATTTTATATCATCACAAAAAATTCTAAAATTTCTTATACCAACTCCAAAAAATTTGTTTTCTTCATACATTTTAATAGCTGATAGGTAATGATGAGTGTGTTGCTTTGTAAAAATATAAATTTCTTTATTGAAAATATTTACTTTATGTATCTCAGGATTATTATTTGAGATGCCACGCTCAATTCCAAAACCATTAATAGTTTTTAAAATTACTCTCTCTAATGTAATTGGATTATATTTAGATATTAATGTAATCACAATCATCGAAATTATTATTAAGCTTAATCTGTAAATTTTATAATTTTTAAGCATTATAATCATAAAAACAGCAGAGAAATTAAGAAAAAATAAAGAACTTCTCTCACCGCTTAAAAAAATTAGTACTTCAGATAAAATAAATAATACTGAAAAGTATATAGTATTTTTTTTTGAAATATTACTAATAAACAAAAATAGCCCAAATAAAATTGGATTTAATCTTGACAAAAAACTTCCCATAATCAATTCATCACCAAAAAAACTACTTACTCTATAAGTTTTATCAATTTTTAATCCTAAAATATTTTTTTCAGTAAAATATTGAAAGAAACCATCTATTAGCAGAATTAAAAAAGATAGTAAAAGACTGTAAAAAAAATAATTTAATAATTTCTTATTATTATTTAATAAAAATATAACTGCTATTATAAAAACAGGAAAACGTATAAATGTAAAAGAGTATTTTAAAGAATATATATTATCAAAATTAATAAAACTATTTAAAATAAGGTACAAATAAAATATTATTGATAATTTAAAAAAAAAATTATTAAAAAAACTAAAATTCTTCAACTTTATGCATTTGATTAAAAAGGTAACGGAAATAAATGTAACTGTGAGGTCACTTAAAAATGGACCGCTTATTAAAAAGAAAGGAAGACCAATTATCAAATAAGATGAAACATTTTCAAATCTTATACTATCAATCATGAATTCTACGACTCAAGCTTACATGCATGAAAGAATATTTTAAAATAAATGGTAAAAATAAATTTAAAATTTTAGTATTACAAATTTGGAAAATTAACCCTCTTTTTTTTTTACCGTCCATTAAATCATCAGTTTTAATATTTTTGTTCATATAATACTCCAATGAATGATTAAATGTTTCGCCATAAAATTTTTTTAATTTTATTAAATGATAAAAAGTTGTTCTCAAATGAAGGTTAATATCAGCATTATATACTTTAAATAATTTGTAAATTTTTATAGAAATATTTCTTGGCAACCAATGAACAAATAGCATTCTGTTGTGTGAGTCATAAAACTGAAGCCTTTGAGGGATTATATGTATTCCAATGCCATTTTTTTTTAATACTCGGATTTGCTCACTTAAATATTTATTATAAACTTGATCATCTAGATGCTCCATAACTGCTTGACTGTTTATAACATCGATTGTCTTATTTTTTTCTGTAAGATTAATTCCTTCGTATAAATTAAAGTACTCTAAATTAGTATTTAGACAAAAATTTAAAAATTTATTATAGTTTGTATACCTGTTTCTCAGATTTAATAAGACATCATATCCTACTACATTATAGTACCCTAAACCAATAAGGTAAAAAATTGTTGTTCCAGCTCCGCATCCGTGATCTAAAATTCTAATATTTTTACTATCTTTGTAATTCTCAATAATTTTTTTTACTAAAAATCCTTTTTCAGGAATTGGTTCATTTTTATAAAAATCATCGTAACAAATTTTCTTTAATTCATGAAAAAGGTTCGCATATTTTTTTTCATCAGATACACTTATTTCATCTATTAAGCTAAGTAATTTTTTTCGTGACATAAAAGTTGATAATACAATAATAATTCGTTATTAAAATAAGCTTTTTTTTAGTCCAAATAATATTATTAAGCTATTTTAATAATTATATCTTTACTTAATATATTGAAAATGTATAAAGCACTTGCCTGGTGATTATTGCGAAAGTGTAATACCCGATCCCATTCCGAACTCGGCAGTCAAGCCTTTCTGCGCCAATGGTACTTTGTCTTAAGACACGGAAGAGTAGGACATTGCCAGGCTAATAACCCGAATGAAAAACTATATTGTTGTTACTGGTGGAGCTGGGTTTGTCGGTTCAAATCTAATTGAATACTTGTTAGAGAAAACAAATTTTGAAATTATTAGTCTAGACGATTATTCAACAGGTTCAAATAAAAATCATATCAAATCAAAAAGAATTAATTACATAAAAGGTAATACTAAAAAAATTAGCAAATCTCTTAACAAATATAAAAATAAAATAAATTCAATTTTTCATTTTGGAGAATTTTCAAGAATATTTCAAAGTTTTGAAAAATTTCAACAATGTTTTGATTCTAATTCAATTGGAAGCAAAGAAGTTTTTAAATTTTGTTTAGATAACAATATTAAACTTATATACTCTGCAACGTCAGCAAGTTTAGGAAATAATGGAAAAGATAAGGGATTATCTCCATATGCTTTTACAAAATCTAAAAATTTAGAGCTACTAGAAAATTTAAGAAAATGGTTTAATTTAAAATTTGAAATTGTTTATTTTTATAATGTTTACGGAAAAAGACAAATTGAGACAGGAGAAATGGCAACCGTAATTGGTATATTTGAAAATCAATATAAGAATGGTTTGCCATTAAGTGTAGTATTGCCCGGCAATCAAACAAGAAGGTTTACACATATTTCAGATACAATTAAGGTTTGTTTTACAGCATGGAAAAATAATAAATGTGCTCATTACAGCATTACTCATAGAAAATATTACTCAATAAATGCTGTAGCTAAAATGTTCAAATCAAAAATTAAGTATTTACCCCCTAGATTAGGAGAAAGATATGCGTCAGCATTAACAAATATGTCTTATAATAACAAAGTTATTAAAAAATATGGAAAAATAAATTTGAAAGATTACTTAACTTCGTTTATTAAGGAACAAAAAAAAATATGAAAATTGCAAGTTCTTTAAAATCTTTAAAAAAAAGAGATCTAAATTCTAAATTAGTTAGAAGAAGAGGTAGGGTTTATATAATTAATAAAAAAAATCCTAAATTCAAAGCTAGACAAAAATGATATCTATATCATATTTAAAATAAATTATGATTTTAGGTTCAATATCAGAAAATAAAAATTTAGAAAATAGAGTTGCTTTAACACCCGACATTATTAAAAAGTATATATCATTAGGCTTAGAGGTTAACTTAATAAAAGACTACGCTAAACACATGGGAATAAGCGACGAACTTTATAAAGCCGAGGGTGCAAAATTCTATTCAAGCGAAAATGAAGTTTTGTCAAATTCAAACGTTATTACTCAAATGAGTATTCTCAATGATAATAATTTGAGTAAACTAAAAAAAAACCAAATTTTAATAGGAGTGCTTAATCCATACTTAAACGAAAAAAAACTTAAAGATTTAACATCAAAAGGTATTAATTGTTTCTCTCTTGAATTATTACCAAGAATTACCAGAGCACAATCCATGGATATTTTATCATCGCAAGCGAATTTAGCAGGTTACAAAGCAGTAGTTGACTCATTTGCCTTTTTTCAAAAAGCAATTCCAATGATGATGACTGCAGCAGGAACAATTTCTGCAGCAAAAGTTTTAGTAGTTGGCGCTGGAGTAGCAGGCTTACAAGCAATAGCAACTGCAAAAAGAATGGGCGCAATTGTTTTTGCTACAGATGTGAGATTAGCCTCAAAAGAGCAAGTAGAAAGTTTAGGAGGAAAGTTTTTGACGGTAGAGGGAGCAGAAAATTTAGAAACTGAGGGTGGATATGCCAAAGAAACATCTGAAGAATTTAAGAGAAAGCAAGAAGAATTATTAAAAGAAACATTAAAGAAAATAGATATTGTTGTATGTACAGCATTAATTCCAGGAAAAAAAGCACCTTTAATTATTACTAAAGATATGATTAATGTGATGTCAGACGGTTCAGTAATTTATGATTTGGCAGCTTCACAAGGTGGAAATTCTGAACTTACTAAAGTCAATGAAATTATAGATGCAAAAGGTGTAAAAATTATGGGGGAAACAAATATTTTGAACAAACTTCCAGTTTCAGCATCGAACCTTTATTCAAAAAATATGTTTAATTTTATAAATAATTTGTATGACAAAGAACAGAAGAAATTTAATATAAATTTAGAAGATGAAATAATTGAAAAAACAATGGTTAAGTGATGGAAATAGATCCTTTTATATTTAGACTAAGTATATTTATTTTATCCATTTTTGTTGGCTATTATGTTGTATGGAGTGTAACACCTTCTCTACACACACCATTGATGTCTGTTACAAATGCAATTTCTTCAGTCATTATTGTTGGAGCAATAATAGCTGCACTAGCAGGTGCCTCAGAGAGCATTTTTGAAACTTCAAACATTTTTGGATTTTTAGCGATAATACTAGCTGCTATAAATATTTTTGGAGGATTTCTCGTTACACAACGAATGCTTCAAATGTACAAAAAGAAGAAAAAATAATTATGTCAGCAAATTTATCAGCAGTATTTTACTTAATTTCAGGAATATTTTTTATATTGGCCTTAAGGGGACTTTCTTCTCCAGAGACTTCAAGGCGAGGAAATTATTTTGGAATTGCAGGTATGTCAATTTCAATAATTGTGACTTTTTTGTCTGTAGGAAATTTTGGGCCAGGATTTATTTATGTTTTAATTTTTCTGATTATAGGAGGTTCAATAGGAGCCTTTATTGCATTTAAAATACCTATGACTGCCATGCCAGAACTTGTTGCTGGTTTTCATAGTTTAGTAGGTCTTGCAGCAGTTTTTGTTGCTGTATCTGCTTTCTTAAAACCTGAAGCATTTGGTTTAGGAACTCTTGGTAATATAAAACTTGCAAGTTTAATTGAAATGTCTTTAGGAGCTGCGATAGGAGCAATAACATTTTCAGGTTCAATAATTGCTTTTTTAAAACTTAGAGGAATAATGTCAGGGTCTCCGATAACATTTAAAGGTCAACATTTTATTAATTTGATTTTGGGACTGTTAATTATATTTTTAATTTATTATTTGTGTACATCTCAATCATCAAACATATTTTGGTCTATTGTAATAATATCATTCTTAGTGGGCCTATTATTAATAATACCAATTGGGGGAGCAGACATGCCTGTGGTTATTTCAATGTTAAATTCATATTCAGGCTGGGCTGCAGCTGGAATAGGTTTTACATTGGAAAATACTGCTTTAATAATAACAGGGGCACTAGTTGGATCATCAGGAGCTATTCTTTCCTATATAATGTGCAAAGGCATGAATAGATCTTTCTTTAATGTAATACTTGGTGGCTGGGGAGCTACAGATCAAGCTACAAATTCAAAAAGTCAAGATCAAAAACCAGTTAAAAATGGGAATGCAGATGATGCAGCATTTCTTATGAAAAATGCATCTTCAGTAATTATTGTTCCAGGATATGGAATGGCAGTTGCGCAAGCACAACACGCTTTAAGAGAAATGGTTGATGCTTTAAAAAAAAATGGAGTAAAGGTTTCATATGCTATTCATCCAGTTGCCGGTAGAATGCCAGGACATATGAATGTATTATTAGCAGAAGCCAATGTACCTTATGATGAGGTTTTTGAATTAGAGGAAATAAATAATGATTTTGCAAATTGTGATGTTGCGTATGTAATAGGTGCAAATGATGTTACAAATCCTGTTGCAAAATCAGACCCGCAAAGCCCAATTTATGGAATGCCTGTATTAGATGTAGAAAAAAGTAAATCTGTTTTATTTGTTAAAAGGAGTTTATCCCCAGGTTACGCTGGAATTGATAATGACCTATTTTATAGGGATAATACATTAATGTTATTTGCTGATGCAAAAAAAATGACTGAAGAAATTGTTAAGAGCTTGTAATTGACAAAAATTTTTTGTGATATTGCTGACATTAAACTAATTAGAAAGTTTAATAAAAAAAAAATTGTAAAAGGATTTACAACTAACCCCAGCCTAATGAGTAAGGTTGGAGCTAAAGATTATTCCAAATACTCAAAAAAGATAATAAAAATAACAAAAAAACCTGTTTCATTTGAAGTCTTTGCGGATGATATTAAGAATATGATTTTACAAGGAAATGAAATCAGCAAATGGGGAAAAAATGTTTATGTAAAAGTTCCAGTTATTAATTCTAAAGGTAAATTTATGGGAAAAGTAATAAACACTTTAAATAAAAATAATATAAAATTAAATGTAACTGCAGTTTATACCTCAAAACAAACAGAGCAAATTCTAAAAAAAATAAACAAAAAAACAAGTGTAATTATTTCAATATTTGCAGGAAGAATGGCTGATGCAGGCAAAGATCCCATTCCTCAATTTAGAGAAAGTATTAAAATTTCAAAAAAATTTAAAAATGTCCAAATACTTTGGGCAAGCACAAGAGAACCATATAATTATACACAAGCAAAAAATTTAGGTTGTCAAATAATCACTGTTCCACCTGCAATGATTGAAAAAATTGAAAATTTTGGAAAATCATTTGACCAACTTACAAAAGAAACAGTTAAAGCTTTTTTACTTGATAGCAAAAAGTCTAATTTTAAAATCTAACCGAAGTTGGTTGCGGGGGACGGATTTGAACCGCCGACCTCAAGGTTATGAGCCTTGCGAGCTACCAGGCTGCTCCACCCCGCGGTTTTATATTCTATTTTTTAATTTATTTAATTTCTTTACTCTTTTAATGTTTTCTTGAAGAATTCTTTTTTTCTTTTCTGATGGTTTCTCGTAAGTATTCTTTTGCTTGATAATTTTAAAAAAACCATCTCTTTGAAGTTTTCTCTTTAAAACTCTTAAAGCTTGTTCAATATTATTGTCTTTTACTTCGATTTTAATAACAACCTCCAGAAAGTGAGTTTGATAACACTTTATAATTTATTTGTCTATAATATTTCATATTTTTAATTATCAGATTGAGCTTTTTCTTTTTCTTTTTTTTCTCTTAGAATTCTTCTTTCTGCTTTCTCTATAGCTTCAATAAGATCTTTCTGGGTAAATAGTCCCATTGCCACAGGATCTTTTGCATTTAAGCTGTTGTAATTCCAATAACTTTTATTTCTTATAGCTGTTGCCGAATTTTTTGTAATACCAACTAATTTAGCAATTTGAGAGTCTTTTAAATTTGAATGTTGTTTTATTAACCATAGTGCAGAGTCTGGTTTATCTTGTCTTTTAGATAGTGGTATGTATTTTTTTGTTTTTTTATTATCACTATTTATCTCAATTTCATTAACCTGAATATTTAAAGGTCGATTCGAATCTTCAGAAGAAAGGTTTATTTCTTCCTTAGTTAATTGACCTGCAATAATAGGATTATAGCCAACTATACCTTTTGCAACTTCGCCGTCTGCAATACCTTGTATTTCTACTTCATGTAATTTGCAAAAATTTGCAATTTGTTTAAAAGTTAAAGAAGTATTTTCTACTAACCAAACAGCTGTAGCCATTGGCATTAATGGTGCACCACTCATTATTTTGTTTCTGATCTAAAGTTTTGGAATTTTTTATTAAATTTACTTACACGACCTTTATCAAGTATTTTTTGTTTTCCACCAGTCCAAGCAGAGTGTGATTTAGGATCAATTTCAAGTTTAAGAGTTTCACCCTCTGATCCCCACGTTGATTTAGTTTCAAATTGACTTCCATCAGTCATTTCGACTTTTATATTGTGATAGTTTGGATGCAAATTTTTTTTCATACGCGGGTTTATAGCAAAAAGTTAAATAAAAACAATTAAAAGTTAGCTAATTTTTTAGTCATTTCTTTATATATAGTGCTACTAGCAGCTCTTATATTGATGTTATCATAGTCATATTGAGTAAAATCATTTGTAATTCCACCTGCTTCAGTAACAATTAATATACCTGCAGCTATATCCCATAAGTTTATTTTATTGTGAAAAAAACCATCCAATCTTCCTGATCCTACATAGGCCAAATCTAGTGCTGAACACCCTGTTGATCTCATGTTTAAGCTCGGATAAATAAACTTTAATCCATCTTGGTCAGACGAGAATAAACAATCTTCAATATCACTTTTGTTTGATACTCTTACTCTATGATTGTTAAAAAATGCTCCATTATTTTTTTCAGCAAAAAACATTTCATTTTTTATTGGGTCATGTATTAAAGCAGATTTTATTTCATTATCTATTTCTAAAGCAATTGAAATTGCAAAATGTGGTATCCCGTGTAGAAAATTTGTTGTTCCATCAATTGGGTCAATAATCCATCTTTTATCTTTATCATTATTTATAATTTTTCCACTTTCCTCAGTAAGAAATGAATAATTTTTTTTTGATTTTGTTAACTCATCGATAAGAGTCTCTTCAACTCTTTTATCAGTTTTTGTTACAAAATCTCTTGGACCTTTTTTGGCAACTTGTAAATTTTCAATTTCTCCAAAATCTCTGGTAATTATCTTAGATGCTTTTTCGCAGGCCTTAATCATAATATTTAAGTTGGGAGATATAGAGTTCATTTGCTAAATTTTTTTAACGTATTCAATTGTTCTTGTATCTACAATAATTTCATCTTCAGGTTCTATAAATGGAGGAACTTGTATTTTAATTCCATTGTCAAGTATTGCAGGTTTGTAAGACGATGAAACCGTCTGACCTTTTAAAGCTGCATCAGTTGAAGCAATTTTACAATTCACTTGATTAGGAAGTTCAATTGAGATTGCATTATTATTATAAAAACTAACTGAAACTTCAAGATTTTCAGTCAATAATTTACCTTTTTCTCCAATTACATTTTTTTTAATTTCAATTTGATCAAAAGTTTTAGGGTCCATAAAAAAATAATTATTTTCATCTGAGTAAAGATAATTGAAATCTATTTCCTCTAGTGATGCTTTCTCAACTGTTTCACTAGACCTGAATCTTTCATTCAATTTTGTGTTTTTGCCAACACTTTTCATTTCTACTTGTGCAAAAGCACCACCTTTACCTGGCTTAACATGCTGAGTTTTTAAAACTTGCCATAAGTCATTTTTATACTCTAAAAGCATTCCAACTCTAATTTCTCCAGCATTAATTTTCATCTTAGTATTTCTATTGCTTGTTTTGGTTTATATTTTTTATTATTCCAGATGTAGCTTGAAATAGCTAAAAAATCTGCTTTATTCAATAATAGATTTTTGTAATTGTTAGAATTAATTCCACCAATAGCTACAATGGGTATTTTAGTTAATTTATTCACATCGTTTAAAATCTTAGTAGTTGCTTGATATTTTGTTTTTTTTGTTTTTGTTTTATTAAAAGCCCCAAAAGCTAAGTAATTAGGATTAGATTTTATTGCAATTTTAGCTAGTTTTATTGAGTTATGACATGTAATGCCAATTATCTTATTCCCAAGTATATCCCGGGCTTCTTTGATTTTCATATCATTTTGACCTAAATGACAACCATCAGCATCAAGTTTTTTTGCAAGCCAAGGATCATCATTTACTAAAAAATATACTTTATTTACTTTACAGATATTTTTAATTTTCTTACCAATTATCATTTTTTGATTCATCGAATATTTTTTTAATCTCATTTGAAAAATACTCACTTTGTTTGTTTTAAAAACTAACTTTAGATTTTTATAGAAGTTTTTAGTTATTCTATTTGGAGAAATAAGATAAATAAATTTTTTTTTATTTATTTTCAAGTTCTTTCGACCATTTTCCTTTGGCAGCTAAAGAACACATTTTAACTCTGTGGTTAAAAGTATTTTGAGTTGATTGAATATCTTTAGTGTTTTTTGACCAACGTTTTAAAGCATTTTGTTGTAAAGCTCTTCCGTAAGAGTAAGTCATTATGAATTTAGTATTATTATTTTGATTTATCAAATTTAAGTTTTCTGTAGCCTCTATTTCTGATTGGCCTCCAGATAAAAAGGCGATCCCTGGCACCTCAGTAGGAACCGACTTTTTTAAACATTCTAGTGTTTTTTGAGAAACTTCTTCACTAGAGATTTTATCATTTGAACGGTTCCCGGGCAAAATCATATTTGGTTTCAAAATGATTCCTGAAATATCTACATTATGCGATATTAATTCATCAAAACATTTTTTTATAACTTCTGATGTTTTTTTTAAACAAATATCAGCTGAATGATCACCATCCATTAATAATTCTGGTTCGACTATTGGTACCATTCCACTTTCTTGTACTAAAGCAGAATAGCGCGCGAGTGCATGAGCATTACTGTTAATTGCTATTTTACTAGGATACTTATTACTTATATTATAAACACCTCTCCATTTTGTAAATCTTGCCCCAAGTTCATAATATTTTTTTAATCTTTCTCTAAGTCCATCTAAGCCTTCAGTTATTTTTTCATCAGAAGAATTTGCCAAATCTTTTGCACCAGTATCAACCTTTATTCCAGGCATTGCACCAGAAGAGGAAATTAAATTAGGTATTGATTTTCCAAAACTTGTTGTTTGGTTTATTGTTTCATCATAAAGAATTACACCACCTATGTATTTTTTCATACTTTCAGATGAAAAGAGTATTTCCCTAAATAAAAGTCTATTTTCTGGTGATGAGGTTATATTTACTGCCTCAAGTCTTTTAGTCATAGTTCCATTACTTTCATCTGCAGCAAGAATACCTTTGCCATCAGAAATTATCTTAAGAGCAATTTTATTAAGTTCAGACATATCAATTTAAAGCGATTATACCAGGTAGTTTTTTGCCTTCAAGATATTCTAAAAAAGCTCCACCTGCAGTTGAAACAAAATTAAATTTATGAACAACTTTTAATTTATTTAATAATGAAACTGTATCTCCACCACCTACAACAGAAAAAATATTTTTTGATTTATTATCTTCTATTATTGTTTTTGCTATTTTAATACTTCCATTAGCAAAATTTGGATTTTCAAAATATCCAGCTGGCCCGTTCCACAATATAGTTTTACTTTTGCCTATTATATTTACTATTTTATTAATAGTTTTTGGGCCAATATCTAAAATCATTTCATCAGGCAAAATTTGATCTAAATCTTTATTTTTAGGAGAACCATTCAAGTTTTTAGACACAAGCACATCTTCAGGATAAATTATTTTGCATTCTTTTTTTTTTGAAAGTGACAAGATTTCTTCAACTATTTGAACACAATTCTCTTCTTTAATAGATTTTCCAATATTATTTCCAAAATATTCAATAAAATTATTAGCCATAGCCCCAACAATTATAATATTATCAAACTTTGGTATTAAATTTTTAATAATATCTATTTTAGTGGAAATTTTAGATCCTCCGATTATACAAGTTACAGGTTTTGTTATTTCAGTGGTAATTTTATTAAGAGCAGCTACCTCCAAGTCTAATTGCAGTCCAGAAAAGGAGGGCAGATGTTTAGAAATTTGTTGAATTGATGCATGTGATCTATGAGAACAGGAAAAAGCATCATTTACATAAATATCACCTAAACTAGCTAGGTGTTTTGCAAATTTATCATCATTTTTTTCCTCTCCTTCATAAAACCTAATATTTTCTAAAATAAGGATCTCTTCATCAAATTTTTCTAAGAAATCTTTATTTTTTATTTCATAAATATTTTCAGTGATTAGTTTGACATCAACGTTTAATTTTTTTTTCAATTCATCTCCCACTGGTTTCAAGGATAGATCTTTGACTATTTTTCCTTTTGGCCTACCTACATGTGAAATAATTATTATTTTAGTTTTTTGTTGAATTAAAAAATTTAAAGTAGGTATAATTTTATCTATTCTTGTAGTATCACTTATTTTTCCATTTTCTAAAGGAACATTTAAGTCTAATCTTAATAATATTTTTTTTTTTTTAAGACTTTTTTCGTTTAATATGCTTCTCATTAAGAGATTTTATTCAAGTTCTCAGCTATATCGCACATTCTATTGGAAAAACCCCACTCATTATCATACCAAGCAGAAATTTTACCCATATTAGTTCCTACCACATTTGTCAAAGATGCATCTACAATTGCAGATGCAGAATGATGATTAAAATCAATGGAAACCAGTTTCTCATGAGTAACCTCTAAAATTTTATTCAATTCATATTTAGCAGCTGTTTCAAAAGCATCATTAATTTTTTTAATATCTATTTCTTTTTTTGAACAGAATATCAAATCGACAAGTGACACGTTAGGAGTTGGGACTCTCATTGCAACCCCTTCTAATTTCCCTTTTAAGCTCGGAATTATCTCGCCTATTGATTTTGATGCCCCAGTTGATGTTGGAACTATTGACTGGCTTGCAGCTCGTGCTCTTCTTGGATCTTTATGAGAATTGTCTAAAATTCTTTGATCACTAGTAAATGCATGAATGGTAGTCATAAAACCTTTTTCGATTTCAAAATTATTATTAAGGACATTAACCACTGGCGCTAAACAGTTAGTTGTGCATGAGGCAGCAGATATTATTTTATCATCATTTGATAAAATATTTTCATTCACACCAAACACGATTGTTTTGTCTGCATTTTTACATGGCGCTGAAACGATTACTTTTTTTGCTCCATTTTTGATGTGTGTAAGCAATTTTTCCTTTGAATTAAATTTACCAGTACATTCAAAAACATAGTCGACATGGTACTTTTTCCAATCAATATTTTCAATTTTAGACTCTTGAGAAAATGTAATTTTATTTTTATTAATTATCAATTCATTTTCATTAAATTTTAAATCTGCATTAAATTTTCCATGAATAGAGTCATATTTTATTAATTTACAAGTAGTTTCTGCATTAGATTTATTGTTTATGTGACTAATTTTTAAATTTTTATTTTGAGTTTCAAAAATTGATCTAACCACCATTCGGCCAATTCTACCCATCCCATTAATTCCAATTTTAATAGTCATTTTTAGTTTTTTATTTCTTTCTTTAATTTACCTACAATATTTGAAGATATTAGCCCAAAATATTTATAAATATCTTTATAGGGAGCACTTTTTCCAAATACATCAATTCCAAAAGTCATTCCAAAATCACCTACATATTTTTTCCAACAGTCGCTTGATCCAGCTTCGATTGATATTCTCAATTTTGTTTCATTTAAAATTTTATTTTTATAATTACCTGATTGTGATTCAAAAAGCTCCATACATGGTACCGATATAACTTTGGAGTATATCCTATCTTTGGCTAATTTATGGCTGACCTCTATAGCCAAGTTTACCTCAGAACCACTTGCCAAAATAGTCAATTTTATTTTTTTGTTTGTTCTTAAAACTTCATATGCTCCCAATGAAGACTTGTTAGTATTTGAATATTTATTTCTAATAGGATTAAGGTTTTGTCTTGTTAACGATAGAATACTTGGTGTTTTAGTGCTCTTTAAAGCATGTTCCCAACATTCAATAGTTTCTATTCTATCTGCAGGTCTAAAAACGTTAAGGTTGGGTATTGCTCTTAATCCAGATAATTGTTCAATAGGTTGGTGTGTTGGTCCATCCTCCCCAAGCCCTATGGAGTCATGTGTCATTACATATATAACCTGTTGTTTCATCATTGCTGCTAATCTTATTGATGGTTTGCAGTAATCTGAAAAAATTAAAAAAGTTCCTCCATAAGGTATGAATTTACTGTGTAAAGCTAATCCATTCATTATTCCACACATCGCATGTTCTCTTACTCCATAATGAATATAGTTTCCGTTAAAATTTCCCGGTTTTATTATTTCATGATTTTTTGTTTTGGTATTATTTGATCCAGCAAGATCTGCTGATCCACCAATAAGTGTATTATTATTTTTAACAAGAGAGTTAATAATTGACTCAGAGGATTTTCTGGAAGCAAGACTTTTTTCTTCTTTTAATGCTATTTTTTTTTCATTTACTGCAGACTTTAAGAAATCATTTTTAAAAAGTTTATTTATTTTACTTTTTTTCTTCCTATAAATTTTATTCCACCTGTTTTCAATTTTTTCTCCCTTACCCCCAATATCTCGCCAAGTCTTCAATATATTTTTGGGAATTTCAAATGGTTTATAATTCCAACCTAATTCTTTTCGAACCAGTTCAATCTCTTCAGTACCAAGAGGGCTTCCATGAGAGGAGGCTTTTCCAGATTTATTAGGTGATCCATAACCAATTTTAGTCTTACAAGAAATAACTGTGGGTTTTTTTGCATTTTGAACTTTTTTAAGGGCATTAAATATTTCTTTTTCTTTATGACCATTAATTTCTAGGTAATCCCACCCATAACTCTCAAATCTTTTTTTAAAATTATCTGAAACTGCTAAACTTGTTGGTCCATCAATGGATATAGAATTATTGTCAAATAACATTATTAAGTTTTTAAGTTTTAAATGTCCAGCCAAGCTCATAGCTTCGTGGCTTATGCCTTCCATTAGACAGCCATCTCCAGCAACTACATAAGTTTTATGATTTATAATATCTTTACCGATTTTTTTTTTTAAAATTTCTTCTGCTAATGCAAAACCTACTGCATTAGAAATTCCCTGACCCAAAGGACCTGTTGTTGTTTCAATGCCTGAGTTTTGAACATACTCTGGATGACCTGCACAAATAGAGTCAATTTGTCTAAAGTTCTTAATATCATTTAATTTAACACTTTTGTAACCTGTTAAATAAAGTAATGAGTAAAGCAACATTGATCCGTGACCTGCAGATAAAACGAATCTATCTCTATTTATCCAGCCAGGATTTTTTGGATTAAATTTCAAAAAATATTTAAAAAGTATCGTAGATACATCAGCCATCCCCATAGGCATACCTGGGTGACCAGAATTAGCTTTCTGTACGGCATCCATCGAAAGAACACGTATAGAGTTAGACAAGATTTTATTAAATTTTTTCAAAATTTATCCTTTGTAGACTTAGGTGAATCAATTTATTAATATAGATATATATATGAAATCAATTAGTGAAAAAGAAAAAAAACTATTAGAAACTTTAGATAAATTAAAAAATCTAGAAAATATAAAACCAGATAAAATTTTGGAGTTGGAAAATCTAGCAAACCAAAAAAATCAATTAGAAATTGAAAAAAAAGAAATAGAACAAAAGTATAATACACTTCAACAAGAAAATCAGTCTCTTAAACAGAAATTTGATGATTTTAAAAAAAAAGAAATTGAGGAAAAAAAAAGGGAAGATCAATTTTCTGAAAAAATTGATGAATTAAACCAAGAAACAGATAATTTAATGGAAGAAATTGATAAATGGCAAATGTAAATATAAAATTTAATGGAAAAGAATTTCTGTTATCTTGTGAAGATGGGCAAGAGGAACATTTAGAGGAATTAGCCTTATATTTAAATGAAAAGTTTAGTAATTTAAAAAATTCTTTGGGAAATATAGGAGAAAGTAAACTTTTACTTATAACGTCTATTTCTGTTTTAGATGAGTATTATGAGACTAAAAAAAAAATAGATATACAAAAAAAAGAAATAAATAAAATTACTGAGAAATTCAAAGAACTTAAATCTTTAGTATATAATTATAGAGATTTAAAAGAATTGGAGATTTCTGAATTAAGTAAAAACCAGGATAATTTAAAGAATGAAATCGAGGCTAATCGTAACGATTATGAATCTTTAGTTGATAAGACTACACTTGAGTTAGAAAATTTTATTAAACGAAATGATCCAGATACCAAGATCCAATAATTATAGTGTCTAAGGAAAAATTAAGAAAAAAATTAATTTATTTAAGAAAAGCTAATTTTAATGATCAAAGTATAAATTTCACCCAATTTAAAAGTATATTAAAAAAATTGAATTTTAAAAAAAATATCAACATTGGAGGATATTATCCAATAAATAGTGAAATAGGATGTTTAGATATTTTAGAAAAGTTAGAAAAAAATAATTTTAAAATATCTTTACCCATTACTAAGAAAAACCATGATATGGATTTTTATGAATGGTCTTTTCAAAACCCGCTAAAAATCAGTTATCAAGGAATTCCAGAGCCAAATAGTAAAAAGAAAGTTTTTCCAGATGTTTTGATTGTCCCTCTTGTTGGATTTGATAATAATAAATTTAGATTAGGTTATGGAGGTGGGTTTTATGACAGATATATTTCAAAACTTTCAAAATTTAAAAAAATTTTAACAGTTGGTTTTGCCTTTCCATTTCAAGAAGTTAAAAATATTCCCATTAATAAATATGACAAAAAATTAGACTTTATTTTAACTGATAAAGAAATCATAAAATGAACATTTTATTTTTAGGTGATATAGTTGGCAATAGCGGATGTCATGCAGTAAAAAAATTTTTACCAGATATTATCAAATCAAAAAAAATAAACTTTGTTGTTGTAAACGGTGAGAATGCTGCAAAAGAAGGTGTAGGTATAACAGAGAATATAGTGAACGAATTACTTAGTTGTGGCGTTGATGTAATTACAACGGGTAATCATGTCTGGGATCAAAAAGAAACATATGAATTTATAAAAAATCAAAAAAGGTTATTAAGACCTCTAAATTTATCTGGCGATGTTCCAGGTGATGGTTTTGGTATTTATGATTCTTTTGGTGGTTACAAAGTGGGTGTATTAAATTTAATGGGAAATGTTTTTATGAAAAAGTCTGATGATGTCTTTATAAAAAGCAAAGAATTTTTAAATCAAAATATGCTGAAAAAAAAGTATGATTTTCTTATAGTTGACTTTCATGGTGAGATAACAAGTGAGAAAATGGCAATTGGCCATGTTTTTGACGGAAATGCTACATTTGTTGTGGGAACTCATACTCATGTACCTACTAACGACGGAAGGGTATTAAGCAAGGGAACTGCGTATTTAACAGATGCAGGAATGTGTGGTGATTATAATTCAGTAATTGGAATGAATGCTAAAAATTCCATCGATAGGTTTTACAAAAGAGATTCTATAAAACATTTTCCTGCTGAAGGTGAGGCCTCACTTTGTGGAGCAATTATTGAAGCTAATCCAAAAAATGGTTTGGCATCAAATATTAGTCAGTTTATATTTGGTGGTCAACTTCAGAAAAAATTTTAAATCATGGCAGGACATTCACATTGGGCAGGGATTAAACATAAAAAAGGAAAGGCAGACAAGCAAAGATCAGCCATTTTTTCAAAACTATCTAGGGAAATTACAGTAGCAGCAAAACTTGGAGATAAAAATCCAGATATGAATTCAAGGTTAAGATCTGCGATCCAGGCTGCTAGATCAGCAAACATGCCAAAAGATAATATTGAAAGGGCCATTGACAAATCATCAATAGCAGCAGACTCTAATTTTGAAAATATAAGATATGAAGGATTTGGACCTGCAAAAACAGCTATAGTGATTACTACTTTAACGGATAATAAAAATAGAACTGCATCTAATTTAAGAACAATTTTTCAAAAAAATGGAGGAGGACTTGGCACACAAGGTTCAGCATCACATAATTTTCTTCAACTAGGAGTTATAAAAATTGATAAAGGAGAAATAGATGAAGAAAAAGTTTTCAACTTAGCAACTGATGCTGGAGCTAATGATTGTATATTTCACAATAATTATTATGAAATTCATACAAATAATGATGAGATATATGATGTAAAAAATCTATTGGAAAAAGAGATTTCTAATTTTATATCTACAGAAATTGAATGGGTTCCTATAAATAAAATTAATCTAAATGAGGAAGACAAAGAAAAAATGAATAAGTTTTTGGAGATTTTAGAAGAAGATGATGATGTTCAAAATGTTTTTACAAATGCAATTTAATTTAATTTTATGTTAATAATTGGAATAGATCCTGGAATAACTGGTGCAATTTGTTTTTTTGAAGACGGAGAATTGAAGGATGTAATTGATATGCCTACTATGGCATCAGGAAATAAAAATAAAAAACAAATTAATGGAAGTCAAATATATAATGAAATATCTTTAAGAATTCAAAACCACAAATCCAAAAATATAAATGTAGTAGTAGAGCAAGTTTCAGCAATGCCCGGACAAGGTGTTACCAGTATGTTTAATTTTGGGCAATCATTTGGAGTTTTAAAAGGTGTTTGTGCTGCAATGCAACTACCAATTTTTTTTGTAAGGCCAGCTAAATGGAAAAAACATTATGATTTAATAAATTCTCAAAAAGATTCGAGTAGAGTTAAAGCAATCGAAATGTTTCCTAAGTTTTCATCAATGTTATCAAGAAAAAAAGATACCAACAAAGCAGATGCAATATTAATAGCTAATTATCATCTAAATTCTCAAGAAAAAAAATATAGCTAGTTTTTATAGACAAATTCATGACACATTTTAGTGTGAAATCAATTAAATGGATGCAGATATAACTTCCCAAGCAGTAGGATTAGCAAGTAATACAGATTTTTCAATTTTAAGTTTATTTTTGAGAGCAGACTTTATAGTTAAATCTGTGATTATCATTCTAATCGCAAGCTCAGTTTATTCTTGGGCAATAATTTTTGATAAAATTATAATGTTTAGAAAAATTAATAAAGACTCGGAGGATTTTGAAGAAAGATTTTGGAAATCTAAGTCTGCAGAAACATTTTACAATAGCTTGCCGACATCATTAGATAATCCAATGGCTCAATTATTCAAAGATTCGATGCAAGCTGTTTTGAAATCAAGATCAAAGACAAATATAAGCCAAAGACTCGAAAATATTTTAGAAGTAAATATTGAAAAGCAAATGAATGTTGTAAACAACAAATTTACTTTTCTAGCAACAGTAGGATCTACGGCACCGTTTATTGGATTATTTGGAACAGTCTGGGGAATAATGAATTCTTTTCAATCAATTGCTATATCGAGAAATACAAGTCTAGCTATTGTGGCCCCTGGAATTGCAGAAGCTTTATTTGCAACTGCTTTAGGTTTATTAGCAGCAATACCAGCAGTAATTGCTTATAATAAATTTGGAAACGACTCCAAAAAATATTCTCAAAAACTAGAAAATTTTTCAAAAAGATTTATTTCAATAATTTAATATGGCATTTAACTTAAAGCGCTCAGAAAGAGAACCGATGAGTGAAATAAATGTAACCCCCTTTGTTGATGTAATGCTTGTTCTTTTAATTATTTTTATGGTAACTGCTCCTTTGCTTACAGTTGGTGTTCAAGTTGACCTCCCTGAAACATCTGCTGATACTTTACCAGAAGAAAGTGAGCCACTCACATTGACTATAAACTCAAAAGGTGAAGTTTTTATTCAAGAGACAAAAATTGATTTTAATAATTTAATTAAAAAAATTTTAGCTGTATCTAACAATAGAACTGACACAAGAATTTATGTTAGAGGTGACAAGACAATTAATTATGGGAGAGTACTAGAAGTAATGGGTATACTTTCAGGTTCAGGCTTTACTAAAGTTGCCTTAATATCTGAACCATACAAAGAGAGATAAACTTGTTTAATAAAATTGCATTAAGTGGTGTTCCAAATGGATTTAATAATTTTTCTTTTGGTATGTTATTTTCAGTTATTTTTCATGGATCGATATTTGTCGCAACAATTTTTGCCCTTCCTTTCGTTGCAAAAAAACCAATTGAGTTACTCCCAAGTATATCAGTTGAATTAATACAAATTTCTGAGCAGATGAATATTCCGTATGCCCCAAAAGCAGCTAAAATTATTGAAAAAGCAAAAACTGAAAATAAACAGT
The DNA here is from genome assembly GCA_902567045.1 of uncultured Pelagibacteraceae bacterium. Taxonomy (GTDB): domain Bacteria; phylum Pseudomonadota; class Alphaproteobacteria; order Pelagibacterales; family Pelagibacteraceae; genus Pelagibacter. The sequence goes on from CACFLJ010000005.1 coordinate 24,049, forward strand.
TACTCTCCGAGCAAGCCCCACCAAAAGAGATAAAAAAAGAGATAAATAAGCAAGTAAAATTTGATAACCAAAAAGATGAGATAGACTTATCAAAATCAAAAAAAATACCATTTCCTGAAAAAAAACAGGAAAAAATTAAATTAGAAAAGTCTGAAGCTGTCCCATTACCTGATAAAAAGTTAGAAAAAATAGAGACTAAAGAAGAAACTGAGCAACAACCATCTAAAGAAAATAAAAAAACATTAGTCGAAAAAGAAAAAAGAAAAAAAATTGAAAAACAGGTAGAAAAAGACTTAGTGATTAAAGAATTTGTTAAAAAAACAAAACCAATCAAAGATGATAAAGCAATCCAAGCCTCTGAATATGAAAAAAAAGAATTAGATGTTGATTTAATTAAAGGCTTAATTGCAAAGCAATACGAAAATGTTGGAGAAGTAAAAAAAAAATCTGATGGAACCACACAATCTGAAGATAAATCGATGAGATTAACAAAATTATCTGTTACAACAGAATATTCTATTCAGATGCAGTATAAAGATTGTTGGTCACCTCCTATTGGTGGCGAATATAAAAAAAATGATTATTTAGTTACAGTTAAACTTGATTTAGAAAAAAATGGAAGAGTTAAAAGCAGAGAGATTTTGGAGAGAAATAGAATGGGCATAGACAGTAAGTATAGAATTTTTGCTGAGTCTGTTGATCGTGCAGTATTAAAGTGTAATCCTCTTAGAAATCTACCACTTAAAACCTATGAAGATTGGAGTACTATGATATTAAGGTTTAATCCAGAAGGTATGATGGTTGGCCAATGAAAAAAAATTTATTTTTGATAATTCTTTTTTACGTTATTTTAAAACCAAGTATTAGTTTTTCACTTGTAGAAATTGATATTACCAGAGGTAATCTTGATCCAATGCCTATTTCAGTGTCACCTTTTTTTTCTGATAAAATTACTGACGAAAATATTAAAAAAAATTTAAATATTGAAAACCTAGGGCTAGAAATATCAAAAGTAATTGAGAATAATCTTGAAAAAACGGGTTTATTTGATGCAATTGAAAAAGAGGCATTTTTGCAAAAACCAGATATTGCTCATTTAAAACCAAGGTTTGAGGATTGGGCTTTAATTAAATCACAAGTTTTGATCACTGGTAAAGTAACATCCAAAATAATAAATGAGAAAGATTATATAAATATAGAATTCAAACTTTGGGATGTTTTAGGTGCAAAAATGGTTGATGGTTTTTCTTTAACAACAACGCCACGTTCTTGGAGAAGGGTCGGTCATAAAATTTCTGACAAGGTGTATGAACGCTTAACAGGAGAAAGTGGTTATTTTGATACTAGAATAATATATGTAGCAGAGGAAGGACCTAAAACTCAAAGAATAAAAAAATTAGCTTTAATGGACCAAGATGGTTTTAATACGAAGTATATAACATTAGGAAGTGAATTAGTTTTAACTCCAAGATTTAATCCAGCAAACGACAAAGAAATAACTTATATGTCTTACTTTAGAAATATGCCCAGAGTTTATATTGTAAATCTTCAAACTGGTGAGCAGAAAGTAGTAGGTGATTTTAGAGGTATGACATTTGCCCCAAGATTTTCGCCTGATGGAAAAAAACTTATAATGAGTCTCGCAAAAGATGGTAATTCGGAGATATGGGTCAGAAATTTAGAGACAAACATACAAGAAAAATTAACTGATCATCCCTCTATTGATACCTCTCCATCTTACTCACCTGATGGCAAATTTATTACATTTAATTCTGATAGAAGTGGTTATCAGCAAATTTATGTAATGAGAAGTGATGGATCAAAAGTTAAAAGAATATCATTTGGAAAAGGAATTTATGGTACTCCAGTTTGGTCACCAAGAGGAGATTTAATAGCGTTTACAAAACTACACAAAGGTAAATTTTTTATTGGAGTTATGAGAACTGATGGAACAGGGGAAAGATTGCTTACAGAAAATTTTTATCAAGAAGCACCTTCGTGGTCTCCAAATGGAAGAATAATCATATTTTACAGAGAAACAAAAACTGACGACAAAGGTCAGGGATTTTCAGCAAAATTATGGTCAATTGATTTAACCGGATACAACGAGAGGTTGGTATCAACTGAAACTGATGCTTCGGACCCATCGTGGTCTTCTTTGTTAGGAAATTAGAGAAAATCTACAATTTTGTTAAATTTGGTTGATTTTTCTGGACAAAGCATCTAATTACATGATTAAGTTCATAATATTCTATTTAAGGAGCAAAAATGAATCTAAGCAAAATTTTAAAAAACGTATTACTTGTTGTTTTATTTGGTTTAATTGTTACAGCTTGTGCAACTAAGAAATCTGTAAAAACAACAACAGAGTCGACAACTACTAAAGCAGCTGAGACCCAATCTGAGACTCAAAAAGCAGATCCAATTGAAAAATTAGATGCTTTAATGCAGGGCGATGTTTACATAGGTTCTGATACTGTAGGAGAGCTAGCAAGTGGAGTTCCTGACAGAGTATTTTTTGCAACAAATGAGACAATATTAACTACAGCTTCTAGGGAGACTTTAAGAAAGCAAGCTGCATGGTTAAGACAGAATTCTGATGTGACTGTTGTGGTAGAAGGTCATGCGGATGAGAGAGGTACAAGGGAATATAATTTAGCTCTAGGTGAGAGAAGAGCCAATGCTGCAAAAGACTATTTGATGACTTATGGGGTTTCTTCTGATCGAATTAAAGTTTTAAGTTATGGAAAAGAGAGACCTGTCGATTCAGGCTCTAATCCACTTTCATGGTCGAAAAATAGAAGATCTGTAACAGTCAAAGCAAATTAAATACAAATTTAAAAAAGACCCTTGCTTATTAGAAGTAAGGGTCTTCTTTTTGCCATTATTATAACTACAAATGTTTTTATGAAATTATTAATAAAGTTAATTTTGATTAACTTTTTTTCAATTTTACTTTTTTCAACAAGTATTTCATATTCTCAAGATCAAGAAGTACAAGAAATTATAGAAAATATTCAAAAAGATCTTAGAACTTTAGAAAGAGCAGTTTACTCTCAATCATTTTCCGAAAATTCAGATCCAAATATAACTCAAAAGGCTTCAACAAAGGAGTCCGAGCAGGCGTTAACCAAACATTTGTTGAAATTAAGTGAAATAGAGACACAGTTCCAGGAATTAACGAATAAATTTGAAGAAATAAATTTTAAATTGGACAGGCTGTCTAATAAACTTTCTAAAGTTCAGCAAGATAATCAATTAAGATTTGAGCAAATTGAACAAGCTTCTATTTCGAATACAAATAATAAGTCTCTTACATCTTTGCCTAAATCTGAGCAAACATTTGTAATTGAAGACATAACGCAAAAAAAAATACTTCCTGGATCCTCGGAACCACAATCATTAGGAGAAATATCTTATAAAGATATGACTACTAGTGATGATACCCAATTAATAGAGACAGTAGAACAAACAGAAGCAATAATTTCAGAAGTTTTTAATTCTGAGGAAAAATTATTACCTGACGCTAGTCCAAAAGAACAATATCAATTTGCTAGAAATTTTTTAAAAGTTGGAGATTATCCTAATGCTGAGAAGGCATTTAGAGAATTTGTACTGATTAATCCTGATAACGAATTATCAGGAAACGCACAATACTGGTATGCAGAAACCTATAGAATTAGACAAATGTACACTGATGCAGCTACTGCATATTTGGAAGGCTATCAAAAGTATCCAAAAAGTAAGATTGCTCCTGAAAATTTATTGAAACTAGGGGTATCGTTGGTTCAGATGGGAGAAAAAGATCAAGGATGCTTGATGATTGCTGGAGTTAAAAAACAATATCCTGACGCTACTCAATCTGTACTTCAAAAAGCAAAGTATTATGCAGAAAAAGAATTTGAGTGTAAAAAAGAAAATTCATAATTTTTATTCCAAAAAATTAGACGATCCAAGAATAAAAAGAATTTACTTAAATTTTAAAAAAAAAATATCTAGCCATATTTCAAGTAGTTTTTGTGTTGCTGTTTCAGGAGGGATAGATAGTATGGCACTATCATTCTTAGCTAAATGTTATTCATTAGAAAATAACAAAAAAATTTATTTCTTTATTATAGACCACAAGCTTAGAAAAAATTCTACTTTTGAGGCTAAATTAGTAAAAAAAAAACTTAAATTATTTCAAATTTCTAGCAACATACTTACTATTAAAAAGGAAAAAATATCAACAAACATTCAATCTTTTGCAAGAGAAAATAGATACAAATTAATTATCAAACAAAGTTTAATTAAAAAAATTGATATGATTTTAACCGCTCATCATGTTGATGATTTGATTGAAAACTTTTTTATTAGATTATTAAGAGGCTCAGGTTTAAAAGGTTTGACTTCATTCAGTAAAATTAAATCCAAAGTAAACTTTGATGATAAAATTTATATTTTAAGGCCTTTAATTGATATACCTAAAAAGGATTTGGCATATATTTCAAATAATACATTTAATTTTAATGTTAATGATCCCTCTAATTTAGATGACAAATTTTTAAGAGCAAGAGTAAGAAAATTAATTTCAAACTTAGAGAGGGATGGATTAACATTTAACAAATTTAAATTATCTCTGAACAATCTAAGCAAAAGCAATATTGCTATAGATTATTATGTTAAGAAAAATATTAATGATAATTCTAATTACTTAAAATTAACTAATTCAATTATTTTAAAAGATGATTTTCTTAAACAACCAGATGAAATTGTTTTTAGATCTTTCTCAGAACTAATAAAAAAGATAGGAAAAAAAGAAACCTTTGCTAGGGGTGCAAAAGTGGATAACTTACTTAAATTTTTAAGATCTACTAATAATAACTCAAAAAAAACACTTTCAGGATGTATAATTCAAAAACTTAAGAATTCAGTCATTATTTCTTCAGAAAAAAGATAGAATACCTCCAATTTGGCACAAATTGACACTTGTTAAATTGATAATAATTCTTAATTTATAGGTATGAATTTTAGAAACTTAGCTATGTGGGCAGTAATAGTGATCTTGACTATCGGCCTATACAATATGTTCAAGAATCCACAAGGTTCAGTTAATCAAAAAAATAACATTATATTTTCAGAATTTTTAACACAAGTAGATAATGGAAGAGTTGTTCAAGTAGAAATTCAAGGCAAAAATATAAAGGGTGTAATGTCTAATGGAGAAATGTTTAATACTTATGCTCCTGACGACCCAAATCTAATTCAAAAATTGAGTGATAAAGGCGTTAGTATCTCAGCAAGTCCATTAGAGGAGAAAATGCCTTCATTATTTGGAGTACTTTTATCATGGTTTCCTATGCTACTTTTAATTGCTGTATGGATATTCTTCATGAGACAGATGCAAGGTGGCAAAGGTGGAGCTATGGGCTTTGGAAAATCAAAAGCCAAAATGATGAATGAGTTAAAAGGTAAAGTTACATTTAACGATGTAGCAGGAGTAGAGGAAGCAAAGGAAGAAGTTGAAGAAGTCGTCGAATTTTTAAAAGATCCAAAGAAATTTAGTAGATTGGGTGGAAAAATACCTCGTGGATGTCTTTTAGTTGGACCTCCTGGAACAGGCAAAACTTTACTAGCTAGAGCTATAGCAGGAGAAGCAGGGGTACCATTCTTTACTATTTCAGGTTCAGACTTTGTAGAAATGTTTGTAGGTGTCGGAGCTTCAAGAGTTAGAGATATGTTTGAGCAAGGTAAAAAACACTCACCATGCATTATATTTATTGATGAAATTGATGCAGTTGGAAGGAGTAGAGGTGCAGGTTTAGGTGGTGGTAACGATGAGAGAGAGCAAACGCTAAATCAATTACTTGTAGAAATGGACGGCTTCGATACAAATGAAGGTGTAATAATAATTGCAGCAACTAATAGACCTGATGTGCTTGATCCTGCTTTATTAAGACCGGGTAGATTTGACAGACAGGTAGTAGTTTCTAATCCTGACTTACTTGGAAGAGAAAAAATATTGAAAGTGCATGCTAAGAAAATATCAATGGCACCAGATGTCAATTTAAGAACTATTGCAAGAGGAACTCCAGGATTCTCCGGTGCTGATCTGGCGAACTTAGTAAACGAGGCTGCATTATTAGCAGCAAGAAAAAATAAAAGAATAGTTACCTATATGGAATTCGAAGAAGCAAAAGACAAAGTAATGATGGGCTCTGAAAGAAGATCAATGGTAATGAGCGAAGAAGAGAAAAAACTTACTGCTTATCATGAAGCTGGTCATGCTATTGTTACTATTAATGAAAAAGCAGCATATCCTATTCATAAGGCAACAATTATTCCAAGAGGAAGAGCATTAGGGATGGTAATGCAACTTCCTGAAAGAGATGAGGTATCTCAAACAAGAGAACAACTACATGCTCAAATGGCTATAGCTATGGGTGGACGAGTTGCAGAAGAAATTATTTTTGGAGACGATAAAGTGACCACTGGGGCTGCAAGTGACATTGAACAAGCGACAAAAAGAGCAAGAGCAATGGTAATGAGAGCAGGATTAAGTAAAGAGCTTGGTCCAGTAGCTTACGGTGAAAATGAGGAAGAAGTTTTCCTAGGAAGATCAGTTGCAAGACAACAAAATATGTCTGAAGAAACTGCAAGAAAAGTTGATACCGAAATAAGAAAATTTGTTGATCAAGGTTATGATAGAGCAAAAAAAGTTTTGACGGATAAAATTGATGATTTGCACAAATTAGCTAAAGCTTTACTTACTTATGAAACATTGACTGGTCAGGAGATTGAAGACATAGTGAATAAAAATTTATATCCAAAAAATAAAGAAGATTTAAAAGTAGAGGAAGATGATCAAAGTTCTGCTTTAGGTTCAATAGGACTAAAACCAAAGATTGTTCATTAAAATTTAATGAAAAAATATTACACAAGAGCGTGTAATTTTTATTATAATAGAACATCCATAGAAAAAGTTAAAAAAAAGATTTCACTTCCTGTTAGTGGTAACAAATCACTTTCATTTGATACTATTGAAATTATTACCAGGACTAATAAAAATAAAATAAATATCAGAAATATTAAAAATCTTCCGCCAAAAATTAAAAAGAAAGTCTTAATTGATATTAATAATATTTCTAAAGTTAAAAAAATTCCCAAATTAAAATTTGATAACTTACCAATATTAATGGGTGTATTAAATATTACACCAGATAGTTTTTCTGATGGTGGAAAATTTAATAAAAAAATTTCTGCAATAAAACAAATTAATAAATTAATATCTGACGGGGCAAAGATAATTGATGTAGGTGGTGAATCTACAAGACCAGGATCAAAAGAAATTCTTCAAACAGAGGAGTGGCTGAGAGTAAATAAAGTTATGAACTATTTAAAATCTAAAAGTTTTTTTATTTCTTTAGATACTAGAAAAAGTTTTGTAATGAAAAAAGCTTCAAAATATAAAGTAGACTTAATTAATGATATATCTGGCCTAAGCTATGACAAGGAGACAATTAATTTTTTAAAAAAATCAAAGTTACCATTTGTTCTGCATCATATGAAAGGTAACACAGAAACAATGCAAAAAAATCCCAGTTACGAAAATGTTTTGTTGGATATATATCAATATTTCGAGGACAAGCTTAGATTAATTAGAAAAAGTGGAATTAAACATAATCACATTATCTTAGATCCTGGAGTGGGATTTGGTAAAAATATGAAACATAATATTACCCTAATTAATAATGTTTCTATTTTTCATTCCTTAGGATTACCAGTAATGTTGGGAATTTCTAGAAAGAGATTTATAAAAGATATATCTGGAAATAATGATAGTAAAGAAAGAATAGGTGGAACCGTATCCTCAAGTATTTTTAGTATGTTGCAAGGAGTGCAAATACTTAGAGTTCATGATGTTAATGAAGTTAACCAAGGAATAAAAGTTTATAAAAAACTAAACTTTAATTAATGAAAAAAAAATATTTTGGCACAGATGGAATAAGAGGAAAAGTAAACGGTAATAATATAAATGGCGATATGTTTTTTAAGTTTGGTTTGGCTGCTGGCACATATTTTAATAATAAAAAAAAAACTAAACAAATTGCAATAATCGCGAAAGATACTAGGTTATCAGGATATGCATTAGAACCAGCATTAGTATCTGGTTTAACATCAGCTGGAATGCACGTTTTCACTTTTGGACCATTGCCAACAAATGGCCTGGCAATGCTTACAAAAAAAATGAGAGCGAATATGGGAATCATGATTACAGCATCGCATAATTCTTTTTATGATAATGGTTTAAAATTATTTGGACCAGATGGCTTAAAATTGTCCGACAAAATTGAAAAGAAAATAGAAAAACTAATTGACTCTAAAGTCTCAAAAAAATTATCAAATCCTGAAATATTAGGCAGAGTTAAAAGATTAGAGAATGGCTCAAATAAATATCTTGAAATCTTAAAAACAAATTTTCCTAAACAATTTAATTTAAGAGGTTTAAGAATTACAATAGATTGTGCTAATGGAGCTGCGTATAAAGTAGGGCCACAATTGTTTAGATCATTGGGTGCCATAGTTCATGAAATTGGAACCACTCCAAATGGATTTAATATAAATAAAAAATGCGGTTCTACATTTCCGAATAAAATTAAGTATCACACAAAAAAAAATAAATCTCATATTGGAATTTCATTGGATGGCGATGCAGACAGAATTATAGTTTGTGATGAAAAGAGCAACATTATTGATGGAGATAAAATAATAGCAATGCTAGCAACAAGATGGAAAAGAAAAAAAATTTTAAGAGGTGGTGTTGTAGGAACCTTAATGACAAACTATGGATTAGAAAAATATTTTTCAAAAAATAAGATAAAGTTTATAAGATCTAAAGTTGGTGATAGGTACGTAAAAGAAGCAATGCAAAAAAGTAAATTTAATTTAGGAGGAGAGCAATCTGGTCATATAATCCTTGGTAAATTTGCAACTACTGGTGATGGTTTATTGGTAGCATTAGAAATTCTCTTCTCCATGAGGAAAGGAAAAAAGGCGAGTGAAATATTTAAAAATTTTATACCCACTCCTCAATTACTAGAAAATGTTGAAGTAAAAGATAAATCAATAATTAATAGTCTCAAGTGCAAAAATGCAATTAAAAAAGCAAACAGTTTAATAAAAGGAAAAGGTAGAATGTTAGTAAGAAAATCTGGAACAGAATCAGTAGTGAGAATAATGTGTGAAACTGAAGATAAAACTATGCTTTCAAAATGTGTTAATATTGTAAAAAAATCGATTATATAACTTGAAAATAAAATCTAAAATTTTAATTATTGCTGGCTCAGACTCTTCTGGAGGTGCAGGCATACAAGCAGACATTAAAACTGTCACATCACTTGGTTCATATGCCATGACTGCTATAACTGCTATAACATCACAAAATACAACTGGTGTTAAATCTATTATTCCAGTGAATAGTAAAGAAATTTCTAACCAAATTGAATTTACAGCAAAAGATATAAAACCAGACGCTATTAAAATAGGAATGCTTCATTCAAAAGAGGTTATAAATTCAGTTATAAAATCGCTAAAAAAGATAAAAGCTAAAAAAATAATATTAGACCCTGTGATGGTAGCAAAGGGTGGAAAAAAATTAATAAATGACCCAGCTATTAAAATTTTAAAAAAAAAACTTTTATCTGAAGCAGATTTAATTACGCCAAATATACCCGAGGCAGAAGTTTTAACTAATTCAAAAATATCAAATATTCAGGATGTAATTTTAGCAGGTAACCATTTAATAGAATTGGGAGCAAATAATGTCCTTATTAAAGGAGGTCATTTAAATTATAAAAATATTCAAGACGTATTTATTAATAAAAAAGAAATAACAATCTTTAAAAATAAGAAAATAAATACAAAAAATAGCCATGGCACTGGTTGCACTCTTTCAAGCGCAATAACTACCTACTTTTCATGTGGAAAAACTTTAAAGAAATCTTGTGAAATGGCAATTAAATATGTAAATCATTCTTTAAGAACACAACCAAATTTAGGGAAAGGTCGCGGTCCTGTAAACCATTTAAATAGTATACAAATTAAAAAAAATTTTAGATGAAAAATGTAGTTGTAGTCGGATCACAATGGGGAGATGAAGGAAAAGGTAAAATTGTTGATTGGCTATCAAGTGAGGCTGACGTAATTGTAAGATTTCAAGGCGGGCATAATGCTGGCCACACTCTTGTTATAGATAGTATAGTTTACAAATTAAGACTGTTACCATCAGGAATAGTTAGAAAAAATAAAATATCAATTATTGGAAATGGCGTAGTGATTGATCCATGGGCACTTCTAGATGAGATTGATGAAATTAAATCTAAAGGTGTAGAAGTTAATCCTGATAATTTAATTTTATCTGAAGCAGCCACTCTCATCTTGCCATTTCATAAAGAAATGGATGAGATTAGAGAAGATGCAGCAGGAAAATCAAAAATAGGAACTACAAGAAGAGGAATAGGACCAGCGTATGAAGATAAAATTGGTAGAAGATCAATAAGGGTAATGGATCTTGCATCAGAAAATAATTTGGATAAAAGATTAGATGTAGTATTAAGTCATCATAATGCCATAAGAAAAGGTTTAGGAAAAACTGAATTTAAAAAAGAGCATTTAAAAAAAAATCTTTTAAATATTGCACCACAAATACTTAAATTTTCACAGCCAGTATGGAAAAAAATAGATGAATTTAAATCTCAAAACAAAAAAATATTATTTGAAGGTGCTCAAGGAGTTCTTTTAGATGTTGATCATGGGACTTATCCATTTGTAACTTCCTCTAATACTGTCGCTTCGTCTGCTGCGACCGGCTCAGGCTGTGGTATAAACTCCATTAATTATGTTTTAGGTATTACAAAAGCATACACCACAAGAGTTGGAGAGGGCCCTTTTCCAACAGAACTAACAGATGAGGTAGGCGACTTACTTGGAACAAGGGGAAAAGAATTTGGAACTGTAACAAGTCGAAAAAGAAGATGTGGTTGGTTTGATGGGGTCCTTGTAAGACAAACTCTAAAAATTTCAGGAATTGATGGAATTGCACTAACCAAACTTGATGTACTAGACGAACTAGATGAAATTAAAATCTGCATAGCCTATGAGATAAATGGGAAAAAATATGATTACCTTCCAGCATCGGTTGATGATCAATTCATGGCTAAACCAATATATAAATGCTTTAAGGGTTGGAAATCTTCAACAGTGGGTATAAAAAAATTTGAAGAATTACCAGAAAATGCAAAAAATTATATAAAAGAATTAGAAAAGTTTATTGAGACTAGAATTTCAAGTATTTCAACTAGTCCTGAGAGAAATGATACAATCTTAATACAAGATCCTTTTAATCTTTAATTTGCTGGTAATAAGTTTTTTGATTTAGCAGAATTAAGCATATGCTTTTGTAGTTTTTCAAAAGCTTTATTTTCTATTTGTCTTACTCTTTCTCTACTTATTTTATACTTTTTGCTTAACTCATCTAAAGTGACAGGTTCATCTGTTAATCTTCTTGAGTATAAAATCTTTTTCTCTCTTTCATTAAGCACTTTAATAGAGTCTTGAAGTAGATCTTTTCTTTGTTCCATTTCATCACTCTGAGCAATTTTTAATTCATGATCCATTTCGTTATCAACTACCCAGTCTTGCCATTCATCACCATCTTCACCTATAGGAGCATTTAAAGATTGTTCTTTACCTGAAAGTCTTCTATTCATAGAAACAACCTCACTCTCACTTACTGAAAGTCTCTTGGCTATGTCTTCAACATGTTCTTTTCTTAGGTCCCCTTCCGAACGTGGAGCTATTTGGTTTTTTATTTTTTTTAGATTAAAAAAAAGTTTTTTCTGTGCAGTGGTTGTTCCTATTTTAACTAAGCTCCATGACCTTAATATGTATTCTTGTATTGAAGCTTTGATCCACCACATTGCATACGTGGCAAGTCTAAAACCTTTTTCTGGTTCAAATTTTTTTACTGCTTGCATCAATCCTACGTTACCTTCAGATATCATCTCATTAAGAGGTAAACCGTAACCTTTGTAGCCCATTGCTATCTTCGCAACTAGCCTTAAATGGCTTGTTACAAGTTTTTCTGCTGATTTTACATTACCAGTTGATTGCCAATTTTTAGCTAACATATATTCTTCTTCAGCTGCAAGCATTGGAAACTTCTTAATCTGAGCAAGATACGCAGTTAATCCACCTTCATTAGAAAGTGCTGGCAAGTTATATGTATTTTTATTCATGCAGAACATCTATTTAATAAATAAATAAATTTTTACAATGTTTTTATTGCTTGAATTTTCTTAGTTTTTTTAAAATCTTTTCTAAATTTATTGGTAATTTTGATGTAAATTCAAGTCTCCTGTTATTTTTAGGATGATTAAAACCAATAGTTTTCGCATGTAAAAACTGTCTATTAAGTTCAGTTATACTTTCCTCAAGCTCATTATCAATATTAACAATTTTTTTATATTTTTTTTTGTATTTTTTATCTCCTAAAATATTATTACCTTTGAAAGATAAATGGACTCTTATTTGGTGTGTTCTTCCAGTTTCTAGTTTACATTCAACAAGACTAAAAGTTGGAATTTTATCATTCTCAAAAATTTCTAAAGTTTTATAATTTGTCACAGCCTTTTTACCTTTCTTAGATGAAACTTCCATCATTTGTCTATTTCTTGAACTTCGAGTTATAAACGTTTCTATTTTTCCATTTTGAGGCCTTATTTTGCCCCAGACTAAGGCTTGATAAACCCGAGTAATAGAGTGATCTGAAAATTGTTTTGATAAATTTTCGTGTGAAATATTATTTTTAGCAATAACAATTAATCCAGATGTATCTTTGTCTATCCTATGCACGATTCCAGGCCTTAGTTCGTTTCCAATATTTGATAAATTGTTGCTATCATAGTTTATCAATGCATTTACAATAGTATTGTCATAATTCCCTGGTCCAGGATGCATGGAAATTCCTGCAGATTTATTGATAACTATTAAATCCTTATCTTCGTGAACAATATCAAGAGGATATTGAAATGGTTCAAGAGTTTCTTTTTTTGGCTCTGAAATCTCAAAACAAATTTCATCATTCAATTTAATTTTTTTTGAAGGATCAGTTATAATAATATTATTTATTTTTAATTTATTTTCTAAAATTAAACTTTTTACCCGTGATCTACTTAACTTATTATCCTGGTTGGATAATAGAATGTCTATTCTTAAATTTTTTTCTTTATTTTTTACTTTTATATTTATAATACTTTTCATATTGATATAATTATACAATATGCGCTTGTAGCTCAACTGGATAGAGCGCCAGATTTCGGCTCTGGAGGTTCAGGGTTCGACTCCTTGCGGGCGCACCATTATTCGCCCATATTAATCAAAGTCCCCTTATTTTTTGCAGCATTGAAAGAATAATAAAATAATCCAATTGAAAGAGAAAAGTAAAAAGCGTTCCACATAAATGCATAGTAAACATTTTCAATATTGACTGTTTGGTTAATCAAAATATTTCTAGCTTCCTCAAATATGTAAACTAAAGGCAGAACGTATGCTATTCTTTGAAATATTTCTGGAAGAGTTTCTATGGGATAATAAATACATCCAAAGGGTGCGAGCAAAAACATTGTCGACCATGCTATATTTTCAAATGAAGGACCAAATCTAAGCAAACCTGAGGAAACTAAAATACCAAGTGTAATTCCAAAAATATAAAGACTTAAAAAAAGAAAAAATAAAAATATTCCTAAATCTAAAATTGAAATCCCGAACAAAGGGGAGGTAAGTAAAATTGCTGGAACTAGGCCAATTAGGGATCTAATTAATGCAGTTATAACAAGTGAAGTTAATATCTCACCAATTCTCATTGGTGCTATGAAAAGATTAGTGAAATTTCTACTCCAAATTTCTTCTAAAAAAAGCATATTGAAACCAATACTTGTTCTAAACAAAAAATCATAAAGTATTGCACAAGTAAGAATTACACCAACTGCATTATTGTAATAAGTTGTATATGTAGCAAAAAAATTAGATATAAATCCCCATAATGTAATTTGAATAGATGGCCAGTAAACTAAATCTAATATTCTGGGAAATGATCTAGTTATTAGATAAAAATGCCTTAAAAATAAACCATATATTCTAGTTAAACTCACTTTTACTCCTTGATAGTTTTAGAAAAACTTCCTCTAAATTTGTTCTTCCATGTTTTGTAATTAAATCTTGAGGTTTACCTTGGTCTATTATTTCTCCATTTTTCATCATTAACACAGATTTACATAAACGTGTGACTTCATTCATATTATGAGAAGCTAAAAGTATCGAAATTTTTTTTTCTTTTTTATATTCCTCTAAAAATGTTCTAACAAAGTCTCCTACTTCTGGGTCTAAAGAAGCAGTTGGTTCATCAAGTAGCAGAACTTTTGGTTCATTGACTAGGGCTTTGGCCAAACTTACTCTATTCTTTTGACCTGATGAAAGCTCTCCAGTAATACTGTTTAATAATTCTCCTATTCTTAGCTTTTCCGACAAATACTCAATTCGTTCCTTAATATTTTTAACTTTATAAAGTTTAGAGTAAACAAATAAATTTTGTTTCACTGTAAGTTTTTTGGGGAGTTCAATATAAGGTGATATAAAATTAATCATTTCAAGAATTTCAATTCTATTTTCTTCAAGTTTAAGGTTATTGATAAATATTTGACCACTAGTAGGTTTAAGTAAACCTAGCAACATACCAATAGTTGTTGTTTTTCCAGATCCATTAGGACCAAGTAAGCCTAAAATTTCATCTTCTTCTACATTAAATGATATACCTTTTACAGCTTCTTTTTTTCCATAATTTTTTTTTATATTTTTAACTTCAATTAAATTTTTCATTTTTTTGACGCTCTTAAAATTCTATCATTAATAGCTTCACCAATATTAATATTTGGTATTTTTTCTATAGCAATTTTTTTGTATCCATTTTTTTTTATTTTTCTTAAAGTCTTATATAAATTTTTTGCAGCCTCTTTTAAATTACTTGTTTTACTTATATAAAAATAGTTTTTGTCTAATTTTTTTCTTTTTTTTATTAAGATATATGCTTCTTTTTGATAATTCTTTTTGGCATTTAGCCTCACAGGTATTCCAGGTGAATAATGCAATTTGCTAGTGCCAGGAACTTTTATTCTAATCTTTTTTTTATTATTATTTTCTGATCGATTGATTAATTTATATATTAATTTACTGTTTATTCCCCCTAGTCTTAAAATATGAGGTTTTCCAATAAGATTTATTATAGTTGATTCCAAACCTATTTTCGAAGAGCCACCATCTAAGATAAACTTCAATTTAGAACCAAATTCATCAATTACATCCTGTTTGGAAACTGGACTTATACTTGTTGAAATATTTGCACTAGGAGCTGCCAGTGGATAATTAATCTTTTTTAAAAGTTTTCTAGATAGTGGATGACTTGGAAATCTTACTGCTATTGAATTTGAGTTATTTGTAATAATCTTTGAAATTCTACTTTTCTTTTTTAATTTTAAAACAAATGATATTGGCCCTGGGCAAAATTTTTTATAAAATTTAATAAAAGTATTATCAATTTCACAATCTTTTTTTAAGTCATTAATACTATAATAGTGAACAATTAAAGGGTTGTTACTAGGTCTTTTTTTTAATTTATACACTTTAGAAACTGCTCTATCTGAATAGGCATTTCCTGCCAATCCATAGACTGTCTCGGTAGGTATTGCTATACATTCATTATTATTTAAGTATTTTATTGCTTTTTTAATATTTGAATCATTCATTTTCATATAATATTACCAACTAATATATGAATGAAAAAAATTTGCTAGATGATATTGCATTAAAATCTTTAAATGAGCTAACTGATTTAGCGGACGAAATTATTAAAAATTTAGAAAATGAAAATAATCTAGAAAATACATCTGAAGATTACACAAATTTATTAAAAATTAATAGATTGATAGAAAAAAAATTCCAAAAAAATTTTAAAGAAATATCAGACAAAACAAATTTTAAAATTAAAGATATAAAATCAAATAAAAATGCAAAAAAAGCTAAATAAAATTGTTAATAGAATAAACAACTATCTTTATAAATATTTTTCTAAACAAAAAAAAACTGAACTTATAAAACCAATGCTTTATGGACTTTTACCTGGAGGTAAAAAAGTAAGATCAAAAATACTCTTTGATATTGGGTCTATATTTAACGTAGATAAAAAAAAAATTTTGCAAGTTGCAGCAGCAGTTGAATGTATACATGCTTATTCTCTAATACACGATGATTTGCCTTGCATGGATAATGATAACTTAAGAAGAGGAAAATTGACTACACATAAAAAATTTAGTGAGTCAACAGCAATTCTTGCTGGCAATTCTTTACTTACTATTGCATTTCAAATTTTAAGCGAAAAAAAATTAAATTTAAATGAACAAAAAAAAATAAAACTAATAAACTTGCTTTCTGAAAGTTCTGGACATACAGGGATTGCTGGGGGTCAGTTTTTAGACTTAAGTTATGAAAAAATTAAAAAAACGAAAAAACAAATTATAGATATGCAAATTAAAAAAACTGGAAAATTATTTAGTTTTTGTTGTGTTGCTCCTATTATAATCTCTGGGAAAGTAAAATATCTGAATAAGTTTAATAAAATAGGTAGCGAAATCGGATTATTATTTCAAATTGCTGATGACTTGATAGATTTAAGAGGCAAAACATCTAGCGCAGGAAAAAGAACTAAAAAAGATTTTAAAATGGGAAAAGCTACTTTAATAAGTTTACTAGGCACTAATAATACTATTAAATATGCGGATAACTTAAAATTCAAAATATTTAAAAGTTTAAAAATTTTTGGAAAAAAAGGCGATGATTTTAGAGAGACAATAAATTATATTTTAAATAGAACAAAGTGAGCAATAATTATAAATTCCTAAATAATATTAATTTCCCTGATGATGTGAGGAAACTATCGCAATCTGACATTAAAATTTTGGCAGACGAAGTCCGACAAGAATTAATTGATGTTGTTTCTGAAACAGGAGGGCATTTAGGTGCTGGACTGGGAGTTGTAGAATTGACTGTTGTATTGCACTATATATTTAATACTCCTCATGATAAATTAATTTGGGATGTGGGGCACCAAACCTATCCACATAAAATATTAACTGGTAGAAAAAAACAAATAAGAACTCTCAGAAAAGGTGAGGGATTATCAGGTTTTACAAAAAGATCAGAAAGCGAGTATGATCCATTTGGTGCTGCTCACAGTTCAACTTCTATTTCATCAGCACTAGGAATAGCAGTAGCGAATAAGTTATCAAATAAATCAGGCAATGTAATTGCAGTAATAGGTGATGGAGCGATAAGTGCTGGAATGGCTTATGAGGCTATGAATAATGCAGGTGGAAGCAAAACAAAGATGATTGTCGTTTTAAATGATAACGATATGTCAATTGCTAAACCTGTTGGTGCTATGAGAAAATATCTAGCAAAAATTTTATCTGGTAAAATTTACTTTAGTTTTAGAGAAACATTAAAATTAATTATATCTGCTTTTTCAAAGAGATTTAAAAATCAAGCAGGAAAAGCTGAAGATTTTTTAAGATCTGCAGTCACAGGTGGAACATTATTTAATTCTATGGGATTTTATTATATTGGACCAATAGATGGACACGATATTGATTCAATGGTTTCAGTATTTAATAATGCAAAAGATATTAATTATGATGGACCAATTTTAATCCACGTTAAAACTGAAAAAGGAAAAGGATATTCTTTTGCTGAAAAATCAGAAGATAAATTTCATGGTGTTTCTAAATTTAATATAAAAACAGGAGAACAAGAAAAGTCTAAATCTAATACTCCTTCTTACACAAAAGTATTCGCTAATTCGTTAATCAAACATGCAGAAAACGATAGCAAAGTCGTTGGTATAACTGCAGCTATGCCATCAGGAACAGGAATGGATTTATTTGGAAAAAAATTTCCAGAAAGAATGTTTGATGTTGGGATAGCCGAACAACATGCAGTTACTTTTGCTGCTGGAATGGCTACTGAAGGGTATAAACCTTACGCTGCAATATACTCAACATTTCTTCAAAGAGCTTACGATCAAGTCGTTCATGATGTAGCAATACAATCTTTGCCTGTTAGATTCGCAATCGATAGAGCTGGGTTAGTTGGTGCTGATGGCCCTACACATGCTGGATCTTTTGATATAACATACCTTTCAACATTACCGAATTTTGTGGTAATGGCCGCAAGCGATGAGGCCGAGCTTGTAAGAATGATAAATACATCAATGGATATAAACGATAGACCGTCGGCTTTTAGATATCCAAGGGGCAATGGTGTAGGAGTTAAATTACCTGAAATAACAGAGAAAATTGAATTGGGAAAAGCAAAAATAATTAAAGAAGGAAAAAAAGTTGCAATCTTAAATTTTGGAGCAAGATTACAGGAGTGTATTCTGGCTTCTGAAAATCTAATAAAAAAAGGAATTGATATCTCTATTATTGATGCAAGATTTGCAAAACCTTTAGATGAAAATTTAATTTGGCAAATTGCAACAGAGCATGAGGTTTTGATTACAATAGAAGAAGGTTCAATCGGGGGATTTGGATCTCACGTGAGCCAATTTTTAAGTGAAAAAAATTTATTAGACAGCAATCTTAAATTTAGATCAATGATATTGCCTGATAGATTTATTGATCATGATAAGCCAGAGCTAATGTATAAGCTTGCTAGCCTAGACTCTATCGGTATTGAAAATAAAATTTTAGATACTTTAAATTCAAAAGTTTTAATAAAAAAATCTAATTAGATTTTATTCTGAGCTTTGTTCATTAAATAGTGATCAAGAATTACACAATGCATCATCGCCTCTCCTATCGGAACTGCTCTAATTCCAACACATGGATCGTGTCTTCCTTTTACAGAAATTGTCGTATTCTTCCCAAATCTGTCTATTGTTTTCCTCGATGACAAAATAGATGATGTTGGTTTTACTGCAAATGAAACATTTATTTCTTGTCCAGTAGATATTCCTCCGAGAATTCCTCCTGCATTATTTGAATTGAAACTTGTTTTACCTTTTTTTTTCAAAATTTCATCAGAATTTTCCTCACCAGTTAACATTGCTGAATTCATTCCCGATCCAATATTTACACCCTTTACAGCATTAATACTCATCATTGCTGCCGCAAGATCCATATCTAATTTTGAGTATATTGGCGCTCCAAGTCCCAAAGGAACTCCTCTTGCTCTAACTTCAATTATTGCTCCACAAGATGATCCAGCTTTTCTTATCCCAAGTAAATATTTTTCCCAAAGTTTAATCACAGTTTTATCAGGACAAAAAAATGGGTTACTAGAAATTGTTTTGTCTTTCCATTTCTTTAAGTCACATCCTAATATCCCTAATTGTGTAACAGCACCAACAGCTTGATACTTCTTTCCAATTTTACTTTTCAAAACAACTTTTGCAATAGCACCCGCCGCAACTCTAGCCGCAGTTTCGCGAGCAGATTGTCTTCCACCACCTCTGTAATCCCGGATACCGTATTTTTTGAAATAAGTATAATCCGCATGTCCTGGTCTAAATTTATTCTTTATTGTCTCGTAGTCTCTAGATCTCATATCTTTATTATAAATTATTAGGGAAATTGGAGTTCCAGTTGTTCTACCCTCAAAAACACCAGATAAAATATTAATTTTGTCGTCCTCTTTTCTTTGAGTTGTAAATTTAGATTGTCCTGGTTTTCTCTTATTAAGTTCTTTTTGTATATCACTTTCTTTTATTGGAATATTTGGAGGGCAGCCATCTACAACGCATCCTATAGCAGGACCATGTGACTCCCCCCAAGTGGTAAATCTAAATAACTTTCCAAAAGTATTAAATGACATTATTTTAATGTATAAATTATTTTTTTAAATTTATGAACGAAAAAAACTCACTTGGACTAAATCTTTGCTTTAAAGAACATAATAACCCCATAAAACTTTTTGAAGAATGGTTCAATAAAGCAAAAAAAACAGAAATTAATGATCCAAACGCATTTGCAGTTGGGACTGTAAATAAAAATGGGTTTCCAACAGTTAGAATGGTACTTCTTAAAGATTTTGATAAACATGGATTTGTTTTTTATACAAACCTTAATAGTGATAAAAGCAAAGCAATCAGAAATACCTCAAAAATTTCGATGTGTTTTCATTGGAAAAGTTTGCAAAGGCAAATTAGAATAGTTGGCGTTGCATCTAAAGTATCAAAAAAAGAAGCTGATAATTATTATAATTCAAGAGCCTATGGAAGTAGGATAGGTGCTTGGGCCTCAAAGCAAAGTTCTATTTTAAAAGAAAGGCAAGATTTATATAAGTCCATTGAGGAATTTAAGAAAAAATATCCAAATAAAAATAATATACCACGTCCTGAACATTGGTCTGGTTGGAGAATTAAACCAAAGGAAATTGAATTTTGGCTAGATGGACAGAATCGAATTCATGAAAGGTTAAAATATATTAGATTACCAAAAAAATGGAAAAAAGTATTATTAAGTCCTTAAAAATTTCTTTCAATACTAAAAGAAGTCAAGTTTTTTAATATATTTTTTTCTTCAGACTCTTCAAATACACTTAAAGAATTAGAAGCTAAATTAATATAATGTTCTGCTTTTTTATAACACTCTTTAATAATATTATTTTTTTTTATTAGAACTAGGACATGTTCTAAATCTTGCTTTTCACGAATATCTTTTTCAAAAAAAAATTTTAATTTTTTTTTTTCAAAATTATCAACTTTTTGATAAAGTAAAATTATAGGCAAAGTCACTTTACCTTCGTAAAAGTCATTACCAATATTTTTTCCAAATAATTTTAATTCAGAATTATAGTCTAATGTGTCATCTGCTATTTGAAATGTAAGCCCTAAGTTTTTTCCATAAAATTCTAAAGCATTTTTATATTTTAAATTTTTTTCAGCAATAATTGCACCAACTTTAGTAGCTGCTGCAAATAAAGAAGCTGTTTTTGATGAAATAATATTTAGATATGTTTCTTCCAAGATATCTATTTCTTTATTGTGTTGTAACTGAAGAACTTCACCTTGGGCAATTTCAGATGACGTAGTTGCTAAAAGTTTTAATAGTTCTAAATTCCCGTCCTCTACCATCATTTCAAAACATTTACTAAGTAAATAATCACCTACCAAAATTGATGAATGATTTCCCCAAATTGTATTAAGTGTTTTTTTACCTCGTCTAATGTCAGCACTATCTATTACATCGTCATGCATTAAAGTAGCTGCATGTATAAGTTCTACACAAGCGGCAAGATTTACATCTCTTAATCCTTTTTGATATTCACAAATTTTAGCACATTGCAAGGTTAAGAGTGCTCTTAGTCTTTTTCCACCAGTTTTTAGATGATACTTGGTCATCTTTTGAACCAATTCAACTTTACTTGCTAGTCTAGAATTGATTTTTTCTTCAACTAGAATCAATTTATTATCGACTGAATTTTTTAAATCTGCATATGAATTATTAATTTGTTTTTTTAGCTGTATTACAGTCCCCATAAATTAAAACTATTATATCCAATTTATTAATATACTTATCAATTGACGCACCTTATTCTTTAATTATAACTAGGGTTTATAATATATTTAAAAAACTTATAACAATTCTAATGTTCTCATTTTTTAAAAAAAAAAAGATAATAAGTCACCTCAAATTATCAGGGGTTATAGGAAATGTTGGAAGGTTCAGGCAAGGAATAGAATATTCAAGTGAAGAAGAAATTATAAAAAAGGCTTTTTCAGTAAAGAAAGCATTAGCCGTTGCAATTACAATTAATTCACCTGGTGGATCACCAGTACAATCACATTTGATATGTAAATTAATAAAAGAACAATCTAAGAAAACAAAAAAAAAAGTAATTATTTTTGCTGAGGATGTAGCAGCATCTGGAGGATATCTTATTGCATGTGCTGGTGATGAAATTTATGCTAACTCAAGCTCAATCATAGGATCTATCGGAGTTATTTCTGCCTCATTTGGTTTTAAAAATTTAATTGAAAAAATTGGGATTGAAAGAAGAGTTTACACTGCTGGAAAAAATAAAAGTACTTTAGATCCTTTTTTGGATGAAAAAGAAGAAGATATTAATCGTTTAAAAAATATCCAATTAGAAATTCATCAAGATTTTATAGATGTTGTTGAAGAAAGCAGAAAAGAAAAACTAAACAAAAACTCTGGTATTGAACTTTTCTCTGGTGAATTTTGGGCAGGAAAAAAAGCAAAAGAATTAGGGCTAATCGATGGAATAGGAAATGCAGATCAAATATTAAGAGAGAAATATGGAGATGATTTAGAAATTAAGAAATTTGGAAAAAGTAAAGGATGGTTATCAAAAAAGCTAGCATCTTCTGAAAATTATACTGATAAAGTTATTAGTGTATTAGAAGAAAGATCAATCTGGCAGAGGTATGGTCTCTAAAATAAAAAAAAAAACTTTATCTTTTCAAGATACAATCTTTAACTTACAAAAGTACTGGTCTAAAAAAGGTTGTGTAATATTACAACCGTACGATCTAGAGGTCGGTGCTGGGACATTCCATCCAGCAACCACTTTAAGATCACTTGGCCCAAAACCGTGGAAAACTGCATATGTTCAACCATCACGCCGCCCGACTGATGGAAGATATGGTGACAACCCTAATAGATTGCAACATTACTATCAATTTCAAGTTTTAATTAAACCCTCACCAAAAGAAATAAAAAAGATGTATTTAAATAGCTTGTCATCAATAGGTATTAATCATGAGGAACACGATATAAGGTTTGTTGAAGATGACTGGGAAAGTCCTACATTAGGAGCGGCAGGTCTTGGATGGGAAGTTTGGTGTGATGGAATGGAAGTTACACAATTTACCTATTTCCAACAAATGGCTGGAGCTGAATGTAAACCTGTATCTGTTGAAATTACATATGGATTAGAGAGATTGTGCATGTTTATTCAAAACAAAAAAAGTGTTTTTGACTTAATTTGGAATGACGAAGGAATTACTTACAAAGATGTTTTTCAACAGTCAGAGAAAGAATTTTCAGCATATAATTTTGAATATGCCAATACTGATAATTTATTTAAAATATTTGAAATGCTTGAAGAAGAAACAAAATTATTAGTTGAAAAAAAGATTTCTCTTCCAGCTTATGATCAATGTTTAAAATGTAGTCATGTCTTCAATATTTTAGATGCAAGAGGGGTGATTAGTGTAGCACAAAGGGCTGAATATATTGCAAGAATAAGGGAACTAACTAAATCAATTGGGAAAGTTTGGATTGAAAGCCAAAGTTAATGTCAGAATTATTTGTAGAGCTGTTTAGTGAGGAAATTCCTGCAAGGCTTCAAATAAACGCAAGGAATGAATTAAAAAAAAATATTAAAAATTTTTTTATTGATAACCAAATCAAATTCAGTGAAAATTTTAATGTTTATTCAACACCAAATAGATTAGTTCTACATGTTGATAAAATCCCTAATGAAATCAGATTAAGCTCAGAGGAGATTAAAGGCCCAAATGTTAATGCTCCTGAAAAAGCATTAGAGGGATTTATTAGATCAAACAATACAAAATTAGAAAAAATCTTTAAAAAAAATACTGAGAAAGGTGAATTTTATTTTTTTAATAAAGAGTCTAGAAAAATAAAAGTTTCAGATTTACTAGAAAAAAATTTAAGTGAAATCTTAAAAAAGATTTCTTGGAATAAATCAATGAAATGGGCAAATTATGATCTTTATTGGGGAAGACCTCTTAAATCTATTTTAGCAATATTTAATAAAAAACCTCTAAATTTTGATTTTAACCACATAAATAGCTCCAACAAAACTTTTATAGATAAATCACTAGAAGAAGGTATGAAAATTTTTAACGACTTTCATTCGTATTTAAAATTTTTTAAACAAAAAGGTATTTTAATTGATCAAGATTTAAGAAAAAAAATAATACAGAATAAGATTAATGAAATAATTAATAAAAAAAATTTAAAAATCGAACAGAATGATAGGCTTATAGATGAAATAGTAAATATAGTTGAAAAGCCAGCGGTAATTGTTTGTGACTTTGACAAAAAATTTTTAAATATACCAAGTGAAATATTGATTACGACTATGCAGAGTCATCAAAAATATTTACCAACTTTTGATAAAAAAAATAATCTTACAAATAATTTTTTTGTTGTTTCAGACATAAAAGATATTAAAGGGTTTGTTAAATTAGGAAATGAGAGGGTGATTGAAGCAAGATTAAGTGATGCTGAGTTTTTTTGGGAAAAAAATAAAACTCAAAATTTAGTTAAACAAGTAGATAAGTTAAAAAACATAAATTATTTTAAAGGCTTAGGATCCTATTTTGACAAAATTCAGCGCATGAGAAAGTTGTCATCATTAATTTCTGATGATTTTTTAATTAGTAAAGATAAAATTGAAATAGCTTCATCAATTTGTAAAGTTGATTTAATGTCTGATCTTGTTGGAGAGTTTCCAGAACTTCAAGGCATTGTTGGAGGCCATTTTGCTAGTTTTCAAGGGTTTGATAAAGAAGTTTGTCTTGCTGTATCTGAACAATATTTGCCTAACGGGATGGAAAGCAAATTACCAAAAAAAATGTACAGTGTTGCTTTATCTTTAAGTGATAAACTAGACTCATTAGTTGGTTTTTTTGGAATTAATCTGAAACCTACTAGTTCTAAAGACCCATATGCCATAAGAAGAATGGCTATAAGTCTTGTCAGACTAATTGTTGAAAATGAAATAAAAATCAAACTAAAAGATTTAATTGTTTACACCTGTTCAGTATATAGAGATCAGGGCTATGAATTTGATATTAAAAAGATACAAAACGAATTAAGTGACTTTATAATTGAAAGATTAAAAAATTATTTAAAAGAAAAAAAAATAAGACAAGATATAATTGAAAGTTCAACATTTTTGCTTGGATTAGATGATATGTTAAAGGCTTATAAAAAATCTTTATGTTTAAATAAAAATATTAAAAAAGAAATCGGCTTTGAAACTATTGCCGCATACAAGAGGTCTTCAAATATATTAAATACTGAAGAAAAAATGTCTACCGAATCCCTTGGTTTTGCAGATCCAGGTTTATTTAAAAATGATTATGAGAAAAAATTATATAAAAAAATAAATGATATAAGAAAATATTTTTTGAGTATTGGGAAAGACGAAAATTATGAGGAGAGTTTAAAAATTTTATCGAGTATTAAGAACGAGGTAAACGATTTTTTTGATAATGTTATTGTTAATGATGAAGATATAATAATTAAAAAAAATAGATTAGAATTATTAAATATGTTGTGTAAAACTTTTGATAACTATTTTAATTTTTCAAAAATAGAAGCCTAGTATGAAAAAATTTATATTTAATTTTAAATCAAATAAAATAAAAAAAATTAAACTACCAAAAAATATTCTTGGTGGCAAAGGTGCAAATCTTTCTGAGATGGGAAGAATGGGGCTACCTGTACCCCCTGGTTTTACAATATCAACAGGGGTATGTGATTTATTTTATAAGAATAAAAAAAAATTAAATAAAAAAATACTTAATGAAATAGATAAAGAATTAAAATTTATTGAAAAAGACTCAGGAAAAAAATTTGGAGATTTAAAAAATCCTCTTCTAGTTTCTGTAAGATCTGGAGCTAGGGTTTCTATGCCTGGTATGATGGATACTATTTTAAATCTAGGTCTAAATGATAATACAGTAATAGCACTTGCAAAAAAAACTTCAAATTTAAGATTTGCAAATGATAGCTATAGGCGTTTTATTCAAATGTATTCTAGTGTTGTATTGGGAATAGAAAGTTATCACTTTGAAGATATCATCGAGAACTATAAGTTAACAAAAGGAGTATTATTAGACACAGAATTAGATGAGTATGACTGGCAAGCTTTAATAAAAGATTTTAAAAACATAGTGAAAGAAAAAACAAAAAAAGATTTTCCTCAAAGTGTCAAAGAACAACTGGTGGGAGCTATAAGTGCTGTTTTTTTATCTTGGGAAAGCCACAGAGCAAAAGTCTATAGAAAATTAAATCAAATACCGTCTAATTGGGGTACTGCAGTTAATGTACAATCAATGGTTTTTGGAAATATGGGGAATGATTGTGCAACTGGTGTAGTCTTTACTAGAAATCCATCAGATGGATCAAAAAATATTTATGGAGAATATTTAATAAATGCGCAAGGAGAGGATGTTGTTGCCGGAACTAGAACACCACAACATATTACAAAAAAAGCTAGAGTTGAATCAAAAGAAACTCTTAAGTCAATGGAGGAGGCAATGCCAAAGACATACAAACAACTAAAAAATATATTAATCAAATTAGAAAAACATTACAAAGATATGCAGGATGTTGAGTTTACAGTTGAAAATAAAAAACTTTGGATGCTTCAAACACGCTCTGGAAAACGAACAGCTAAATCTGCTGTAAAAATAGCTGTAGATATGGTTAATGAAAAGTTGATTACTAAAAAAGATGCAATATTAAGAATAGAGCCAAGTTCTTTAGACACTTTGCTTCATCCAACTTTAGATGAGAAAGCAAACTTAGAAGTAATTGGGTCAGGCTTACCCGCGTCACCCGGTGCTGCAAGTGGAAAAGTTGTTTTTACGTCCGAGGAGGCTGAAAGACTAAATAGTATGATGCAAAGTACAATATTAGTTCGTGTAGAAACTTCGCCAGAGGATATACATGGTATGCATGCAGCAAAAGGAATACTTACCTCAAGAGGAGGTATGACAAGTCATGCTGCAGTAGTTGCTAGAGGGATGGGACGACCATGTGTTTCTGGATCTAGTGAAATAGAAATTGATTATGAAAACAAATTATTCAAAACAAACAATAAAGTAATTAAAGAGGGAGAAATAATTACAATTGATGGTTCAACAGGCAGAATAATTATTGGCGAGATAAAAACAGTTAAACCAGAAATATCAGGTGATTTCTCAAAAATAATGAGTTGGTCTGATGATTTCAGAAAATTAAAAATTAGAACTAATTCGGAGACGCCATTAGATAGTAAAACTGCTAGAGAATTTGGTGCAGAGGGTATTGGTTTGTGTAGAACTGAACATATGTTTTTTGAGGAGGAAAGAATTTTATCTGTAAGAGAAATGATATTATCAAAAACAATTGAAGATCGATCTAATGCACTTAAAAAGCTATTACCACATCAAAAAAAGGATTTTATTGAAATATTTAAAATAATGAGAGGTTTGCCAGTAACAGTAAGATTGCTTGACCCGCCACTACATGAATTTTTGCCAAAAAGTAATAACGAAATTAATGATGTTGCAGTTTCACTAAATATTCCCATTAAAGAACTTGAAGTTAGAATTTCAGAACTTCATGAACAAAATCCAATGCTAGGTCATAGAGGTTGTAGATTGGCAATTTCATTCCCCGAAATTTATGAGATGCAGTGCACTGCAATTTTTGAAGCTTTAGTGGAATGTAAAAAACAAAAAATTCAATCAACTATGCCTGAAATCATGATCCCTTTAGTTTCAACAGAGGCAGAAATAAAAATTATGAAAGATTTAGTCATTAGGGTTGCAAAAAAAGTTCAAGATGAGAATAAAATTAAAATTGATTTTTTAGTTGGAACAATGATTGAATTGCCAAGAGCAGCAATAAAGGCAAAAGATATCGCTAAACACGCTGAATTTTTTAGTTTTGGAACAAATGATTTAACTCAAACTACATTTGGAATTAGTAGAGATGATAGTGGTAAATTCCTTAATGATTATATCGAGAACAAAATTTTTGATATTGATCCTTTTGTATCAATTGATGAAGGAGTTGGAGACTTAATAAAAATTGCAACTGACAAAGGTAGAAAACAAAACAAAAAAATTAAACTTGGAATTTGTGGTGAGCATGGTGGAGATCCTAAAAGTATAGAATTTTGTGCAAAAACTGGATTAGATTATGTGTCTTGTTCACCTTACAGAGTTCCAGTTGCAAGATTAGCGGCAGCGCAAGCTCAAATAAGAAAAAATTAAATCTCTAATTTTAAATCCAAAGCTTGAATACTATGTGTTAACTCACCTACAGATATTCTATCAACGTTTGTTGCAGCTAGATTTTTTACATTTTTTAAAGTTATTCCTCCAGAGGCTTCAGTCTCATATTTCCCTTTTGCATATTTAATAGCCACTCCTAGAGTTTTTGGACTCATATTATCAAACAAAACTGTATTAAAATTAAGACCATTAATTCTTTTAAATTGTCTCAAAGTATCTACCTCGACAGTAATTTTTCTTTTTTTTTTATTTTTAATTGCTTTTTTTACTATTTCTTCAAATTTCTTTGATGAGGCTAGATGATTGTCTTTAATCAAAAATTCATCACTTAAATTAAATCTGTGATTAGTACCACCTCCTAGTTTTACGGCATATTTTTGAATAACTCTTAGATTAGGAATTGTTTTTCTAGTACAACAAATTTTTGTTTTTTTACCTACCTTTTCAACAAATTTATTGGTTTTAGTTGCAATACCTGAGATATGTGAGAGGAAATTTAGAGCAACTCTTTCCCCAATTAAAATACTTTTAATTTTACCTTCAATCACAGCAATTATAGAACCTTTATTAATTTTTGACCCTTCTTTTTTTTTTATATGAAATTTAATATTTCTATCTAATAATTTAAAAGTTTGTTTAGCGAATTCTAATCCACCTATAATACCTTTTTCATTGCTTATTAGGCTAACTTTTAAAATTGAACTATTATTTAATAAGTTTGTTGTAATATCTCCTGAAGGATATAGGTCCTCATTGAGAGCTAACTTACAAGTAGATCGGATAAAATTTTTACTTAATTGAATTTTTGGCACAGAATTATCTGCCTATTTCAGCCATTCTCTCTACTGATTTCCTAGCTCTCTCAATTGTTGCGTTATCCATTATTAATTCGTTGGTTTCATTTTCTAAACAATCAAGTATTTTTGGCAATGTAATTTTTTTCATATGAGGACATAAGTTACAAGGTCTAATAAATTCTACATTAGGATTATCAATTTGAACATTATCGCTCATTGAGCATTCTGTAACCATCATAACTTTTTCAGGTTGATTATCTTTAACATATTTAATCATACCACTTGTTGAACCAGCAAAATCACTTGCTTTTATTACATCAGGAGGACATTCAGGATGAGCAATAATTTTAATTCCAGGATTGTTTTTTCTTATTTCATTAATCTCTTCATCATTAAATTGTTCATGAACTTCACATGTACCTTTCCATGAAATAATTTCTACATCAGTTTGAGAAGCAACATATTTTGCTAAATAGTCATCAGGTAAGAAAATTACTTTTTTTACACCTAAAGAGTTTACAATTTTAACAGCATTTGCTGATGTACAACAAACGTCAGTTTCAGCTTTAACATCTGCAGAAGTGTTAACGTATGAAACTACAGGAATACCAGGATATTGTTTTTTTAAGTTTCTTACATCTTCACCAGTTATAGATGAGGATAAAGAACAACCAGCCTTCATATCTGGTAGTAAAACTTTTTTATTTGGACTCATCAATTTGGCAGTCTCCGCCATGAAATGTACACCGCACATAACAATTATATCAGCCTCTGTTTTTGCAGCTTCAATTGCCAAGGCTAACGAGTCTGCTGAAAAATCAGATATACCATGATATATTTCAGGAGTTTGGTAATTATGAGCAAGAATTACTGCGTTCTTCTTTTTTTTAAGTTTATTTATTTTATAAATATAAGGTGCATGAGTGGCCCACTCTATTTCAGGAATGGATTTAGAAACCTTTTGATAAATTGGATCTGTTGCAATTTTAACTCGAGTTGTGAATTCCATAATAAAATCTTATCAACTTGAAATAGAATTGTCATTCATTTAATCTGACGCATGATTTGCGGCCATGCTGAAATTGGTAGACAGGCACGGTTGAGGGCCGTGTGAGCCTAGCTCATGAGAGTTCGATTCTCTCTGGCCGCACCATTAATTAATATTATATATAAAAAAAAAAAGGGCGTTCTGTTGCCAGGTGCCCCAAACTGTTTATCAAGATCCACTAATAAACACAGATAAATACTAACATTAATGTAACACCAATCAAAGAACTTGTGACGCCACCATTTTAACAATTTTTTAAGTGATAATTTAAATGAAAATAATTATAATTAACTCTAAATTAATCTCATAATAATAAGAAAATATTTTGTGACAAAATTAATTCATATTGGTCTACCAAAAACTGGGCTAACTTTTTTTAAAGAAGAAATTTATGGTGAAGTGAGCAAAATAAAAAAAATACCTTTTTATAAATTTAGTTTAGAAAATTATGATTATAAAAATAAATTAAATGATAAATTTATTATTGCAAATGAGGGAATGTTTGCAGAGAAATGGGATTTTATAAATTTAGAAAAAAATTTTCATAAAATAAAAGACATATTTGATAAAAAAACAATAGTAGTAATAACCTTAAGAAAACCATCAGATTTTTTAAATTCTATTTACTTACAACAATTTAAAGAAATGAATGTTTTAAAACCTGAAAAATTTTTTTACTCCTCAATAAATAGTGATAAAAGTGGATATAATATAAGATATTTGGACTATATTAAATTTATAAATTTATATAAATCTTATTTCGAAAAAGTAATAATTCTTAAATATAATAAAAATTTCGATTTAGGATTTTTAAATAATATATTTAATTTAAGTTTTGATGAGTCAAAATATTTAGAAAGCAAAAAAAAAATATTTAGAAATAAATCAATATCAAAAAATTCAGTTTATTTGTTATTATTTTTATCTAAATTCATAAAAATTAATAATTGGAAGCAAAATAAATTTTTAAGAAATTTATACAAAATTATTCTACGTGTTGGAAGAAGTTCTTTTTTTCACAGAGAATATAACTGTAATATTAATAAGATTTTCATTGAATTAAATCATAAAGATAAAATTTATGATGAAATTCAATAATGTAACTTCAATGCAAACTTCAATGTAAGTTCCTTTTGGAAATAGACTTGAGACGCAAGAAACTTTTGGAAAGGGGCGTTCTGTTGCCAGGTGCCCCAAACCCCGTAACTTAATTAGTAAACTAATTAAGCTGCAAGTGCGTAACTTTCGTTAGCATTTATAAATTAGCCCATCACGGCGGAACAATACCGAACGAAAGAACAACTTTTAGACACCCGTCGATCCTAATTCACCCCCTTAAGTTGTAAATGGTGGAGGTGGTGGGTACTGCCCCCACGTCCGTAATGGTTATTACGAAATTCGTTTATCGTCATAGTTGGAAAACCAACACAATTAATATAAAACCAAATATAAGAGATTCAATAATTTATTCATGAAACTTACAAAAGAACAAATAAACGACATAAAAGATCAACAATCTCAGGAGAATGTTACTAAAAGAGTAACTGCTCCTGAATTAGAAAAAGTATTATATGAAGCGATGCCGGCCTTAGATCACGGCTTTATAAGAGTTATCGACTACATGGGAGATGATAGTTCGATTGTGCAGTCTGCAAGAGTTTCTTATGGTAAAGGAACTAAACAGGTTTCAACAGATAGCGGTTTAATAAAATATCTAATGCGTCATTGGCATAGTACTCCATTTGAAATGTGTGAAATTAAATATCATGTAAAATTACCAATATTTATAGCAAGACAATGGATTAGACATCGTACAGCAAACGTAAACGAATACTCTGCAAGATATTCTATTTTAGATAAAGAATTTTATTTACCTGATGCACAAAATTTAGCAGCTCAATCAATTGCAAACAGACAAGGTAGAGGTGATGTGATTGAGGGAGAACAGGCAAAAGAAGTCTTAGAACTTTTAAAAAATGATGCTGAAAGAACATATGATAATTATGAAACTATGCTTAATCAAAAATTTGATGGGTCTACAATTGATGAAAATAAAAAAGGATTAGCTAGAGAGTTAGCGAGAATGAACTTAACTTTAAATACGTATACCCAGTGGTATTGGAAAACTGATCTTTTAAACTTAATGAATTTTTTAAGATTACGTGCTGATCACCATGCTCAATATGAAATTAGAGTTTATGCAGATATAATGTTGGATACATTAAAAAGATGGGTTCCAATAACATATGACGCCTTTATGGATTACAGAGTAGGTGGCACGGAGGTTTCTGCTAAAGGAAAAGCAATTATACAAAAATTATTGAAAGGTGAGGAAATAAATTTAGAACAATCTGGACTTTCAAAAAGAGAGTGGAATGAACTTATGGAAGCTTTTGAAATTACAGATAAGATCGTTTGATTTCTTCAGCAAATTTTAAATAAATTTTTGTAATTTCATGATCTGGGTCTTTTTCGACTATAGGAATTCCCATGTCCCCATATTTTCCAACATCAGAGTTTATTGGTATTTGTCCTAAAAATTTCTTCTCAAATTCTTGTGCTGTTCTTTCAACACCATTCTCTCCAAAAATTGCATATTTTTTTCCATCATCTCCGATAAAGTGACTCATATTGTCAATTAATCCAATAATATTTACTTTTAATTTTTCAAACATTCTAATTCCTCTTTTTACATCTTGAAGTGCTATCTCCTGAGGAGTTGATATTATAATTGCGCCATCAACACTAATTTCTTGTGCAAATGTCAGTTGAGTATCACCAGTACCTGGGGGCATATCAACAATAATAAAGTCTAAGTCTTTCCAACCAACTTTTTGAGTGAAGGTTTTAATAGCACTTGTTACCATTGGTCCTCTCCAGATCATTGGTGTTTGCTCATCTGTCAGAAAACCAATAGACATGCATTGAATGTCATACTTTATAATTGGCTTTAAAGTTTGCCCGTCGCTATCTGGCTTTTCATTTATTGAGAATAGTTTTGGTAAAGATGGTCCATAAATGTCAGCATCTAAAATTCCTACTTTGCATCCAACTTTTTTTAACGCTAAGGCTAAATTTGTTGCAAAAGTAGATTTCCCAACGCCACCTTTTGCACTAGATATTGCAATTGTAAATTTAGTACCTTGAATTGGGTTTCTTTTAAACGTTTTTGGCTCAGTTTTTGCCTTCATTGTGTCACTAAGACCTACTTTTTTATCACTCATTAAAATACACTTACCTTGTTTTTGATCATAAAGACACTATATAGAATGTCATAATGGCGATATACAAAAATCAAAGTCCATGGGGAAGCCCTCCAGGTAGTGGTGGAGGAAGTGGAAATGGTGGAGGTTTCAGAAGAGGCCCAACACCTCCTAATCTAGATGAAGTAATTAAAAAATTGCAGGACACTATAAATAAGTTTACTGGAAGCGGTGCAGGCGGCAAAAAACCAATTATATTTGGCTTAATTATTTTAGTTGTAATTTGGGCATTGAGTGGTTTGTATAGAGTTTTACCTGATGAACAGGGCGTAGTATTGAGGTTTGGGAAGTTTGTAAATACTACCCAACCAGGATTAAATTATCATTTTCCATTCCCAATTGAGAGTGTATTAACTCCAAAAGTTACAAAAGTAAATAGAATGGACATTGGTTTTAGATCAGAGAGAGACAGTGGATTTGGTCAAGGTGGTGGTGTAGCAGACGTACCCGAAGAAAGTTTGATGCTAACAGGTGATGAAAATATTGTTAACATTGACTTTTCAGTATTCTGGGTAATAAAAGATGCTGGTAACTTTCTTTTTAAAATTCAAGATCCAGAAGGTACAGTAAAAGCAGCAGCAGAAACTGCTATGAGAGAAGTTATAGCAAGATCAGATATTCAGCCAATTCTTACAGAAGGAAGAGCGGTAATTGAAAGAGATACTCAAGATATTATTCAAGGAATACTTGATGAATATGAAAGTGGAGTATTAATTACACAAGTTCAAACTCAAAAAGCTGACCCACCAGATCAAGTTATTGATGCATTTAGAGATGTACAAGCTGCAAGAGCTGATATGGAGAGGTCGAAAAATGAGGCAGAAGCCTATGCTAATGATGTAATACCAAGAGCACGTGGAGAAGCTGCAAAAATTCTGCAAGCAGCAGAAGCTTATAAAAAAGAAGTTGTTGCGAAAGCAGAGGGTGAAGCAAGTAGATTTTTATCAATTTATACAGAGTACGCTAAAGCAAAAGAAGTTACTCAGGAAAGAATGTATTTAGAGACAATGGAGCAAGTACTTGCTGATATTAATAAAATTATAATAGATAAAGATTCGGGATCTGGTGTAGTCCCTTATCTACCGTTACAAGAATTAAAATCAGGGACAAATTAATGAAAGCTGGAAAATTTATATTACCGATAATTATCTTAATAGCGGCAACTCTATTCTTTTCAATATTTATTGTTAAAGAAGTAAATCAAGCTATTGTTCTTCAGTTTGGTGATCCTAAGAGAATTATTTTAAAGCCAGGATTAAACTTCAAGATTCCATTCATTCAGAATGTAGTATTTTTAGATAAAAGAGTATTAAACTTAGATACTCCCCCTGAAGAAGTCATTGCATCTGACCAAAAACGTTTGATTGTTGATGCTTTCGCTAGATTTCAAATTATTGATCCACTAAAATTCTATATTTCAGTTGGAAATGAGAGAGTTGCAAGATCAAGGCTAGCAACAATCATTAATTCACGAATAAGAAATGTGCTAGGTCAACAAAAATTACAAACATTACTATCTGAGGATAGATCTAAACAAATGGCACTTATTCAACAGGGTGTAAATAGAGAAGCAGAAAATTTTGGAATAAAGATTGTTGATGTAAGAATAAAAAGAGCTGATTTACCTCAAGCAAATAGTGATGCGATCTTTAGAAGAATGCAAACTGAAAGGGAGAGAGAGGCTAAGGAATTTAGAGCAAAAGGTGCAGAGATGGCAGTGACTATTACATCAACAGCAGATAAAGAAGTTACTGTTATTTTAGCAGAAGCAGAAAAAAAATCTGAAATTATGAAAGGTGAAGGGGACGGTCAAAAAAATAAAATTTTTGCTGATGCATTTGGACAAGATGCTGAATTTTTTGGATTTTATAGAGCAATGCAAGCATACCAAAAAGCTTTAATTGGTGGAGAGACCTCAATGATTTTATCACCAGATAGTGAATTTTTTAAATTTTTTGGAAACAAACAAAAATAAACAATTTTTTAACTAAGATGAGAGAATTGATCATAGCTTTTGGTCTTTTCCTATTTATTGAGGGTGTATTATATGCCTTATTTCCATCAAAAATGAAAAATATGTTAAAAAAACTTGATGCTGTAGCTGACAAACAACTTAGAACAGGTGGGTTAGTATTTGCAATTATAGGATTTATAATTATTTGGTATTCAAAGACATGAAAAATATTTACAAAATTTTATCAATATTAATAATTTCAATAAATTATTTATCAATTTCTAAAGCTCAGGAAATTCCCTCATCATTTGCAGATTTGGCAGAAAAATTAATGCCGTCAGTTGTAAATATTTCAACTACTACTACCGTAACAACTAGATCAAATCCATTGCCATTTGAATTTCCACCAGGATCACCATTTGAAGATATGTTTGGCTCTCCCCAACAAAGACAAACTAATGCGCTAGGATCAGGTTTTATAATTGATGAAGAGGGAATTGTTATAACAAACAACCATGTTATTCAAGGAGCATCAGATATTTTTGTTAGAGTTAATGGAGATGAAGATTATAAAGCCGAAGTACTTGGTGCTGACGCAGGTATGGATATTGCGGTATTAAAAATAAAATCTGATGAAAAATTTAAGCCAGTAAAATTTGGTAATTCAGACAAATCTAGAATTGGAGATTGGGTTATAGCAATAGGAAATCCATTTGGTCTTGGAGGCACAGTAACAGCAGGAATAATCTCCGCTAGAAATAGAAGCATAGGATTATCAAGATATGAGGATTACATACAAACTGATGCTTCAATAAACCAGGGAAATTCAGGAGGTCCTCTATTTAATATGAATGGAGATGTTATTGGAATTAATACAGCTATACTTGGCCAATCTGGCTCAATTGGAATAGGTTTTGCAATTCCATCTAATAGCGCTCAAAAAGTAATTGAACAATTGATTGAATTTGGAGAAACAAAAAGAGGATGGCTTGGAGTTAGAATTCAAGTAGTAGATCAAGGAATAGCAGATGCAGAAAAACTAGATAAACCCAGAGGTGCTTTAGTTGCTAGCGTTGCGGATAACAGTCCATCCGACAAGGGAGGAATTAAACCTGGTGATATAATTTTAGAGTTTGATGGAAAACCTATTAATGAAATGAAGGAACTACCTAAAATAGTTGCTGAAACAGATGTTGGAAAAAAAGTAATTGTTAAAGTTTGGAGAAATAAACGAGAAATTACAAAAGAAATAATTCTTGGAAGATTAGAAACTTCAGAAGATTTTAAAGCACAAAAACCAGCAATTGAAAAACCAAAAGTAAAGAGAATTGAAGGTTTGAAAATAGATGTTCGTTTATTGAATAAAGAGGATATTGAGGCAAGAAATCTTCCAAAAGGAACAAGTGGAGTGGTCATTACTAAAATAGATAACGATAGCCCTATAAACTATTTACAAGTTAACAATGTTATTGTTGAAGCAAATAGAAAAAAAATTAACACAATAGGTGATCTTGATAATGTGGTAAAATTGAAGTTAAGAAGTGATGAAAATAACTTACTAATTGCAATTTATAATAACCAAAATCAAAGAACATATGTTGGTGTTAAATTAAAATAATAAAAATGGACCTAAAGTCCAAAATAATATTAATCTCAGGTCCCACAGCATCAGGCAAGTCTAAAGCTGCATTGAAAATTGCTAAAAAATTAAATGGAGAAATTATTAATGCAGATAGCATGCAGGTATATAAAGAATTAAATATACTGACTGCTAGACCTTCAAAAATTGATTTAAATAAAATAGATCACCATTTATATGGTTTTAGAAGTGTTAAAAAAGAATTTTCGTCTGGTGAGTGGTTAAAATTAGCAAAGAAAAATATAAAAAAAATTCGAGATAAAAATAAAATACCAGTTTTAGTTGGTGGTACTGGTCTTTATTTTAAAGCTCTGACTGATGGATTGGTTAAAATTCCAGAAATACCAATCTCTGTTCGTGATAAAATTAGAAGAATACAAAATAAATTAGGTCAAAAAAAATTTTATTTAAAACTCTTAAAAAATGATCCATTAGTAAAAAATAAGATTGACCCCACTGATGTTCAAAGATCAATTAGAGCTTATGAAGTTATTTCGTTTACAAAGAAATCAGTCTTTGATTGGTATACGAAAACAAAACCATCTTTTAAAAAAGATCAATTTATAAAAATTTATGTTGATTATCCTAAAGATAAATTAATTAATAAAATTTCCAAAAGAGTTGACCAGATGATGAAAGATGGAGCTATTCAAGAAGTTAAGGATTTTTTAAAGCTTAATTTGAAGAGTGATAGCAACATCTTCAAAGTTATAGGAATAAGAGAGATTAAAGATTTTATTGAAAAAAAAACTTCACTACATGATTTAAAACTAAATATTGTAATAAAAACTAGACAATACGCTAAAAGACAGAGAACTTGGTCCAGAGGTCAAATGAGTGACTGGCAAAAATTTGATTCTGAGGCTCTGTCAGAATTTATAAAAAAATTATAATTAATGTTCACAATAACTTGACCAATGAGCACAACTTCAGCTAGATTGTCTGAATGCCAAAATTATATTCAGGAGCTGAGATAGTATTCAAATGTTTAGAAGATCAAAATGTTAGTCACATATTTGGTTATCCTGGAGGAGCAGTCCTTCCAATATACGATGAATTAAAAAATTTTAATTCAGTAAAACATATTCTAGTAAGGCATGAACAGGGCGCAGGACATGCCGCTGAAGGTTATGCAAGATCAACTGGTAAACCAGGTGTCTTGTTAGTCACTTCAGGTCCCGGAGCCACCAATGCCGTAACTGCTCTAACGGATGCTTACATGGATTCAGTACCGTTAGTTTGCATCACTGGACAAGTTCCAACTCACCTAATTGGTACAGATGCATTTCAAGAATGTGACACAACAGGAATTACTAGACCTTGCACTAAACATAACTGGTTAGTAAAAGATATTAACGATTTAGCTGAAGTAATGCATAAAGCTTTTGAGGTAGCAACTACAGGTAGGCCAGGGCCAGTTTTGGTAGACATTCCAAAAGATATTCAATTTCAAAAAGCCAAATACAAAAATTTTAAAAATAAACAAAAATTAAATGGAAAGTCTCATAACAACTACTCACAAAAAAATATTGATGAATTGATTAATTTAATTAGCAAAGCAAAAAAACCAATTTTTTATACTGGAGGTGGGGTAATAAATTCTGGGGCAAAAGCAAGTGAACTTTTAAGAGAACTCGTTTATGCAACAGGTTTTCCAATAACTTCGACTTTGCAAGGTCTGGGTTGTTTTCCGGCTGATGATAATCAATTTTTAGGAATGCTAGGTATGCATGGAACTTATGAGGCGAATAACGCCATGTATTCATGTGACTTAATGATAAATGTTGGTGCAAGGTTTGATGATAGAATTACTGGTAAGATTGATGAGTTCTCTCCTAAGTCTAAAAAAGTTCATATTGATATAGATCCATCCTCAATAAATAAAAATGTAAAAGTAGATTTAGCAATTGTTGGAGATATTAAGTCAGTTTTAACATCAACATTAAAAACTTTTAAAAAATCTAAAAATAATTTTTCTAAATCAAACAAACATCAAATATCAAATTGGTGGGAACAAATTCAGAAATGGAGATCTAAAAGATCATTAGACTATATTGGAAGTGATGAAACTATTAAACCTCAATATGCGATTGAAAGATTATACGAGCTAACTAAAGATAAAGATACCTATATAACAACTGAAGTAGGCCAACATCAAATGTGGGCTGCTCAACACTACAAGTTTAATAAACCAAATAGATGGATGACTTCTGGGGGTCTTGGCACGATGGGATATGGATTACCAGCAGCAGTTGGAGTCCAAATTGCTCATCCTGAGAAATTAGTAATTGATATTGCTGGTGAGGCATCTGTTCTGATGACTATGCAGGAAATGTCAACTGCAGTTCAGTACAATTTACCTATAAAAATATTTATTTTAAATAATGAGTACATGGGAATGGTAAGACAATGGCAGGAATTACTACATGATAAAAATTATTCAGAGAGCTATACAGCTGCATTGCCTGATTTTGTCAAAATGGCAGAAGCATATGGATGTGTTGGTATAAGAGCAAAAACACCTGAGGAGTTAGATGATAAGATCATTGAGATGTTAAACACAGATCGTCCAGTTATATTTGATTGTCTTGTAGACAAACAAGAAAATTGCTTTCCAATGATACCTTCTGGAAAACCTCATAATCAAATGTTGCTTGGTCCTAAAGACCAAAAAGAGAAAAAGATTACTGGAAAGGGGAGAACACTGGTTTAATGGCAAGCTCAAAATCAGCATATAGTTCTGCAGGAAAAAAACAGAAGCTTGATACGCATATTATAGTTGTATGGGTAGATAATGAAGCTGGCGTTTTAGCCCGTGTAGTCGGATTATTTTCTGGAAGAGGTTACAATATTGAGTCTTTAGCAGTGGCAGAGGTTGATCAGAAACAAAATATTTCTAGAATAACAATTGTTACCACAGGTACCCCCCAAGTTGTAGATCAGATTAAACTTCAATTAAAAAAATTAGTTCCAGTTCATAAAGTGGCAGATTTTAAAAGAGAAGATAAAAATGTTATTTTTAAAGAAATGGCATTATTCAAGTTTGTTGCAAATAATGGAAAACTTAATAAAGCTTTTGAGGCTTGTAAAAATTTTAATCCGGTAATATTAGATAAAACAAATAAATCAAATGTTATACAAATTACAGCTTTAAGAAGAGAAATAGACAGTATGTCAAAAAATTTAAAAAAATTTGGTTTGGTGAGTGTTTCAAGAACAGGTGCAGTTGCTATGACTAGAGGGTCAGAAATATTTAAATAAATAAAAATTAAAGGAGAGAAATTATGAAAATGTTTTATGAAAAAGATACTAATGTAAATTTAATTAAAGATAAGAAAGTAGCAATTTTTGGTTACGGAAGCCAAGGACATGCACATGCGCTTAATCTTAGAGATAGTGGTGTTAAAGAAGTTGTGGTAGCTTTAAGAGAAGGCTCATCAAGTATTGAAAAAGCTGAGTCTAAAGGTTTAAAAGTAATGAATTTATCTGATGCTGCAGAATGGGCAGATGTAGTTATGATTTTAACTCCAGACGAATTACAAGCTTCAATATATAAAAATCATATAGAACAACGTGTTAAAGAAGGAACGTCTATCGCGTTTGCTCATGGTTTAAATGTTCACTATGATCTTATAAAAGCCAGAAAAGATTTAGATGTATTTATGGTTGCACCAAAAGGACCAGGGCATTTAGTAAGAAGTGAATTTGAAAAAGGTGGAGGAGTTCCTTGCTTATTTGCTGTTCACCAAGATGGTTCTGGAAAAGCAAGGGATTTAGCAATGTCATATGCATCAGCCGTTGGTGGAGGTAGATCTGGAATAATTGAAACTACATTCAAAGATGAAGTAGAGACTGATCTATTTGGAGAGCAAACAGTATTATGTGGTGGACTTGTTGAGCTGATTAAAAATGGATATGAAACTTTAGTTGAAGCTGGATATGAACCAGAAATGGCTTATTTTGAAACTGTTCACGAAGTGAAACTGATTGTGGATTTAATATATGAAGGTGGAATTGCTAATATGAATTATTCAATTTCAAATACAGCTGAGTATGGTGAGTATCAGTCAGGCCCAAGAATAATTAAAAAAGATGAAACCAAGCAAAGAATGAAAGAAGTTTTAGCTGAAATTCAATCAGGTAAATTTACAAAAGAATGGATGGAAGAATGCAAAAATGGTCAAAAAAACTTTCTTGCAACCAGAGCTAAATTAGCAGAACACTCGGTTGAAAAAGTAGGTGCTGAACTTCGAGCAATGATGCCTTGGATTTCAAAAAAGAAACTAGTAGATAGCGATAAGAAGTAGAACAAATATTAATTTTTTAAGAAAACATGGCAATTTATTTTGCAATCTATACGTGAGCATGTATGATGCTTATTGAGTAAAATAACTATATGACCGATAATAACAGAGTATACATTTTTGATACTACAATGCGTGATGGAGAGC
Source organism: uncultured Pelagibacteraceae bacterium (assembly GCA_902567045.1). Classification (GTDB taxonomy): domain Bacteria; phylum Pseudomonadota; class Alphaproteobacteria; order Pelagibacterales; family Pelagibacteraceae; genus Pelagibacter. The sequence goes on from CACFLJ010000005.1 coordinate 65,354, forward strand.
AGTCTCCTGGCGCATCAATGAGTTTGGAAGAGAAAATCCAAATAGCTAGAGTATTTGATGAACTTGGAATAGACATTATTGAAGCTGGATTTCCAATTGCATCTCCAGGAGATTTTGAAGCTGTAACCGAGGTCAGTAAAATATTAAAAAAATCAATTCCTGCAGGTTTAGCAAGACATTCAAAAAAAGATATTGATAGATGTTACGAGGCTCTTAAACATGCTCCAAGATTTAGAATTCATACTTTTATTTCCACAAGTCCTTTACATATGAAGCATAAGCTTAATAAATCACCAGAAGAAGTTTATGAAGCAATAAAACAAAATGTAACTTATGCAAGAAATTTTACCGATGATGTAGAATGGTCTTGCGAGGACGGTACTAGAACAGATATGGATTATATGTGTAAGACAGTAGAACTAGCAATTAAATGTGGTGCTAAAACTATTAATATTCCAGATACCGTTGGCTATACTATACCATCTGAATTTACAAAAATTATTGAAACTTTATTAAATAAAGTTCCAAACATAGATAAAGCAATTCTTTCAACTCATTGTCATAATGATTTAGGTTTGGCAGTTGCTAATTCTTTGGCAGGTGTCCAAGCAGGAGCTAGACAAATTGAATGTACTATAAATGGTCTAGGAGAAAGGGCTGGAAATGCAGCTCTTGAGGAAGTTGTAATGGCTATGAAAACAAGACCTGATTTAATGCCATATGAAACTGGAATTGAAACTACTCTTCTAAGCAAAGCATCCAAGATAGTATCAAATGCTACAGGTTTTCCCGTCCAATATAATAAAGCTATTGTTGGAAAAAATGCTTTTGCTCATGAAGCAGGTATTCATCAAGATGGAATGTTAAAAAATAGGCAAACATATGAAATTATGACACCAGAAAGTGTAGGTGTTAAACAAACATCTCTCGTAATGGGTAAACACTCAGGTAGACACGCATTTAAAGATAAATTAACCAGTTTAGGATATCCAGATCTTACTGATGATGTTGTAGATAATGCTTTTGCAAAATTTAAAATCTTGGCAGATAAAAAGAAACATGTTTATGATGAAGATATAATTGCTTTAATAGATGATAGTTTAATAACAGATAACAAAGTAAGTGCTATCAATTTGAAATCTTTGAAGGTATTTGCTGGTACTGGCGAACCTCAAAGAGCAGAAATGACATTGGATGTTTTTGGTGAAGTTAAAAAAGCATCAGAGACAGGTGATGGACCAGTTGATGCAATTTTTAAATGTATAAAAAAACTTTACCCACATGAGGTAAACTTGCAACTTTATCAAGTTCACGCTGTTACAGAAGGAACAGATGCTCAAGCCACAGTAAGTGTTAAAATTGAAGAAAATGGAAAAACAACTGTAGGACAAGCTGCAGATACAGACACTTTAGTAGCATCTGCAAATGCTTATATAAATTCACTTAATAAAATGATTATAAAAAGAGATAAAACAGCACCAGGCACAAATATAGAAAATCAAAATTTTGAAAATCAAAAGATGAAAGGAATATAAAATGGCAATGTTCAGCAACTTAAAAAAATTATGGAGTCAAGATATGGCAATAGATCTTGGCACAGCAAATACACTTGTAGTGTTAAAAGGAAAAGGTGTAGTTCTCAATGAACCATCGGTAGTTGCAGTCGTTGATAATAAGGGAAAAAAATCAGTTTTAGCTGTTGGAGATGAAGCAAAAACTATGCTTGGAAGAACCCCTGGAAACATACAGGCAATTAGACCTTTGAGAGATGGTGTTATTGCTGACTTCGTTGTGACAGAGGAGATGATTAAACATTTTATTAAAAAAGTTCACAAAAAAACATTAGCCAACCCAAGAATTTTAATTTGTGTACCAACTGGCTCAACACCAGTTGAGAGGAAAGCAATTCAAGATAGCGCCCTTGCAGCAGGAGCTCGTAAAGTTAACTTAATTGAGGAACCAATAGCTGCAGCAGTAGGAGCCGGACTACCAATATCTGAAGCAACAGGGTCAATGGTTGTTGATATAGGTGGAGGTACAACTGAAATCGCAGTCTTATCTTTAGGTGGTGTTGTGTATTCAGAGTCATTAAGAGTAGCAGGTGATGCGATGGATAATGCTTTAAAAGAATATATGAGAGAAGAGTACAATTTAATGATTGGCGATAGCACTGCAGAAAAAATCAAAAAAGATATTGGTACAGCTATTCCAACAAATAATAATACATATGCAGTTAAAGGTAGAGATTTAAGATCAGGAACCCCAAAAGAAGTTAATATTTCAGAAGAAGATACTGCAGAGGCACTAAATCCAATTTTAAAAGATATAGTATCTTCAATTAAAAAAGCTTTAGAGAATACTCCACCTGAGTTATCTGCTGATTTAGTTGATATGGGCTTAACTTTGACTGGTGGAGGTTCTCTTTTAAATAATATAGATAAAAGATTTTCAAAAGAAACAGGTCTTCCAGTAAATGTTGCCGATGATCCCTTATCTTGTGTTGCTATTGGAACTGGAAAAGCTTTAGACCAAGAGGAAACTTTTTCATCAGTCTTATCTGAGTATTAATCAAAATGTCTAAAGAAATGGGCAGAGATGATTTGGTTATATCTGCTCGTTCAATTTTTTTAAATAAAGGTAATAGACAAAAATTTTCACTTTTTACTTTAATTATAGTATCCATAATTGTTTTATCATTAGAATATTTTAAAACAGGACCTATTAATCAATTTAGGTCAGTTACAAAAGATATTGTTTTTAAAACATCGTATTTTATATCATTGCCATTTTCATCAATGAAAAATGCCTATTATGGTTTTAATGATTATTTAAAAATACATGAAGAAAACAAAAAACTTAAGAATATAAATTTAAATATTGAAGAATTAAAATTTGAAAATCAATTTTTAAAAGAGGAAAATATAAGGCTTAATGCACTGATTGAAGAAAAAAACCTCTTTTCAGATAATTATCATCTAACTAAAATTTTACTAGATCAGAAGAGCCCATATTTAAGGTCAATTTTGGTTAACAAAGGTTTTCAACATGGCATTAAAATAGGGTCAGCTGTGAGAAGTGGACCGTATTTTATAGGAAAAGTTGTTGGAGTTAATTACTTAACCTCCAGAGTTTTGTTAATAAATGATCTTAATAGTAAGATACCAATAATAATTGAACCTGATGGTATTAGCGCGATAGTTTCAGGGAATGGAAGTAAATATAATGGTAACATTGAGTATCTGCCTGAAAAAAATCAAGTTGAGGAGGGTCATATTGTTTATACTTCAGGAGTTGACGGAATAATTTCCCCTGGAATACCCATAGGCAAAATAACTATTATAGACTCCAAAAAATCTGTGAAATTTTTTGCAGATTTTGATCAAATTAAATATGTTAAGGTTTATTTTAAAAAGTGAGTTTATTTGCTAACAGAATTTATTCTAAGACAATTACAAGTTTACCCACTTTAATTTTATTTTTAGTCGTAATTTTAGGTTTAAATATTAATATTATTTATAAAAATTATGATTTTATCGTAAACTTTAGCTACATAATTGTATTCTTCTGGAGTTTAAAAAAACCAGAGCATCTAGGTTATGGATTAATTTTTTTCGCCGGTATTATAAACGATGTTATTCAAGGCTTACCAATTGGAATTTCTTCTCTAGAATTTTTATTATTATCTGTGGTCGGAGCCTTTGTAAGAAATAGAACGATCATATTCAATTTAATTTATGATTGTATATCATTTTTGATAGGAATTTTAATTGTGGGATCGATAAATTATATTATATTAGTAACAATATTTAAAATTCCAATTGTCTATGAAAGTTTAATACTGGGTTTATTTGTTACATTTTTAATTTACCCTATATTTTACAAAATATTTGTTTGGATAGATAATTTGGTGCTAGTTGCAGAGAATGATAAAAAGAACAGGTAACATATCCAAAAATAAAATTATAAGCCGAAGACTATTTATTTTAATTGCTACAAAGATCGGGATACTCGGGGTTGTTACCTCAAGATTGTATAATCTCCAAATTTCAGAAAAGCAAAAATATGAATTTTTATCTGAAAAAAATAGAATCAGAGAATGGAAAACACCACCTCAAAGAGGAATAATAACTGATTATTTTAATAATATTATAGCAGATAATAAAAGAGTTTATCAAGTTCATTTATCTCTTGAGGACGTTACAAATTTTAATAATTCAATTTTTAAAATTAAAAATATCATTAGTCTTAATGAGGATGAAATAAAAAAAATATATGAAAAGAAAGAAAATTCTAAGCCATGGGATACTCTTATAATTTCTGAAAATTTATCATGGAAAGATTTTTCTAAAATAAATTTATATTTACATGAACTAGAGGGTACAAAACCAGTTTTGTCTACTTCAAGATATTATCCTTATTCCAATGATTTAGTGCATGTTGTCGGTTATGTTGGTGATGCAACAACCACGGATATTCAAAATAAAAAAAAAATAGAGGAAAATTTTGTACCAGGTCTAAAAGTTGGAAAAATTGGTATTGAAAATTCAAAAGATAATGACTTAATTGGAAATCATGGAACTAAAAGATATGAAGTAAATGCATCAGGAAAAAAAATAAGTGAAATTAGTTATAAAAAAGAAACTCAAGGTGAAAATTTAAGAACAACCATAGACTTAGAAATTCAGCAATTGGCTCAACAGTTATTAAAAAACCAAGCAGGCTCAATATGTGTTATGGACATATTCACAGGTGAAGTAATTGCCATGGCGTCATCACCAACCTACGATCCAAACAAGTTTACACATGGAATAAGCACAAAAGATTGGAATGAAATTCAAAATAATAAGTTAAGACCTTTGCTAAATAAATCATTGGCTGGATTATATTCTCCAGGATCAACCATAAAACCTTTGGTTGCACTTGCTGCGCTAGAATATGGAATAATTGATAAAAAGTTTAAAGTAAACTGTAAAGGCCATGATCATCCATATGAATTGTATGGAGAAAGATACCATTGTTGGAAAAAAAATGGTCATGGACTAATGACTATGAGAAACGCCATTAAACAGTCATGTGATATTTATTTTTATGAAGTCGCAAGGCTTTTAGGTGTAGATAAGCTCTCATTAATTGCAAAAAGATATGGCCTAGGCTCAAAAGTTTTAGAAGATTTTTTTTCAGAAGAAAAAAAAGGAATTGTCCCCTCAACGAAATGGAAAAAACAAGTTTTAGAACAGTCTTGGTATCTTGGTGAAACTGTTATTACTGGAATAGGACAGGGTTATATTCAGACTACTCCACTTCAATTATGTTTGATGACAGCGCAATTAGCTAATGGAGGTTACAAGATCAAACCAAATTTAATTTATGATAAAGAAATAGATTTAGATATAATTAAATCAAAAATAGAAAGTGAAAAAAATAAATCTGTAAGTCAAAATATTTTGAAAGATCACGAATTTAAATACTATGAAAGACTTTACAGAAATCCAAATAATTTAAAGTTAGTTCTTGATGCAATGTATGGGTCAACCAATGAACAATTTGGAACCTCCTTCAGATCTAGACATAAAGAAGATAAATATAAGTTTGCTGGAAAAACTGGAACTTCTCAAGTTAAAAGAATTACTGATCAAGATAGAGAGCTTGATTTAGACCTTAAAGAGATAGAATATAAAAGTAGAGATCATGCTTTATTTATTGCATTTGCGCCTTATGACAAACCAAGATATTCCCTAAGTGTTTTGATAGAGCATGGAGGCTCTGGTAGTAAAGCAGCCGCCCCATTAGCAAAAAAATTAATAAAAAAAATTTTAGATAGACATGAATTAAGAGAAAAAATTAGAAAAGATTTAAAAAATATTGCATGATACTTCCAACTTCACTCAATTCTAACAGTTATTCATTTATTGAAAAATTGAAGACTATTGATTATTTTTTAATAATAATTGTTACTATAATTGGTTCAATCAGTGTTCTTTCAATTTATTCTACTGAGAGTGGGAACTTTTCTTTTTACACCAAAAATCATCTAATTAGATTTCTGGTATTTTTTTCTATGTTTTTAGTTTTGTCATTTGTAAGAGTTTCAGTTTGGTATAGGCAGGCATATTTTTTTTATATTCTTGGAATATTATTACTGCTATTTGTTATTTTTTTTGGAATTTCTGCCTCAGGATCTAAGCGATGGATAAATCTTTTGATAATGAACCTTCAGCCCTCAGAGCTAATGAAAATTGCAGTAATAGTTTGTTTTGCAAGATATTATCATCGTATTCAAAGCTCAGATATTCAAAGTTATAAATATTTATTACAACCAATAATACTTTTGTTGATACCTTGCTATTTAGTTATAACTCAACCTGATTTAGGAACAGCAATTTTAATAGCAGGAAGTGGCTTAGCAATTATTTGGTTAGCAGGAATTAATTTAAAATATTTTATTTATTCAGGATTAATATTACTAGTCTCATTACCTTTTGTAATTTCAATACTAAAACCATATCAAAAATCAAGAATATTAACTTTTTTTAATCCAGAAAGAGACCCTTTAGGTGCTGGCTATCAAATTATTCAATCTAAAATAGCAATTGGTTCAGGAGGATTGTTAGGCAAAGGTTTCTTGCAAGGTACACAAAGTTATCTTGAATTCTTACCTGAAAAACACACTGACTTTATTTTTACTCTTTTCTCCGAAGAGTTTGGATTTGTTGGTTCAATGGTATTAATTTTATTATATATTTTATTAATTTACAGAATAATAAGAATTGGTTTTTCTTGTAGATCATTTTTTGCAAAACTATACTGTTTTGGTTTTGCATCTGCTTTATTCTTATATATTTTTGTAAATATTGCCATGGTTCTTGGACTATTACCAATTGTTGGAGCGCCACTTCCCATCATGTCATATGGAGGATCGTCTATGCTATCGATTATGCTTGGCTTAAGTATCGTAATGAGCTGCAAAATTTATAGTAGGGACCCAATTAGTAGTTAAGATACTCTAACTACTAGCTGCCGCGATCAAATAGCATCTATTATAATTTATTTTACAAACTATAAATTTTTTCGTGTCAGAGAAAACGTTAAAGGTTGGTATAGTTGGAGCAGGAATTCAAGGAGTCTGCAATGCTCTTTTTCTCCAAAAAAAAGGCTATCAAGTAATTTTGTTCGATAGAGATGAACCTGGAAATGCAGCCTCTTATGGAAATGCAGGTCATTTTTCTCC
>CACFLJ010000006.1 GCA_902567045.1 uncultured Pelagibacteraceae bacterium
TATTTAAAGTTTGTATTTGGTGTTAATTCAGAAATTTTTTCTAAGAAATATTCAAGCACATACTTTCTAATGAATTCATCTTTAATTGTTGATGAAATTGATCTTAATTTTTTTTCAAAAATAGCTCTTGATGATGGGTTATCCTTCATTTCTTTAGAATAGTGATTAAATATAAATATATGAATAGGCACAGAGTTATTTTTGGAAAAATCTTCAAAAAAATCCTTTCCCTTTTCATTAACGTAGCTATCTGGATCATGTTTGTTAGGTAGAAATAAAAACGAAATTTCTTTTTCTGGTTTTAATTCAATAATAGAATTTTCTGCTGCTCTTAAAGCTGCTTTATATCCACTTTCGTCACCATCAAAACAAACAGTGATATGTTGAAAAAATTGATTAAGAGTTAATATTTGTCTTGTAGTTAAAGAAGTGCCCAGATTTGCAACTACATTTTCCACTTTGTTTTTACTAAGACCAACCACATCCATATAACCTTCAACAAGAAATATGTTATCAATATTGTTTGAAAGTTTTCTTGTAAAATCTAGATTGTAAAGATTAGATCCTTTTTTGAAAAATGGCGTCTCTGGTGAATTAATATACTTTGCAAGGTACTTATTTTCTTTTAAAATTCTACCTCCAAGAGCTATTGGATCACCTGAAATATTGTTTATTGGAAAAATTACTCTGTCTCTAAACCTATCTACATATTTTTTTTTATTTTCATCAAAATAGAATAATCCTGTTTCTTTAATTTCACTTTCACTAAATTCCTTAAAAATCTCTTCTTTAAATTTTTCATCATTTGAAACATATCCAATTTTAAATTTTTTTACTTCCTCAATAGTTAAATTTCTATTTTTTAAATAATCCTTTGCTTCTTTTGCTAAAGGGTTTTTAAAAAGATCTTGATAATAAAATTCAACATATTTTGCATATATCAATTTATATTTGTTCCACTTTTCTTCTCTGATTTCATCCTCTTTTGAAAATGTATAAGGCCTCATCCCTGCTAAATTTGCTAAATATTTGACAGACTCACCAAATTTAAGATTTTGGGTTTTCATTACAAAATCAAAAATATTTCCATGTTCTGCTGTGCTAAAACAATGATAAAATTCCTTTTCATCATTTACTGTGAATGATGGTGTTTTTTCAGTCTTAAATGGTGAAAGGCCAACATATTCTTTTCCTCTCTTTTTTAAACTAACTGTTTTTGAAACTACAGTTGAAATTTTTAATCTAGTTTTTATTTCTTGTAAGTACTCTTTTGGGTATTTCATTTTTGATTTAATAATTCTTTTATAATTGCTCCTGCTTTAGAGAAATCGATAGTGTCAGCATTATTTTTCTTCAACTCGCCCATAACTTTTCCCATATCCTTAATTGAGTTTGCACCTGTTGATTTAATCACTTCTTCACAAATTTTCTTAGTATCCTCCACGCTAATCTGTTTAGGTAAATATTGGCTAATTATTCCAACTTCTTGTTCTTCTATATCCTGAAGATCCTTACGATTATTTTTTTTATACAATTCAATTGATTCGCTACGCTGTTTAATCATTTTTTTTAATAACTTCTTAATATCTTCATCATCTGTTTCTTTTTTTTCTGCCCCAGATCTATTGTTAATATCTAAATCTTTAACACCGGATAAAATTAACCTGTAAGTTGATATTTTATTTTTATCTTTAGATTTTAAAGCTGTTTTATAGTCTGACTCTATAATTTCTCTTAATGACATATTTAATTTTAGCGTATTAAAAATATTCTTCAAAAAGAAAAATATTTTTTTTACAAAATATACATTAGATGTGTTGCGCAAAAAAAGGTTTTATTGTATAGACCTTTAACTCATGAGTTGTAATTGATCAAAAAACAAAAAAATAAAATTGCAATTAATCATCTATTTTCTACAGGTATTTTAGTTCTAGATAACAAGCTAGTTTTCAAAGGTATTGGCCTTGGATATCAAGGAACTTCAACTGGAGAGATTTGTTTTAATACATCTTTAACAGGATATCAGGAAATTATATCAGACCCATCTTATGCTGGACAAATTATAAACTTTACATTTCCTCATATTGGAAACGTTGGGACCAATAATGAGGATTTAGAATCTGATAAAATTTGGACGAAAGGTGTTATATTTAATTCCGAAATTACTTCTCCATCAAACTATAGAGCATTACATACATTAGATGAATGGCTTAAAAGAAATCAAATTGTTGGACTAACTGGATTAGATACTAGAAGCTTAACAAACTTAATTAGAGATAAGGGTGCTCCAAAAGGTACTATTACAAATAATAAAAAAGGTAAATTTAACATTAAAAAACTAACTAATATGTCAGTCAAATGGCCTGGCTTAAATGGATTAGATCTTGCTAAAGAAGTATCAACAAAAAAAACCTATTTATGGAAAGGGTTTAAAACGTGGAAAAAGGATGTCGGATACAAAAAGAATACAAAAAAGAAATTTAAAATTATAGCAGTTGATTATGGGATAAAGAAAAATATTTTAAGATATTTCTCAGATTATAACTGTGAGGTAAAAGTAGTCTCCTGTAAATTGACTGCTGGTGAAATTGTGAAATTAAAACCTGATGGTATTTTTTTATCTAATGGGCCTGGAGATCCAGCAGCTACTGGAAAATATGCAATCGACACAGTTCAAAAATTAATTAAATTAAATTATCCTATATTTGGAATTTGCCTTGGTCATCAAATTTTAGCTTTAGCTTTAAATGCAAAAACAAAAAAAATGAAATTAGGTCACAGAGGTGCCAATCATCCAGTCAAAAATTTAATAAATAATTCAGTTGAGATTACAAGTCAAAATCATGGATTTGTTGTTATAGAAAAAAGCTTATCTAAAAATATTCAAATTACTCATAAGTCACTTTTTGACAATACTATTGAGGGAATTAAATTGAAAAACAAACCTGTCTTTTCTGTTCAATATCATCCAGAAGCAAATCCTGGACCTCAAGATAGTCAATATTTATTCAAAAACTTTATTCAAAATATAAAAAAACATGCCAAGAAGAAAAGAAATTAAAAAAATTTTAGTTATTGGAGCAGGACCAATAATAATTGGACAAGCATGTGAATTTGATTATTCGGGTACACAAGCTTGTAAGGCTCTTAAAGATGAGGGTTTTGAGGTTGTTTTAATAAATTCAAATCCTGCAACTATTATGACTGATCCTGGAGTTGCTGATAAAACTTATATTGAGCCCATCACAATTCCTGTTTTAGAAGAAGTCATTAAAAAAGAAAAACCTAACGCAATTTTACCAACAATGGGGGGACAGACCGCATTAAATTTGGCAATAAGTGCTGAAAAAGCTGGACTGCTTAAAAAATACAAAATCGAATTGATAGGCGCGAAGTCTAAAGCAATTGAAAATGCTGAAGATCGTAAAAAATTTAGAAAAAATATGTCTGACATTGGTTTAGATCTGCCAAAATCAAGAATTATAAATCACTATAAAGATGCAGCTAAATGTTTGAAGGAGATAGGATTGCCAGCAATAATTAGACCATCTTTTACTTTGGGTGGTTTGGGAGGAGGAATCGCTAAAAACAAAAAAGATTTCTTTAAACTTGTCAAAACTGGCATGAATGAGTCCCCTCAAAACCAGGTTTTAATCGAAGAATCTTTAGAAGGCTGGAAAGAATTTGAAATGGAAGTTGTAAGAGACAAAAAGGATAACTGTATAATAATTTGTTCAATAGAGAATGTGGATCCAATGGGAATCCATACTGGAGACTCTATCACAGTTGCTCCAGCATTAACCTTAACTGATAAAGAATACCAGGTCATGAGAAATGCATCAATTGCCTGCTTGAGAAAAATTGGAGTTGAGACAGGGGGATCAAATGTTCAGTTTGCGATAAATCCTAGAAATGGAAGGATGGTTATAATAGAAATGAATCCAAGAGTATCAAGATCCTCTGCTCTTGCATCAAAAGCAACAGGTTTCCCGATTGCCAAAGTAGCAGCCAAACTTGCAGTGGGATATACTTTAGATGAATTAAAAAATGAAATTACAAAAGTAACTCCAGCTTCATTTGAACCAACAATTGATTATGTTGTTACAAAAATACCAAGATTTACATTTGAAAAGTTTTCAGATACTAAAGCGGTACTTGGAACTTCAATGAGATCTGTTGGAGAAGCAATGGCAATTGGAAGAAATTTCAAAGAATCTTTTCAAAAAGCCTTGGTATCTTTAGAAACTGGATTTTCTGGATTGGATAATATTTTTAATTATTCAAAAAAAGATATTTTAAAAAATTTAAAGATTAATATTCCAAATAGATTAATATTAATTGCTGAAGCTTTTAGAAAAAATATCTCGTTAGATAAAATCCATAAATTATCAAAGGTTGATCCTTGGTTCTTAAATCAAATTAAGGATCTTGTAGATGAAGAAAACAATATAAAGAAGAGAGGTATTCCTAAAACATATAATGAATTTAATAGAATAAAATCTATTGGTTTTTCAGATAAAAAATTATCAGATATTACTGGTATAAAAGAAAAAATTGTAAGATCTAAAAGAGTTGCACTTAAAGTTTTACCAGTATTTAAAAAAGTGGATACTTGTGCCGCAGAATTTAAATCCTTTACTCCATATATGTATTCAACATACCAGAGAAGTTTTTCAATAAATACTGAATGTGAAGCAGATCCGAGCAATAAGAAAAAAATAATAATACTAGGAGGAGGTCCAAATAGAATTGGTCAAGGTATTGAGTTTGATTATTGTTGTTGCCAGGCTAGTTTTTCCTTAAAGGAGGCAGGCTTTGAAACAATAATGGTTAATTGTAATCCAGAAACAGTATCAACTGATTATGACACTAGTGATAGACTTTATTTTGAGCCATTGGTTGAAGAATATGTTCAAAATATTATTCTAAAAGAAAAATCAAAGGGAAATCTTATAGGGGTTATTGCTCAATTTGGAGGTCAAACTCCAATTAAATTGGCAAAATTCTTACATGAGAATAAATTACCAATACTTGGTACTCAATATACTTCCATTGATCTTGCAGAAGATAGAGATAGATTTAGAGATCTACTAATTAAATTAAATTTAAAACAAGCAGAAAGTGGAATTGCTAACAAATTTGACCAAGCAATTAAAATAAGTGAAAAAATTAGACTACCTGTTGTTGTTAGACCTTCATATGTTTTAGGTGGAAGAGCAATGGAAATTGTTCATGATAAAAGCCAGCTAAAAAAGTTTATTAATGAGGCTTTTAAAGCTTCAGAGCAAAATCCTATTTTGATCGATAAATTTATAGATCATGCAATGGAAGTTGATGTGGATGCTATTTCTGATGGTAAAGATGTTTATGTTGCTGGTATTATGCAACACATTGAAGAAGCGGGGGTGCATTCTGGAGACTCTGCTTGTTGTCTACCTCCAGTTTCTATAAAAGATAATCTTTTAAAAGAAATTAAAATCCAAACGAGAAAATTAGCTTTAGCATTAAAAGTTAAAGGACTTTTAAATATCCAATTTGCAATTAAAAAAGATGAAATATTTGTTATTGAAGTAAATCCAAGAGCCAGCAGGACAGTTCCATTTGTATCGAAAGCTAATGGGGTACCTTTAGCCAAGATTGCATCAAGAATAATGGCAGGTGAAAAACTTTCAAAATATAAATTAAAATATAAAACGAATAAAAAATTTGCTGTTAAAGAGGCTGTATTTCCATTTAACAAATTCCCAGACAGCGATTTATTGCTTGGACCAGAAATGAAATCAACAGGTGAAGTGATGGGATTTGATGATGATTTTGGAATGGCAATTGCTAAAAGTCAAATTGCAGCAGCAAACTCACTACCTACCAAAGGTTTAGCTTTTTTATCAGTTAAAGACTCTCATAAACAAGAGATTGTGGGCGTTGCTCAAAGACTTACAAAACTTGGATTTACTTTATCAGCTACTAAAGGAACTGCAGAGATATTAATAAAAAATGGAATGAAATGTAGAAAAATTAATAAGGTAAGTAGTGGCAAACCTCATATAGTTGATGTTTTAAATTCTAAAAAAATTGCTTTAGTAATAAATACAGGTGGAGGAAATAGTGAAAATAGAATTAATGATGCTTTAGCTTTAAGAAGAGGAACTTTGGCTAACAAAATTCCTTATTGTACCAATATGTCAACAGCTTATTCATTTTTAGAGGCAATAAACTCACTAAAGACAAAAAAATTAAAGGTCAAACCCCTTCAAGAAAATTAGGTCTCAACAACCATTGTGTCTTTTGAGCCTCCACCTTGTGAACTATTAACAATAGTACTTCCTTTCCTTAGGGCAACTCTAGTAAGTCCTCCCATTGTCACATAAGTAGACTTGCCATTTAATATAAACGGTCTTAAATCTAAATGCCTAGGCTCTATTCCGTCTTCAGAAATTGTTGGAATTGTTGATAATATTTCCAAAGGTTGAGCCACAAATTCTCTAGGATTTTGTTTAATTTTTTTTATCATTTCTTCTCTCTCTTTTTTTGGAGCTTTAGGACCTATCATTATGCCATACCCTCCAGAGGCATTTGCAGGTTTAACAACCAAATTTGATATGTTCTCAATAACGTGCTGTCTGTGAACTTTATTTTCACATAAAAATGTTTCTACTTGATTTAATTTTGGCTGTTCTCCTAAATAGTAAACAATCATTTTGTTTACATAAGCGTAAACAGCTTTATCATCAGCTACACCAGTTCCAATTGCATTAATTATTCCAACATTACCTTTTTTCCAGCATTTAAATAATCCCGGCACTCCAATAAGAGAACTTTTGTTAAACACTTTTGGATCAAGAAATGTATCATCTAATCTTCTGTAAATACAATCAACTTTTAATTTACCTTTAACAGTTTTCATATAAACATTATCATTTTCAACAAATAGATCTTTACCCTCTACAAGAGCTATTCCCATTTGTTCTGCTAAGAACGAATGTTCAAAATATGCAGAATTATAAATACCTGGTGTCAATACGACCATATGTGGATTATCTGTTTTTTTTGGAATACACTCAACCATACTTTGGTAGAGTTTGTTAGAATATTGATGGACTGATGAAACTTTGTATCTTGTGAATAATTCTGGAAATACATCCCTCATAACCATTCTATTTTCTAGCATGTATGACACTCCAGAGGGAACGCGTAGATTATCTTCAAGGACTAAATACTCTCCATTATAATTTCTTATTAAGTCTATACCTGAAATGTTTGCCCAAGCTTTATACTTTGGTGAAAAACCTTCACATTCTTTCAAATAGTATGGTGAATTAAATATCAAATCTTTAGGTATAACTTTATCCTTAAAAATCTTTTTCTTGTTATAAACATCATCAATAAATAAGTTTAGTGCTTTTACCCTTTGGGTTAATCCTCTTGATATTTTATTCCATTGAGACTTAGGTATAATTCTAGGGATAATATCTAAAGGCCACTTTTTTTCCTCTGCTCTATTATTCGCAGCATAAACTCTAAAATTTATACCTCTAGCACTTATTGTGCTTTGACAATTTTTTTCAATTTCCTGTAATTTTTTTTTTCCATGCCTTTCCAGAATACCTGACATTATTCTAGCATGCTTTCTAAGCTTGTTATCTTCTGTCAAATATCCGTCATATGCCGACTTAGCATCATAGTTTTTCCAAAACGAAGTAGCCATATTTAAGATTTTTTATTAAATAAATTTGCAAAACAAATGCTAAAATTAAATATCAGCTATGACATAAAAGGTTTGAAAAATATGGCTTTTTTAAATAAGAATTGGTCATGACATATTGTATAGGAATTAAAACAAACGAAGGACTAGTATTTGCATCAGACTCCAGGACTAACGCCGGTTTGGATAACGTAAATATATATTCTAAAATGTTTACACATGATGTTGGGGATAGAACCATAGTAATTGTTACCTCAGGAAATTTAGGAACATCACAAGCAGTCTATAAATCAATCGAAAAAGATTTAGGTAGTTCATCTGGAATAATGAATTTAAATACTTGCAAAGATTTTGAACAAATAGCTTCATATGTTGGATCTTTAAATATTGAGCATTCTTCTCCTCAAGGAATTAACACTGATAATGTACTTTTAGGTTCAACTTTTATTATTGGTGGGCAAATAAAAGGACAAAAAACGGAACTTTATCTTATCTATCCTCAAGGAAATTATATAAGACCAGCAGACAGCAAACCCTATCTTGTAATTGGTGAAGTTAAATATGGAAAACCAATACTAGACAGAGTTATTAAACCAAATGTATCAATTGGGGATGCATCTAGATGCGCTTTGATTTCAATGGACTCGACTTTGAAAAGTGATTTAACTGTAGGGCCACCAATAGACTTTGCAATTTATAAAAAAGATGAAAATAAATTAGCCTCTTTAAAATGTTTAAGTTTAAATGATGAGGATTATTCGAAAGTTTGTAATACTTGGTCTGAAGGAATTTTTAAAGTTTTTGACACTTTTCCTAGATTCGATTGGGAAGATTAATCATCTACCTTCCAATCAGTTTTAAAAGTAACATAATTTACTTGTAAGCATCTTCTCTCTTTAATTATTTCTTTTTTTTCCATTCCATGCCAAGTATCAGGCCCACTTGAGAAAAAATATCCATAATTATCTTTATAAGGCAATGTTTTTATTAGTTTTAAATCATTATCATAAAAATCAGTTCCTAAATCTTCACTTTCATTATATTTGTTTACAAATAACAAGCACGACATAAGTTTCTCTTTGATATCACAATGTGGTTTTAACCAGAAACCCTCACGATCACAAATTACTTCAAGTCTTACGTAGGAATTTGATAGGTCTTTATTAATTAGTTTAGATATTTTTTGATATGTTTTTTTATTTTGAAGTTCTTTAATTAAATTAGTAAGTCCTGGGAATTTATTACTATTTTCCTTGGTGACAAAACATCTAAATTTTAAGGCTTTCCCACCATCTGAAATACCTTCCCTAAATTTTCCTTCTCCTCCATCTATAGCTCTAGTACCGTCATAATTGAGATTATGTTTTGCAGGATCGGTAATATCAGCTGAAACTATTTCATTTATTTGTTCATCTGTAAGAGGCTTGTTTAATTCCCAATGTACGAAAGGACTGTCAAATTTTTTTGAGTCATTAAGAATTGAATTTAAATAGGACATTAGCTATTTAATCTCTCTTTTATGATTTTTGCTACTCTATTTGCTTCATCAAGTTTTTGATAGGTCCATTTTTCCATATCTTCCCCAAGGTTTCTTGTGATATTTAATTCTCTAAATAAATTTCTAAATCTTTGGAATCTTATATCATTTTTTCTAGGCAAAATATTTGCAATATAAACTGGTTTTCCAGTTAAGGCAGCCTCTGAAATCATTGAGCTAGAGTCACATGTAACAACAATATTTTCAGAAATAGCTAGAGCTGATAAGTAAGCTTTTTTGTCAACGTTCATTACAACGGTGTGGTTTTCGCCAAAAAATTCTTTAGCATAGTGAATAGTACTAAGTGGAGTTCTCATTGATGGTATCACAACAAGTTGAAATTCATGTTTTTTCAAAAGTTTGTAAAATATTGAAAAAATATGTTTCATATTTTTTGTTGAATAATCATAGTATTTTGTGGGCCCACCCATTATTAAGCACCAGATTTTTCTTTCATCTTTTTTTATAAAAGAGTTTAAATAATTCTTATGCTCAACTATTTCACTTTCTGTAAGATAATGGAGGGCACCTTTAGTAGTAATGACATTTGACCCGTTAATTCCATCATGTTCAGGGGCTACTATAAAATCGAAATAATTTAAGTTTATTTTAGGATCTTGAATGTGAATATTAAAAACTTTTTTATTTGAAATATTTTTTATATGAATAGACGGAATTATACTCTTCCTTCCACAAGATATTATTATATCAAAATCTGATTGATCGATTTTTTTATATACACTTTGAGAAATTGGCGTAAATTTTGGTGGAATTAACCTCCATAAATTATTAAGTTCAACCTTGTGGTGAGTAAAATCAATCTCGAGAGCTTTGGCTAAACCTTCAACTTGGCTTAGCATGCCATGCATACCCTCTGTCAATAATACACCTTTTAATTTGCCCATTATTTACTATATAGACCTGTATGAGTGAAAAACCAACTAAACATACAAAAGTGTTGATAATTGGATCCGGTCCAGCGGGTTATACTGCTGCCGTTTATGCTGCAAGAGCTATGCTAAAACCAATGCTAGTTGCGGGTATGCAACCAGGCGGTCAACTAACAATTACAACTGATGTTGAGAACTATCCAGGCTTTGCTGATGTAATACAAGGACCATGGTTAATGGAACAAATGAGGGAGCAGGCAAAAGCAGTAGGAACAGATTTAGTTGAAGATCATATTCAATCTGTAAATTTAAAATCTAAACCTTTTGAAGCAATCGGCGATGGCGGACAGAAATATACTGCAGACTCGATTATAATTTCAACAGGTGCACAAGCAAGATGGCTAAATATTGATTCAGAGGAAAAATTTAAAGGATTTGGAGTTTCGGCATGTGCAACATGCGATGGTTTCTTTTTTAAAGATAAAACAGTTGCTGTAGTTGGTGGTGGAAATGCAGCAGTTGAAGAAGCAATGTTTCTTACAAAATTTGCCTCAAAAGTACAATTAATTCATAGAAGAAATGAATTAAGAGCAGAAAAACTTTTGCAAAAAAAATTAATGGAAAATAAAAAAATTGAAATTATCTGGGACTCGGTTGTTGAAGAAGTAATTGGCGATGAAGAACCCAAAAATGTAAAAGGGTTAAAAATTAAAAATATTAAAACCAATGAAATTTCAGAGTTAAAAATCGATGGTTTATTTATAGCTATTGGTCATGACCCAGCCACTTCATTATTTAAAGATCAATTAGAAATGGATAATACAGGTTATCTAATTACAAAAAGTGATTCTACAGAGACAAATGTTCCAGGTGTTTATGCGGCTGGAGATGTTAAAGACAAAATCTTTAGACAAGCAGTAACAGCAGCAGGAATGGGCTGTATGGCTGCCCTAGAAGCAGAAAAATTTTTAGCTTCAAATTAATTTAAGATCATTTATAAGTTATTCATGGAAAATGTGGTAAAACAAATTCAATTAATAGCTCTAGTAATTATACTCGCTGCTACAGTTATAGCATTTGGTATTGAGATATATCAAATGATAGCTGTTCAAAAAGTTACGTTAGCTGATTTACTTTTGCTTTTTCTATACCTAGAAGTTTTAGCAATGGTAAGAGTATTTTGGGAAAGTCAATCAATTCAAATAACTCTTCCATTATTTATTGCAATTACTGCCCTTTCTAGGTTTATAATTTTACAAGGAAAATCAATTAATCCAGAAGTATTATTATATGAAGCAGGTGCTATTGTTTTAATCGCTATAGCAATACTTGTTTTAAGATTTAGAAACTCTCCTGTATTTGGTTTAGAGAAAAAGAAAAAAACTAAATAATTTTCACAGAAATGCCTGATAAAGTTTTACTAACTGGAATAAGTGGTTTTGTAGCAAAACATGTAGCAATTGAATTATTAAATTCAAGCTTTGAAGTTTTAGGAACAGTGAGGAATAAAAATTCAATTGAACAAACTAAAAAAACATTAGAAGAGAATAATGTTTCAACAGAAAAATTATCGTTTGTGGAGTTAGATTTACTAAAAGATGAAGGTTGGAATGAAGCTGCAAAGGGTTGCAAATATATTATTCATGTTGCGTCTCCTTTTCCGTTGAAAGTATCGAATGATAGAGAGTCACTTACTCCAGCTGCAAAAGATGGAACTTTAAGGGTTTTGAATGCAGGAATAAATGCAGGAGTTGAACACTTTGTAAAGACTTCGTCTATTGTATGTATGTTTAGAAAACCAAACAGGACAAATCCCTACACTTTTGGTGAAAATGATTGGACTGATGTAGAATGGGAAAAAACTACAGATTATTTTGTATCTAAAACAAGAGCTGAAAAAGCTGCATGGGATCTTATGGAGAGTAAAGGTTTAAAAAATAATCTTACTTGTATCAATCCTGGCTTTGTTTTAGGAGATTTTTTAAACGAAAAAAGCTGTACATCAATGGAATATGTAAAACAATTACTTCAAGGAAAATTTCCAGCTGCACCAAAATTTTCAGTAATGATATCCCATGTAAAAGATATTGCTAAAGCGCATGTTTTATCTTTAACAAATAAAAGAGCTGGTGGCAGAAGATTAATTGTTGGATCTGAAGTAAGAAGTATACTTGAATTATCTAAAATAATGGCTGAAAATCTTCCAAGTCATGCAAAAAAACTTCCCAAAAAAGAATTACCAAATTTTATGGTTAAACTTCTTAGTTACATAGACACAAGTGCAAAAAATATGGTTCCAGATTTAGAGCTTACAATGCAAACAGATCAAACATACGCAGAGGAAATTCTTCAGATGAAATTTTTACCATCAGAAACTGCAGTCGTTGATGCTGCAAAATCAGTAGTAAGACTAAAATTAGCCTAAACTCTCACAAAAAAGCTTGATCCTTACCATTGCAACTTTCAATTTTTGCATTGAGGTTGCGTAAGATATTCTAAAATAACCGTCTAAGCCAAATGCAGATCCTTGGACTACAGCTACATTTTGTTTTTCAAGAAGCTTTTGAACAAAATCTGTGTCATTTTTAATTTTTGTTTTTTTTCCAATTAATCCTTTACAACTAGGGAAAACATAAAAGGCACCCTTTGGCATTAAGCAGGTTATCCCAGGTATACTATTTAGATAATTTACAACAAAGTTTCTTCTATCGCTAAAAGATTTGGCTCTTTTTTTTATAAAACTTTGTGTTCCATTTAGAGCTTCTACAGCTGCTGCTTGACTTATTGATGATGGATTTGATGTTGATTGAGATTGAATTTTTCTTATTGCAGCAATTATATTTTTTGGTCCAGCCGCATAACCAATTCTCCACCCGGTCATAGCATAAGCTTTACTTACGCCATTCATAGTTAATGTCCTATCTTTAAGTTTTTTGATTTGTGCAATTGTAAAAAATTTAAAATTATCAAATTTTACATGCTCATAAATATCATCACTCAAGATAAAAACATTTTTATTTTTAAGTAGTACATTACCTAAGCTAATAATTTCTTTTTTTGTATAAGCTGCCCCTGTAGGATTAGATGGAGAATTTAAAATTATCCATTTTGTTTTTTTTGTGATTGCTTTTTTAAGTTTAGCTGGTGTTAATTTAAAACCGTCTTCTTCTCCACATTTTATAAATTTTGGTTTACCACCAGCAAGCAAAACCATATCTGGATAAGACACCCAAAATGGAGCGGGTATAAGAACTTCATCTCCTTTATTTAATGTTGCTACAAAAGCATTGTATAAAACTTGTTTACCTCCTGTACCTACAGTTATCTGGTCTGAAGTATAATTAAGTTTATTTTCTCGTTTAAACTTTTTTATAACTGCATTTTTAATTGCAGGAGTTCCATCAACTGGGGTGTATTTAGTATCACCTTTCCTAATAGCTTTTACTGCAGCTTTTTTAATGTTGTCTGGAGTATCAAAGTCGGGTTCGCCTGCACCTAAAGCTATTACATCTTTTCCAGCAGCTTTTAATTCTCTCGCTTTTTGGGTAACAGCTATTGTCGGAGAGGGTTTAATTCTTTTTAAACTGTTTGATATTATGCTCATTGAAAATTGTTTATATTCTATTACTTTATTTAATATATGGAAAATACATATCAAGATTTAATTACAGATATTCAAAGTAAAAATCCAAAAATAAGTGGAAAACTTGAAGGTGGCAGAAAATTTAAAATTAAATCTGATTTTAAGCCAGCAGGAGACCAGCCAGAAGCAATTAAAAATTTAGTTAAAGGTGCTAAAAAAAACCAATTTAACCAGGTTTTATTAGGAGTAACGGGTTCAGGTAAAACTTTTACTATGGCTAAAGTAATTGAAGAAACAAACAGACCAGCTTTAATACTTGCACCAAATAAAACTCTTGCTGCTCAGCTATACGGTGAGATGAAAGGTTTTTTTCCAGACAATGCTGTGGAATATTTTGTGTCCTACTACGATTATTACACTCCAGAGGCATATGTCCCAAGATCAGACACTTATATAGAAAAAGAGGCATCAATTAACGAGCAAATTGATCGAATGAGACACTCTGCTACTCGTTCTCTTCTTGAAAGAGATGATGTTCTTATAGTTGCCAGTGTATCGTGTATCTATGGGTTAGGATCTGTTGAAGCCTACAGTAAAATGACACTTACTCTGCAAAAAAACTATGACTATAATAGAGAGCATATAATAAAATCTTTGGTTGCACTTCAATACAAAAGAAATGACCAAAATTTTTATAGAGGTACATTTAGAGCAAGAGGTGAATATTTAGAAATTTTTCCTTCTCATTTGGAAGATAGAGCTTGGAGGCTAAGTTTATTTGGGGACAAACTTGAGAAAATCGAGGAGTTTGATCCATTAACAGGTGATCAGGTAAGAGAATTAAATTTAATTAAAGTTTATGCTAACAGCCACTACATAACTCCAAAGCCTACAATAGAACAAGCAGTAATAAATATTAAAAAAGAATTAGAGATAACTCTTAAAAAACATAAAGAACAAAATAAATTACTTGAAGCACAAAGATTGGAAGAGCGAACAAAATTTGATCTTGAAATGATTGAAGCCACAGGATCATGTGCGGGAATTGAGAATTATTCAAGGTTTTTGTCTGGAAGAAAACCTGGTGAACCACCACCTACTCTGTTTGAATATTTTCCAGATAATACTTTAATATTTGTTGATGAGTGTCATGTTACAGTTCCACAGCTAAATGGAATGTTTAAAGGAGATCGATCTAGGAAAAGTACTTTAGCAGAATATGGTTTTAGACTGCCATCATGTATGGATAACAGACCATTAAAATTTGAAGAATGGGATATGATGAGAACACAAACTGTTTTTGTATCAGCAACTCCAGGTCCATGGGAATTAGAACAAACCAAAGGTAAATTTATTGATCAAGTTATTCGACCAACTGGATTGATTGATCCCCCAGTTGAAATAAAACCTGCAAAAAATCAGGTTGATGATCTGATGCATGAATGTCTAAAAACAATTGAAAAAAATTACAGAGTTCTTGTGACTACTTTGACAAAAAAAATGGCCGAAGATCTAACTGAATACTTACATGAAAATGGTATCAAGGTAAGGTATTTGCATTCTGACATTGATACTCTAGAAAGAATTGAAATAATGAGGGATTTAAGGCTGGGTGTTTTTGATGTTTTGGTTGGAATAAATTTATTAAGAGAGGGCTTAGATATACCAGAATGTGCACTAGTTGGGATATTAGATGCCGATAAAGAGGGTTTTTTAAGATCAGAGACTTCATTGATTCAAACCATTGGAAGAGCAGCAAGAAATTTAGATGGTAAGGTTATTTTGTATGCGGACAAAGAAACTAAAAGTATAAAAAAAGCTATCAAAGAGACAGAAAGAAGAAGAAATATTCAACTTGATTATAATAAAAAAAATAAGATCAGTGCAACTACTATAAAAAAAGAAATAAGCGATGTTCTAGAAAGTGTCTATGAAAAAGATTATGTAAAAATTGGTACAGGAGCAAACGTAGGGGGCAATCTTAAGAAACATATAAAAGCTTTGAACAAAAAAATGAAAGAATCTGCAACAAATTTAGAATTTGAGGAAGCGGCTAAAATAAGGGATGAAATTAGAAAACTTGAAAGTACAGAATTGGAGGTTACACTTAACCCTAAGGTAAAACAATATAACCTCAACAACAAAATATATCCAAAAGGAAGATCAACTATGGGAATGCCAGGAACTAGAGCTCAAAAAGGTAAAAAAAAATGGAAGCAAATAAAATCATAATTACTGGTGGAGCCACAAGAATTGGTGCTGCTATAGCTAGAAAACTTTCAGGTAAGGGAGTAGAAATCGTAATTCATTATAACAAATCAAAAACTAAGGCTGAAAAGCTTAAAAAAGAATTATCTACAAATGGTACAAAAGTTTATTTGATTAAAGGAGATCTAAGTGTTGAAAGTGATGTAAATAAGGTTGTTAAATTTGCAAAATCTAAATTAAAATATTTTGATTGTTTGATAAATAATGCTTCTCTGTTTGAAAATGATAAATTAGAAAATTTTAATACAGATAGTTGGGGACAACATTTAAGAACAAATCTAAGAACACCTGCACTTTTATCAAAAGAATTTGCTAAAAATATTAAGAGTAAGAATAATAATATTATTAATATAATTGATCAAAGAGTTTTTAAGCTTACTCCTTACTTTTTTTCGTATACTATTAGTAAAACTGGACTTTATACTCTTACAAAAACTAGTGCTATGAGTTTAGCACCAAAAATAAGAGTTAATGGAATTGCCCCTGGTCCTACAATTAAAAATAAAAGACAAAGTGAAAAACATTTTAAAAAACAATACATGGCGACACCCCTCAAAAGACAAGTAGATGTTGAGCAAATATGCAACGCAGTTGACTTTTTTATCAAAAATATATCTATTACTGGACAAGTGTTGGCAATAGATAGTGGTCAAAACTTAAATTGGCAAACACCTGACATTATGGGTGGAAAAGAATGAAAAAAAATAATTTAAAAATCGTTAAAATTAACAATAAAAAAACTCTTTTTAATTACGAAAAAAAAGTAATCATTAAAGAACTCGTTCTGGATTTAAAACTTGGTTATTTTGACTTTGAAAAGGAAAGGCCTCAAAAAGTAAAATTTAATTTAGAGGTAAATTATGAAGACAAAGAACCATCGAATGATAAAGATATAAAGTCGATTGTAAATTATGCAAAAATTGTAAGATTGATAAAGAAACTTATAAAAAATAAACATTATAATTTTTTAGAAACATTAGCGGAAGATGTATTCGATGAACTATTCAAAGATAAAAGAATTGATAAAATAAGTCTTCAAATTGAGAAATTAGAAATTATGAAAGATTGCTCTTCCGTAGGTATTCAAATTTCAAAAAAAAGAAGTCATGATAAGTTCTGATATAGGCAAAGAAGCAATTAAAAAAGAGCTACCACTTATACCCAAACTTCCTGGTGTATACAGAATGTTGAATGAAAAAAATGTGATACTTTATGTTGGTAAGGCAAAAAATTTACCTAACAGACTGAAGAGTTATGTTTCAGAGAAAAATCATATTATCAGAACAGAAAGAATGCTATCTCAAACAAGGAAAATTGAGATCACAAGTACTTCAAATGAGAGTGAAGCGCTTCTACTAGAGGCAAACTTAATAAAAAAATATAAACCTAAATTCAATATACTTTTACGCGACGACAAGTCATTTCCATTTATTTTTATTGGAAATGAGGATAAATGGCCTCAAATTAGAAGACATAGAGGAAAAAAAACTAGACAAGGTTTTTACTTTGGACCTTTCGCTTCAGCTGGATCTGCTAATTGGACTATTAAAATGATCCAGAAAATTTTTCAACTAAGAGTTTGTGATGATACAGTATTTAAAAAAAGAGAAAGACCGTGCATCCTTTATCAAATCAAGAGATGTTCTGGTCCATGTGTTGGATATATAGAAAAAGATGATTATAAGCTATCAGTTGATAGCGCAATTGAATTTGTATCTGGTAAATCAAGAAAGATACAAAAAAATTTGTCAGGACAAATGGAAAAGGCAAGTTCTGATTTAGATTTTGAAAAAGCTGCAATATTGAGAGATAGAATTAAATCTTTAAATATTATTCAATCATCTCAAAGAATAAATGAGGCAAATTTAGTTGAAGCAGATGTTATAGCTGGATACAAAGAGTCTGGAAAGACTTGTATTCAAGTATTTTTCTATAGATCAAAACAAAACTGGGGAAACCAAGCCTTTTTTCCTAAACACGACCCAGACGATAACCTAAAAGAAATTTTGAATTCTTTTGTTTCTCAATTTTATGAAAACAAAAGTGTACCAAGCTCCATTATCTTAAGTGAAGAAATTAAGGAAAAAGTCCTAATCGAAAAAACACTTTCCCAAAAAGAAAATAAAGAAATAAACATTTCTGTTGCAAAAAGAGGTTCTAAACTTAAAGTTGTAAATCAAGCTCTAAAAAATGCAAAAGATAGCTTAAATAGAAAAATTTATGAGAGCCAAAATAATAAAGAGTTGTTTGAAAATGTTTCTAAAAAATTTAATTTAGAAAACAATATTAATCTAGTTGAGGTTTATGATAACAGTCATATCCAAGGGACTAATAGTGTTGGTGCACTCATCACTTTTGGTGATGAGGGTTTTATTAAAAAAAGGTATAGAAAATTTAATATTAAAATTAAGAAAAATGAACAAGATGATTACGGAATGATGCGAGAAGTTTTAAATAGAAGATTTAAAAGAGCTGTTCAAGAAAAAGATAATTATTTAACAATGCCAGACTTAGTAATAGTTGACGGTGGTAAAGGACAATACTCAGTAGCCAGAGAAACACTTAATGAATTAGGATTACATGATATTCCAATGATCGCAATTGCAAAAGGTAAATTTAGGAATAGTGGTAATGAAACATTTTTTCATAATGGTAAAGAATTTAAGTTTGAAAAAAATGACCCTACCCTCTTTTTCTTACAAAGATTAAGAGATGAGTCACATAGATTTGCAATAAGTGCACACAGGGCGAAGAGAAAGAAAGGTATTAGTAGGTCTTTACTTGATCAAATTGATGGAATTGGATCTATAAGAAAAAGGGCACTTTTAAATCACTTTGGCTCAGCAAGAGCAGTAGAATCCGCAAGCTTAGATGAGATAAAAACAGTCGAAGGAGTTGAGGAAAAAGTTGCAAAAAAGATATATAATTACTTCCACGAGTAATATATGAAAATTCCAAATTATCTTACTATTGGTAGAATTATAATTGTTCCTATATTTGTATTTGCATTTTATTTACCAGGTTTTTATGGAGATGTAATTCCTTTTGCACTATTTGTTGTTGCCTCATTTACTGACTTCTTAGACGGATTATTAGCAAGAATGTTTAAGGAAGAGTCTAAACTTGGAGAGTTATTAGATCCAATTGCTGATAAAATTATAGTAGCTACTGCACTAATATTGCTTGTTATGGATGGAACTATTAAAAACTATGAAGTTATTG
Organism: uncultured Pelagibacteraceae bacterium; assembly: GCA_902567045.1. Taxonomy (GTDB): domain Bacteria; phylum Pseudomonadota; class Alphaproteobacteria; order Pelagibacterales; family Pelagibacteraceae; genus Pelagibacter. The sequence continues at coordinate 19,203 of CACFLJ010000006.1, forward strand.
CTGCAATAATAATACTTACGAGAGAGGTATTAATTTCTGGTTTAAGGGAATTTTTAGCTAAAGGAAGTGTCAAACTTCCAGTTTCAAGTCTAGCAAAAGTAAAAACTTTTCTTCAAATGTTTTGTATTTCTGTTTTGCTCACTGGAGAAACTGGAAATAAAATTGTAAATTTCCAAGACTATAATGCTCAAACAATTGGAATTATTTTATTATGGCTGTCTGCTTTTCTTACTTTATATACTGGATATGAATATTTAAGGAAAGGTATAGATCACGCGATATCTGAAGATAACAAAGATTAAGCAGCCTTTTTTTTTCTTACTAATTTGCCATAGCTTGCTGACAAATCTAAAATAAGATCACAAACTTTATAGTTATTTTCAGCAATTTGGGAAATTGGTGTTATCTCAGCAGCTGTCCCAGTTAAAAAGCATCCCTCAAAACTTGCTAATTCGTCTGGTTTAATTTTTCTTTCATGAACTTTTATATTTTTTGATTTTGCTAATTCAATAACAGTTTGCCTTGTGATGCCATTTAAGAATGAGTCTGGAATTGGAGTATGAAGTTCACCATTTTTATCTTTAAAAAATATGTTTGCACTCGTTGACTCTGCAACATTATCCTCGTGATCTAACATTAATGACTCGCTATATCCTTGTCTTTCAGCCTCATGTTTGGAAAGCGTACAAATCATATACAATCCTGCAGCTTTGCTATCCCACGGTATAGTATTTGGAGCTGGTCTTCTCCAATTAGAAATGTTTAATTTAATACCTTCAATTTTCAACTTAGGATCGAAATAGTCGCCCCACTCCCAAGTAGCAACCGCTACATTTATTTTTGTTTTTTGAGCAGATACACCCATCATTTCACTCCCTCTCCAAGCAAAAGGTCTTAGATAACCATTCTGTACATTTTGAATTTTTATTATCTGGTTACAAGCTTTGTTTATTTCTTCTTTTGTGTAAGGAATGTTCATATCCATTCTTTTAGCCGAATGATATAATCTATCTGTATGTTCTTGTAGTTTGAAAATTTCACCATCATAAACCCTCACACCCTCAAAAACTAAACTTGCATAGTGTAGTCCATGACTGATGACATGCAGCTTTGCATCCTGCCACTCAACAAGATCACCATTGTACCAGATTTTTCCGTCTCTTTTATCGTAAGGTATCATTTGATTTATTTTTTAGAAAAAATATCTTTGTATATATAATATGTCAATATAACTTACCATTATGAAAAAACTTTTGTATCTGAAAGATCACCAATTAAAAGAATATATCGAAAAAATATTCAATGGATATAGAGAAACTGTCGCTGATGCTAAAAAGGTTTTAGATAAACACGCCTTAGGAACTGCTCACAATAAAGTAATTCACCTTATATCTTTGTATGAAGGTATAACTATTTCAAACTTATTAAGAAAGCTTAAGGTTACGAAACAAAGTTTAAATAGAGTTCTTAATGATTTGGTAGAGATCAAGGCCATAGAATTTAAAAGAGATGAAATAGATACAAGAGTTAAACATGTATACTTAACAGAAGAAGGAGAAAAAATATTTGATGAAATTTTTTCTGTACAAAAGAAAAGAATTTATGAAGCATTTTTAAGTTCAGATTCTAATGATGTTGTTAGTTTCGATAAAGTTCTTAAAAAAATAATTAATGAAAAATTTTAAAGCCCATATATTAATTGTAGATGATGATGATAGAATAAGAGATTTAGTAAAAGAATATTTAAACCAAAATAATTATCTTGTTTCGACTGCTAAAGATTCAATCGATGCTTTTGAAAAGACTAAAATTATTAAATTTGACTTAATAGTTCTAGATATAATGATGCCAGGAAAAACTGGACTAGAATTTACTCAGGATTATAAAAAAAAAATTAATACACCAATTTTATTATTAACAGCTAAGGGAGAACCATCTGAAAGAATTGAAGGACTTGAAGTAGGTGCAGACGATTATTTGACAAAACCTTTTGAACCAAAGGAATTAATTTTAAGAATAAATAATATTTTAAATAAAACTAAATCACTAGAAATAAAAAGAGTTATTGAATTTGGCAATATAAAAATAGACCTAAAAAAGCTATTTATCTTTAAAGATGACCAAAGACTAAAAATAAATAGTACAGAAAAACTAATTTTAGAAAAAATGATAAATTCTCCTGGCAAAATTTTTACAAGAGATGAAATTGCAAGTTTAATAGATTTAAGTAAAGAACGATCAATAGATGTTATTGTTACTAGATTAAGAAAAAAAATTGAAGAAACTCCAAAAAGTCCCAAATACTTGCAAACTATAAGAGGAGAAGGGTATGTTCTTTGGATTGAGTAAATTTTTAAAAAACATACTACCCAAAAGATTATTTTATAGAGGATTATTAATTGTAGCAGTCCCAATAGTGATATTACAAATCACTATATCTTTAGTTTTTTTTGACAGTTTATGGATTAAAACAAATAAAGGCTTAACTAAAGCTCTGGTAAGTGAAATAGTTACTATTATTGATATTTATGACAATGAGAGTGAATATAATAAAAAAATAGTTACTGACCTTTACAATAAAAATTTTAGTTTTTCCGTTAGATTTTTAGATAATGAAAAACTACCTGATATAAAAGTTGAAAGATGGTTTAGTCCTATGGATAGGACTTTGAGGAGAGAATTGAAACCTAAAATTGGTCAACATTGGTTTAATACCATTTCATATAAGGAAGTTGTGGATTTAAGAATAAAATTTAGAGATGGAGTTTTGCAAATATTTTTTCCAAAAGATAGAATTCAAGCATCTTCTATTAGGATATTTGCTTTTTGGATAACTGTTCCTGCAATTTTAATGATAGCAGTAGCAATGATTTTCTTAAAAAATCAAACAAGACCAATTACTAAACTTGCACAAGCATCTGAAAGATTTGGCAGAGGTGAAGATATTGAGGAGTTTAGACCTTCTGGAGCTTTGGAAATAAGAAAAGCAGGTCTGGAATTTGAAAAGATGAGAAAAAGAATTCTAAGACATTTAAATCAAAGATCTGAAATGTTATCTGGTATTAGTCACGATTTAAGAACGCCTCTTACTAGAATAAAACTACAGCTCGCTGTTATCAAAGATAAAAATTTATCAAAAAAAATCTCAAAAGATGTTGATGAAATGGAAAAAATGCTAAATGAATATCTTCAATTCACAAGCACAGGTGCAAAAGATAAAACTGAAACCTTTGATATTTCCGAACTTGTAGATGAAATAATTTCACGGTATGAAAATAATAATATTGACAAAAAAATTAAGAAAAAAATCTATTTCAACGGAAGAAAAAATTTAATTACGAGGTGCATTACTAATTTAATTGATAATTCTAACAAATACGCAGAAAAAATATCAGTAAATTTAGAAAAAAAAAACTCAATTATTTTTTTATCAATTGATGATGATGGTCCTGGTGTAGATAAATCAGAATTTAATAACATTACTAAACCATTCTATAAAATAGACAAAAGCAGGTCGGAGTCTAAATCGAGTGTCGGTTTAGGTTTATCAATATCATCTGATATTATAAAGTCTCATGGTGGAGATATTCGGTTTAACAAATCAAAATTGGGCGGATTGAAAGTGACTATTTCTTTACCTTACTAGTCTTTTTTCTTTTTTTCTTCTCTTCTAATTTTTTTTCTAGGATGCTAATTCTCTTATTTAAAACATCTACTTCTTCTTTGCTTGCTAGTTTCATTTTAAATACAATTTCATCTCTCTTTGATTTTAGTATTGAGATTACCTCATCAGATACATCTTTATAATTAATCAGACCTTGTTCAATTAGTTTTGCAAATTTATCGAATACGAATCTTGATTTTGACATAATAATTATTTACTAGAGTTCTATTTAATAGCTTATAATAAATTTTACAAATGTTTACTAATAATTTTGACCCAGTAGCTTTTGAAATATTCTCTTTAAGTGTCAGGTGGTATTCGCTAGCATATATTTTTGGGATTATTTTCGGTTGGTTATATTGTAAAAAAATACTAATTAAAGATGATATAATTCAAAAATTATTTGAAGATTATATATCATATTTGATAATAGGAATTATTATTGGAGGAAGGCTGGGGTATGTAATTTTTTATAATTTTTCTTATTTTCTGAATAATCCAATTGAAATTTTTATGATATGGAACGGAGGCATGTCATTTCATGGGGGTTTAATTGGTATAATTATTACTACTTATTTATTTTCGAAAAAGAATAAGACAGATATTTTTATTTTTTTAGATTTAGTATCTATTGCAGCTCCAATAGGCATTTTATTTGGTAGGATTTCAAATTTTATAAATGGAGAATTAGTTGGAAAAGTTACAAATTCTAATTGGGGAGTTTTTTTTCCAGACTACGATGATAAATTAAGACACCCTTCTCAATTATATGAAGCATTTTTAGAAGGTATTATTTTATTTATTTTAATGAATTTAATTTTTTTTAATAAAAATTATAAAATTGGAACCTGCTCATTCATGTTCTTAATACTTTATGGATGTTTTAGAATTACCTCTGAAATTTTTAGAGAGCCAGATTTACAAATTGGATATTTATTTGGATATGTCAGCATGGGAATGTTTTTAAGTGCCATAATGATTTTAATTGGATTTTTAATTTATTTTAAAAGAAATGATGAAACCAAATCTCAAAAAATTTAAAATTACGTCAAAAAAACCTTTACCTGTTGATGATTTTATTGAAAAAATTCTATACGAACCGGATATAGGTTACTATTCTAGCAAAGATCCATTTGGTAAAAATGGAGATTTTATAACATCCCCTACTATTTCAAATCTATTCTCAGAAATTATAGGCATATGGTTAATTTCTGCCTGGGAAAAAATGGGTAAACCTAAAGTATTTAATTTTGTAGAACTTGGACCAGGAGATGGAAGTTTAACTAAGGTTATAATTAGTACTTTACAAAAGTTTCCAGAATTAAATAGAGCTATAAAAATTTACTTATATGAGAAAAGTTTATTTTTAAAGAAATTACAAAAGCAAAATATAGATAATAAAAGAATTAAATGGATCAAAAACTTTGACTCAATAAAAAAGGGACCAGTTATTTTTTTTGGTAACGAGTTTTTTGATGCAATCCCAATTAAACAGTTTTCAAATATAAATAATGAGTTATTTGAAAAATGTTATTCAGTGAAAAACAACATTGATATTATTGAAAAGTTTATAAAATGTAATAAAAAAGATGTCGCACAAATAATGACTTTTGGGACATTAAAAAAACTAAAATTTATTGAATTTCCTAAAAAGGGATTAATAGAATTAAATCCAATAATAAAGAAAATCAATAAACTTTCTGGTGGTATTTTACTTATAGATTACGGTTATTTGAACAGTAAAAACTTAAATACCATTCAGGCAGTAATGGGTAATAAAAAAATTTCAGCTGAGAAAATGTTAAAAAATCTAGGTAAAGCAGATATAACCTCACTAGTAAATTTTAATTTATTAAAAGAGTACTTTCTTAAAAATAATCTTAAAGTAAAAAAAGTAGTCACTCAAAGGTTTTTTCTAGAAAGAATGGGCATAATTGAAAGAGCGCAGATTTTACAGAAAAAAAAAACTAATAAAGAGCAGATATATATGAAAGAAACTTTGTCTCGACTATTAGAAGAAAAACAAATGGGTAGCCTCTTTAAGGTAATTTTTGGATACAAAAATAAAAATAATAATTTTTTTGGTTTTGAATAATGTTTAAATCAAAAAAACTTTCTAAATTTAAGACGATAAGACATGGTTTTTTTAATCGATTTGGAGGTGTCTCAAAAGGTATTTATAAAGGTTTAAATTGTGGTCTAGGATCTGATGATAGAATTAGAGATGTTAAGAAAAATATAGAAAAAGTTTGCCAAAAAATTGGCTGTAATAAAAATAATCTTGTATTATTAGATCAAATTCACAGTAATAATGTTTATAAAATAAGCAAAATTCCAAAGAAAAAATTAATAGGTGACTCAATAGTAACAAATAAAAAAGGCATCGCTTTAGGAATTTTGACAGCTGATTGTGCTCCTGTTTTTATATATGACCCAGTTAATAATTTAATTAGTGCCCTACATGCAGGATGGAAGGGAGCATACAAAAAAATAGTATCTACTACATTAAGAAAATTTAAATCAAGCGGTAGTAATTTTAATGATTTAATAGTTGTAATTGGACCTTGTATAGGAAAAAATAACTATGAAGTAAGAAATGATTTCTTGGATAAATTTATTAAACAAGAAAGATCTAATAAAAAATTTTTTAAAACCAAAAGAAATAAAATATATTTTAGTTTAATAGATTATATTAAAGAGCAATTTGTTAAATTTGGTGTTAAAAACATTGAAATTATCAAAAAAGATACATATTTATTAAGTAACAACTTTTTCAGTGCTAGAAGATCAATTAAAAATAAATTAAATGATTATGGTAGAAATATTTCTGTAATTATGATTAAATAGGTTGTTCTCAAAAAATGAAGATTCTCACTGGAAATAGCAATAAACAGCTAAGTAATAAAATTTCAAAAAATCTAAAAAATAAATTAGTAAATACCAGTATTAGAAAATTTGCAGATGGTGAGATCTATATTGAAATTAACGAAAATATACGAGGAAACAGTATTTTTATAATCCAATCAGTGTCCTCGCCTGCAAATGATAATTTAATGGAGTTGCTTCTTTGTATAGATGCACTTAAAAGATCATCTGCAAAAAATATCACTGCAGTAATTCCATATTTTGGGTATGCGAGACAAGATCGTAAGGTTGTACCAAGAACTTCTATTTCTGCAAAATTAGTATCCAACTTGATTACAAATGCAGGAGCTGACAGAGTAGTGACAGTGGATTTACATGCGGGACAAATTCAAGGTTTTTTTGATATCCCAGTTGATAACCTTTTTGCTACCCCAATCTTTGCAAAGCATATTAAAAGGAAAATTAAAAGTAATAACATAATTTGTGTTGCACCTGACGTTGGAGGAGTTGAAAGAGCAAGAGCTTTAGGAAAAAAATTAGATGTAGGTTTAGCAATAGTTGACAAAAGAAGACCTAGTCCTGGAAAGTCACAAGTTATGAATGTCATTGGAAATGTTAAAAACAAAATTTGTATTTTAACTGATGATATAATTGATTCTGGAGGAACAATTGTTAATGCGGCGGATGCTTTATTAAAAAGAGGTGCAAAAGAAGTTCATGTATATGCAACTCATGGTGTTTTTAGCGGTGATGCAGTTAAAAAGATAAAGAATTCAAAAATTAAAAATTTAGTTATTACAGATAGTATAGATAGTTCAGACAAATTAAAAAAAGTAAGAAATATTGAAGTATTATCAATATCAATATTGTTGGCTGAAGCCATTAAAAGGATTTCTAATTCAACATCTGTTTCAGATCTATTTAAATAAAACTTGTAAAATTAACAAACTTCGGTTAAAAACCAGCTTTTTATGAGCACAATACAAGCTACAATTAGAGAAACAAAAACTAAAGGCCAAGTAAACGACCTAAGAAGCAAAGGTAATGTTCCAGGTATAGTTTATGGCGGAGAACAGCCAAATGAAAAAATTTCAATTACAACTAAAGAGCTTAAAAATTTAATAAATAAAGAAAATTTTCTATCTAATGTAATTTCTATCAGTTTAGATGGTAAAGAGCAAAAAGTTCTAACAAGAAATATTGCTTTTGATACTGTCACTGATGAGCCTATTCATTTCGACTTAATGAGAATTGTTAAAGGTGGAAAAATTATTTTAGAAATACCTGTGAAATTTATAAACAATGAACTATCGCCAGGACTCAAACGAGGAGGAGTATTAAATATTGTAAGACGTAAAGTAGAATTAAGATGTCCCGCAGAAAATATTCCAACTGAACTTGTTGTAGATTTAGAGGGTTTAGATATTGGCACAAGTATAAAAATTTCTTCAATCAATTTACCTGAAAACGTTACTCCTAAGATTCAAGGTAGAGACTTCGTTATTGCAACAGTTGCTGCACCTACGGTAGTTAAGGAGCCAGAAAAACCAGCAGAGGCAGCTGAAGGTGAGGCTACAGAAGGAGCAGAAGCAGCTGCAGAAGGTGGTGATAAAACTTCAACTGATGGTGATAAGGCTGAGGGTGACAAAGCTAAAGAAGAAGATAAATCTTCATCAGATAAAAAATAATAAATAGTGAAATTTTTTTTCCAGATTTAATTTGATATGTTGTTACTTGTTGGTTTAGGAAATCCGACTCCAAATAGTCATAACAATAGACATAACATTGGTTTTAAGATTGTAGATGCAATTAACCAAAAATTTGGATTATCTAAGCAAAAACCAAAATTTAAGGGATTATTAACTACTGGCAATATTGGTGATAAGAAAATATATGCAATTAAACCTCTCACATTTATGAATAATTCAGGAATCTGTATTAGAGAGCTACTTGAATACTTCAAAATAGATGCGGAAGATGTGATTGTATTTCATGACGACCTAGATATTGAATTTGGAAAAATTAAAGCAAAGTTTGGTGGATCAAGTGCAGGTCATAATGGTATTGCATCAATTGATAAGTTTATAGGCAAAGAATATTCAAGAGTTCGTATTGGCATAGGAAAGCCAGAAAATAAAATATCTGTTTCTGATTATGTACTAAACGACTTTAACGAAGATGAACAAGTTCATTTGGATTCGATAACAAGTAATATAATTGAGTCTTTAGCTATATTAATTGATAAAAAATTAGACTTATTCTCTAGTACTGTTAACAACAATTAAATGGGTTTTAAATGCGGAATCGTTGGATTGCCAAATGTTGGTAAGTCTACTTTATTCAACGCTTTAACAAACTCTAATAAAGCACAAGCAGAAAATTTTCCCTTTTGCACAATTGATCCAAATATTGGTATTGTAGCAGTCCCGGATGAAAGACTAGATAAACTAGCTGAAATTTCAATTTCAAAAAAAAAAATTAATACTACAATCTCATTTGTTGATATCGCAGGTCTTGTTAAAGGAGCCTCTAAAGGCGAAGGATTAGGCAATAAATTTTTATCTCACATCAGAGAAGTTGATGCGATTATTCATATGATTAGATGCTTTGACTCGGATGATATTCAAAATGTTAACCCTACCGTTGATCCTGTGAGAGATTTAGAAATTATAGAAACTGAAATGAAGTTAGCTGATTTAGAGTCAATTCAAAAGAGACTCGACAAAAAAAATAAAAAAAATGTTGACAATGAAGAACTTAAATTATTAGAGACAGCTCAAAAGATAATCAACGAGGATAGTGATTTAACATTAATCACAAATGAATTTGACGAAAAACTTATAAAAAATAGTGGACTTCTTAGTACCAAACCAAAACTATATGTGTGCAATGTAGACGAGGAGAGTATTAAGTCTGGTAACAAATATACTCAAGACTTTATAAAAAAATTTAATGAAAAAAATACATTGGTAATTTCTGCAGATATAGAAAATCAAATAAACCAGTTAGAGGATGAAAATGAAAAAAAAAATTATATGAAAATGATAAATATGCCAGAGACAGGACTTAATTTATTAATAAAGAAAGGATATGAACTCTTATCCTTGCAAACTTTTTTTACATCTGGACCAGAGGAGACTAGAGCTTGGACAATTACAAAGGAATCAACTGCTCCAAATGCTGCGGGAGAAATTCACTCTGACTTTGAAAAAGGATTTATAAGAGCTGAAACAATTTCTTACGAAGATTTTTTGAATAATCAGGGATGGTTAAAATCTAAAGAGGCTGGAAAAATGAGATTGGAAGGTAAAGAATATATTGTTAAGGATGGTGATATTTTAAACTTTCGTTTCAATACGTGACCATATTTTTTTCATACTGAAATAAACTAAAACTGTTAAAACTGATAAATATATAATAACCCTGAAACCTAGCTTGTGTCTTGTTTCTAAGTGAGGTTCTGCGGTCCACTGTAAAAAGGTTGTAACATCTTTAGCCATTTGATCTACTGTTGCCTTTGTTCCATCTGAATACTCTACAATATCATCATCTAGAGGAGAGGACATTTTAATTTTGTTTCCATACATATATTTGTTGTAATAAACACCGTCATCGAGTTCCATACCAGCTGGTGGCTCATCATAACCCATCAAAACAGAATAAATATAATTTGCTCCACCACTTCTTGCTTTTACAAGAACTGACATGTCTGGAGGATAAGCCCCGCCATTAGCAGCAATAGCTTCCTGAACATTTGCATAAGGCATTACAAATTTATCAGACAACTTAGCTGGCCTTTCAAACATTTCCCCATCACTGTTTGGTCCGTCTGTTACTTCAAAATTTGAGGCAATCGCTTTAGCCTCAAGCTCTGTAAACTCTGGCCCACCTTTTTCTGCAAGGTTTCTATAACTCAAATGTTTAAGTGAATGGCATGAAGCACAGACTTCTGTATAAACTTGATAACCTCTTTGTAAAGAGGCTCTATCGAATTTGCCAAAGAAGCTTTTAAAAGACCAATCAACTTTTAATAATTCTTGTTGTTCACCGGCAGCAATTGCTCTTGGTGAAATTAATGATGAAATTATAACAAATAAGAAAGTTAATTTTAAAAAGATTTTCACAGTTTCTCTTTAAAATCTGAATTATTTCTAGCCATCGCCATATCGGCAGATCCACCCAATACAGGCTCGGTTATACTTAGAGGTAATGGAGTAGTTTTTTCCTTCAATCCTAAGAAAGGTAAGATTATTAAAAAATGTGCAAAATAATAAGCTGTTGCCACTCTTGCTGTTAATAAGTATAGGCCCTCTGCTGGCATTGCTCCTACATAACCAAGTATTAATACATCGGCAACTAAAAACCAGTAGAACTGTTTATATATAGGTCTAAAAACTGTTGATCTAACTTTTGAAGTATCTAACCAAGGTAAAATCACCAATACAAATATTGCAGCAAACATTGCTATTACCCCAAGGAGTTTATCAGGGACTGATCTTAGGATTGCATAGAATGGTAATAAGTACCATTCAGGCACAATGTGAGCAGGTGTGACTAGTGGGTTTGCTTCTATGTAATTATCTGCGTGTCCTAAAATATTTGGTGAAAAAAATACAAAGAATGCAAAAATTAATAAAAATATCAAAAGTGCAAATGCATCTTTGATTACTATATACGGATGAAAAGGAACTGTGTCTTTAGATGGTTTTTTTATATCTATTCCAATAGGGTTATTGTTTCCAGGAACATGTAGTGCCCAAATATGAAGAACAACTAATCCTAAAATTAAAAAAGGAAACAAATAGTGCAAACTAAAAAATCTTGTTAAAGTTGGATTGTCAACTGAGTAGCCTCCCCAAAGCCAATTCGTGATACTCTCACCTACTAAAGGAATGGCACTAAATAAATTTGTAATTACTGTTGCACCCCAGAAACTCATCTGTCCCCAAGGAAGAACGTACCCCATAAATGCGGTTGCCATCATTAAAAAATAAATCAACATACCTATAATCCAAATAACTTCTCTTGGTGATTTATATGAGCCATAATACAAAGACCTAAAGATATGAATATAAACAGCTAAAAAAAACATTGATGCACCGTTTGCATGTACGTATCTTATTAACCAACCATAATTTACATCTCTCATTATGTGTTCGACACTCTGAAACGCTAAATCAGCATGAGCAACATAATGCATGCCTAAAACAATTCCTGTGATTATTTGAGTGATTAAGCAAAAAGTAAGAATTCCTCCGAATGTCCACCAGTAATTTAAGTTTTTAGGAGTAGGATAATCTGTTAAGTGGTTTGCAAGTGTTAATAATGGAAGTCTATCATTAAACCATTTTCCAACTTTTGATTTAGGTGTGTATTCGTGATCGCTCATAAAGTTTTTCTATCCAATTTTTATAGTGTTACTATTAACAAATTCATATTTTGGTATTTCCATATTAGTAGGCGCTGGTCCTTTTCTAATTCTTCCAGATGTATCGTAGTGCGAACCATGACATGGACAAAACCATGCCCCATAATCTCCTTTATCATTTAAAGGTACACATCCAAGGTGAGTGCATACTCCTAACATTACAAGCCACTCAGGGTTTTTTGCTCTGTCCTCATCTTTTTCTGGATGTTTCAATTCACTTAAATCTACAGCTCTTGCACTATCAATTTCATCTTGAGTTCTTCTTTTTATAAAAACTGGTTTACCTCTCCACAAAACGGTTATTGATTGACCAGGTTCTACTGCGCTTATATCAACTTCTGTACTTGCTAGGGCTTTAACTGAAGCATCTGGGTTCATTTGATCAACTAATGGCCAAACAACCGCTCCGACCCCTACTGCACCTGCTGCCGTTGTTGCGGTTACTATAAAATCTCGTCTATTTGGCTTCTTTTTTTCTGAATCGGACATTTATTATTATTTTAATTTTTTCTTAATATATGATTTCATATATGAAGAAAAACGTTATTTTTCCATGGTAACAATGACACACAAAAAAACTAAATCGATGCCTAAAATAGCACTTTACGAGCCTGATATACCACAAAATACGGCTGCGATAGCTCGAACTTGTTCTTGCCTTGGGGCTGTTCTTGAGATTATAGAGCCTTGTGGATTTTTACTAAATGACAAGCGCTTTAAAAGAGTTGTGATGGACTACCTGGATGAAAAATTGATGAAGATTTACAAAAGTTCAGATGAATTTTTTGAAGCAAAAAAGAATGATAGAGTAGTTTTGATGACCACTAAGGCCAGTAAAATTTATACTGAATTTAAATTTAGATGCAATGACACATTACTATTTGGAAGAGAAAGTGCTGGTGTTCCAGATGAGGTTCATAAAAGGCTAGAGAATAGGATAAAAATACCAATGATTGAAAAAAAAAGATCCTTGAACCTCGCATCTTCAGTTGCAATAGTATTGTCAGAAAATATAAGACAATCAAATATCCATGGATCAAACGATTAAAAAAAAACTAGCTCGAAATTGGTTTAAGACTTTACAAGAAGTAATTTGTCAAGAAATTGAGGAATTAGAAGCGAAAAAAAATATCTTCAAAATTAAAAATTGGGAAAGAGGTAAAAACTCAAATGAAGGTGGGGGCCAATTTAGAATTTTAGAAAATGGAAAAATTTTTGAAAAAGTAGGTGTAAATTTTTCAGAAGTGTATGGAAAATTTTCAAAAGAATTTAGAAACAGAATTCCAGGGGGAGATAAAAATCCAAACTTTTGGGCAGCGGGTATATCAGTAGTAATGCATATGAAAAACCCTCATGTTCCTGCTATGCATTTTAACACTAGATATATTTATACTTCTCATGGATGGTTTGGTGGAGGGATGGATGTTACACCTTGCCTGAAAGATAAAAGTTTAGAAAAATGGTTTCATAATGAATTAAAGAAATCTTGTGACAAACACAATAAAAATTTTTATAAAAAATATAAAAAATGGTGTGATGAATATTTTTATTTGCCACATAGGAAAGAACCAAGAGGTATAGGGGGAATTTTTTTTGATTATAAGAAAGAAAATTGGGAAAAAGATTTTGATTTTGTAAGAGAGTCGAACACATAATGAGAGATGTAAGAGAGGTAGGAATAAGTTTTAAAAATATTTTTAGAGAAATAATACTAAAAAAATATAAAAAAAAATGGTCAAATAAACAAAGAGAAATTCAATTAGAAAAAAGAGGTCGATATGTTGAATTTAACTTACTTTATGATAGAGGTACAAAATTTGGTTTACAAACGAATGGTAATGTTGAAGCTATTTTAATGTCATTACCACCTGTTGCAAAATGGAAATAAATTATGGAAAAAGAACCAATCACAGTTAGAGGTTTGGAAAAATTAAAAGAAGAATTAATTTTCTTAAAAGAGAAAAAAAGACCAGAGATAGTTGCAGCTATAGCCGAAGCAAGATCACATGGGGACCTTAAAGAAAATGCCGAATATCATGCTGCAAAAGAACAACAATCTCACAATGAGGGAAGAGTTCAAGAAGTTGAGGATTTAATTGCTAGAGCAAATGTTATTGATGTTTCTAAATTAGATAACGATGGAAAAGTTATATTTGGTTCAACAATAATGCTACAAAATTTAGATACTGATGAAAGTGTGAAATATAAAATTGTTGGAAAAGATGAGGCAGATTTAAAAGAAAAACTAATATATTTTAAATCGCCAATTGGTATGGGTCTGATTGGTAAAAATAAGGGAGATTTAGTTGAAATTAAAACTCCTGCAGGTGTAAAAAATTTTGAAATAAAAGACGTTAAATATATTTAATTTCTAAATACGTTATCAATTTCCTTATTACTTATTTTAAAGCTATTATTTAACCACATTTCCTCGAGTAATCTAATTTTTTGTCCAAATTCTTTGCCTTCTTTTAATTTGTATTTTTCAAGTAAATCATGGGCTTTTAATGGAAAAATAGGTTTCTCAAACTGTTCAAAATATTTTTTTAATTCAATTAGTTTTTTTGGTGCTGTCTTAGAGTTAAAAATTTTTAAATCTAATAAATCAATAACATATGATTTATTATAAAAATAAAAAATTCTTTGAAGATTTTTCTTATTAAAGTAATCTTTTTCAGAAAATAATTCATGATTTTCAATAAGAAACTTTACTCTTTTTTTATCTTCATTTGATAAATTATACTTAAATAAGAAATAATTGGCATTATCAGTTTCATCTATAATTAAGTAAGAAATTAAAAAAATAAATGTTTTTTTGTAAAATATATTTTTTGAGTATTCATTTATTTTTTCTAAATTATTAAGATTAACAAGCTGAGGAAAAATTGTTATTAAAATTTCTAATGAAAAAGAGTCTTTTGATAATTGTAAAAAATTTTTAGATAAAATAATTTTTTTTAATTCGCTCATTAATCTATCTTTTGAAAGATTAGCTACACCAGCAATGTTTTGCTTGATTGATTTTTTAACTGATGAATTATGGGTATGATTACTATAACTTATAAAGAATCTAATATATCTCAAAATTCTTAAATAATCTTCCTGAATTCTTTTATCTGCATTACCTATAAATATTACCCTACCCTCTTCTAAATGTTTTACGCCTCCATTGGGATCAAACAAATTACCATCTTTATCCGCATAAATAGAATTAATGGTGAAATCTCTTCTTGATGAGTCTTTTAACCAGTCTGTTGTATATTTAACTTTTGCATGTCTTCCGTCGGTATCTACATCTTCTCTTAGTGATGTAATCTCAAAATTTTTTTGACCTATATTTGCAGTGATAGTCCCATGTTTTATGCCAGTTTCAAAGAATTTAATGCTGTTTGATTGCAAACACTCTTTAATTTGATTTGGATTTAGATTTACAGCTAGATCAATATCATCAACATCTTCCTGATTTAAAATTTTTCTAACACATCCACCTACGTATCTAAGTTCACTTGTATTATTAAAATTTGATATCGCTTCAAAAAGTTTTGAAACTCCAGTGTTGTTATATATGCTTAAAAAAGAAATATCTTTTGGTGTAAGTTTTTTGTTTGTTTTAAAGATTTTTCTAAAAAAATTATACATAAATGGCTGGGGTGCTAGGATTCGAACCTAGGATGGCGGTACCAAAAACCGCTGCCTTACCACTTGGCTACACCCCAAAATTAATTTCATATATCACAAAAAAAAAGCTTTATATAGTTTTTGATAAATTACACCAATAGTTTTTATAATTTTTTCTTAATAATTTCTTTGCGTTTAGTGCGGCTTTTTTGGACTTAAAATACCCAACGATTGTTGAACCAGATCCTGTCATTCTTACATATGAATTTTTATCAATATTTAAAAAATAATCTCTAAGTTTCTGAAGTCTAGGATATTTTTTAGTAGATATGATCTCTAAATCATTTTTTAACTTTGACATTAAATTAAAGTCAATATTTTTTGACCTTATTTTTGATAATTGTGGTTTTGAGTAATGTCTAACTCGGTTAAAAATACTTTTTGTCGAACAGCCAAAATTTGGCTTAACCATTAAAGTAAAAATTTTTAAATTTTTTTTAATTTTTGTAGTTTTTTTTTTGTAAGAAATAATTAAATTTTTTTGATCAATACCTAAGATTACATCTGACCCTATTTTTGAACATAAATCATATCTCTCTTTTAACGTTAAATTAATTTTATTTTTTTTTTCAAAGTAATTAATTAAAGAGGCCGCGTTCATTGAGCCTCCACCAAGTCCAGCTTCTTGGGGAATATTTTTTTTTATTAAAATTGAATATTTATTATTTTTTAATTTTTTTTTTTTATCGAGAATATTTAGCAA
Organism: uncultured Pelagibacteraceae bacterium; assembly: GCA_902567045.1. Classification (GTDB taxonomy): domain Bacteria; phylum Pseudomonadota; class Alphaproteobacteria; order Pelagibacterales; family Pelagibacteraceae; genus Pelagibacter. The sequence continues at coordinate 35,541 of CACFLJ010000006.1, forward strand.
ATTACTAACAGTATTTATTTTTGGCACTTTATTGGAGAAATTTCCTGAAAATTTTACTATGTGATTTTTATTATTTGTTCTTTTTATAAAAATTTGATCATGTAAGTCGACAAAAGCAACTAGAGTTTCTAAATCATGAAGTTTTGATTTTCGTTTTCCTAGCACGTTGAGAGATAAATTAACTTTTGCGTGTGACTTAATCTTTTCAAATCTCATTAATTATGATTTTTTTAAACCCTCTAATAACTTAGATTTTATTTTTAATTTCATTTTATCTTCTGTTTCCTCAAGCTCTAAAACAGCCCGCCAATAATAATTTGCTTGTAGTTTTTTATTTAGTTTCCAAAGAACATCACCATAATGATCGTTAACAATTGGATCGTCTGGCATAAGCTGCAAGGCTCTTTTTAAATATTTTTCAGCATTGATATAATCACCTATCAAATAATATCCCCAACCAACAGAATCTGTTATATACGGATCGTCCTCTTTTTGTTTGTAGGCTGACTGTATCATTTCTATTGCTTCATCTATTTTGTGGTTTCTCTCTAGCCAACTATAAGCAAGATAATTCATAGTATATGGTTCATTTGGATATATTTTTAAACTCTCCAACATATCTTTGTCCGCTTTTTCATAATTTCCCATCCTTTCATAGCTGCTACCTCTTCTGTAAAGAATCCGAGAGAGTGCATAAGAATTCTTTTCAACCTTTTTCATTAATTCGGTGTAATATTCGATAGCAATTTCATAATTTTCAAAACCTTTATTAATGTTTGCATAGTCATAAAGGATTTTTAAAGTTGGAGACTTTATAGAATTGAAATGCTTCTTAATATAAATTGCAGCTTCTTCTTCTGAATTATCCTCAGATAGTATTCTCCCAATCTTTTTTGTTTTATACCAAAAGTATAATTTATCTTTTTTTTTGAAATCTTCTAAAATTTTATTAGCTTGGTAATTATTCTTATTTAAATAATAATTTTCAGCAAGCAAAGTTCGATTGAAATAAAATTTAGGATTTAAGTATTCTGATATTCTTAAATAAAAATTTGACTGATCAAAAATATTTTGCGTAGAAAATAAATTAGATACCAAATAAAAAATCTCAGCCAAAATATCATTTTCATTTTTACAAGAGAAATGAGTTTTAAATTTTTTATAATCTTCATTATCAATCCAATCTTTGATTTGATGTAATAATATACTATCTCCTAAAGGTTCAATTCTTTTTGATACTTCATTTACTTTTTTAAGATCTTTATTCTCAATGAGATTTGCAAAATAAAAATACATATATCTCGAATAATCTCCATCAGAACTATTTAATAACCTTTCAAAATATGAATTTGTTTTTTGTGAGTTTAAATAACAATTCTGAAAAGCAGTTGAAATTAAACTTAACGATCCATATTTATTATCTTCAATAGCCTCTTTTTTAATAAACAGATAATTAAAATCTTTCAAAATTTTGTAAATTACGTATTCGTAAGTTCCATCATCTTTGTCCATTTGAAATTCTTTAATTCTTTTATTGGCTTGTTTAAAATCTTTTTTCTTAAAGCTATCAACTAAAAGGAGAAGGTTAAGCTCAAAGGTATTAGAATTAATATCATTTTTTGAAATTTTTATTTGGTCTATTCCTTTTTTAACTTGTCCATTTAAAACTAGAGAAAATACATACTTTTTTAAAAAATTATCATGTTTTTGGATAAGAAATTTAGATGAATTAAAATAATCAAGTGCTGCCTCATTTTTTTGATTACCTGATGAGACTAAAGCAGAAAAATAATTAGAGAGATACTTTTGATTGAATTTATTATCTTCAGAAGTACTTGAATATGTACTGGTCTGCAGTGCTAAAAATGATAAAATTATTAATAAAACTTTCATATTTAAATTTATGACTTTAAATCTCAAAAATCAAAATGACATATTAAACCTTGAAAATCTTAACTCAAATGAAATTGAATATATATTTAACGATAAGCCAATTAACAGACTTAAAACTAAACCACAGCTAGAAGATAAAAAAAAACTTCTTTTAAAATTAAAGAATGAAATCGAAAATATAGATAATTGTGAATTGAAGAATAATGCTACGCAACTAGTATTTTCTGATGGGAACTGCGAAAGTAAAATTATGATAATCGGTGAAGGTCCAGGCCAAAAAGAAGACGAGCAAGGGAAGCCATTTGTGGGAGACGCTGGGGTATTATTGAATAAAATGTTAGAGGCTATTCAAATAAAAAGAAATAATATTTATATTACTAATGTAGTTAACTATCGACCACCAAATAACAGAAAGCCTGAACCTTCAGAAATTAATAGATATTCGAATTTTCTTCGAGAACATATTTCAATTATTGATCCTAAAATTTTAATTCTGATGGGTAGTACAGCCATGGAATCACTTTTTGGATCTAAGATAAAAATTTCAAAAGAAAGAGGTGTTTGGAAAGATTTAATCATTCATAATAAAACATACTTGACAATGATCACATTTCACCCAGCATATTTATTAAGGCAAGCTGAACAAAAAAAATATTCTTGGGCTGATTTAAAACAAATCAGGAAGAAAATTGATGAATTAAGAATATCAGCCTAATTTTACGATGATAGAAATACATAAAAAATATATAAATTGGTGGAGAGAAAAACTTAATCTTTCAAATTATGGATTATTATGGATTACTTTTATTAAAGGTTTGATAATTGGAGTACTTTTATATCATTTTTTTATTACTTAATGAGAAAAATTATAGCTGGAGTTGATGAAGTTGGTAGAGGAAGTTTAATTGGTCCAGTGTATGCTGCAGCTGTTATTCTTAAAAAAAATATTAGAAAGAAAGAGATCAAAGATTCAAAGAAGTTAACTAAGATTGAGAGAGAAAAATTAGCAAAATTTATAAAAAAAAATTCTACTTGGGCAATAGGATCTGCCTCTGTTAAGGAAATAGAAAAACTAAATATTTTAAGTGCTAGTCTATTAGCCATGAAGAGAGCTATAAAAAAACTAAAAGTTAAACCTAATTTAGTACTTATTGACGGGAATAAATCACCAGAATTAAGTAATTATCTTGTTAAAAATATAATTAAAGGAGACCAAAAAATTAAAGAAATATCAGCAGCATCAATAATTGCAAAAGTTTCAAGGGATAAACTGATGCTCAAAATTTCAGAAAGTTTTAAAAAATATAAATGGGATTTAAATGCTGGTTATGGAACTAGAGATCACATTAATGCTATTAGAAAATATGGAGTAACTAGATTTCATCGAAAAACATTCAATCCAATACACTACATATTGAGTCACAGAAAAAAATAATAACAAGTAGACTCAAAAAAATTCAATCTCAGGTTGACGGAGACTCTACTCTGGAGTCTAATTAATAATTAAAAAATGAGTAATCAAACTTTAAAAAACAAAATTATTAATGGAGATAGTTTAGAGGAATTAAAAAAAATTCCTGATGAAACTTTTGATCTTATTTTTGCTGATCCCCCTTATAACCTTCAATTAAAAAAAGAATTGAGTAGACCGGATACATCTAAAGTAGATGCTGTAGACGATAAATGGGATCAATTTGAAAGTTTTAAAAGTTATGATGAATTTACTTTTGATTGGTTAAGAGAATGTAAGAGAATTTTAAAAAAGAATGGATCGATTTGGGTAATAGGTAGTTATCATAATATTTTTAGAGTGGGTGCTACAATTCAAGATTTAGGTTTTTGGATACTAAACGATGTAATTTGGAATAAAAATAATCCAATGCCAAATTTTAGGGGAACAAGGTTTACTAACGCACATGAAACACTTATTTGGGCATCAAAAAGTGAGAGGTCGAAATACACTTTCAATTATCAATCATTAAAATGCTTGAATGATGACCTCCAAATGAGATCTACATGGAACCTTCCAATCTGTAATGGCAAAGAGAGATTAAAAAACAACGGAAAAAAAGTCCATTCTACTCAAAAACCAGAAGCGTTACTCCATAGAATAATATTAGCCTCATCAAATAAAAATGATTTTATTTTAGATCCATTTTTAGGATCAGGTACCACGGCTGTTGTTTGTAAAAAATTAGGTAGAAAATATTTTGGAATTGAAAAGGAAAAAAATTATTTTGATGCTTCAAGAAAAAGATTAAACAATACAGATATTATAAAAGATGAATATCTAGATACACTTCAAAATAATAGATCAAAACCAAGAATTCCTTTTGGATCATTAGTTGAAATGGGTTTAATTAAACCTGGAACAGAAATTTATGATCAAAAGAAAAAAGTAAATGCTAAAATTATGGTGGATGGAAGTATCAAATATCAACAATCAGAGGGTTCAATCCATAAAGTTGCAGCAAAAATTATTGGTGCAGAAAGTTGTAACGGATGGACATTTTGGCATTATAAATCTGGAAATTCTTTAAAGCCAATTGATAATTTGAGACAAAGATTAAGGCCTGCAAATTAAGCTCTGTAAATATTACCCAAATAATTTTCAAGAAATTTTTTATTTTTTGAGAGATATTTCAAAATTTTATTTCTAATAAAAATATTGATGGGATTTGATAAGTGAAATGTAAAATGGTTTAATTTTGATTTATTATTTATAGAAGAAATACTACGAATCCTTTCTTGATAGAATTCATTTGTACCACTAAAAATACTTTTAAATATATCGTTTGCAGTTTCAATACTTTGTGAAGCTCCTTGAGCAAATGATGGAGGGAATGTAAATAAAGCATCGCCTGACAAAAATATATTTTTTTTATTTAGACTTGGAAATTCGCTGCTAACGTGAACAGGAAATGATTTCAATTCACTTAAATTTTTTGAGCTTATTTGCGTTGTTTTTTGTAAACCTGATACTAACGATGCTAAAAATTCTTCAGATTTGAATAAATCATGATTTTGCAATTCATCTGAGGATAGTTTTTTTTTTATAATAGCTACAAAATTGTATTCATTATTTTGATTTACAGGGTAGATGACATAGTGACTATTTGATCCCATATATATTGAAATATCACTACCATAATCACCATTTAATTTACCTCGCAGTGCAACATTAAGATTATATTTTGGATATATGCTTTTATTAAAAATTAGTGACCTCGTTTTTGAAAAAATACCGTCCGAAATAATTAAATAATCGAATTCTTCATTTTTATTATCTCCAAAAGAAATTCTAATGCCATTAGAATTATCTACTTTTGTTATATTTGAATTAAAATATATTTTTTCTTGTGGGATGTTTTGAAATAAGAATTTTAATAATGTTGATCTTTTTAAGGTAGTGTATCGATTTAATGAATCATTAAATTGTGTAAGGTCTATATCGCAAATTTTTTTGGAATTATTTGCTTGTATGAAATTCACTTTTGACGGAAAGCTAACTTCAGATGCAGGTAGATTTTTAAATCCTATACTATTTAATAATTTTATACTATTTACTGATAATTGAATTCCATAACCTTCAAGGAAATTATAATTATCTTTTTTTTCAAATATCTTATATTCAAAATCTTTTTCATTATTTAAAAGATTTGCAAAATATAATCCTGATATTCCTCCACCAATAATTGCAATTTTTTTCATTAATTTATTTGATACTATTAAGTATTTTCTTTGTAAATGAAGGTAAAGTCCAATTACTTAAATCTTTAACATTAACAAAAAACCCATCCTTCTTCTCTGGTAAATTATTTTTCATATTAATTGCAATTCTCATATCCATATTCGACATTTTTATATTAATCCTTTTTCCTACATGGTTTTTAAATTTTACCTTAGGTATCTCATTCATAGGGAATATAGGCATATCTTTTAAAAAGTTAAATTTTCTGTTTTTTAAAAGATAATAATTATTCTGCTTATTTTGAAAAATATTTGCTTCAAAAAACTTTTGTTTATTAAATTTATTTATTTTAACAATTGTAAAGTCATTTTTTTTAAAAGATTTACAATTTTGCGAAATAGGACATTGATAACAAAGTGGGTTGGATGGTTTACAAATTAATGCACCTATTTCCATTATAGCTTGAGCATAATCACTAGCTCTAGTTGTTTCTCCAAAAAAAGTTTTTTTTTGGTGTAAATTTTCTTTATAAATTTCTTTTTCTTTTTTTAAAAAAAATACTCTTTTTAAAATTCTTTCAACATTTCCATCTAAAGGAATTATTTTTTTATTGAATGCAATTGCCATGATTGCCTTAGATGTATAATCCCCTATTCCAGGTAGTGATTTTAAATCGTCCTCATTATTTGGAAGCTGGCCCTTAAATTTATTTATAATATGTTTTGCAGTTTTTTTTAGATTTCTTGCTCTTGAATAGTACCCTAATCCTTCCCAACATTTCATCAATTTAGCATCTCTAACTCTTGATAAACTTTTTAAATCTGGGATTTTAGAAATAAAATTTTCAAAATATGGTATTACAGTCTTCACTTGTGTTTGCTGCAACATAAATTCACTAACTAACGTAAAATATTCTTTTTGAGTTCTAGAGACTTTTTTACGCCAAGGAAGTTCTCTTTTATTATTATCGTACCAATTCAAAATTTTATTTGGTATGTTTTGACTTGTCATATGAATTTTAAATATAATACTAAGCAGAGAAATAAATCTGTTCAAGGACTAAGATCTTTTAAAGATACTTTGCCCCAAGAAGCCAAAAGGATATTGAATAAAAAAGGTCAAATTTATTCAAATACTTTAGATAATTGGAAATTTCTTGTTGGAAAAGAATTATTTAATGTATCCTACCCAAGATCATATAAAAATTCTAAATTAAATGGGAGCTGTTTAAATATAATGGTAAAAAGAGGAAATGAAGTAGATTTGGAATACTCTAAAAAAGAAATAATAAAAAAAATGAATATATTTTTTGGTTATAATGTAGTCGATGATATTAAATTAAAAACTTTTGAGGGAGAGTTTGAAAAAATTAAAGAAAACAAAATAAATAATGCGACAAAAAGCAAAAATATTAAGCAGATAACCAATATTAAGAATGATAAAATTAAAAAATCTTTGTTAGAATTAAATAAAATATTTAAATCGAGATGAAAAAAATATTAATACAAACATTCATAATATCTTTATTTTTTGTTAACCTTTGTGCAAAAGCAGATATTAAATCGATTACTGAAGGCAATGTTGATGCCAAAGTAAAACTTATAGTCTTTGAATCTTTAACATGTAGTCATTGTGCAGATTTTCATAAAAATGTTTATCCAAGTTTAAAAACAGATTTTATTGATAATGGTTTAATATCAATTGAATTTAGAAATTTTCCATTAGATATGGCTGCTTTTAATGCAGCAAAAATAGCTCATTGTAAAAATGATGGAAAATCAGAAATACTTCATCACTTATACAACAATCAAAGTAGCTGGGTTAGAGGAAGCACTATAGAGGATCTCAATAAAAATTTAAAAAAAGTAGTTCAAGAATCTGGTTTCAAATTAAATTTTGATAAATGTATCGCCGACTCAAAAACTGAAGATTTTATTTTAGAAGACCGAATCAATGGAGCCAAAAACTACAAAATAGAAGCAACTCCAACACTTATAATCAACGGTGAAAAGTTCGAAAATCCAAAAAACTACAAAAAATTAAAAAAATATATTGAAAAACTGATATAAGTCATTGAATGGAGTTTAAAAAAATCCAATTAAATGGCTTTAAGTCTTTTGCAGAGAAAACTAACTTTTTAATTGAAAAAGGTCTTACAGGAATTGTTGGTCCTAACGGTTGCGGAAAATCAAACATAGTTGAATCTCTTAGATGGTGCATGGGAGAAACTTCAGCAAAAAGTATGAGGGGCTCTGGAATGGAGGATGTAATATTTTCAGGCACATCAAATAAACCATCAAAAAATATTGCTGAAGTAGTTTTAAGTTTAAATAATGAGAATAAAGATGGACCACACCAATACAATGATCTAGAGGAAATAGAAATTCGAAGAAAGATTGAGAAAGATAAAGGATCAAAGTTTTACATAAACAACAAAGAAGTTAGAGCCAAAGATGCACAAATGTTTTTTGCAGATCTATCTACAGGAGCTCATTCACCATCATTGATAAGTCAAGGTAGGATTGGAGCATTAGTTACTGCAAAACCATCTGATAGAAGAGCTATACTTGAAGAAGCTGCTGGAATAGCTGGTTTGCATGTTAGAAGGCATGAAGCAGAAATTAGATTAGGGGCAGCAGAAAATAATTTAAAGAGAGCCGACGAACTTAGAAGACAACAAGAAAAACAATTAGCAAATTTGGAAAAACAAGCCGAGGAAGCTGCAAAGTATAAATTAATTTCAGAAGAAATAAAAAAAGTTGAGGCAGGGCTTTATTATTTAAGACTTCTAGAAATTGATAAAGAAATTACTTTAGAAAATGAAGTAAATAATGAGGCTGATGGGAAAGTAGAAGAATTTAATAAACAAATTGAAGAATTAGAAACTAAAGTTAAAAATGAACTTGAAAGAGTAGAGCCAATAAGACAAAAAAATATTGAAAATTTATCAAAAATTCAAAGATTAAATCTTGAACTAAAGGCTTTAGATGAGGAAAGTGCTAGAATAAATGAGGAGATTGACACAATAAAAAGTTCTATAAAAGTTATAGATGAAGACATAGATAGAGAAAAAAGCATTGTAATTGATGCAAATTCTAACGAAAAAAGATTAAAAGAGGAGAGAAATATCTTAGTTGATACAGACTCAAAATATTATGAAACAGAAAAACTTTCCAATCAAGACCTAGAAAACTCAAAATCAAAATTAAAAAGTGAACAAGATAGAATGGATAAATTATTAGAGATGTTCAGTGCTGAATCTCTGCAAAAAAATAATGAAATTATTAGCAACATAAAAAGTCAAATCGAAGAAGTTAAAAAATTAATTTCAGAAAATAGAAATCATCAGACAATAAAAATTTTAGATGAATGTATAATTAACTTGTCCTATTTAACTATGAAAGTTAAAGAAGTTGAGAGTGATGATATAGTTTCAACTCTAACCTCAAAAAGTGATCAAATAAAAAAATTACAGGACGATTATGCTGAAAACTATAGTAAAAACCAAAACATAAAAAAAGAATCTGTTAAAAGAAAAGAGAGAATAAGTATAATTGATCAAGAATTTGAAAGCTGGCAAAATCTTTTAACTAATTCTGAAAAGATGGTTAATGAGCTCAATACAAGAAAAAATAAACTTGTAGAAAAATTGAATGCGCTGGAAAAACAACCTCAATCTCAAGCAGAAAAAAAAGGGAAAATTTCTGAAAACTTAAGAATTTCAGAAAATGAAAAAAATGAAAATGAAATTTTAGTTGAAAAAATTGATAATAATATTGCAGAAATTAGAGTTCAGTTAAATAATACAAAAGAAAGTTCAATAGAAATTAGAGAAAAAAAAGCAAGCTCTGGAGCAACAATTGAAGGTTTAAATAAAAGAAGAAATGATCTTTTGGAAAGAGTTATGACAGAGCTGAATGTTGAAGAAGACAATATACTTAATTATTCAAATCTTGAAAAACATACTGAATTTCCTGACTTAGTTACTCAAGAAGAATTACTAGATGAAAAAAAGAGGGAAAGAGAGAAGCTTGGATCTGTTAACTTAAGAGCAGATGATGAAACTGAAAAATATAAAACTGAAATAAAAAAAATGGAACAAGATAGACAAGATCTTGTTACAGCAATATTAAAATTAAAGGAGAGCATAACTGAACTTAATCAAAAAGGTCGAGAAAGATTATTGGAAGCTTTTGAGAGAGTGAGTAGAAAATTTAATGAGGTTTACACAAAATTATTTAATGGGGGTAGCGCTAAATTAGAACTAGTAGACTCTGATGATCCACTAGACGCTGGTTTGGAAATGCTAGTAAGTCCTCCTGGAAAAAGACTTCAGTCAATCACACTACTTTCTGGAGGAGAACAAGCTTTGACAGCATTATCGCTAATATTTGCAGTATTTCTTACAAACCCATCCCCTATTTGTGTACTAGACGAGGTCGATGCACCACTAGATGATGCCAATGTAACAAGATTTTGTAATCTATTAAATGAACTGACAAAGATTACTTCTACACGATTTATAATAGTGACCCATCACGCACTAACTATGTCAAAAATGGATAGATTATACGGGGTTACAATGCCAGAGAAAGGAATAAGTCAACTAGTTGCTGTTGATCTTCAAAAAGCTGAGAGCATGGTAGCTTAGGCTAATGGAAGAAGAAGATTTTAAAACTCGCCTTAAAAGTGCAAAAAATAGAGCAAAATCTAAATATTCTGAGAGCAAAGAGCCGTCAACATCTGGAATGGGCCATGCTTTTAAAATGAGCACAGAATTAGTTGCAGCAGTAGCTGTTGGGACAATTATTGGGTTTATTTTAGACAATTGGTTTGGTACTAAGCCTTGGTTAATTTTAATATTTTTTTTTGTAGGAGTAATTGCAGGAATTATGAATGTAATTAAATCAGCAAAAAAAATGCAAAAATAAATAAGAGAATATAATGGCATCAAATCCAATGTACCAATTCAATGTTTATAGAATTGGTCCAGAAATAAAGTTAGGCTCAGTTGACATTTCTTTCACTAATGCAAGTTTATTTATGGTCATTAGTTCTTTAGCTATTTTGATAATTTTTAATCTAGGTGCAAAGAAAAAAACTCTAATACCTGATAAACTTCAATTACTGTCAGAATTAAGTTATTCCTTTGTCGCCAAAATGATTAGTGATACAGCGGGATCAAAAGCAAAACCGTACTTTTCATTTATTTTCTCACTTTTTATGTTTGTGCTTTTTTGTAACATGTTTGGAATGATACCTTACGCATTTACAGTTACTAGTCATATTATAGTTACATTTGTGTTGGCAGCATTTATTTTCGTTGGAGTTACAATAATTGGGTTCATGAAACATGGATTGGGATATTTGAAGTTGTTTGTACCAAGTGGGGTACCAATGGTTCTACTCCCTTTAATAGTAGTTATTGAAATTATTTCTTATTTAAGTAGACCAATTAGTTTATCAGTAAGATTATTTGCTAATATGATGGCTGGTCATACGATGATGAAGGTATTTGGAGGCTTTGTTATAAGCTTAGGAATTGTAGGTGGATGGCTTCCACTTAGTTTTTCGGTTGCACTTACGGGTTTGGAGATATTAGTTGCTTTTCTTCAAGCTTATGTATTTGCAATTTTAACATGCATTTATTTAAATGATGCATTAAATCTACACCATTAATAAAAAAAAGGAGGAAAAATGGAATTAGAAGCAGCAAAAATGATAGGAGCAGGATTAGCAGCTATTGCACTAGCAGGTGCAGGAGTTGGTATAGGAATTATTTTTGGTAATTACTTATCTGGTGCTATGAGAAATCCATCTGCAGCTCAAAAACAATTCCCTAACTTGTTATTAGGGTTTGCTTTAGCTGAAGCAACAGGATTGTTTGGCCTGGTAGTTGCGTTGATTATTTTATTTGCATTTTAGTTAATGTTAAAAAAAATAGTTTTTTTAATATTCGTTACATGCTTTGCATGTTTTAATATAGTATTTGCCGCTGAAAGTGGTGGTATGCCTCAACTTAATCCAGAGTTTTGGATTTCTCAAATCTTCTGGCTTATCATCACGTTTGGAATACTTTTTATTGTTTTGACTAAAGTTATATTGCCTAAGATTAGCGATAACTTGGAAACTAGAAAATCACAAATACTTGAAAATATTGAGACAGCAGATAAGCAAAAAGAGGCGAGTCAAAAAAAAATAGACGAGTATGAAAAGATTATTTTAGACAGTAAACTTAAAGCTAAAAGTTACTTTAATGAGGCTAGAGAAAAAATTTTGGATGACATAAATAAAAAAAGAGCTGCATTAGAGAAAGATCTTGATGAAGAGGTAGATGAAGTAGAAAAGGAATTATCTGATCTAAAGAATAAATCAGGAGAAAAAATAAATAAAATCGCAGCTGAAACATCAGCTGAGTTAATAAAAGAGCTAATTGGTGAAGAAGTAAATAGCAGCAGCATAGCAGCAATTGTAGAGGACCAATCAAAAATAAACAAAGAGAGAAAAGATGTTTGATGCAACTTTTTGGGTAGCAATATCGTTTTTTATATTTATAGGACTATTGGTATATTTCAAAATACCTCAGAACATAAATAATCTCCTAACAAAAATGATTGGAGATATAAAAAAGGAAATCGATGAAAGTGAAAAGTTAAGAGTCGAGTCAAAAAAACTTTTAGATGAAGCTCAAACTAAACTCAATTCTGTTGAAGGAGAGTCCAAAAAAATCCTTGATCAAGCTAAAACTGAGTCTGAGCAACTTGTTATAAGTATGAATGAAAAATTTCATAAAACTTCTGAAATAAAAAAGAATTTAACTCAAACAAAAATTAATCAGATGAAAGAGACAGCAATCAAAGAAATCAAAGATACTTCTGTTAAAATTGCCCTAGAGTCTGTAAAAAAAATTATAACAACTACAGTTGATAAATCTAAACTAGATAATCTTTTTGAAAAGAATCTTGAAGAAGCAAAGACTGAATTAAAAAAAATTAATTCATAACTTAATTACGTTACATTTTCTTAAAATAATATAAAATCCAAATTATGAATTCGATTGTAATAGGATCAGGTTTTGGTGGTATGGCTGCAGCATTAAGGTTAAAAGCTAAAGGCCATAATGTAACATTGATTGAGAAACATGAAGATTTAGGTGGACGAGCAAGAGTTTTTAAAAAAAATGGATTTACATTTGATGGTGGTCCAACTGTAATAACAGCACCCTACCTAATTGATGAATTATTTCAGCTTTTTAACAAAAATTCAAAAGATTATTTAGAAATTAAATCTTTAAAAACTTGGTATCAATTTGTTTTCGAAGATGGCTTTAAGTTTGACTACTCTGGCGATGAAGAAGAGATGATTGACCAAATAAAAAAGATTAACGAAAAAGATGTTAACGGATATAAAAACTTAGTTAATTTTACAAAAAAGATTTTTGATAAAGGTTTTACTGAATTATCAGATGTTCCATTTGATAAACCCTATTTTATGTTAAAGCAGATACCATCTTTATTTAATTTAAAGAGTTATAAATCTGTTTACGGTTTGGTTTCTTCTTACGTAGAAAATGAAAAATTAAGAAGATTACTTAGTATGCATCCACTGTTGGTAGGTGGTAACCCTTTTACAACAACATCAATATATGGATTAATTTTATATTTAGAAAAAAAATGGGGAATTCATTATTCTATGGGTGGGACTGGTCAAATAATAAATGGTATGGAAAAACTAATGAATGAAGAAAATATAAAAATATTTAAAGGATGTGAAGTAAATAAAATCTTATCAAATAAAAATAAAATTACTGGCGTTGAACTAAACAATGGGGATAAAATAGAAGCAGATAATGTTATTTGTAACGCTGATCCACCAGCAGTTTATTCAAAATTAGCAAACACAAATAGCAGTAATTCTATTTTTAATTGGAAAATGAAAAGAATGGAATATTCAATGGGTTTGTTTGTTTATTACTTTGGAACCAAAAAAGTTTACGACGATGTTGAACATCATACAATCAAATTTGGAGATAAGTACAAGGAACACTTGGACGATATTTTTAATAATAAAAAATTAAATGACGACATTAGTTACTATTTACATAGACCAACAGCTACAGATAAATCGATGGCACCTGATAATCATGATTGTTTTTATGTGTTGGTGCCAGTTCCTAATAACCAATCTGGCATAAACTGGTCTATTGAAGGAGATAAAATGAAAAACTTGGTTATTAAAAAAATGGAGGAAAGTTTACTACCTAATTTAAGTGAAAATATTGTTGAGGATTTTTACTTAACTCCAGATTATTTTGAGAAAGAGTTAAATACTAAATATGGCTCAGGTTTTTCTATTCAACCAAAATTTACCCAATCAGCTTATTTTAGATTTCATAATAAATCAGAGATTTTTGATGGTTTATATTTTGTTGGAGCAGGCACTCATCCTGGAGCAGGTGTACCAGGAGTACTATCTTCAGCAAAAGTCTTAGACAAAATTTTGTAATGGAGAAAAAGAGTTTTCTATCAATATACGCAAAATCTTTTAACTGGGCTGGTTTTTTTCTTCCAAAAGAAACTTATTTGAAATGTTCTAATTTATACGATTTTTGTAGAACTTTAGACAATATAGCAGACGATGATGGTACAATTGATGTTAAATTAAGAAGATTTTTAAATTTCAAAAATAATTTTATCAATAAAGAATTTCAGAACCGTATAATTAAAAATATGTGGGTATTAATGGATGAAAATAATATTTCCACAAAAATTGTAGAAGACTTATTCGATGGTGTGGAGTCTGATATTCAAAATGAAATAAGATTAAATTCGAAAAAGGAATTATTAATTTATTCATATAGAGTAGCAGGAACCGTTGGATTAATGATGGCAAAAATTTTAAATGTCACTAGCTCTAATTCTCATAAATCGGCTATAGATTTGGGAATAGCTATGCAACTAACAAATATTTCGAGAGATGTAGTAGAGGACTCAAAAAATAAAAGGTTTTATATAAAACATAATTTTGAAACAATAAAAGAAACATTGGCTACTGCAGACTTATTTTATGATAGTAGCTTTTCATCAATAAAAGATATTCCTTTAAGTCTTCGATTTTCAATTTTAGTTGCAAGAAGAGTTTATAGACAAATTGGAAGAAATATTATTAAACAACAAACAATTCAAAATTATAATAAATCAGGTAAAATTTTTGTTACTAATGGTGGCAAAATATTTCAAACAATATTATCTATATATGACTTGCTAAAACTATCATTGATTAAAAAACATAATCACCTTAGAGATAAAGAACACGAATTAATTAGTGAAGAAATAAATTTAAATGAAAGATTTTGATTTTATCATAATTGGTGGTGGTTGTGCAGGATTATCTTTAGCATATGAGTTAGAGATCAATAATAAGTTAAAAAATAAAACTTTAGCTATTATTGAGCCAAGAGATGAATATAAAAAAGATAAAACTTGGTCTTTTTGGAAAACATTCCCACATAATTTTGAGGATTGTGTAAAAAAAAATTGGAAACATTTCTCAATAAATGTGCCTCAAAAAACTAGACATCTAGAGTGCGATAATTATCAGTATCAAAGTATTGATAGTGGGTTATTTTATGAGAAGATAAACAACAAATTAAAAGAGAATAAAAATATTTCCTTCCACAAAAATGATCAAAATATAAATTTTGATAACTCTTTAGTATTTAATAGCGTTCCAAAATTAGATAATCAAAACTCTGGTCTTTGGCAACATTTCTGTGGGGTAGAAATAGAAACAAAGAAGGAATTTTTTGATGAAGAAATGATGAATCTAATGGATTTTGATTGTGAGCAGAGAGGAAGTGTTCATTTTTTTTATACACTTCCATATTCAAAAAATACAGCATTAGTTGAAACAACTTGGTTATCAGAAATGAATGACGATTCCCAAAAAGATTATGATCAGCAAATTAAAGAATATATTGAGAATAATCTAAAAATAAAAGATTATAAGATTACATACAAAGAAGTTGGTGCAATACCTCTTTTTTACCCAAGAATTGACCAAGTAAAAAATAAAATTAATATCGGAACAGCTGGTGGTATGACAAGGTTAAGTACTGGTTATACTTTTCTAAATATTCAAGAACAAAGTAAATATATAAGAAAAAATATCGAAAACATTAGTAAATTGAAAACTTTTCAAATTAAAAAAAAATATCAATTTCTTGATAATATTTTTTTAAAAGTTCTTAAAAATAATCCAAGCAAAATGCCAAATATTTTTTTTAGGATGTTTAATAACAAATCTAATACTGTTATAAAATTTTTGTCGAATAGAAGTAATTTATTTGAAGATTTATCGATAATATTAAAAATGCCTAAATGGATTTTTATTAAAGCACTTTTTTAAATTAAATGATTAGAATTAATTTTTACCACTCTTTAATTTTTTTTAATTTATGTATACTTTTATCTGGAATAAAATATCTTAGAGAAGGCAGTTTCTTACTAATTTCGTTGTTTTTAATTTTAACAATTGGAATATCTCATGGCTCTCTGGATCATATTAAAGGTAAAAAACTAATTAAATATTTTGGATATAAATCAATGGGTATTTTTTATTTGAGTTATTTACTTATTGGTGCAGTTATAATATTGATTTGGTTAATATTTCCAAAATCATTACTTTTCTTATTTTTAATTATCGCTGCTTTTCATTTTGGAAAAGAGGACTCCGAATTTATTAACCAAAAGAAAAACTTTGAATTAATTTATTTTTTAAAAGGATCATTAATAATTACCTCACCCTTATTTTTCCACAAAGAGGAGACACTGACAATATTTGAGACATTAAATTTTTATATTTCAAATAATTTAATAATATCTAACGAGATATTATTCATATTTATCTTACTATCTTTAATTTCTGGAATTATTTTATCATTAAACAAAAGTATCGAAGCAAAATCATTATTATTGATGGATTATTTATCAATATTAATCCTAAATTATTTTCTTAATCCAATAATTGCTTTTACGATTTACTTTTGTTTTTTACATTCTATTAGGCACTCGATTTCTTTGATTAGAGAATTAAATAAAAATTTAAAAAAAGGTTTAACAGTATTCATCAAAAAAGCCTTTCCACTAACAATTTTAACGATTTTAGGATATGTTGTTTCAATATCAATTCTGAATAATTATAACGAATTTAATGAAACTATATATCGAGTAATTTTTATTGGATTGGCCTCATTAACTTTTCCACATATATTGCTCGAATATTTAATTGAAAAAAATGAGCAATAAAAATATTAATTTAATTGGTTGGATTTTATTCATTATTTCTGCATTGGGTTTTATCATATCAAGTATAGGAAGTTTTTGGGCTATGTTTGGCAGTCTTTTTTTTCTAATTGCATGCATTGTTTTTTTAATTCCATTTTTTCGAAAGGATGAAAGTGAAAAATAATCATCTTAAAATACTTTTAGCAGCTCCCAGAGGTTTTTGTGCAGGTGTTGATAGAGCAATTGAAATTGTAAAGAAAAGCATAGAAAAATATGGCGCTCCTGTATATGTAAGACATGAAATAGTTCATAACAAACATGTAGTAGATGGTTTAAAAAAAATTGGCGCAATATTTGTTGAAGAGATTGATGAAATTGAGGATAAAACGAGGCCTGTTGTCTTTTCAGCTCATGGTGTACCAAAATCTGTTCCTAAAGAAGCAGAAAGTTTAAATATGATTTTTGTAGATGCTACATGTCCACTTGTATCTAAAGTTCATAGAGAAGCAGAAAATTTAGATAAAAAGGACATTAAAGTTTTGCTTATAGGTCATAAAAACCATCCTGAAGTGATTGGTACTATGGGGCAAATTACTGATGGAAAAATTGATCTTATAGAAACGATTGATGATGCAAAAAATTATGAAAGAGGTGAAAATAATAAACTTGCTTATATAACACAAACAACATTGTCGGTTGATGATACAAAAGATATTATAAACGTTTTAAGAGAACGTTTTCCTGATATTCACGAACCAAAAAAAGATGATATATGCTATGCAACCACAAATAGACAAGCAGCTGTGAAAAAAATTGCAAAAGATTGTGATAATCTTTTTGTAATTGGTAGTAGAAATTCATCTAACTCAGTTAGATTGGTGGAAGTAGCTAAAAATAATGGATGTGAAAATGCTGAACTAATTCATTCGGAAAGCACTTTTCCACTAGAAAAAATATCTAAATGCAAAACAATAGGTATTTCATCTGGTGCCTCGGCTCCTGAAGTATTAGTTAATGAATTCATAGAAAATATTAAAAAAAAATTTACTGTAGAAATAGAGGAAGTTGAAATAGTAAAAGAGGATGTAACATTTAAAATTCCAGGAAAATTAAATTAATGGCTGTATATACAAGGATAAATCAAAACGATTTAAGCTTGATCGAAAAAAACTTTAAGATTGGGAAAATCCACTCATTTTCTGGCATTAAAAAAGGAATTGAGAATACAAACTACTTAATAAAAACAAATAAAAAGAAAATAATATTAACTATATTTGAAAAAAGAGTTCAAAAGAGAGATCTGCCCTTTTTTATGAACTTGATGTTCGGTTTATCTAAACATAAAATTAAGTGTCCAGAGCCAATAAAAAATAAAAAAAATAAATATTTATTCAAAATTAAAAATAAAACTGCTTGTTTGGTAAGTTTTTTAGAAGGAAAGGATAAAAATCAACTAACAAATAAAGACTGTTTTCAAGTTGGAAAAAATGCTGCTCTGTTACATTTAGCTGCTAAAAAATTAAGATTGTATAGAAATAATTCGTTATCAGTAAATTCTTGGGGACCTTTGCTAAATAGAATAGATAAAAGAATTAACAAACTTTCAAATAATTTAATTAAGACCATGAAAACTGATTTAATTGATATTAAGAAAAAATGGCCAAAAAATATGCCAAATGGAATAATTCATAGTGATCTTTTTATTGATAATATTTTTTTCTATAAGAAAAAATATTACGGTTTTATTGATTTTTATTTTTCTGCAAATGATTTCTTAGCTTATGAATTAGCCACATGTGTAAATGCATTATGTTTTAAGAAAAGAAATAAAGTTTTTGTGCTAGACAAAAGTAAATCTGCACATTTATTAAGAGGTTACCAATCAATACGTAAACTTACTATCATAGAAAAGAGTAATTTTAATACTCTATGTAGAGGATCAGCTTTAAGATATCTTCTTACAAGATCATATGATTACCTAAATACTCCAAAAAAGGCATTGATAAAAATAAAAGATCCAAAAGAATATTTAGATAAATTAAATCATCATAGAAAATTAAATTCTTTCAAGGACTATTCCTAATGATAAAAATCTATACTGATGGATCGTGTTTGGGTAATCCAGGAAATGGTGGGTGGGCTGCTATTATTATAGACGATAAAAAAAAAATTAAGATAAAGGGAAGTAAAAAAGATACTACAAATAATCAAATGGAATTACTTGCTCCAATAAAAGCTCTTAAAAAAATTCCTAAAGGAAGCAGTGTTCAGATTTTCACAGACTCAAAATATGTAAAATCAGGAATTACAGAGTGGATACATAATTGGAAAAAAAATGGTTGGAAAACTGCAAATAAACAACCCGTTAAAAATAAAGAACTTTGGGATGAATTAGATAATCTAACTGAAAAATTTGAAATAAAATGGAGTTGGGTTAAAGGCCACTCCACAGATACTTTAAATAATGAAGTAGATTTAATTGCAAGGGAAGCTGCAAACTCCTAACATAGGGTTGTAAACAAAATACTTTTTTTTTCTTAAATCGATCAATTCTGTCTCATGTGACAATCGCTAAATTTTAAAAAAAATAATCAATATTAAATAAAAAAGCTCAATGAAAGGATATTTATGAAAAAAATAATTTTATCATTTGTGTTTGCAATGTTCTTTAGTTCAGCATTTGCAGGTTCTTGTCCTATGATGGCGAAGAATATAGATGCAAAAATTGAAGAAGCTCAAAAACTTCGTGATGCAGGAATCCAAGCACATTCTGATGGTGATCATGCAAAGTCAGAAGAACTACTTAGTAAAGCACTTGAGTTATTTAAAAGCTAAATTGATTAAGGGGGGCACCTGGCAACAGAACTGCCCTTCTTGCTAAATAATATCTAAAATACCCTCTGCTGAGGATATACCGCAATCTTTGGTTTCTTTTTCCTCTTGAATATTATGCACTTTAAAATTTTCTATAACCATTGCATAACGGCTTGATCTCATGCCCATACCTTTTGAGTTTCTATCAACTTCAGCACCTATCAGCTTAGTAAATGACAAATAAGGATCAGCTAACATAGTTATATTTTCCCCTATGTTGTTCGCTTCACCCCAAGCATTCATTACATAAGGGTCATTAACAGCTAAGCAAAATATTTTATCAATACCTTTATCTAAGATTAGTTGAGCATTTTTAACATAACCTGGTAAATGAAACTTAGAGCATGTAGCTGTGAATGCACCAGGTAATCCAAATAATATTATTTTATTTGATCCTAATACCTCAGAAATATTTTGTTCCTTGGGTTCACCATCAACTAAATGGAAGATTTTTACATCTGGGATTTGATCATTAATTTTTAGCTTCATAATTTACTTTTAACAAAAATTTTTACCGCTTCAGTATCATTTTTTAATAGTTGAAAATTTTCCTTTTTACCATGAACATATTGAAGCTCTTGAGGTAGTTCTTCATGTTTATTTATAGCATTATCTGTTGCAGCTGGAAATTTACATGGATGGGCAGTAGACAAAACTACACAATCATTAAATGATAGCTTGTGTGCAGCGCCTACTCCAACTGCTGTATGCGGATCTAAAATAATATTATTTTTCTCAAAATTTTTCTTTATAATTTCTAAAGTTTCATTTTCATTACAACTTTCTGAAACAAAATCTTTTTGTATAATATCTAAGTTTGATTTATCAATTTTGTATTCATTTTGTTTAATTTTTTTCATTATATCTGACGTAATTTCAGAATTAGAGTTATTTACATAATAAATTAGTCTTTCAAAGTTACTTGCTAATTGGATATCCATACTTGGAGACAATGTCTCTTTTACTTTTTTAGAAATATAATCACCATTTGAGATTGCACGATGCAAAATATCATTTTCATTTGTTGCAACGATTAGTTTATCTATTGGCAATCCCATTTGTTTTGCAAGGTAACCTGCAAAAACATCTCCAAAGTTTCCTGTTGGCACTGAAAATGAAATAGGCTTATCTTCATTAAGTTTAAAATAAGTATAAAAATAATATACGGCTTGGGCAATTATTCTTGCCCAATTAATAGAATTAACCCCTGACATATTAATAGATTTTGAAAAATCAAGATCTGAAAACATTTGTTTTACTATATTTTGGCAATCGTCAAAATTTCCATCAATTGCAATATTGAAAACATTTTCATCCT
This sequence comes from uncultured Pelagibacteraceae bacterium, assembly GCA_902567045.1. GTDB lineage: Bacteria > Pseudomonadota > Alphaproteobacteria > Pelagibacterales > Pelagibacteraceae > Pelagibacter. The sequence goes on from CACFLJ010000006.1 coordinate 56,602, forward strand.
CAACTGTTGTCATTAACTTTCTTTGTACCGGTGAAATTCTATTATTAGGATGTAAGACAAAAATATTTAAGTTTGATTTACCTTTAATTGCATCTATAGCGGCAGCTCCTGTATCACCTGATGTAGCAACGACAATGTTAATTTTTTTATGATTTTTACTTAAATAATACTCATACAAGTTACCAATGAACTGCATAGCAATATCTTTAAATGCTAATGTTGGGCCATGAAATAACTCTAATAGCTTCAAATCACCTACATTTGAAATTTTAACAACATCTTTTTCTCTGAAAGTTGAATAAGATTTATTAATTAATGATGAAAGATCATCTTTAGGGATAAAATCTGATGAAAATTGATTAATTATTTCAGTAGATAAATCATTATAATTAAGATTTTTAAGCTCTGACAATTCATCTGGACTAAATTTTTTTAGAGATGTAGGTACATAAAGTCCACCATCATCAGCTAAACCTTTAATAAAAACATCTTCAAAACTGTATTCTTTTGAATTATCTCTTGTACTTACGTATCTCATGAATTTTTTTTACCATTTTCCTATAAAATAAATAGGATTATTTATTTTATAATCTGGTCTACCAAAAATAAGACAAAAAGCAAAAATAAGTAAAAAATTGAGTAAGAAAATACCTTTTTAGCCTTCTTTATTTCAAATTTATTTTTTTTGAACTTTAGAAGATCATAACAAACATAGTTGTAATAAAAGGTAAGAATTAATGAAAATATTAAGAATGTTTCACCTGCAAAACCAATATAATAAGGCAAGATTACCACTGGTAGCATTATTAAAGAATAAATAAATATATTTTTCTTCGTTTCCTCAATACCATTAGTAATAGGTAGCATAGGAATTTTAGCTTTCTGATAATCCTCTGCTTTATAAAGGCTCAATGCCCAAAAGTGAGATGGGGTCCAAAAGAATATGATTAAGAAAAATGTTATTGGTTCTAATGTTAATGAGTTAGTTGCTATAGTCCATCCTATCACTGGAGGTAGTGCACCTGATGCACCTCCTATAACAATATTTTGAGGAGTTTTTCTCTTTAACCATATCGTGTAGACAAAAACGTAAAATGCGATTGTTATAGATAATAGTATCGCTGATGTTAGATTTGAAAAGTAATAAAGTCCAACTACAGATACTATAGATAATATTGTTCCAAATAATAATGCGTGCTCCCTGTTCACTTTTCCGGTGGGGATTGGTCTTAGACAGGTTCTTGTCATTAATTTATCAAGATCGGCCTCATACCACATATTTAATGCACCTGCAGCACCTGCTCCCATGGTTACAAAGAAAATTGCAATTATTGAATTTAAAAAAGAAACAGTTACTGGGGCTGTTAGCAATCCGACAGCACAGGTAAAAATAACCAAAGACATTACTCTTGGCTTCATTAATAATAATAAATATTTTGAATAGGAAAAAAAACTTGTAGAAACTGATTTTTTTTTAATTGTATTTGCAGTCACTATTACTCAACATTTAGTGAAACAAATATTACAAGTAATATAACGCCTGCTATTAAAATATGATTTCCAAGATCAAATATACCTACTTTACTATTTTTCTTATCAATTAATCTTCTACTTAAAGGTATTTGATCATAAGGATTTATTGTGACTTTATCGCCTTGTTCTTTTTGGTTTTCAACTTTTACCGAATAACCAAACCAAACTATATAAATGAAAAAAACAAATAAAATTAAGAAAAAAGCTAAATATCCGTAAGCATCCATATTAAGCTCCCCCTACTACAAAATAGAAGAATCTTGAAAATAGCGTATATTTAAATTCTGCTGTCATTAAAAATATAAAACACGCAATAGCTGTCATTGGCCATAACAGAACATTTACTAAAGCGTATCTTTCCCAAAACAAGTGCATGAAAAAAGCCATAATTAACCCTGCTTTTAAGAACATAAAGAATAATATTAGTGACCATCTTAGCATTCCTTGAAATTGGTACCAGTCAACCATGTATGAAAAGAAACTTAAAACAAATAATAACAACCATATCCAAAGATAAATTCCTATCTTCTGGGTACTTGTTTGTTCTTCTTTTTTAGTTGTTTCTTCCATTTTATTAGTCTCTTCCATATTTTATTTTACCACAAGTAGAAAAATGCAAAAATAAAAACCCAAACTAGATCTACAAAGTGCCAGTAAAGACCTAATATTTCAATTTCAACATAGTCCCCTTTCATCTTTGTAAACCATCCTCTTTTTTTGCTCTCATAATGACCAGCAAAAACTTTGTAAGTATAAATGAATAAGAAAATCACACCTATTGAGACATGGAAGCCATGAAAACCTGTTATCATAAAAAAGAATGAACCAAACTGAGCTGCTCCAAATGGATTACCCCAGGGTCTTACACCCTCATGAATTAGTTTTGACCATTCAAATACTTGCATTCCTACAAAAGTAAGTCCACCTACAGCAGTGGCTAGAATTAGCCAACCACACATTTTACGGTTTTTTTCGTAACCATATTTAACCGCTAGAGCCATTGTTCCACTACTTGTAATCAATACAAAAGTCATTATCGCAATCAGTAGAAGCGGAACAGGCACACCACCTACATATAAAGAAAAAACTTCACTTGTATTTGGCCAATCAACAATCGTTGAACCTCTACCCTTCATATAAGAAATTAAAAAACAGCTGAAAACAAAAGTATCGCTTAATAAAAAGATCCACATCATGGCTTTACCCCAATGCACACCTTTAAACATTGTTTGGTCTGAACCAGTATCAGACGCCATGCCTTTAAACCCTGGTTTAAGTTCAAAGCCGTCTATTTTTTGTTCAGACATTATTTTTCTCTTAAGTTTTCTCTACTTCAGTATTTGCTACTTCACTTGGAGCAGTTGTTTGTGGAATAAAATCATCTTTCGCTCCTGGAACACTAAAATCGTAAGGCCATCTGTGAACAACTGGAAGTCTTTCACCAAAGTTACCGTGTTCTGGTGGAACAGTAGAAGTATACCATTCAAGTGAATTAGCTTTCCAAGGGTTCTGTTCAGCTTTTTTTCCTGTTTTTAATGTTTTAATAATATTGAAAACTAAAATAAATTGTGCTGCACCTACTATAAATGCTGCAACACTTATAAATTCATTCATTCCGACTGTAGATGTCATATATGGACTATCATACATTTCAAAATATCTTCTTGGAACTCCAATAAAACCTAAGTAATGCATTGGGAAGTATATTGAGTAAGCTCCTAAGAAAGTGATCCAGAAGTGCCATTTACCCAATGTTTCACTTAGCATTTTTCCAGCTACTAATGGGAACCAATGATAAACTGCCCCCATAATAACCATTAGTGGTGCAATACCCATAACCATATGGAAGTGTGCTACTACAAAATATGTATCAGATAATGGGACATCAACTGAAACATTTCCTAAAAATATTCCAGTAATTCCTCCATTTACAAAAGTGACGATAAATCCTAAGCACCATAACATTACAGTATTAATTCTAATATTTCCTCTCCATAAGGTTAGTATCCAGTTATAAACCTTCATGGCGGTTGGAACTGCAATAATTAATGTGGTTGTTGCAAAGAAAAATCCAAACCAAGGATTCATTCCACTTACATACATGTGGTGAGCCCATACGAAGAAACTTAAACCTCCAATACCTACGATCGCCCAAACCATCATTCTATAACCAAAAATATTTTTTCTAGCATGAACAGAAATTAAGTCAGAAACTATTCCAAATGCGGGCAATGCAACTATATAAACCTCAGGGTGTCCAAAAAACCAAAATAAGTGTTGGAAGAGAATTGGGCTTCCACCACCGTATTCAAGAACCTCTCCTGCTTTTAAAATTGTTGGCATAAAGAAACTTGTTTGTAGAACCTTATCTAATGTCATCATTATTGCACTAACTAGTAGTGCTGGGAATGCTAACATAGCAAGTACAGTTGCTGTAAATATACCCCAAACTGTTAAGGGCATTCTCATTAAAGTCATTCCTCTAGTTCTAGCTTGAAGAATAGTAATCATATAATTTAGTCCACCCATTGTGAAACCAATTACAAATAAAGATAAAGATATAAGCATTAGAAGTATTCCCGTGCCAGATCCTGGGGTTCCCTCTAGAATTGTTTGAGGAGGATATAATGTCCATCCTGCTCCTGTTGGTCCGCCTGGAACAAAGAAACTTGCCATTAAAACTGCAACTGCAACAAAAAACATCCAGAAGCTAAGCATATTTACATATGGGAAAACCATATCTCTTGCTCCTACCATAAGTGGAATTAGATAATTTCCAAAGCCTCCAAGAAATAGTGCAGTTAAGAAGTAAACTACCATTATCATTCCATGCATAGTCACAAATTGATAATAATGTTCAGCTGTCATGAAACCTGCTAACTCAGGAAAACCAAGTTGTAGTCTCATTAACCATGATAAAATTAATCCTACGATCCCAGTGAATACTGCCGTTAAAAAGTATTGAACACCAATAACCTTAGCATCCTGACAAAAAATCCATTTTTCTATAAAACTATGTGCATGATATAAATCTTGTTCAGGTATTTCGGCTGGTCTTACATAATCCATATCGGGATTAATTGATCCAGCTGAACCATCTAAAACCTCTGATGATTGCGCCTGGTATGATTTATTATTATCGTATTCGTCTGACATATTTTTATCCTCTATATATATTTTTTTTAAATTAATAAATTGTTATTTTTTGACTAATTTGTTCCCGTCCACGTTTAATTTTTCATATCTGGCTGATAATTGCTGAAAAGTTTCTTGCTCACTTAACCACACTTCATAATCAGCCTTATCTTGAACCTCAACTCCACCTCTCATTGCGTAATGACCAACTCCACAATATTCAGCACACAAAACTTCATATTCTCCAACTTTATTTGGCTCAAACCAATAAAAAGTAACTGTCCCAGGAACAGCATCCATTTTTGATCTAAATTGTGGCACATACCAATTATGAAGAACGTCGACTGATCTTAATAGTATTTTTACAGGTCTATTATTTTCCAAATTTATTACATCGCTCTCAATCATAATGTCATCTTTTCCAAAAGGATCATCTGGATTGATACCAAAAGGATTGTTATCAGCAATATTTCTAACTTGTGTAGTTCCTAATTTTCCATCTGCACCAGGAAGTCTGTATTGCCATCCCCACTGCCATGCCATTACATCAACTTCAATTGCATTCTTTGGTACATTTACGTATTGATTCCAAATAATAAGACCAGGAGCGAGTAAAGCACACACTCCAAGGGTTGTTGCCCATGTTAAAATTTTTTCTAATTTTTTATCTTCAGGTTTATATTCTGCTCTTCTATCTTCTTTATGTGAGTATCTAAAAATACAATAAACCATGAACAAACATACAGCTACAAATACGCCTCCTCCTACCCAGAATGTAAGAGTAATTGTGCTATCCATTCCACCCCAATTTGATGCTATGTCAGTCCAGTACCAAGGTGTGAAAATGTGAAATAAGATAGATCCGACTATTACTAATAAAAATATTATTCCTGCATGCATAATGCTTATATAGAAGAATAATCCTATAATTACCTATGACAAAATGTCATAAAACATATTAATTATACTAATATAATCAATATCCTTATGCTTGGTAAATTAGGTATTTTAATTACAATTCTCGCTTTAGTATTAGCCTTCTATTTTGTAATTTCTTTAGGAGCAGGAAGGTTTTCAAAAGGAGAGACAAAACCTGAAACCAAAAGATATCTTAGATCGGTCAACATTCTTTTAATAATAATTGCTGTGTTTGGATCTGTGTTAGTTTTGTTTATTTAACTAAGCAATCAAAGATTTACAGAATTCTATAACAGTATCATTGTAAGCGAACATTATAGTAAAGAAGACCAACCAAACTATAAATAAAAAGAACCAATACAAAGAAAGAGCATTAATACTTTTTTCCTCTTTGTTATAATCCTTCTCATCTAATTTAAAAATTTTAGAACTGACTTTGCCCCAAAAGTAAAGACCTCCTAAAAGATGAATACCGTGTAATGCTGTAAAAAAATAATAAGATGAAAAATATGTATTAGTTGAAACAAAATTTCCAGATTTCATAAGTTGGTACCATAAAGCTAACTGTAGAAATAAAAATATATAACTTAGAGCACCTACATAAATTAAATTTCTTTTTATTGTATTTGTAACTCCATTCTTTAAATCTTTACTTATTCTATTAAAAAATATTGTTACTAATATTAAGACTAATGTATTTATCCAAAGTAAATTTGTCTTGAGTATAAAAGTTGTATCTTGCTCTGGTGGCAGTGAATAAAGATAGCCGGTAAAAATTAAACTAAATAAAGTTGTACTTACTCCAAAAATTATGATTACTGCTGACATTTGATTTGAAATTTCAAACGTCTTTCCTGCATGTGTACTATCTATTGCTGCTTGACTAGCTTCCCAAGGCTTTTCGGTTAATGTGCCAAATATTTTCTTTAACAGAGACATAATCTTTATATAGTTCCTATATATATTTTTACAATAATGAAAATAAAAACCTCGATCGCAGTGTTAACTGGATGTTTAACAATATTCTTTTTTTTAATGCTTCCTGTATTTCTTTCAATGAAAGAACAAAAAGACCAATCAGTCGCAGCTTTCAAGGGCTCAGATTTTGAGCTTAAAGATATGAATAATAATTCAATTACCCAAGAGTCTTTTAACGGACCACTAACAGCAATTTTTTTTGGTTTCACAAATTGTCCTGACATTTGTCCCATGACTTTAAACAAAATAGATATCGCATTAAACAGAATTAAAAAAAATAAAAAAAAAGATTTTAAAGTCTTTTTTATTAGTGTTGATCCTATAAGAGATACTCCAGAGGTTATAAAAGATTATTTGAGAAATTTCGATAACGAGTTTGTTGGGATCACAGGAGATCCAGGTGAAATTTTTTTATTGTCACAATCATGGGGAATAATCAGTCAAAAGATTTTTTTTGAAAATGGTGATTACAATGTTGATCACAGCTCGCCCGTAATACTTCTTAAAGATGGAAAATATATCGCCAAAATATCTCATAGAGATGATATTAAACAATCAATCAAATTAATTAATAAATATTTATAAATTCAAAATATAACTAAGTATTGATATAGATGATATCACTGCAGTCTCTGATCTTAGAATATTTTCATTGATCTTGAATGATTTGACACCTTTAAAATTTAAAATATTATTTCTTTCTTGTTCTGAAAAGTCTCCCTCAGGTCCAATAATAACGCATAAAGGTTTAGTTATATTTTTATTAAATTCAATTTTTTTACTTTTAGTATTTAGATCAGTAAAAATTAAATCAATTTTATCCTCATTTTTATTTAAGAAACTTTTCAAGTTTTGAGGTTTTTCCAATAAAGGAGGATTGATCCTATTTGATTGCTCTGTTGCCTCTATAATTATTTTTTCTAATCTTTCAGAATTAATTTTTCTAACAATAGTACGATCAAAAATAATTGGAATAAATTTGGTTATTCCCAATTCGGTAGCCTTCTGTATCATAAAATTTGAATAATTTGATTTTATGGGAGAAAATGCCAACCAAATATCTACCAGGTTTTCTTTATTTCTTAATTTTTCTTGAATACTAAATTCAACTTTGCCGCTACGGATATTATTGATTTTAGCTAACCACTCACCGTTTTTATTAAATAGTGAAAAATTTTCACCAATTTTAACTCTCATTACTTTTGTTAAATAATGTGATTGTGGTTTTTCAAGCCAAGAATTAAAATTAAGAGATAAACTTTCAGGAAAAAATATTCTAATATTACTCATATCAAGAAAGTAATTTATGAAAAATATTAAAGCAATAATTTTCGATGCCTATGGAACTTTATTTGACGTCAATTCTGCAGCAGAAAAATGTAAAAATAAAATTGGTAGCAAATGGGAAAGTTTTTCAAATTATTGGCGAACAACCCAGCTAGAATATACTTGGCTTAGAAGTATAATGAAAAGACATAAAGATTTTTGGGAAATAACTGAGGATAGTTTAGATAAATCAATGAAAGTATTTAATATTAATACTAATATGAAAAGTGAATTACTTGATCTTTATAAAATTCTTTCCCCTTATCCAGAAGTAAAAGAAACTCTACAATTATTAAAAGAAAAAAATTACAAACTATCAATACTGTCAAATGGAACTCCTTCCCTTCTAAATGAATTGGTCTCCAGTAATAATCTTAAAGTTTTTGATGACATTTTTTCCGTAGAAGAAGTAGGTATTTTTAAGCCAGACTCAAAGGTATACGATATTCCAGTTAAAAAATATAAGATTGAAAAACGTGAAGTCGCCTTTTTAAGCGCAAATACATGGGATGTTTCTGGTGGTGGTAATTATGGTTTTAATGCTATTTGGGTGAATAGAAATAATATTATTTTTGATAATCTAGATTACTCTCCTGAAAATCAGATTAATAATCTTAAACACTTACTTGATATTATTTAAACAAGTCATTATTTTAAAATTATGACAAATATTTTAGATCTTGTTGCAAGAATTTTAATTTCAGCTTTATTTCTTCTTAATGGTATTTTTAAAATTAGTAATTATGATGGAACAGTTGGCTGGATGGAGGGTTTTGGAATACCAGGAATTTTAATTATACCAGCAATAATTTTGGAGATAGTTGGACCTATCTTAATTATATTAGGCTATAAAGCAAAAATTGCAGCTGGTTTTTTAAGCTTATTTTGTATTGCTACAGCAATAATTTTTCACAACGATTTTTCAGACCAGATGCAACTAGGATCTTTTTTGAAAAATATAGCATTAGCTGGTGGGTTTTTATTTATATTCATAAACGGAACTAAAGATTTTAGTTTAGATAAGAAATTTTAAATAAATAATATGTCAGATATAGAAGTAAAAAAAATTATCGAACCTACGCCAGCATCTGATGGGGCTGGAGTTAAATTAAAAAGAAGTATTGGTGTAGACCCAAATTACTTTGATCCATTTTTAATGCTAGATGAATTTGGATCAGAAAATAGTGAAGATTATATAGCAGGTTTTCCACCTCATCCTCATCGAGGAATAGAAACAGTAACCTATATGTTAGCTGGAGATTTTGAACACAAAGATAGTACAGGTGGCGAAGGTAGAATGACTGCAGGAGATGTTCAGTGGATGAAAACTGGAAGTGGAATAATTCACTCTGAAATGCCAGCAATGAAAGAAGGTAAACTACATGGATTTCAATTATGGATCAATATGCCAGCTAAACTTAAAATGAGTAAACCTAATTATATCTACATAGATGCAGATCAGATGCAATCATACAAAGATGAGGAAAAAATTGTAAAAGTAATAGCTGGTCAATTCGAACAAGCTGAGGGACCTGTAAAAAAACATAATGTTGAGCCTATTTATTTTGATGTAGAATTAAATAAAGACAAAGAGTTCAATTTTGATTTACCATCAACTCACAATTCATTTATTTATTTAGTTGAAGGAGAGATAAAAATTGGAAATCAGCAACATCAAAAAGTTGAAAATTCAAAACTAATTCTTTTAGAAAAGGGAGATAAACTTAAGGTTTATGGCTCAACTGATGCTAAGTTTCTTCTAATTGCTGGAAAACCAATAGGTGAACAAATTGCAAGAGGTGGTCCATTTGTTATGAACACTAAACAAGAAATCTTGCAAGCAGTCGAGGATTATCATAAAGGTACATTTGTAAAATAAAAACATTTTTAAAAATGAAATCTATAAAAGTAACTAATACAGGTGGCCCAGAAGTTCTTAAACTAGAAGATATATCTTTAGAAAAACCTGGCGCTGATGAAGTTCAAATTGAACATATATCAATTGGTTTGAATTATATAGATACCTATCATAGATCAGGTTTATATCCTCTTCAGTTACCAACTGGGATTGGAATGGAGGCGGCAGGTATAGTAAAAGAAGTTGGTTCAAATGTTTCTAATTTTTCGGTTGGGGATAAAATTGCTTATGCTGCAGCTCCATTGGGTGCTTACTCGACCCACAGAAATTACACATCAAAAAATATAGTAAAAGTTCCTGATGATATTGATTTAGAGCAAATTTCGAGTGCAATGACAAAAGGAATGACAACATTTTATTTATTACACAAAACATATGTTCCAAAAGAAGGAGAAACTGTCTTATTTCATGCGGCGGCTGGTGGTGTGGGGCAATTCTTTTGTCAGTGGGCAAAAAGTTTAGGACTGAAAGTTATTGGAACAGTTGGTAGTGACGAAAAAGTTGAGACAGCAAAAAAGTATGGTTGTGATGAGGTTATAAACTATTCTAAGGAAGACTTTGCAAAAAAAGTGTTGGAACTCACAGATGGCAAAGGTGTTTCAGTTGTTTATGATGGTGTGGGTAAAACAACATATGATAAATCCATTGAATGTCTAAAATTAAGAGGAACAATGGTTTCATTTGGAAATGCATCAGGTCCACTTGACCCAATTATTGTTTCAAAATCTTTACAACCAAAAGGTATTTATTTTGTAAGACCTGCAATGAATCAGTACTTCACAAATAGTGAAGAAATACAAGAAGCGGCTAATATGTTGTTTAAACAAATTTCATCAGGAAATGTAAAAATAGAAATTTTTAAAAAATACAAATTAGAAGATGCTGTTCAAGCACATAAAGATTTAGAAGGAAGAAAAATTACAGGTCCAGCAATAATTATTCCTTAAACTGAACATCCATATCAGAAAGATGAAGTTTTAAAGCCTTGGTAGAAATTTGTATTTCTCTAATAAAAAATATTATTGAAATCATCATTGATAAACAACACGTTCCAAAGATTACTCTAGCTACAATTAAACTTTCTAAATAAAGAGCAAATACAGTAAGCATATTAAATAAAAAGCCAAATGCTGCTGACATAATTGCAAACTTTAATACTCCAATTCTGCTGTTTAGGTTTATTAGTTGATCTTTCCATTCTGGAGGAGTGTGTTTTTCAAAGACATACTCATCATGAATTTTTCTTATTAATCCACTCAAGGTATGAAATCGATTGCTATATACGCTCATTATAAGCGGTATTGCTGGAAACATTAATGCTGTGACGGTGTAATCTATATTCATTCGAATCAATTTGATTATGAGACTCTGCTTTGCTATTTACAAGTAAATTGTTATGCAAAACATCAAATTGTTCATTGAACTTACAAGATTAGATAGACCAATCGGATACATGCTTTTATTTTGGCCTTGTCTATGGGGTCTTACTATTGCTTATAATTTTGACTCTGAAATAGGAAAATTTTATTTTTATTCTTTACTTTTTTTGCTTGGTTCAATGCTAATGAGATCAGCTGGGTGCATTGTTAATGACATAGTAGACAAAAATTTTGACAAAAAAGTTGAGAGAACAAAAAATAGACCCATTGCATCTGGAAAAGTTTCTGTAAAGAGTGCAATAATTTACTCTTTTGTTTTATGTGGATTAGCATTTTTAGTATTGATTAATTTCAATAAATTTACAATTTTAATGGCACTATTATCTATGCCATTGGCATTTACTTATCCTTTGATGAAGAGATTTACTTATTGGCCACAGCTATTTTTAGGAATTACATTTAACTATGGCCTTGTTCTTGCTTGGATATCAATAAATAACAACATAGATTTAATACCAATTATTTTTTATTTTGGAGCCATATTTTGGACACTGGGTTACGACACTATTTATGGATATCAAGATATTAAAGATGATGAGATAATAGGAGTTAAATCTACCTCAATAAAATTTAAAAATAACCCAAAAAAATTTATTTCGTTATGTTACATATTTTTTTTTCTTTCATTAATTTTAGTTGGTTTTTTAATGAACTTTAAAATCTCATTTTATATATCACTGATAATTACTTTTTTTCATTTAGGCTTTTATCAAATAAAAAATCTTGATGTATCAAACCCAAATATGTGTCTAATAAAATTTAAGAGCAATAATTTGTTAGGTTTTATTGTATTTATTAATATTTTAATTGGAAAAATAATTTAAATGCCAAACATTGAAATATTTAAAAGACTTTACAAAGACTATACAAAAAAATATTTAAACAAAATTTTTTTAGCAGTTTTTTTTTCTATATTAGTTGCTGGAAGCACATCTGCAACTGCGTGGTTATTAGATCCAGCAATCGATAAAATTTTTATTAATAAAGATCAAAGCCTACTTTTAATAATTCCGTTATTAATTATTTTGGCGTTTGCAACAAAAGGGATTTCCCTTTATTTAGCAAAAGTCACAATGATTAAAGTTGCGGAAGAAGTTAAAAAGGAATTACAAGTTAATATGCTTACATCATTTATTAAGGCTGATACTGAAAACATAGAAAACAAACATACTGGAAAATATATTTCCAATCTTAATTTTGATGTTAATCAAATAACAGGAATGCTAAGTACATCGTTTTTAACTTTTTTCAAAGATGGATTAACTTTAATAGGACTTTTATCAGTAATGTTTATCCAAAACTGGAGATTATCTTTAATTGCACTTATCATGATACCATTTGCATCTATTACTGCAAAAAAATTAGGTAAAAGAATGGGTAAAGTAGTAACAGAAGCTCAGGAAAAATCTGGAGATTTGAATAAATATTTAATTGATATTTTTAAAAATCACAAAATTATTAAAATTTTTCAAAGAGAAAAATATGAGAATGAAAGATCAGAAAAATTTGTGGATGATTTAAAAGAAAAATCAATAAAAATATCAGCTGTCTTAATCAGAGCAACTCCAGTAATGGAAATTTTAACTGGAACTATGATTGCTGTTCTAATTTTTTACTCAGGAAAATTAATAATGAATGATCAACTCAGCTTAAATAATTTTTTTTCATTTTTAGCTGCAATGATGTTAGCTTATCAACCAGTAAAATCTTTGGCAACTATAAATGTTGGTATTAGCCAAGGATTGTCTGCCAGCAAAAGAATACTCCCAATAATTGATACAATAAATTTGATTCAAACTAACGATAATAAAATAAATTTAATTTTAAAAAATGGAACTATAGACTGCAAAGATATAAATTTTCACTATTCAACAAATTTAGAAAATAAAGTTTTAAAAAACATAAACATTAAAATAAATGGAGGTAAAATGACTGCCTTGGTTGGACAAAGCGGCTCTGGTAAATCTACTCTGTTAAGTCTAATACCAAGAATTTATGATCCAACAGCAGGAAAATTAGAAATTGATGGACAAGATATTAAAGAGGTTAATTTATTTTCTTTAAGAAAGGAAATATCAATTGTTGATCAAAATGTAACTTTATTTGATGATACTATTTTCAATAATATTAAATATGCAAAGCCAAATGCTAAAGATTATGAAATATATGAAGCAGCTCATCTTTCAATGTGTTCAGAATTTATTGATAAACTTGAGAACAAATATCAAACAATGATAGGAGAAAATGGAGTCAGATTATCAGGAGGGGAAAAACAAAGGCTTTCAATTGCAAGAGCATTTTTAAAAAAAAGTAAAATAATACTTTTGGATGAAGCTACTTCATCTTTAGACTCTGAAACTGAGGAGAAAATCCAAAAAGCATTGGATAAATTAACCTTAAATAAGACAACTGTAGTTATTGCCCACAGACTTTCAACTATTTTAAATTCTGATAAAATTTATGTTATGGATAAGGGTATAGTAATGGACTCGGGTAATCATGAAGAATTGTTAACAAAATCTGATACTTATAAAAACTATTATAAAAAACAAATAAACAAAAGTTGATGTTTGTTATTTACAATTTTTTTTTGTCTCTGATAATTTATATTTCTCCATTAATTATATTAATTAGAATTTTCCTAGGTAAAGAGGATCAAAATAGATTTAAGGAAAAATATGGATTTCTTGCAAAAAACAATAATTCTAACGAAGTAGTTTGGATACATGGTGCAAGTGTAGGAGAAATATTAAGCATAATTCCAATTATTAAGAAATTTGAAAAAGATAAAAAGATAAAAAGAATTTTAATTACCTCCTCAACAACTAGTTCATCACAAATTTTATCTAAATTTAGATTTAAAAAAACAATTCATCAGTTTTATCCTTTTGATTTAAACTTTTTAACCAAGCATTTCATCAATCATTGGAAACCAAAATTAGCAATATTTGTAGACTCTGAAATTTGGCCTAATATGTTTAATAATTTACATAAACAAAATATTCCACTAATACTACTTAACGCAAGAATTACAAAAAAATCTTTTAATAGATGGAAATTATTCCCAAATTTTTCTAAAAAAATATTTCAAAAAATAACTCTTGCTTTGCCACAAAACATTGAGTCTAAAAAATATTTAAAATTATTAGGAACAAAAAATACAAAATTTGTTGGTAACTTAAAGTTTTTTGGAGGAGTGCAAAAAGATAATACAA
>CACFLJ010000007.1 GCA_902567045.1 uncultured Pelagibacteraceae bacterium
GCTAGGAATTGAATGTAAAATTTTCATAAGCGAATATGTTAGTGAAACAAGAGCTGATGAGATGCGAAAACTTGGAGCAGAAGTGACAAAAGTAAAAGGAAATTACGAAAATTCTTTAAATGAATGCATAAAGCAATCTAAGGAAAATGGTTGGGAAATTGTACAAGATGTTGCCTGGGAAGATTATCAAAAAGTTCCAAAACTAACCATGGCTGGATATTCAGTGATGATAGAAGAAATCTCCAAACAAACCGATCATTATATTACACATATATTTCTACAAGCAGGTGTTGGAGGTATGGCTTCAGGTGTAATTGCAGGAGTTGCCAGATATTTTAAAAGAATTCCAAAAATTATTATTGTTGAGCCAAAAAATGCAGACTGTATCTTAAAAAGTATTGATGCAGGTAAACTTACTAGAGTTGAAATAGAAAAAGAAAGTATTATGGGGGGAATGTCATGTGGGGATGTATCATTAGTCCCATGGCAAATTCTTAAAAACTCAGTTAATAATTGTATGAGTATTCCAGATGATGACATACCATTATCAGTTGCGATGTTAGCTAAAGGATACTTTGGTGATGATAATATTGTTGCAGGAGAATGTTCAGCACCTGCTATAATAAGTATAAATGTAAGTTGCAATAACGAACAAATTAAAAAGGATCTTGAATTGGATTTGAATTCGAATGTTTTATTAATTGGATGCGAAGGTGATACAGATTTAAAACTTTACAACGAACTTCTGTCTAAAGGATTAGAGCAGTTATCAAATGGCTAATACAGCACTCGTTTGGATAAGAGATGATTTTCGAATACAAAATAATGATGCGCTAACTTATGCTACAAATCAACATGATACTGTTACAGCAGTATTTATTTTTAATAGTAGTGTCTTCGATCATAAAAGAGAAGCTCAAAAGTGGTGGGTAAGTAAATCCTTAGAAAATTTTAAATTGGATTTAAAAAAATTAAATATTGGATTGGAAATAATTAAAGATGATGAAATAAATTTTTTTTCTAAAATAAAATCTAATAGTAAAATATCTATTTATTGGAATAAAGTTTATGAGCCTACTGAATTAGAAAAAGATAAAAAAATTGGTACTGATTTTTCAAAAAAGAAAATTGATTTCAAATTTTTTAAAGGAAATGTGCTTAATGAATATAATAAAATTACGAAAAATGATGGTACACCTTTTAAAGTCTATAGTCCTTTTTGGAGGAATGCAGAGCAATTTTATTTAGAGAGACTGCCTGATAAAATAAGCAAAGTTAAGAAGTGTAAAAAGATAAACACATTGTTCAAAAATCAAATAAAATCTGAAGATATTTTACCTAAATCTGATTGGTATAAGAAATTTGAAAAATATTGGGTACCTTCAGAGCAAAAAGCCCATGAAAATTTAGATAATTTTGTTAACAAAAGCATACTTAATTATGGTGTTGATCGTGACTTTCCATCAGTTAAAGGAACTTCATTACTTTCTCCATATATTAGAAATGGACAAATTAATGTTGGAGACATTTGGGAAAAGTGTAAAAAACTAAAATCAAATAATGTAAGTGTAAAAAAATATACTAATGAAATTGGTTGGAGAGAGTTTTCACACAGTCTCATAAATTACTTTCCACAAATGCTAAAGGGAAACTTAAGAAAAGAATTTGATAAGTTTCCATGGGTAAATAATTCTAAATTTTTGAATGCATGGAAAAAAGGAATGACAGGTTATCCAATTGTAGATGCTGGAATGAGAGAATTATATGAAACAGGCTGGATGCATAATAGGATTAGAATGGTAGTTGGGTCTTTTTTAGTAAAACATTTAAGGATTAATTGGAAAGAGGGAGAAAAATATTTCAGAAATTGTCTTCTTGATTTCAATGAAGCAAATAATGTTGCTCAATGGCAATGGGTAGCCGGATGTGGCGCTGATGCAGCTCCCTATTTTAGAATTTTCAACCCTATTTTACAGGGTGAAAAATTTGATAAGCAAGGTGAATATGTAAAAAAATGGGTTCCTGAATTATCAAAAGTTCCTCCAAAATTTATTCATAAACCATGGGAAATGGAAAAAAAATATCAAGAAGCAATTAATACTATCATAGGCTCGAACTATCCAATGCCGATTGTTATTCATGAGAAAGCTAGGGCAGATGCTTTGAGTGCTTTTCAATCAATTAAGAAAAAAAATTAGTCTCCAATAAAATGGTGAATAACAGTTCTTGTTGTTGCCTCTAGCCTGTGTTCAAACAAATATATACCCTGCCAAGTTCCTAGCAGTAATTCACTATCTTTTATACTTAAGGAGATTTGATTATTAGTTAATGAAGATTTGATATGGGCTGGCATATCATCTTTTCCCTCAGTTGTATGGATATACAAATTGTTGTCCATTGGTACCAATTTATCAAAATAATTAATTAAATCTTTTTGTACATCTGGGTCAGCATTTTCTTGGATAATTAGTGATGCACTAGTGTGTTGTATACTTAGATTTATAATTCCATTTTTAAAGTTATTATTATTAATCCACTCTATTGTTTCATCAGTAAACTCATAAAGTTTTTGACCATTTGTATTAATTTCAAGATTGTAAAATTCTTGTTTCATATATTAATTAAAGTTTTGTGATGTTAATTCATGCAATCGACTAACTGTTCTTTTGAAAGGCTTTTTCATACTATTAGTGGATTCGAGTGAATTTAATTCAACTTCTGATTTGATCATCAATGGTATTTTTTTTTCATAAATAATATCGATAAAAGCAATAAACCTTTGTTGCTGGTTAGAATTACTTTCATTAAAATTAGGTAGATTTTCAATAAAAATAAAATCGCTCTCGTTAGCTATTTTAATGTAGTCCTCGGATCCAAGATTTCTATTACAAATTTCGTCAAAAGATACCTTCAGAACTCCTTCATGAAAGTTATCAAATACTAATTTACGACCCTTCACATCTAATGTCTTAGTAGTTTGTTTTTTATTTTTTGTAGCTTTTCTAAAAGATTTATTAAACTTAAAATTAGATGAATTATCTATTGGTGACAAAAATCGACTTAAATTTGTATTTTTTGTAGCTCTATAATCTTCCTCAATATTGAGTTCTAATTCTGTACAATTATTTTCCAGAATTTTTAAAAAAGGGATAAATTGATCTCTTTGTAATCCGTTCTTATATAAATCATTAATATTTATATTTGAAGAAAAAATAACTTTTATATTTTCATTAAATATTCTTTCAAATAATTTACCTAAGATCATAGCATCAACAATATTTGTTACTTGAAATTCATCAAAATACAATATTTTTGCTTTATCACTTAAATCTTTAACAAATTTTTCTAAACCGTTTTCATTTCCTTTTTTTTTATTTTCAAATATAAAATCATGAAATTTGATCATAAACTCATTGAAGTGCAATCTTGATTTTTTTTCTTTTAAACTTTCAAAAAAAAAATTTAAAATCATAGTTTTGCCTACGCCAACATCTCCAACTAAATAAAAGCCCAATTTATTTTTTTTATCGTTAAATATTTTTTTAAAAAAAGTCTGTTTAAAATTAAGATTGTAATATTCGTTTAATTTTTGAACTATTTTTATCTGATTTTCGTTTATTTCTAAGTCTTTATCTTCGCAGTGCTTTAGATAAGATTTTTTTATATTCATTTTTTTGTTTTAAAATCTATGCCGTATTCTGATCTTGGTCCTTTTCTCAATCCATATGGGCCCGCTAAAAAAATAGTCATTGGTTTAGTTCCTGGCTCAAGATCTACTCTATGAAAATTATTAGCAGACCTAAATCCAATATATCCTGGTGCTCTCCAAACTTTTCCTGTTTTTAATGTTTCCCAGTACCCACCTCTCAAAATGATTGTTATGTAAGGAAACAAATGATTATGCACACCATCACCATGGTCGTCGTCTAACATTTCATGGATTAGGATATTAAATGGAAACCACTTTGGTCTATGACGGAATAATAGATAATATCTATTCATCCATGGTTTTGCTTTTTCAAACTCTGGATGTGATGGCCCTCTATCAAATACTACTTTTTTTCTACCTAGTTTTTCTAAAATCTTTAAAAACATTAGTTTGTTTTGGCTATAGCATTATCTTTTATCAAATACATACTATTATTAAGTACATAGGGTCTAGAAATTTTTGATCCATGAATTTTTGTAATCTTCTCTTGTGCGCCAGTTGAAGAGTTAATTGTTAATAATCGTCCATTATCTAAAGATACAAATATTTTATATTTTCCATGAATAAATCCTGTGGGTTTTAAATTTTTCCTGTTTTTGAAATTGGTTAAAATATCCGTAATTCTTATAATATTACCGTTTCGATCATCTATTACAAAAAGGTAACCTTCGTTAGATACAGTAAAGATTAAACTTTCAATTATTGTTGGTCTTAAACTTGAATTTATCGATTGCGTCCATTTAATTATTCCGGTTCTTGCATCTATTGCAAAAAATTCATTTTTATTATTTGAGAAATAAATTGTATTATTTTCAAAAACTAAGTCAGAGTTTTCTAAGCTAAATGCATCTTGATATATTAAACTACTTTGTGTCGGTGTTTGCCAAACTAAACTTCCATTATTTACATCAAGGGCTGTAACATCTCCTAGATTATTAATGAAAAAAACTATTTCATCTTTTAAAATTATTGAATTTTTTTTTTGTGATTTGATAAATGAATTATCAGTTTTAAAATTCCATAATTCACTTCCATCTTTAGTAGATATGGCTCTGATAACATTATCAAAATCTATTGTTAAAAATTTATCTTTATAAACTTTAATATTAGAATTAAACGATGATGAGCTATATTTTGACCAATTAACTTTTCCATTATTTAAATCAATCGAATACATTTTTGACAAATTGTCATTTACAATTAAATTTCCTCCAGCTTGAGCAAAATATAAAATGGGATTAAGTTTCTTTTCTTTTCTATTATAATCATTAACTTCCCATATTTTTTTAAGGTCTTTACTTAGCTTAATAATTGTACCCTTCCCATTAAAGAAAATTATTTTTTCATCCTCAGTAAAGAATAATTCAGGCTGATTTGAATTAAATTTTTTAATTTTACTTATTTTATAAGTTGAAAATTTATCAAAATTCGAGTCAAAATTAATATTTCCATTATTATTACTATTATTTTTTAGAAAAGGTTTTGTTTTAAAAGTGTTTAACTTCTTAATTTTTAATTGTTGATTAAATTCTTTTTCGATTGGTTCATTTTTTTTGAAAATTTCTATTAATTTATCATTATCTGATGTGTCTTTTTTAGAGGCACTACAATTTGATAAAAATATTAAAATTATTATATATTTAATAGCTTTATTCACTGAAATCTGATCGTAACCTTCTTTGAACTTCTAATTTTACTTTTGGACTTACATTTTCTATTTCCATTATCTGATTGAAAAATTCTTTGGATTTCTGTTTTTGGTTTTTTGATAAATAGAACTCAGCCATAAGATATAGTGCTTGAGGTTTCCAGATGCTTTCTGATTTTATTACTGGATTAAGAATATTTAACAATTCATTTTCTTGAACAAAGTCTGAATTAAATAGACCCTTCTTGTAGATAGTTAGATTTTTAATTTCTTTATCAAGCGATACATCATTTATAAGAAGGTCAAAATAAGAATTAATTTCCTCATTAGAAGTTATTAAATCATTATCAAGCAAAAAAAAGAAGGCTAATGGAGAATAGGTTTTATCTTTAGTATTTATGATTTCTATCAAATTGTTATTTATATTTTCTTGTTTACCTGTCTCAAAATTTGTAACAATAGAATTGAATTTATTGGCTAATTTTTCTTTGTTTCTAGACTTGAACTCTTGATAACCAAAAAAACTAATCAATATTAAAATTATTAATATTAACAAAGTTATTAATTGTTTTCTTTTTGATATTAAAAAATTTTTTAATTTTTCAACTCTTGTGTTTGTATTAATAATTTCTATTTCTTCATCCATTAATCATATTCCTTAGAACATATTGTAGAATACCACCGTTCTTGTAGTATTCTAATTCATTTTTAGTGTCTATTCTGCATAACATTTTAATTTTTTTAATGTCCCCTGTTGTATATTTAATTTCAACTTCTAAATGATCGCCAGGACTTATTCCTTTCTCAAGACCTAATACTGATATTAATTCTGACCCTTTTAAGTTTAAATTCTGTCTATTCATCTTTTCTACAAACTGCAAAGGTAAAACACCCATTCCTATAAGATTTGATCTATGTATTCTTTCAAAACTTTCTGCAATTACAGCTTTTATGCCTAATAATTTTGTTCCTTTTGCTGCCCAATCTCTTGAAGAACCAGTGCCATATTCTTTTCCCCCAAATACAACTAAATCTGTTCCTCTTTTTTTATATTCAACAACAGCATCATAAATAGGCATTACTTTTTCCTCGGGATATAATTTAGTGAAACCTCCCTCTGTGCCTGGAGCCATTTCATTTTTAATTCTAATATTAGCAAATGTTCCTCTCATCATTACTTCATGATTCCCTCTTCTTGCGCCATAAGAATTATAATCCTTGGGCAAAATTTGATGCTTCATAAAATAATTTCCTGTTGGGCTTTCTTTTTGAATACTTCCAGCTGGAGATATATGGTCCGTTGTTACCATATCTCCTAAAATTAATAATGGTCTTGCATCTTTTATTTCCTTAAAGCCCTCCGGTTCATCTGGTAAATTTTCAAAGAATGGTGGTTTTTTTACGTAGGTAGAATTTTCTTCCCAATTATAAATACTTCCTTTGTCCACTTTAATTTTTTGCCATTGTTCTGGCCCTTCTGAAACATTTGAATATCTATTAACAAACATTTCAGGGTTTAAAGATTGTT
Source organism: uncultured Pelagibacteraceae bacterium (assembly GCA_902567045.1). Lineage (GTDB taxonomy): Bacteria > Pseudomonadota > Alphaproteobacteria > Pelagibacterales > Pelagibacteraceae > Pelagibacter. Next base: position 6,886 of record CACFLJ010000007.1, read on the forward strand.
TAAGAGTATCTTCAATCTCTTTATTAGAGGGCCAAATATCTTTTAAGTAAACATCTTGTCCTTTACTATCTTTTCCTAACGGATCTTTATACAAATCCATTCTCATAGATCCTGCTATTGCGTAAGCTACTACAAGCGGAGGTGATGCTAAATAGTTAGCTTTTACTAATGGAGAAATTCTTCCTTCAAAGTTTCTATTTCCAGACAAAACTGAAACTGCGTATAAATTATTTTCTTTGACAGCATCAGTAATATTATCTGGCAAAGGTCCAGAGTTACCAATACAAGTAGTGCAACCATAACCAACTAAATTAAAACCTAACTCATCTAAATATTTACTTAAACCCGCTTTATCTAAGTAGTCAGTAACAACTTGTGATCCAGGTGCTAATGAAGTTTTAACCCAAGGTTTAACATTTAGGCCTTTTTCAATTGCATTTTTGGCTAACAGTCCTGCACCAATTAATACATTTGGATTGGAGGTATTCGTACATGATGTAATAGCGGCTATTAATATATCTCCATCTTTTATCTCAAAATCTGTGTCTTTAACTTTTGCTACTGTTGGATCAGTTTTTTTACATACTTCTTCAAAAACTTTAATAAAATTTTTTGATGCTTCTGTTAAAAGAACTTTATCTTGAGGTCTTTTTGGTCCAGAAATTGTAGGAACTACTGTGGACATATCTAAAGATAAAGTATCAGTGAAAACAACGTCTTCACTTGCCCACAAATTTTGTTCTTTTGCATATTTTTCTACGATTTGAATGTTCTCTTTTGATCTTCCTGAAAATTCTAGGTATTTTAATGTTTCTTCATCAATTGGAAAAAATCCACAGGTAGCTCCATACTCGGGCGCCATATTGGCAATAGTTGCTCTATCAGCAAGTGTTAGATTTTTTAGACCTTCTCCATAAAATTCTACAAATTTACCAACTACACCTTTATCTCTTAACATTTTAACTACTGTTAAAACCAAGTCTGTAGCAGTTGTACCCTCGGGTAATTTATTTTTCATTTCAAACCCAATCACTTCTGGTATCAACATTGATATAGGTTGTCCCAGCATACCTGCTTCTGCTTCAATTCCTCCCACACCCCAACCTAGTACTGATAACCCATTAACCATTGTGGTATGGCTATCAGTTCCAACTAGCGTATCTGGAAATAAATACTCTTTATCTTCAAACTTTTCGTTCCAAACTACTTTTGATAAATATTCTAAATTTACCTGATGGCAAATTCCAGTACCCGGTGGAACAATTCTAAAATTATTAAAGGCTTGCTGTCCCCACTTTAAAAAAGAATATCTCTCAAAGTTTCTATCAAACTCAATATCAACATTCTCTTTTAATGAATTCTTTGTTGCAAACTTATCCACTTGAACTGAATGGTCGATCACTAGATCAACCGAAGAAAGAGGGTTAATGGTATTTGGATCTTTATTCTTTTCCTTAACTGTATCCCTCATTGCAGCAAGATCAGCTACAGCTGGTATACCTGTATAATCTTGCAAAAGCACTCTTGCAGGTCTATATGCAATTTCTGTTTTGGATTTTTTTGAATTTAACCACTCTTTTATCGCTAGAATCTGATCTTTATTAACAGTCACGTTGTCTTCATATCTTAGAAGATTTTCAAGTAAGACTTTTATTGATTTTGGTAATTTATTTATGCCTTCCAAACCATTTTCCTCTGCTTCTTTTAGTGAATAATATGAATAATTTTTTCCATTTACTGATATTTCTTTTAAACATTTAAATGAATTTTGATTTCCTGGTTTCATATTTTTTAGTAATAAAAAGTTGCTATACAGCTTAATAAGAGTGCCGACATAACATAATTAAACCATTTAATAAATTTCTCATTTGTCGCGAATTTCCTCATAAATTTTCCAATTATAGTCCAAAAAATAATACTAATAACTGCAAACAAAAAGGCAATGCTTAATAACCAAATTGAATATGAAATAAAGTTACCACCAGATTCTACATAGGTAGAAACTGCAATTATAGCAACAATTACTCCTTTAGGGTTTAGAAATTGATATAGAAATGTTTCAATAAAATTTACGGGTTTTAAATTATCACTTTCACTTGATGATTTTGAAAATGATATTTTATAAGACAAATATATTAAAAAGATTGTACCCGTTATGATTAAACCTTTTTGAAGTATTGGATAAAGCTTAAATATATTAATTAAACCAAAGTTAATTACTGCGAGCATAAATGTAAATCCAAAAATTACTCCCAACATTAAAGGAATAGTTTTTTTAAAACCGTGATTAAACCCAGAGTGAGAGGCAACAATATTATTTGGTCCTGGTGAACAGCTCGTAACAAACATAAACAAACATAGAGACAGTAATTCGGGGTGCATGTTTAAGCTACAGGCAAACCATTTTCTACTTTTTGGGATGGGTGAACAAGAACAACTTTGCCATCCTCATCTATAGAACCAAGTATTAAAACCTGAGACACAATACCTGCTATATTTTTTTCAGGAAAGTTACATATGCCAATTACTTGTTTTCCAACTAGATTTTCCTCATTATAATAATGAGTTATCTGTGCTGATGATTGCTTAATTCCTATATCTTTTCCAAAGTCAACCTCAACAACAAGAGATGGTTTCCTTGCTTTTTCATTTTTTTTTACCGATATTACTGTTCCTACTCTGATATCTACTTTGTCATAAATGTCGTAGGTTATTTGTTCTTTCATAAATTTAATATATAATTAAAAATAAATGAGTACAGGAAATAATTTAGAAGAAATATATAGTAATTCAATTAAAATACTAAAAGATTTAATTGCATTTAAAACTGTATCTGGTGAAAACAATACTCAACTAATTGACTATTGTGATAACATTTTAAATTCATTGGGTGCGGTATCTTTTAGAACGTATGACGAAGAAGAAAAAAGAGTAAATCTATTTTCAACTATCAAAGCTAAAAAAGCGAGTGACAAAAAACCAATAATTTTATCTGGCCATACTGATGTAGTTCCAGTTTCTAAAGGATGGGCAACAGATCCTTTTGATGCAACAATTAAAGAAGATAAATTATTTGGTAGAGGATCGTGTGATATGAAAGGATTTATAGCATGCGTATTGGCATATGCTCCTATTTTCTCTTCATCAAATTTGGATAGAGATATTCACTTCTCATTTACTTTCGATGAGGAAACTGCTTGTAAAGGTGCGCCTATTTTAATTAAAGAATTAAAAAAAAGGGAAATACATGATTGTATTTGTATTGTGGGTGAACCAACTAATATGAAAATAATAGATGCACACAAAGGATGCTACGAATATACTACTTATTTTGAAGGTCTTGCAGGTCATAGTTCTCAACCAGATAAAGGTGTAAGTGCGGTTGAATTTGCAGCAAGATATGTAAATAAACTCTTAGAATTAAAAGAAAAACTTAAAGAAAGACAGCTCAAAGACTCTATATTTGATCCTCCATACTCAACTTTGCAGGTTGGTGGGATTTTTGGTGGCATAGCACATAATGTAATCGCTGATAAATGTCATGTGAACTGGGAAACAAGACCAGTTGTTAAAGAAGATGGAATTTTTTTAAATGACGAAATAGATAAATTTACAAAAGAAATTCTTTTACCCGAAATGAAAAAAATTTATCCAGAGTCTTCAATTAAAAAACATATTATTGGTGAAATAACGGGTTTCGATAGAATTTCTAACTCAGAAGCGTGTGAATTTGTTTCAAGTATAACAGGTGATAATTCTAGAGAAGTAGTTTCATTTGGAACAGAAGCAGGACTATTTCAAGAAATTGGAATAAGTACAGTTGTATGTGGACCTGGATCTATAAAGCAAGCTCATAAAATTGATGAGTTTATAAAATTATCTGAAATTAAAAAATGTATTAGTTTTTTAGATGGTGTTAAAAATAAATCTTTGAATTAATTCCAACCACCTATAGATTTTACTTCTAAAAATTCTAATAATCCTTCTTTCCCACCTTCTCTTCCTATTCCGGAGTGTTTAAATCCTCCAAATGGAGCGTCTACAGCAAGTGAAGCCGTGTTTGCAACTATCATCCCAGATCTAAGTTTTCTTGCAACTCTTTTAACTTTTTCTTGATCTTCAGTTTGAATATAGTTTGTCAAACCATAAGGAGTATCATTTGCGATTTCTATTGCCTCTTCTTCTGTTTCAAATGGAATTACTGATAATACTGGACCGAAAATCTCAGTTCTGGCAATTTCCATATTATTATTTACATCGGCAAAAACAGTTGGCTTTACATAATAACCATCTTCAAAACCATCAGGTTTTCCAGGTCCTCCTGCTATTAAATTAGCACCTTCGTCTATACCCTTTTTAATTAAACCTTGAATTTTATTATATTGTGTTTCTGATATTACTGGACCAATGTGATCTCCTTCTTTTTGGGGAATATCAACTTTATATTCATTAGCAAATTTTTTTAATCTATTAACTGCATCGTCATAAATTGATTTTTCTACCAGCATTCTTGTAGGTGCATTACATGATTGACCTGAATTTCTAAAACATCTTGCAGCTCCTCTTTCAATTGCCTCAGAATCTGCATCTTTAAAAATAATATTTGCTCCTTTTCCACCTAATTCAAGACTTACCCTCTTAAAGTCTTTTGCAGCATTTTGTGAAATTAGGGCTCCTGCTCTTGTTGAGCCTGTGAAAGATATCATATTCACATCTTTGTGACTGGTCAGTGCATTACCGGTAGTTTCTCCATCTCCATTAACTAAATTAAACACACCTTTTGGAAAACCTGCCTCATCAATAAGTTCTGCAAGTATTATTGATGATAAAGGTGCTAGCTCAGAAGGTTTTAAAATCATAGTACACCCTGCTGCTAAAGCTGGGATTACTTTTAAACAAACTTGATTCATTGGCCAATTCCAAGGTGTTATTAATACACAAACTCCTTTGGGTTCATAAATAATTCTCTGATCTTGTGCATGATCTCCTAAAGGTTTTTCAAAATCAAAAGCTTTAAGATATTTTATAAATGATTTTGTATGGCTGGCTCCTGTACCAGTTTGTAGTTTGGATGCAAAATCTTTTGGAGCACCCATTTCCATCATTATTGCTTCTGTAGTGTCATTCCATCTTTTTTTATATAGCTCATAAAACTTTTCTAATAATTTAATTCTCTCCTCTTTTTTTGTGAAACCCCAAGTTTGAAAAGCAGTTTTTGCAGCTGATACTGCATCATCAACATCTTCTTTTCCACCCAGTGAAATAACTGCACAACTTTTTTCTGTAGCAGGATTTATTACTTGAATGTCTTTAGAATTTTTTGGCTCTACCCATTTACCATTTATATAAAAATTTCTTTTTTCTAACATATATTAAGCTATCTATTCTTTAGACTTTTGCAAACAAATTTGTCAATTCATAAACAATTGTTGCAGCTGCTAAAGAAGTTACTTCTGCATGATCATATGCTGGTGCTACCTCAACTACATCAGCTGAAACTAAGTTTAAGCCTGACAATCCTCTAATAACATTTACAATTTCTCTAGTTGTCATACCTGCTATCTCTGGTGTGCCAGTTCCAGGAGCAAAAGCTGGATCTAAGACGTCTATGTCTATCGACAGATATAAGGCATTGTCTCCTACTCTTTTTCTAATTCTCTCAACTATTTTGTCTATACCTTCTGTTTGAAATTCATCACAATGAATTATTTTAAAACCAAAACTTTCATCATTTTTGATATCTTCCCTGCTATAGAGTGGACCTCTAATTCCAACGTGCATTGATGCACCATCTAAAAATAAATTTTCCTCTCTAGCTCTCCTAAATGGTGTGCCGTGTGTGTAAGGTGCTCCAAAATAAGTATCCCAAGTATCTAGGTGAGCATCGAAATGGACTAATGAAACTGGACCTTTATTTTTTTTATTAATTGCTCTAAGCAATGGAACAGCTATTGTATGATCGCCGCCAAGACTAATAATCCCTCCTACTTTATTTAAAAGATCTGTAGCACCAACTTCTATTTGTTTTATAGCTTCATCAATATTAAATGGATTACACGCAATATCTCCTGCATCTGCAACTTGTTGTACTTTAAATGGTTCAACATCGTAACTTGGGTGATAATTTGTTCTCAAATGTCTTGAAGCTTGTCTTATACTTTGGGGTCCAAATCGTGCTCCAGGTCTGTAACTAGTTCCTGAATCAAAAGGAACTCCAACAATTGCAACATCACAACTTTCAACGTCTCTTAATTCCGGTAATCTAGCGAAGGTTGATGGTCCCGCATATCTTGGAACTTTTGTTCCACTTACTGGTTGGATTGGTTTTTTGTTTTTATCTTTCAATTTTTAGAGCTATTTCTATGAATAAATTCAGCTGCTTTTTTAAAATCATTGATATTTTTTTGATACATAGAAACCTCTTTATTCGAATTTGAAGAAACTAGAATTATTATTAAAGCAATTATAATAGCTGCAGCATAATAAAATGGCATTTTTTTCTTCCAAGATATTAGAATTTTTGTTGCATTGTCTGATTGTTTTTTTGTTGGTCTATTTGCCATGATATTAGTTTACCAGAGGTTTGCCAGTTTTCAATGTATGTTTAATTCTATCTTGGGTTTTTTCTGTCTCAATTAGCTTCATAAATGCATCTAACTCTAATTTGTATAGATCATCCTCTGATAAAGTTTTTTCTAAAGTAGTATCTCCACCACTTAAAACTTTTGCCAGTTCTTTTCCAACTTCCATGCCATGATCAAGAATAATTTTTTCATTGTATAATTTTTCTAACATTTTTACCATTTTGTCATAAACACTTTTTCCTGAAAGTTTAAATGTACATTCCTCTGGGGGAGAAAAATCTTTATTATTTTGAATTATCTCTTTAGAAACCTGTAATAAACTATTTCTACTCATTATTTTTTTATCCTCTGGTCTTAAATATTTTAAAGGCTCAGCTTCAATTGGTGATGTTGCAGTTTTAGCATATCCAATAATGTCAAATACTTTTAAAGGAGCATAATCAGGATCATTTTTAGCTTCTTCAGTTTGAGACCATCTCCAAAGCATTTCTTTACATCCTCCACCTGCTGGGATTAATCCAACCATAGTCTCAACTAAGCCAACTACAATATTGGTATGGGATGCAACGAAGTTACTTTGACATAAAACCTCAAAACCACCACCCAATGCCAATCCTGATGGCGCAGATACAACTGGATATTTAGAATATTTTAAATGTTTGCAGGTCTCTTGAAAATATTTAACAAACTTTTCAATAGATTTAAAATCTCCTTTGTCGGCAAAATTCATTGTGTAAGACAAGTTTACACCTGCTGAAAATTGCATTGCCTCATTTATTATTATTAAAGGTTTGTCTGTTGCATTTTTTAAGCTATCCATTGAGTCATAATCTAAAGCATTAGCCTTAGTTGTGAATTCAACAATATTAAAATCATCAAATCTATAGGTTTCAGCAGAGTTATTTTTATCTAATTTATTTGCTCTAGGTTTTATTTTTCCTAAAGTTTCTAAATCAGTGTATTGCTGTCTTTCACCATAAAAGTTTTCGTCTTTACTTTGTGATAAGTTTTCAAGAAACTTGTTATTTTCAAATGTATCTATTCTTTCAAAAAAATCCTTAACACCGATTTCTTTTAACATTTCAAAAGGTCCCTTAGACCAGTTAAACCCTAGTCTCATTGCTTCATCGATATCATTAAATTTATCCGTAATACCTGGAACTAAAGATGATGCATATTTAATAATTTTTGAAATTACAGACCAAGCATATTCACCATATTTATCTTTTCTGTTTATAAGGCCAACAATATCCATTTTTTCTGATCCTAAATTGAACTTTTTAGATAGTGAATATTCGCCTGTTTCTAAGTTTATACCTTCTAGAATTTTTTTATTATCAGACTTGTTCATTCTATAGAAACCACCTTTTCCTTTTCTTCCTGTGTATCCAGTTTCTATAAGTTTTTTAACTAATGGTATTTCTTTCGCTACAATTTGAAAATCGTCAGTTTCAGGTAGTTCTTTAATAAAACTTTTCAAAACATCAGCCATCAAATCAATTCCAATTAAATCATAGAGACCAAAAACACCTGTTTTTGGTATACCCATTGGTCTTCCAAATACGGCATCAGCTTCTTCAATTGTTAATTTCATTTTAAAAGCTTCAGTCATAGCCACCTGCATAGCATAGACACCAATTCTATTTCCTAAAAATCCTGGAGTATCATTACAAATTAATGCTCCTTTTCCTAAATCTTTTTCACAAAAACTTTTTAGTGAGTTTATTTGATCTAAATCGTTATTTTCATTTTTTACAATTTCTAACAAATCCATATATCTGACTGGATTAAAGAAGTGAGTTATACAAAAATCTTTTTTTTCTTCATCTGAAAGTTTTTCTGAAAGAACTTTAATTGGAATAGAAGATGTATTTGAAGAAACTATTGATCCTTTCTTTCTTTCTTTAAAAATTTTTTCATAAATATTATGTTTAATATCAATTCTCTCAACGACAGCTTCAACAATCCAATCTGCTTCACCAACTTCATTAAAATTATCGTTTATATTTCCAACATTAATATTATTTATTTTTGACTTATCTATTAATAAAGGAGGTCTAGACTTTAAAATTCTTTCCCTTGCTTTTTCAGAAATTTGAGTGGTTAAGTCTAACAATGTTACTGGAACATTTGCATTACATAATTGAGCAGCTATTCCACTACCCATTGTGCCAGACCCTATAACTACTACTTTATTAATTTTCATAATGAGAACTAAATCTTATAATGAAAATCTTATTCAAGAGCAACTTAAAGCCATTAAATATTTTAATATTTTTATTTAATTATTTTTGTAATTGATGGAATTATTGCCACTGCTAGAGCAATTTTGAATAATTCACTTGGTAAAAAAGGATATAGACCACCAGCTAAAGCCTTTTCATAACCGATAACTGAGCCCAAATAACCCACTCCAACAATAAAAATAATAGAAGTTGCTATCAAAAGAGAAATTAAACTTTTAATATAAGAGTCGTTAAAATTTCTTTCTGCTAAATAACCAACAATACCAGCTGCGATCGTCATTCCATAAAGATAGCCAGCAGTAGGACCTGTTAAATAAAGTAATCCACCGCCTTTTGCAAAAACTGGAAGTCCAATAGCTCCTTCGAAGAGATACAATACAAGTGTAAAAAACGCTAACTTTGAACCAAATGTCATTCCAATAATAAAAACTGCAAAAGTTTGCATTGTCATTGGAACTGGCCAAAATGGAACTTGAACTTTTGACGAAAAGGCAAGGATAAGTGTACCTATTAACATCAAAGAAATATTCTGAAAATAAATATTTATTCTAAAATCAGATAATAAATTTTTAATCAAAGTAGAATTATTTTTCATCCTAAAAGGTATTTAAACATACTTGAATGCAAATTTAAAATAATAAATATAAAGCTTTAATTAACCTGGTCTTTTTGTAATTCTTTTAGTGGTATGTGGCATCTGATAGAGTTTCCGCTATTAGTTATTTGCCAAGGTGGTACTTCATTTTTACAAATATCACCTAATATTCTTGAACATCTCCCCTGAAAACTACACCCCTTTTGAGGTGGCTTTTCCTCTACAATATCCTCAGCAACTAATTTTGGTTTGATATCTGGATCTGGTTCTAACACGGCTCCTAATAAAACCTCTGTATAAGGGTGTGATGGAAATTGATAAACATCTTTTGATGGTCCCACTTCACACAATCTTCCTTGATAAAGAACAGCAACTCTATCACTTATAGCTCTTACAACAGCTAAATCATGTGAAACAAATATATATGTAGTTCCAAAATCTTCTTTAAGTTGTTGTAATAAATTTAATACAGCTGCCTGAACTGACACATCCAACGCAGATGTTACTTCATCACATAATATTATATCTGGTTTAGCTGCAAAAGCTCTTGCAACTGCAACTCTCTGTTTTTCACCTCCAGATAATTGTCTAGGATACCTAGACATATAAAATTCTCCAAGTCTTACTTTTTGTAATAGATCTATAATATTTTTTTTTAATTCTTCACCCTTTAAACCAAAATATAATTTTAATGGTTGCGCTATTATTTCTTCAACAGTATGGTTTGGGTTTAAAGACTCATCTGGATTTTGAAAAATTAATTGAATAATTCTTAAATCATTAGGATTTCTCTCTTTGAGGTCAGAGGATAAATTTCTATTTTGATCAAATTTTATTATTCCACCTTTGGTTCTGAGTAACCCAGCAATAGATTTAAGAATTGTTGACTTTCCACTACCTGACTCTCCAACAAGAGCTATAGTTTCACCCTTCTTAATATTAATATTAATATCTTTTACAGTTGGATTATCGTCAGAAATTCTATTTAACACTTGATCTAAAAGTTTTTGCTTAGCGTAACTTATTGAAACTTCTGAAAGGTTTAATATTTCTTTATCTTGTAAACTCGTCTTAATTTTATTAACAGTTTGATTAACCTGACTGTCATTCATTAAACTCTTATAATTAAAACATCTAACACTTGTGTTTAATTCTTCTAAGTACTCAAGTTGAGGAGAGTTATTTTTACATTTTTCTTCTGAAAAATCGCACCTATCAAAGAAACTGCAGCCTCTATGCATTGTTCCAGGTTGAGGTTGACTACCAGGCATTGATTGTGGAAGCCCTGCTAGTGATAATTTTGGTATAGATTTAAGCAAACCATAGGTATATGGATGAATTGGTTTTTTAAGAATATCTCTAGAGGGTCCCTCTAAAACTATTTCACCAGAGTACATTACAATAATACGGTCACTTACTTGAGCTATTGCTCCTAAGTCATGACTCACATAAACCATTGATGTTCCAGTGTCTTTGGCAATGAAATTAAGCAGTTCTAAAACGTGAGCTTGTGTTGTTACGTCTAAGCCAGTGGTAGGTTCGTCCAATAGTAAAAGGTCAGGAGTCCCAGCCAATGCCATTGCAACAGCAACTCTTTGTTGTTGTCCTCCTGAAAGTTCATGAGGATATCGAAGAGCAATTGTTTCTGGTGAAGGAAGTCTCACTTTATTTAACAATTCAGAAATTTTTTGCTCTCTTTCCTCCTCCTTTAAATCAGAATGCAACTGTAATGCCTCATCAATTTGATAACCTATTTTTAAATTTGGTGTTAATGCCTGCCCAGCATTTTGTGGTATCATTGCGATTTTCCTACCTCTGATTTTTTCCAAATCTCTATTTTTCATTTTTAAAAGATTTGAGGAATTGAATTCACATTCTCCACCAATAGTATAGAGACCATGTTTAACATACCCCATCATAGCTAATGCAAGAGTACTTTTTCCAGATCCAGACTCTCCAACAATACCAACAGTTTCGCCTTTTTTAATATTTGTGCTAATGTTTCTTAATATTAAAATCTCTTCTCCTTTTTTACTTTTAAATCCAATAGATAAATTTTTTACTTTTTGAATTATTTCAGTCATTTTAAACTGGAGCTTTTGTTGATCTATCTATACCTAATGCTTTAGCAAAGGCATCGGCTGTCAAATTAATACCAATTATTAAGCTGCTTAAACCAACAATTGGAGCTATCACTGACCAATAAGCAAAAGACATTAAACCTCTGGCATTTGATATCATCAATCCCCAATCTGGAGTTGGAGGACTAACACCAAAACCTAGGAATGACAAAGAGCTGAAGCCAAGTAACATCCATGACCATCTCATTGCACCTTCCACTAAAATTGCATCTCTTACATTTGGAATTATTTCATTCCATATTATTGAAAAATTACTGTGTCCTCTTGCTCTAGCTGATACAATAAAATCTTTAGCAATTACATCATGAGTTGCAGCTCTTGCAACTCTAACAATTCCTTTACCATAAAAGAAACCCAATGCAGGTATTAGTACTTCAGTCGATGTACCTAATAAAGATACAATCAACAACATTGCTAATATCCAAGGTATAGATAAAAATGCATCAACAATCCTCATCACTATATCGTCAGTTTTACCACCAACTAGTCCACAAAAAATTCCTAATAGACCACCCCAAAGTAGTGCTATTAAAGATCCAAAGAAAGTAACTGTTAAAGCTGTTCTTCCGCCTAAAATTGTTCTAGTAAAAACATCCCTTCCAAGATCATCAGTTCCAAACCAATATTCAGCAGAAGGAGCTTGTAGCATCAAAGTTGGGTTTATTGCTTTAAAATCATATGGCGCAATATAAGGGCTAATAAATGCAAGTATTACATGGAAAATCAATATACTTAACCCAATAAACCCTGATGGTCTTGAGGCCATTGTAATGATTATCTCAGAGACTTTTGCGAAATTACTTTTCTTTTCTTCCTGATAAATATTATCTAATTTCATATTATTTTCTTATCTGTAACGTTTTTAATCTTGGATTAAGCATCAATGTCATTAGATCTGCCAATAAATTTATACTAACATATATAGATGCAAGAATTATTGCTAAAGCTTGAACTGTTGGTAAATCTCTATTTGAAATAGACTCTATAACCAACCTTCCAAGACCAGGATAATTAAAGACAACCTCAGTTACAACAACACCACCTAAAAGCCATGCAATTGTTAGAGCTACAACATTAATCGCTGGTAACAATGCATTTGGTAAAACATGTTTAAAAACCATTTTCCAATATGGAACACCTTTTAAAATTGCCATTTGAACATACTCACTTGCCATAACTTGTATGACGCTTGATCTTACCATCCGCGCCATATGAGCTGTCATAATCATTGCAATAGCTATTACTGGTAAAATAATGTTTGGTAATAGTTCAAAGAATGAAACATCAGTTGGGACTATCACGATACCAGGTAACCACTCTAACCATATTGCAATTATTAAAATCAATAATGTAGCACTGATAAACTCTGGAATAGTCATTGCAAATATAGTTACTGTTGAAATTGCTACGTCTGGCAATTTATCTCTCCAAAGGGCAGTTACTATTCCAAGTATTAGAGCGATTGGTATACCAATGAAAATAGCAGCTGATGCTAAAACTAATGAATTTTTAATACGTGGCCCTAGAACCTCTTTAATCGGCATTTCTCCACTCAATGAATAACCAAAGTCTCCTTGAATAGCATTTACTGCCCAGGATACATATCTCTCATATGCAGGAACATTCAAACCTAATCTTCTATAACAAGCCTCTAATTGCTCTCCAAATGCTTGTCTTTCAAGATACGTTGTACATGCATCACCGGGTAAAATTTCTGTTCCAACAAAAGTGATTAATGATACAATAAATAAAGTTATTAGACCTAATAGAATTCTCTTTATAATTAAAAAAAGCATAAGAATACTTAAATTTTAAATTATTTATTTAGAAATGAAAGAGGTTTTACAGGCCTACTTAAAGGCCTGTAAAACAAAAATTATTAGTCAACACTAACTGTGTGCCATCTTATTGAAAAATACTCAACTTCGTCGAGATTTTTTACTTTAGAAGATGTGACAACCAATCTAGATACATGGTAAGGAATCATAGTTCCAGATTCTTCCCATAGTGTTTTCTGAGCATTGATATATGCAGCTTTTCTTTTACTGAAATTTAACTCACCTCTAGCTTCAGCTAAATTTTTGTCAAAAGATGCACTTTTGTAGAAAGATTCATTCCATTTTGCTTCACTATGATAAGCTTCATGCAAAATACTGTCCGCAGGTCTCTCATTCCAACGTGTCATTGCTACAGGCTTTTTCATCCAAGTTTCATTCCAATAACTTTTTGAAGGTGTCATTTGAATATCTGCTCTTATGTTAGCTTTAGCAAATTGTTGTTGTAAAACCTCAGCAATAGTAGGCCATGTTGGTTCTTTTGTAGATACATGAATTGTGAAATCAATACCATCTGGATAACCTGCTTCTGCTAGTAGTTTTTTAGCAGTTGCATGTTGAGGTGGACACTTCTTTTTCATTCTGTATTGATCAGACGGGGCAACTGGAGTATCACAAGATACTGTTGCTGCTCCAGCCATAACTAAATCAACTAACTCTTGTCTATCTACAGCTATTCTGACAGCCTTTCTTACTCTAGGATCATCAAATGGTGCAACGTCAGTTCTCATTACCATACCTCTCCAGTTTCCTGTGGGTATCACTGATACATTGAATTTTGGATTACCATCAAATATTTTTTTCTGATTGAATGGAACATATCTATTCATATCTATTTGACCAGTAAGCAAAGCTTGAATTCTAGCTTGACCATCTGGAATAGCTATTACTTGTACTTCAGCAAGTTTAGGTGCTCCTTCCCAATAATCTGGGTTTGCTTTAAGTATTGTTGTTCCCTCAGCATCAAATTTTTCTACTATAAAAGGTCCTGTTCCAATTCCAGTTTTTCCAATAGTATCACCTGATCCACTAGGTATCATTCTTAGTCTATAATCTGTCAGTAAAAGTGGAAAATCTGCAAAAGATGTATTCAACTTCATTTTAACTGTGTGTGAGTCTACAACCTCAATATCTGTTACTGCACTCATACTTTTCTTAGCAGGCGAACCAATTTCAGGATCTTTAACTCTCATCAAAGAGTATTTTACATCCTCTGCATCAAACTCAGATCCATCATGGAATTTAACACCTTTTCTTAAGTTAAAAGTCCATTCTGTTGCATCTGCATTTCCTGACCAGTCTGTTGCTAGCTCAGGCGATGTAACCCCTTTAAGATCTTTTCTAACCAGACGGTTCTGTGTCATGATAACTACCTGAAACAGTCGTCCTTTAGTAATTGCGTCTAAATTTGTATCTTTTCCAAAACCAACATCATGGGATAATTTAAAAACACCGCTTGATGCATTGGCAAAAGAAAATGTTACAAATAGTGATACCAATGAAATTGATATCAATTTAAAAATGTTTTTCATAATTTCCTCTCTTTAAAAAAATAAAAGGTAACAATTAGCAACTTATATAGCAACAGTGAAAATGGTTCTTTTTTATTTGTTTTATTGATGTATTTTGATTATTTAAAAAACAATAATGAAAGATTTAATCAATAAATATAGGTTTACAGTTAAACCTGTTAGCCTTGAAAATTCTAACTCTTTGGAGCTCGCAAGGTCAATTCAAGTTCATCCACTAACATACCAAGAGCTGCCATATGACCCTGAATATTCTAATTATGCAGGAAGATTAACACTTGAGAAATTGTCAAATGTTAGTCCTGAAGAAATGTATTGGAAAGGAAGGCAAGAAATAATATTTAGACATACTGGTGAACATCCATTTGAAATATCTGGTCCAGATTCATTAAAGTTATTACAAAAAATATTTCCAAGAGATGTATCTAAAATATCAAAAGGAAGATGCTCTTATCAGTTTGCTTGTTATCATGATGGAGGAATGATTACAGATGGAGTTCTATTAAAAATTGACGAAGATAAATACTGGTTTGCTCAAGCAGATGGGGATCTTTTTTCTTGGTACAAAGCTCACTCTAAAAATATGGATGTTGAAATAAAAGATCCTGAGGTATGGGTAAGTCAAATACAAGGTCCTTTATCAATGAAACTATTAGAAAATATTGCAGATAGATTTTCTGAAAATGACTGGAAATATTTTGATTGGAAAGAATTACAAATCTTAGATCAAAAAGTAATTGTAAGTCGAAGTGGTTTTACAAATGAGCTAGGTTGGGAAATTTATTTCAGACCCGAAAATGAAACTGAAAAAATTGGAGATTACATTCTTGAAGAGGGAAAAAAATTAGGTATGATTTTAGTAGCCACTCCGGGTTTTAGATGTAGAAGAATTGAGGCAGGACTACTATCTGCAGGACAAGACTTTTCAAAAAAAACAGATCCATTTTCAGTTGGCCTTGGACGATTTATAAATTTTGATAAAGAGGATTTTATTGGAAAAGAAGCTCTAATGAAATCAGATAGAAAATGTAAGACATGGGGCATTAGAGTAGTAGATGGAACAGCTCTCAAAGGAGAAAGTATCAAAATTAATGAAAAAAATATTGGCAGGATCACCTCAAGCACCTGGTCACCATATCAAATTTGTGGTGTTGGTATCGTTCACCTTGATAATAATGAAAATGGCCCAGGAGATGTTGTAGATGTTAAATGCACTGATGGAAAAGTACATAAAGGAGAAATCTGTAAATTGCCAATGTATGATGCAAAAGGAGAAATTGTTAGAGGTATAAATAGGAATATTCCTAAACAGCCAAATCCTTGGCCTGGCATTAAAACCAAAAATTAAAAAGCTTTAGTTTGTGAAGAGTAAAAAACAAATAATAGCAATTGGAGGTGGAGGTTTCACTCATAATGAAGATAGCGATTTAGATCAATTTTTTTTAGATCAAATTAGTAAAAAAAACTGCTCTATAGGATTTTTACCAACTGCTAGTAATGATGATTCCAGAAAAACTGAACTATTCTATAAAAGATTTAAAAATACTAACTTTAAAGTTTCTCATTTCAATCTTGTCTCCAGCGTTAAGGGTTTTGAAAACTGGATTTCAAATTTAGATGCTATTTATGTTGGTGGAGGAAATACTAAATTCGTGCTCGATTTATGGAAAAAAAATAATTTATTTGAAATTTTTAAAGAAATTTATTATTCAGGAATAATTCTTTCTGGTGTAAGTGCTGGGGCTGCATGTTGGTTTGATTATTTTCTGACAGACTCAGATGGACCTGGCTTCAAACCATTACGTGGCATAGGGCTTATATCTGGAAGTTTTACTCCACATTATTCAGATGCAAAAAGAGCAGAAAAATACAGAGAAAATATAAAAAATAAAACTTTACCTAGTGGTGTAGCTGTAGATGATGGAGTTGCAGTACTTTTTATTGACGGAAAACCAACTGAGGTTTATTCTTCCAGAGAAAGTCATAATGCTTATTTTGTTAATCAAAATAAACAAATTAATTTAAAAGAATATATTAAAATTAATAATGAGTGATAATATTTTACCAAGTCAAAAAATTTTTAGCATTAAAGATGCAAGGGAACTGTCACGTAAACGTCTACCTAAATTAGTTTTTGATTTTATTGATGGTGCATCAGGAGATGAAAAATTAGCAGAAATAAATAGCAGAGCTTTAGATCAAATTAGACTTGAACCTAAAGTTTTAAGAAATGTTGAAAAAAGATCTCTTAAAAAAAAAGTATTAGGGTATGAATTTGATTTTCCATTTGGTTTTGCTCCAATGGGAATGACTAATTTATCATGGCCTGGGGCAGACTCTATGTTAGCAGCTGAAAGTGCGAGAAACAATATACCTACTTGTGTTTCTATGGCTTCTACAACAACTTTAGAAAAAATGTATGAACTTTCAGAAGGTCACTCATGGATGCAGCTGTATATATTTCAGGATGAAAATTTTGTTATGGAACTTTTAGATAGAGCTAAGAATACAGGATACGAAGTTGCAATATTAACTGTGGATGTCCCAGTACTATCCAGACGAACTAGAGATGATAAAAATGGTTTCTCCTACCCTTTCAAGATTGGTCCAAAACAATTTTTTGATTTTGCAACTCATCCTACTTGGTCTTTATCGACTTTGCTAAGCGGCATTCCTAAACCAATGAACTATGTTACATCTAAAAGTGGAGATGGTATTTTTAAAAGAAAAGAAAGTAGAGGCTCTACAGATTGGGATACACTTAAAAGAGTAAGAGATAAATGGAAGGGTAAACTTATAATTAAAGGAGTAATGTCTCCTGATGATGCAAAACAAATAAAAGAAGCTGGTGCAGATGCAATTCAAGTTTCAAATCATGGTGGTAGACAATTAGATAGTGCTACAGCAGCTATAAATATGCTTCCACTAATCAGAAAATCAGTAGGAAACGATTTTCCTTTAATTTTTGATAGTGGAATAAGAAGTGGAAGTGATATTGTAAGAGCACTTGCATTTGGTGCTGATTATGCAATGATTGGTAGACCCGTGATGTATGCAATGGGAGCTGATGGAAAAAAGGGATTAAGGAGAATTGTGGAAATAATCAAAGAAGAAGCCAGCACAACACTTGGGTTAGTAGGATTAAACGATATTAATGATGTAACTTCTAATATAGTAATAGATAGTACTGTAAATAAGGTAAATTACTAAATGAGTGAAAACAAAATTAGAGGTGGAGCATTACTTGCGAGAGCTCTAAAAGACAAAGGAATTAGCAAAGTTTTCACCCTTTCGGGAGGTTTTTGCAATCCTGCAATTGAAGGTTTTGCCGAATGCCAAATTGAAGTCATAAACACTCCTCATGAGCAGATTGCAGGTCATTTAGCAGATGGTAATACAAGAATCACTCGTAAACCATCGGTATGTTTAGTTGGACCCGAAGGATTTACAAATGCTGTCCCTTCAATGATGGAAGCTTGGGGTGAGAGAAGTCCCATTATTTACATTACAGGATCTAGCAGTCTTAAAAGACAAGGTTCAGGTGGTTTTAAAGAAATTGACGATGTTTCAATTGCAGCCCCTTTAACTAAATACAGCGCAAGTATTACTGATGGAACTAGAATAAGAGAATTTGTAGACAAAGCATATCATATTGCAACTAATGGATATCCTGGCGCTGTACATCTTAGTCTTCCAGTTGATATAATGTTTTCATCTTTTGAAGAGGAAGTTGGTTTAGAAGAAAGACCATATTCTCAAAAAGCAAAACCTATAGCCAAAGCGTGGCCGGATCCAAAGGCACTTTCAGAAGTCTTAGAACTTGCTTGTAATTCAAAAAAACCAGTTATCATTGGTGGACACGGTGTTTGGTGGTCACATTCAGAAAAAAATCTTGAGGCAGCAGGTAATAATTTAAATATACCAATTTTTAATGTCCCATATCATCAAAAATTATTAGGAGAAGAAGCTAACGCTTATATGGGCTTAGCTGATATACATCAATATCCTCCTTCAGAATTTGCATTACAAAATTCAGATCTGGTTCTTGTAGTTGGAGCACGATTAGATAATCAACTAAATTTTGGAAATCCACCTTTTATACCAGAAACAACAAAATTAGTTTGTGTGAATGGTTCACATGAAGAATTAGAACTTAATAGAGCTGCAGATTTTAGTTTACTAAGTGATCCTGGTGTTTTTTTAGATACATTATCCAACTTAAAAAAAAATAATAAGTGGTCTTTAAATACAAATTGGTTTGAAGAGAATAAAAAAAAGAAGAAAGAATGGGTAGATAAATCATTAAAAGATTTAGAAATTGAAGCTGAAGCATCTAAAAAAAATGGAGGAAAAATTCACCCTCTACAACTTTCATTGGATGTTCAAGATGCAATGGGTGAAAATGATTGGCTTGTTATCGATGGAGGAAACACTCATTTTTGGTCAGAGATTGCAATCAATATCGCGGGTGCTAAAGGAAAAAAATTAAAAGGAATATTACATCCTGGAACTTTTAGCATGTTAGGTGTAGGGGTTTCATTCGCTTTATCTGCTAAAAACCACAGTCCAGATTCAAATGTAGTTCTGATTAGTGGAGATGGTGCGTTTTTATCAGGAGGTATGTCTATTGAAAGTGTATTTTATGAAAAAAAACCTATTACTGTTGTAATCGATAATAACGGGGGTCTTGCTTCAATTGGCCAACAACAAGAAAGGTTATTTAAAAGTGGAAAAAGTGTAGGAACTGATTTTCGTGATATACCATTTCATAAGATATTTGAGGGTTTTGGAGGACATGGAGAATTAGTTAATAAAAGAGAAGAATTAGGCCCAGCACTTAAAAGAGCTTTAGAAAGTGGAAAACCAGCATGCGTAAATGTTAAAGCAAAACCTGTATTAAGCCCAATAGTCTCTGCAGTTGCAAGTAAAAGAGAGAAATCATCAATAGAATAATTGTGGCAACTTTCTCTTCTCATTTATTAGATGCAACAAATGGCTCGCACGCTGCAAATGTTGATGTAATTATTTATCAAGTTTATGAAAGTGGAGAAAAAAAAGTTTTTTTTGAAACTAAATCTGATGAAGGTGGTCGAATACTTCAAGAATTTGAATTAAGTAAAGACGACTGCAAGTGTGATTACGAAATGGTTTGTAAAACTGGCAATTATTTTTCAGAAAAAAAAATAGTTTCAGAAATTAACATTAAATTTAAAATGGAAGATCAAAATAAAAAATATCATATCCCAATTATAATTTCTAAAAATAGCTATACAGTTTGGTGGTCTAAATAAAATGAGTAAAGAAAATTTAATTCCTCAAAAAAATATAAAATTAAATATGTCTAGACGTATCAGACGTACTCCATTTACAAATAAAGTAGAGGAATGTGGTGTGTCAGATTTTACTGTAGTTAATCATATGCTACTGCCAAAAGGTTTTAAAAATACCGTTGAAGAAGATTACTGGCATTTAAGAGAAAATGTTCAAGTTTGGGATGTGTCTTGTCAAAGACAAGTACAAATTACAGGTCCAGATGCTGAAAAACTTGTACAAAAAATGACACCCCGATCTATAAAAAAAATGGAAACCGGTAAATGTTTTTATATTCCAATAATTGATGAAACAGCCGGTATGATTAACGATCCAGTTTTATTAAAGCTAGATGATGATATGTTTTGGATTTCAATTGCAGATTCAGATATTTTACTTTGGGCAAAAGGTATTGCATTAGGATCAAAATTAAATGTAGAAATTATTGAACCAGATGTTTATCCACTAGCTATTCAGGGTCCTAAATCTGAAGATCTTTTAATTTCAATTTTTGGTGAGGATATAAAAAAATTAAAATTTTTTAATTTTAAAGTATTTGATTTTTTAGGAACCAAACAAATTATTGCTAGATCGGGATATAGTAAACAAGATGGTTTTGAAATATATTTTAAAGGATTTGAAACGCACTTTAATGAAATAGAGCTTGGAGAAAAACTTTGGGATACCGTGTGGGAGAATGGACAAAAATTTAATATTTCTCCAGGATGCCCAAATTTAATTGATAGAATTGAGGCTGGTTTGATGTCCTATGGAAATGATTTTACAAGAGAAAATAATCCATTGGAGTGTAATCTTGAAAAATATTGCAAACAGGAAGATGATCATGATTTTATAGGTAAAGAAGCTTTAAGAAAGATCCAATCAGATGGAATAGCTCAAAAAATGAGAGGAATATTGTTTGATGGAGACCCATGCAAGCCAACGGGGGTGCCCCTTCCAGTATATTCAAAAGATAATACAAAAATTGGCCAAATTGCTTCTGGAATTTATTCTCCAAGATTTAAAAAGAATATAGGTCTTTCTATGATTTTGAAAGATTACTGGGAAATTGGAAATGAAGTTTTTGTAAATACTTTCAATGGAAAAAACAGAAAAGGCATTATAACTTCTTTACCATTTCCAGATTAACCTTATATTTATCATTATGTTTAAACCTGTTATTGCCGGCTTCTCAAGATCACCTTTCACGATGGCAAGAAAAGGTGCGCTCATTGATATTAAGCCAGTAAATTTATTAGCAGAGGTGATTAAAAATTTAGTTTCTAAATCCAATGTTAAAAAAGAGGATATTGAGGATATTGTTGTAGGTTGCGCATTCCAAACTGGAGAGCAGTCATTTAATATTGGAAAGCTAACAACATTTTTGACTAATATGGATGTCAAAACTTCAGGAATGACAGTTGATAGATGGTGTGGTTCTTCAATGGAAGCTATTCATATCGCTGCAGGTAAAATTTCATTAGGTGCAGGAAAAGTATTTATATGTGGAGGAGTTGAAAGTATGACCAGAGTTAATACAGGATTTGACCCGATACCTTATCCTGAAAATAAAAATGATAATCCTCATGTGTATTTTTCAATGGGGACTACTGCTGAAAATGTTGCTAAGAAATATGATATCTCAAGAAGTGAACAACAGGAGTTTGCGATCTCAAGTCATCAAAAAGCACATGAAGCTCAAACAAAAGGAAAATTTAAAAATGAAATAGTATCTATTGGAGATTGTGATACCGATGGAAATATTAGACCAGGTAGCACAATGGAAAAATTAGATGGATTAAAACTTGCATTTGATGAAAATGGTACTGTTACAGCAGCAACTTCTTCACCTTTGACCGATGGTGCAGCTGCAACATTAATTTGCGAAGAAAATTATGCAAAAGAAAATAATTTAAATATTTTGGGAAGAATTGTGTCTACAGCAGTACAAGGTTGTGACCCTGACTATATGGGATTAGGTCCAATTGGAGCATCAAGAAAAGCTTTGGAGAGAGCTAATTTGTCAGCGGATAAAGTTGATATTGTTGAATTAAATGAGGCTTTCGCTTCACAATCCTTAGCGTGTATTAAAGATTTAGGTATAGACAAAGATAAAGTTAATTTAGATGGTGGAGCACTTGCCCTTGGCCATCCTCTTGGAGCAACAGGCGCAAGAATTACAGGTAAGGCTGCTGAATTACTTCAAAGAGAAAATAAAAAGTATGCTTTATCTACTCAATGTATTGGGTTAGGTATGGGAATTGCTACAGTAATCGAGTCTGTAAACTAAACTATCTATTTATTCCTCTTAATCTTTCAGATCTTCTTCTTAAAAGCTCAGCTGTAACTAAAATTAATATTGATAAAACAATTAAACATGTTGCTACAGCTAAAATTGTGGGACTAAGTTGTTCTCTAAGACCAGTCCACATTTGAACTGGTATTGTAGTATTATCTAAGCCAGCTAAGAATAATACAACCACTACTTCATCGAAAGATGTAACAAATGCAAATAAACCGCCAGAAATAACACCAGGTAGTATTAGTGGTAAGGTAATTTTCATAAATGTATTAAAAGGATTGCTACCTAAACTAGATGCAGCTCGAGTTATGCTATGGTCAAAACCTGAAAGTGTTGCAGTGACTGTGATTACGACAAATGGAGTTCCCAGTATGATATGTGCTAAAATTATACCTAAGTGTGTGGCAGCCAATCCTACTTTCGCCATGAAAAAGAAAATTGCGACACCTGAAATAATTAAAGGAACGATCATTGGAGATATTAAAGTTGCCATTATCAAACCTTTGTAAGGCATATGTCTGCTACTCAAACCTAAAGCAGCTAATGTTCCAAGTATAATTGAACCAATGGTTGCAAATATTGCAATTATAAAACTATTTTTTGCAGCTAAGCCCCAAGGGTTTTTAGTTCCATAGACCATATCTTTGTACCATCTGGTAGAAAAAGCATCCGGGTCTAGTCTCTTCATTCCATCTGTAAATACTAAAAATTCCTCAGCGTTAAAAGATAATGGAAAAATTACAAATAAAGGAGCGATTAAAAAGAAAAATACACATCCACAAATAAAAAGATAAAAATAATGCCATATTCTATAATGAGGTTCTGTATATTTTGGTAAAGCCATATTTAACCTAATTTGATATTATCAACTCCAACAAGTTTGTTATAAATCCAATAAATAACTAACACTCCTGTCAATAACATTAGTCCCATTGCAGAAGCAAAACTCCAATCTAAAGTACTTTTCATATGATAAGCTATCTGATTACTTATAAGTGTTCCAGATGCTCCTCCTACTAGAGCTGGGGTTATGTAATAACCAATTGCAAGTATAAAAACTAATAAGCAGCCTGCTCCAATTCCTGGTATTGTAAGTGGAAAATAAATTTTAAAAAAAGCTACACCAGGAGTTGCGCCTAAAGATTTTCCAGCTCTCATCAAACTTGGAGAGATTGTTTTCATAACACTATACAAAGGTAATACCATAAATGGTAAAAGTATTTGTGTCATAGCAACATAAGTCCCTGTTTTATTGTACATCATCTCTGGCCTGTTATCGTCTGTAACAAGACCGATCCATACAAAAAAGTCGTTTACCAGTCCTTGTTGTTGTAACAAAATCATCCAACTGGCAGTTCTCACAAGTAGTGAAGTCCAAAATGGAAGCAGTACACAAATCATGAGTAAGTTACTATACTTCATTGGAAGAGTTGCTAATAAATGTGCAATTGGATAAGCCATTAAAAAACAAAAAAGAGTTACAAAAAAAGCTACCTCTAATGTTCTAGACCATAAAATTCTATGAATTCTTCTGTCTTCAGCTACTTGTACAATTTTTCCATCTTCATTTGAGTACATGTCAACACCCTTCAAATATTTAGAATAGGTGTAAGCTGGAGCTCTTCTTTTGATTGCTCTCCAATAATCAACATTTCTCCACCTTTTATGAACTTTCATAATTTGCTCTTTATAGTTTCCTTCCTCAAATTTCTTTTGCTTTCTAGCTAATTTTTTAAGGACACTCTTAAAGCCATTTTTCTCATAATTTAGTTGGGTTTGTAGCTTTCCTGCTGTCTTATTCTCAACTAAAATTTTGTAATCTAAATAAAAAGCTTTAAACACTTCTTCGGGTGGAAGCTCTTTACCATCCCATTGCTCCATTGCTTTGTATGTTTTGGGAAGCATGTTTGTGACCATTTTGTCGTCTATACTTCTAGAGAACATGTCTGCGATAGGAATTATGTAAGTAATAATTAGAAATAAGAGTAATGGCGTTACTAACAGAAAGGCTTTTATTTTATTTTTTTTTTCTGCTTGCTTGAGGCTTTCCTCTAAGGGAATTCCATCTGTTGATAATATTTTTTGTTCTGAGCTCATAAAAAAAGGGCGGTTGTAGTAACCGCCCTAAATATAATATAAAATTAAAGTGTTTAAAACTCTAATTATTTAATACTAGCTTTCATAGCTTCCCACTGTTCACCAAGTTCTGTACCATTATCAGCCCAGTACTCAGCGTTCACTAAGAAGTATTTTTTAAGGTTAGCTGGTGCAGTTGGCATATGTGGAACCATGTTAGTTTTTCCATCTTTATACCAAGGCTCTCCTGCTTCCATAACTGCAATTGATGATTTTCTCCATGGAGCATATGCAATATATTTTGCACTTCCTGCTAACATTTCAGTATTTGTCATCATTGCTAAAGCTTTTTTAGCATCCGCTTCGTTTGGTCCACCTTTAACTAATGCAAAATATTCATAGTCAAGACCTTGTCCGTCCCAAACTTGAACTATTGGAGCACCTTCTCCTATTGCTGCATTGAAAAATCTACCATTCCAACCAGTTGCCATTACAACTTCACCACTCATTAATAATTCTGGTGGTTGAGCACCTGCTGACCAAAATACACATCCACCTTTTGGATCTTCGCAAAGTGCTTTAATTTTGTTCATAGCTCTAGTTACATAAGCTGGATCTTCTAATTTTTTATATATAAATTCTCCACCTTTACCCATTTTTACACCATCAGCTGCTAAAGCAATTTCTAGGTTTGTAAGAGCACTTTTGTAAATAGCTCTTTTTCCTGGAAATCTTTGTGTATTAAAGAAATCTTTAATAGTTTTTGGTGTGCTTTTTAGCAAGTCGCTGTTGTAAGCATAGTTCCAAGAATATAAGATGTTTCCTACTGCGCATTTACTAGGCATATCTGTGAAGAAGTCTTCACTTGCTGGTGTACCATCTGGAGCTGGTGGAAAGTCTTTGTCAAAATCAAATTCAACAAAAATACCTTCATCACAACCATTGATAGTATCGTAAGCAAATACATCTATAATATCCCATGTAATCGCTCCTGCTTCTTTTTGAGCTTTGATCTCTGATAATCCACCAGAATAATCAACCCACTCTATTGGTATACCCAATGCTTTTGCAGTTGGATCACCATATCCTAGCTTTTGACTTTCTGTGTAAGCTCCACCCCATGATGCAACAACTACTGCAAATGCTGATGAAGATACTGAGATAGCAAAAGTTACGGCAAGTAATAATTTACTTAATTTTTTCATTTATCCTCCGTTTAAACGTTTTTTTTATAAAAAACGAAGTACAGCAACATAGGAAAAGAGAGTCAACAGGGGATTTTAACAATTTTGTAATAATTTAGCTTATTTTGGGTCTAATGCTCTTGCATCATGACTATTCCAGCCAATATTAATCTCGTTACCTAATTTAATATCTAAATTTTGAGAACTATTTGGAACTTTTAAAATAAATTCAGAGTTACCAAGTAAATTCAATCTTACTCTTGTGTGGTCACCATGATATATAACCTCTTCTATTATACCTTTTTGATTGTTATCCATTTTATCTTTAGGGTTGATCAGTGCTCTTTCAGGCCTAATTGAAACTGTAGTTTTTTCTCCAACAGATCTAACTGAAATTGGATTTGCAATTATTTCACCTTTATCTAGTTTAACTTTACAGGATCCATTTGATATATCTGAAATTTCTCCAGCAAAAGTATTATTCTCTCCAATAAACTCTGCAACGAAAGAATTTACAGGTTCTTCGTATAACTTATCTGGACTCGAGAGTTGTTGAACTTTACCATCGTTAAATACTGCTATTCTGTTTGACATAGTTAATGCTTCACCTTGGTCGTGTGTAACATAGACAACGGTTACACCAATGCTTTCATGAATATGTTTAATTTCGTACTGCATACTTTCTCTTAAATTTTTATCTAAAGCACCCAAAGGTTCGTCCATTAAAACTACTGATGGATCAAATACCAATGCTCTTGCTACGGCTACTCTCTGTTGTTGACCTCCTGAAAGTTGTCCTGGCATACGGTTTCCAAATCCTGACAATGAAACCATAGATAATGCCTTTTCAACTTTTTTATCTATATCATCTTTTGAAATTTTTCTTACTCTTAAAGGGAAAGCCAAATTTTCAAAAACTGTCATATGAGGAAACAAAGCATAATTTTGAAAAACCATTCCAATACCTCTTTTGTGTGGAGGAATATTTGAAATTGGATTTTTATCTAAATAAATTTCTCCATTAGTTGGGGTTTCAAAACCAGCAAGCATCATCAAGCATGTGGTTTTTCCAGAACCAGAGGGTCCAAGCATTGTTACGAATTCACCTTCTTCGATGTCTAAATTCAAATCTTTAACTACTAATACTTTTCCATCGTAACTTTTGTCGACTTTATCAAATTTTACGAAATCTTCTTTTTTTGACATAGGTTAGTTTTTAAAACATTTAGTTAGGTTGTTTGCAACAATTAATTAACTCTTAATGTGTAACTCTTTTGGAAAATTGCAGAATAATTCACATCCTTTGTCAGTAACTCTTATAGCCTCCGATGCTTCAACTCCCCAATCACCAAATTGCATTACAGCTATCATATGAAAACACGAATTAGGTACTAGTTCAGTCATTTCTCCTTTATATATATTAAGAGTATGCTCACCCCAATCTGGCGGGTAACCTATTCCAATTGAATAACCAGTTCTTGATTTTTTTTCTATTCCATATTTATCTAAAATACCCCAAAAAGCTTGCGCTACATCATTTGCTGTATTCCCAGGTTTTGTAGCATCAATTCCAGCTTGAAGAGCTTCGATAGTTTTGTTCATCGTGTCTATTTTTAATTGATCAGGTTTTCCAAGTAAGACTGTTCTTGCCATTGGCGCATGATATCTTTTATAAACTCCAGATAACTCAACGATTGTCGCTTCGCCTTCAACAAACTTATCTTGGGTTGCTGTTAAATGAGATGCAGATGTTCCTTTTCCAGTTGGTAAGAGTGTTGCGATACTAGAATACTCTCCTCCAAACTCAGGTGTCCCGTAAAATAAAGTTTTTTGTATGTCACCTACTGCATCGCATTGTCTGACACCCGGTTTTATTACCTCCATTGCAGTCTTCATTCCTTTTTCTGAAATTAGTGCAGCAGTTTTCATGTAATTAATTTCTGCATCAGATTTTGCAAATCTTGCCCAATTTACTAATCTTTCTGAATCTTTTATTTTTGCATTTGGTAAACCTTGTTTTATCTTTTCATAACAAAAAGCAGTGAAATAATGAGCGTCCATCTCAACTCCAATTGAAAGCTTATCCCAATTTCTGTCTTTAATAATCTGTACTAAATAATCGTAAGGATGTTTTGGCCATGTATGAATATAATTTTCATCATACACAATTATATTTTCATCTTTGAGATACGTTTTTATGTAAGCACCTCCTGAGTCCTGAGCTCTTACAAAACATAAAGGTTCATCAGCATTAACATGTACAATAGCACACTGTGCATAATAAAAAGACCAGGCGTCATAACCAGTTAAATAATTCATGTTATTAGTATCGTGAGAAATCAATAGTTCGATACCTTTATCCTGCATCATCGACTGAACTTTTTTTAATCTTTGTTTATATTCGTCTTTATTAAATGACATAAATTTCTATCTGAATAATTTACCAAAACCTTCTACAAGGTTATTTTTATTTATTTGGACAAGAGTATCCCAAATTAATGCCTGATTACTTGATAAAACAATGGTGTTAAGTTTTTTCTCAAGTTTATCAATTATTGGTAATACTGGCAGGGCTGTACAAGATACAAATAATGCATCCGCTCCATTTAAATCTATTTTAGACAAGACATCATACAAATAATTTTGGTCAACTTTTCCAATGTCATAATCTGCTTCTATATCAAAGTATGAATTAGATGTTATTTCGAAACCTTCAGACCTAAAATATTCCATAACCTCCTCATTAAGTTTTTTGCTGTAAGGGGTAAATAGTGAAAGCTTTTTAATATTTAACTTTTTTAATGCTTTTATAGCTGCAGTACTTGGTGTTGTAACTTCAGCCATTGGTTTAGCTGCTTTTACCTTTTGCTTAATAGAGTTATAACCTGCTGCAATAGTTCCAGAGGTACATCCGTAGACAACGCAATCAATATCTTGATCTGGTAAAATATCTTTTGTTACACTGGTTACTTTATCTGACATTTTGATCAGATTTTCCTTAGTTAAAGGATTATAACATTCTATTCTATTAACAAAAAAATCAATTTCTCTATCTTTAATTACATTTATAAAATCTCTTTCAATCATAAAATCACTTGCAAGAGCAATAAGGCCAACTCGTGGATTTGATTTACTTATATATTTTGGTTCTATTTTTGTTGAATTCATATTTTAAAAGAGTGAATATATCATAAGTTCTTGAATAATCATTAATATTAAATGAATTGAATGAATTTTAAAGATACTCTAGTTGCATCACTTGTTCCTATCTTTTTAGGTCTTGGTTTTGTAATTGCCAAACCTGCTTTTGAATCTTTTCCTCCAATACTTCTAATGGGATTAAGATTTATTTTTGCTGCTTCTATTTTAATTTGGTGGTTTCCTATTCCAAAAGGTTTCTTAAAAAAAATCTTTATCGCTTCGTTTATAGCGAACACCTTGCAATACAGTATTACCTATACTGGTTTAAATTTTATAGATGCATCAGCAGCAGTATTATTAGTACAAACAGAAGTTCCATTTGGAGTAATATTTGCTTTTTTCATGTTGAAAGAGAAACCAACTTTAAGAGCTTTAATCGGTATAGGAATCGCGTTTATAGGAGTTTATATTTTAACTGGTTCACCTAATTTAGATGGAAAAATATTTGGTATCGCTCTTACAATTTTAGGTTCAGCAATATGGGCGCTTGGCCAAGTAATTGTTAAACCTTTGAGTAAAGAAATTAATCCTTTGGCTTTAGTTGCGTGGCTTGCATTATTTTCTGGACCCACTTTAATTTTAATTTCTGCAGTAATTGAAGGTGATACCATATCATATTTATCAACTGCTAAATTTAATCATTGGTTAATAGCATTTTACATTGGGTTTATTATGCAACCTATAACTTATGGCTGCTTTTATTATGTTCTTAAAAATAATCCATTATATAAAGTGTTACCCATAGTGACTATGGGTATACCACCGACTGGCTTGCTTGCAGCAATTTTTTTATTAGGTGAGAAACCAACAAGTGAATTATTTATTGGAGGACTAGTAATAATATTTGGTGTCATAATGATATTATATAAAAAGAAAGAGGAGGTAAATTAATGAATATAGGATTTATTGGCTTGGGAAATGTTGGAGGAAAACTAGCTGGGAGTTTGTTGAGGAATAAATTTGATTTAACAGTTAGAGATTTAGATAAAAATTTAACAAAACAATTTGAAGGCTTGGGGGCTAAGGTTGCAAACTCTGCTAAAGAGCTGG
This sequence comes from uncultured Pelagibacteraceae bacterium, assembly GCA_902567045.1. GTDB lineage: Bacteria > Pseudomonadota > Alphaproteobacteria > Pelagibacterales > Pelagibacteraceae > Pelagibacter. Next base: position 36,939 of record CACFLJ010000007.1, read on the forward strand.
CTGAGGAAGTTGATTTAATAATAACTTGTCTTCCTTCTCCTGAAATTTGTGCAGAAGTGATGGAGGGGGACAACGGAATTCTAGAGGGTATTTCTGAAAACAAAATATGGTTGGAAATGAGTACTACTGACGAGGCAGAGGTAAAAAGGATTGGCAAAAAAGTAATTGAAAAAAAGGCAATACCTCTAGATGGTCCAGTAAGTGGTGGATGCCATAGAGCAGCGTCAGGAAATATAGCAATATTTGTTGGTGGAGAAAGAGATGCATTTGAAAAGATATTGCCTGCTTTAACTGTAATGGGGCGTAAAATATTACATACAGGAGAATTAGGTACTGCTTCTGTTCTCAAAGTAATTACAAATTATTTAGCATCTACACATTTGGTTGCCCTTGGGGAGGCATGGACAGTAGCCAAAAAATCAAACCTAGATCTTGCAAAAACATATAAAGGAATTGCTGTGTCATCAGGAAATTCATTTGTTCATGAAACTGAAAGCCAAGTTATTTTAAATGGCTCTTATAATATAAATTTTACGATGGACCTCGTTTTAAAAGATACAGGTCTATTTGATGAACTAGCAAAAAAATTAAATACACCTTTAGAAATTTCTCCAAAAATTGTTGAAATATTCAAGGATGGTCAAAAAAAATATGGATCAAGAGCTTGGTCCTCGATGATAGTAAAAAGAATGGAAGATTTAAATAAAATTGATTTTAGAGCTGAAGGGTTTCCCGAGGAGTTAACTGATATTGAGCCTGAAGAAAAAGGTTATGAAATTTAAATTTTATGCTACAATAAATTTATGATTGAAAAGAAAAATTTTTATATAAATGGAAAGTGGGTTTCTCCCACTAAGCCAAATGACTTTGAAGTAATTAATCCCTCAACTGAGGAAGCTTTTGCAATAATATCTTTAGGCTCTGCTGAAGATGCAGATAAAGCAATTAATGCTGCCAAAATTGCATTTGAGACCTGGAGAGAAACTACAAAAGAAGAAAGATTAGCTTTACTTGAAAAGTTTGATGAAATTTATAAAAGAAGATGGGACGAAATGGTAGAGGCACAGTCTAAAGAAATGGGTGCACCTCTAGATTTTGCATCAGAAACTCATACTAAAATGGGTGCTGATATTTGTAGAAATAACATTGAGATTTTAAAAGATTTTAATTTTGAACATCAATTTGATCCTAGATCTAATAATCATATAAGATATGAACCAATTGGAGTTTGTGGATTAATTACGCCATGGAATTATCCAATGAACCAAATCATTTTAAAAGTTATTCCTGCTTTAGCTGCTGGATGTACAATGATATTAAAACCTTCTGAAATTGCTCCAGTGTCAGCAGTATTGTTTGCTGAGATGATTGACGAAGCTGGCTTTCCTGCTGGAGTTTTTAATTTAGTGAATGGAAATGGAGAAGTTGTTGGAAATCACATGTCTGGTCATCCAGACATTGATATGATCTCATTCACAGGATCAACAAGAGCTGGAAAACTAATTCAAAAAAATGCAGCTGATACTATAAAAAAAGTAACTCTTGAATTGGGTGGTAAAGGTGGGAATATTGTTTTCGCAGATTCATATCCTGATGCTGTTAGAGATGGTGTGAGGAATATAATGAGTAACTCAGGGCAATCATGTGATGCTCCAACAAGGATGTTGGTTGAAAAACCAATCTATGAAAGAGCAGTTAAAGAGGCTGCTGATGAGGCAAACAAAATTAAAGTTGATCTTGCATCTAAAAAAGGTGATCACATTGGACCTGTAGTTTCAAAAGTACAATACGATAAAGTTATTAATCTTATTAATGAAGGAATTAAAGAAGGTGCAACGTTAGCTGCTGGTGGACCAGATTTACCAAATGGACTTAACAAAGGTTATTTTGTTAAACCAACAATTTTTTCAGATGTAAATAATGATATGAAAATTGCAAGAACCGAAATTTTTGGACCTGTACTTTCAATTATACCATTTGAAACTGAGGAAGAGGCAATAGCAATTACAAATGATACATCTTATGGACTTGGTAATTATCTACAAACTGAAGATAAAGAAAAAGCAAAAAGGGTTGCTAGAAAAGTAAAAGCTGGAACAGTTTATATCAATGGTCAAGCCACAGATACTGGAATGCCGTTTGGTGGTTATAAACAATCTGGTAATGGTCGTGAAGGTGGTGTCTGGGGTTTTACTGAATTTTTAGAAGTTAAAGCAATTACCGGTTGGAATTAATAGTTTAAATAACTTATAATCAGAATTAGTTAAAAGGTTTATATGATTGGTTATGTGATGGTAGGCACTAATAATTTAAATGATGCTATTAATTTTTATGATAAGGTTTTAGAAGTAATTGGTTTAGATAGAAACGAGACAATAGAAGATGATTATGCTGCATATGGAGCAAAAGGGACCAAAGATATTGAGTTTTACGTCACCAAACCTTTCAATAAAAAAGATGCTACCTTTGGAAATGGAACGCAGATCACATTTTTAACTTCATCAAGATCTAACGTAGATAAATTTCATGAAATAGGTTTAAAAGCAGGTGGAACTAGTGAGGGATCTGGTGGTGAAAGACCAGAAGGCTCTGGAGTTTATTATTCTTATCTTCGTGATTTAGATGGAAATAAAATTTGCGCCTTTACAAATAATAAAGAATAAAGTTTATGTCATACGACTCTATCAAGACAAAATTAGAAAACAATAAAATCATTATTTTAGATGGAGGCATGGGTGCAGAACTAGAAAAAAATGGTGCTGAAATGGATAAGCATATGTGGTGCGGAAAGTGTTCTGTTGATCATCCTGAATTAGTTAGAAAAGTACATGAGGATTATATAAATGCGGGAGCCGATGTAATTACAACTAATACTTATAGTACTACTCCAATATCAATGAGACAGTACGGTTATGAAAACTCAATAGAAAAATTCAATCAAAAAAGTGTTAAGGTTGCAAGAGAAGCAATAGAAAGTACTAACAAAGAAACTACATTAGCTGGAAGTGTATCAACTTTTGGAAACTTTTATAAACTTGGTATCAAAGCAATGATACCTGGTTTTCATGAACAACTAAGAATTTTATCTGACGCTGGAGTAGACTTAATTATTTTAGAAGCTATGTCTTCACAAGCTGACATAGTTGAAGCAATGTTAAATTGTTCAACAAAAGTAAATATACCTGTTTGGTTATCAGTATCTTGTGTAATGGATGATCAAAAAAATATAATGCTTGGATACAATGATACAATTGATTCTGATACACATGTCTATGAAAACTTTGAGACATCCATAAAAAATTTTAAAAAATTACACGATGGTCCAATTTTAGTTGCTCATTCAGATATAAATATTACGGGTCAAGCAATTCAAGCTGCAAAGAAAAATTATGATGGGGTAGTTGGAGCATATCCTAATAAAGGTTATTATGAAAAACCACATTGGCGATTTGTAGATGATATGACGCCAACTGGGTATTTAAATGAAGTTAGGTCATGGATTAAAAATGGAGCTCAGATTATAGGTGGATGCTGTGGGATCGGTGTAGATGAAATAAAAGCAATTTCAATTTTAAAAAACTAAAGTATATTTTAGGTATTATGAAAACATTTATCGGCGGTATTGGCTGCTTTTGGGATGAAAAAAAGTATGAAGGTATAAAAGGTATAGTCTCAACAGAATGTGGCTACTGTGGTGGAGATGAGCCAAATGTTACATACAAAGCAGTTTGTGGTGGAGATACAGGGCATATAGAAGTGGTCAAAGTTGAATATGATGAAAAAGAAAAGTCATATGAAGACATGGTCAATTTATTTTTTGAATTGCACGACTCAACTCAGGTAAATAGACAAGGCACATATGTTGGAATTCAGTATCGTTCTGAAATATTTTATAGCACAGAAGAGGAAAAGCTAATTGCAGAAAAAGTTTTAAACGAAGTCAACAGCAAATTAGATGGAAAAGTTTCGACTAAAGTATCAAAAGAAAAAAATTATTGTAAAGCCGAAGATTATCACCAAAAGTACGAACAAAAAAAATCATTAAAATATTGAAGAAAAAAAAATTAGTCTCTGTCAGAAATCCAGAATTAACAACAGTTAAAGATAACAAGGCCTTATGGAACATTCCTAAAACAAGAAGGTTAGGTTATAGAAATTTACATAAAATTAATAGATACAGTATTTTTTTAAGATCTGACTTAGTTCTAAAATTAAAGTCTAAACCAAATAAAACTATCGGTAAGCTTCCTCTAGTTAAGAAGATGACTAAAAATAAATCTTTTTGTTCTTTAATTGTAGGCAATCATCAAGACATATTATTTGAAAAATACGCTAAAGATTTTAAAAAAAATCAACCTCAAACAATTATGTCAATTACAAAAATGTTCGTTAATTTATTTACTGGAGAATTGATTACTAAAGGATTAATAGATCTTAATAAAAAAGTTTCTTACTATTTACCAAAAATTGGAAGTGGCTATGCAAACGCAAAAATCCAAGATGTCTTAAACATGAATATTATAAACTCTTATACTGAAGATTATACCAAGTCATACTCATCTTCGTTTTTACACGAACCTGTTGGGGGATGGAGACTGCCTAAAAATCTTAAAATTCATCTAAGCCAGGAGGAATATTTAAATACAATTAAAAAATCAAAAAATAAAAGTTTGATTAATAATTCTGAATATGCTTTTTATAAATCCGCAAATACAGATGTAGTTGGATTAATAATAGAAAAAGTTAGTGGTAGAACTTTAAGAGATTGGGTTTTATCTGCAGTTGAGGCTGCAGGATTTGAAGATGGATTATATATTGCATCAGATAGATATGGTATGCCATGGATGTCTGGGGGTGGTTGCTTAATTACAAGAGATTTTTTACGAATGGGTTTACTTTTTGCAAGAAAAGGTATGGGTGTTGAAAATAGAAAAGTTGGATCTTCATCATTTTTTAATAAAACAATTGATAATGTAGGTCCAAAATATATGGATTTATCTAAGGACAAATATTTATATTATTCAAATTCTACAATGGTTTCAGGCAACATGATTGGGCATTCAGGATATGGTGGTCAGTTTCTTGCAACAAACTTTAAAACTGGAAATGTAGCAGCCTTTTTTTCTGTTCTAGAGACAAAATCAGCAACGAAAGAAAGTTATAAAACTGATATGATTAATATGCTGATAGATTTAGTTAATAAAAAATATTGAATTAAGAATATCTTTCAATTAATTTTTTTAGATGTTTATCTGTAACACCGCAGCATCCCCCAATGATTTGAATTTGGTTATCAATTAACTTTTCACATTCATAAGCAAATTCTTCTTCGGAAGAAGTCACAATTGCTTTATGAGACTTTGTATCAAACTTATGTATCTCAGGATATAACATCATCGGACCATTCCAATTATTTTTAATTACTTGCAATCCTTCAAAAGAGTCGACCAACCAGGTATGCATGATGCCATAAACATCTCCACCTATGCTAGTAAGTGACTTTACAATATCTTCTAAAAGTACAATTTTATCATCAGGTATAAATTTTGGTTGCTCTTTATATTTGGTTTCATCATAAATTAACGAATTTTCTTTTTCCGCACTAAAATTTCTACCAATAACACTGTTATCAAATTTGCTTATACAACAACTTAGCCCAACCCAAACTGGTAACCCAGTTTCTAAAGCAGCATTCAATAAAATTTTTGAATGATCAATATCAAGTAACATTTCTAAAATTAAAATATCTGCTCCCTCCTCTTTTAAAATTTTAGCAGCTTCTTTATAATTTTGTTCCTCTTGATTAAAAGAAGGTATGTACCTAGGATTTGGCACAAATTCATTTTCCTTTAATGAAAAAAAATTTGATAAACTTCCAGCAACCCCAATTTTATTTTCTTTACCTTTGTTTATTATTGCCTGTCTAGCTAATTTGACTGATTGTTTAATAAATTTTTTAGTTTCTGCTCCACGATTAATACTTTCAAGATTATGTTTGGTTGAACTAAAAGTATTTGCTGTAATCAAATCGGAACCTGCATCAATAAACTTTTCATGTACTTTAATTACTATTTCTGGAGATATTATTGAGGCTAAGGCAGAAAAAGCAGGAGACATTTCACCCCCAAGAGAGGCTATTTCTGATCCATTTCCTCCATCTAAAAATATTTTTGATTTTGATTTTAACTTTTCCTTAAAAAGCATTTATTTTTCATCTTTTGGGGCGAGCACTACTGCTAAAATTCCTCCTAAAACAATCATTGCACTACCTACAACTTCTCGCCAACCAAATGTTTCATCTGTTAAAATTCCTGCTGATATAACTCCAACAACTACTTCGCTTAAGTATAATATTGCGCAAAGACCTGCTCCTAAAACTGAGGGTGACCACATGATAACTACCCCTGTTGGAATAAAATAAAATACTGAAATAAGAACTAAAAAAGTAAACATTGATGAAAAAGCCTCAATGGGTGGCATTGGTCCTAGATAATCTTTTAAAATAAAGCCAGCAAAAATATTAAATATTGTTCCATAAACAAAAAATGAAAATATTACTGGGAAAACACCATCTGTTTTTGTAATTTCTAAACGTACTAAGCCGGCTCCAAAAAGCACACCTCCTACTAACGCCAACCAATCACCTGCATTTTGTGGTAATGGTATGATATTAGATTGGCTAAAAACAACCCACAAACCTCCAAGTGCTAAACTTAAAGTTAAAACTCTCTCTAAACCAGGTCTTTTCTTTAAAAAATATATCTCAAATATGGTGGTCCAGATAGGTATCATGTAAAACATAATCAATGCACGGACAACATCTGTTAATAAAAAACTTAAAGCGTAACAAATAAAACCACTACCAGTTAAGAAACCAATAAATGGAATTTCTAATCCTGATGTTCGACCTTTATATTTTCTCCATAAAGATAAAGGTGTAAGCAATATAATTCCTATCATCATTTGAGAAATAGTTCCCCAACCTCCAGTTAAGCCGCCATCTTCTAAAATTCTTTGAGGAAGCCAATATACTCCCCATGACCCAGCAGCTATAGCTAATGCAAAAGCTATTTTAAAATGATGTTTGTGTCTGACCATTAATTTAGTTTTGGTTTGTGATTAGAAAAATTAAAGATTTCCTCATATCTTTTTGCAAAAGATATAACTTTTAAATCTTCTTTATGTTTAGCTATAATTTGAATACCAATTGGAAATCCATCTTTATTAAACCCAATTGGCAATGAAATCGATGGTAAGTAAAAAAGACTAGCAAATATATGTATTTCAATCCATCTATGGTAAGTATCCATTACTTGGTCATTAATTTTTTCAGGGTGTCTTAAATTTTTATCAAAAGGGAATGATTGTTGAGATGGTAAAGCTAAAAAATCAAAGCTACCAAATAAACTATTTACATCATTTGATAATTCAATTCTTGAATTAAGAGCTAATTTTACATCTTCATCTGTGAGCTTAATGCCTTTTTTGTATTCCCATATCGCCTGTGGCGTCATTTCATTAACATCTTTAATATTCATTGAAATAATTTCCTCATTAATATCTTCATAAATACTTTTGGCTCGCAATGTACCCCAGCAATTCCATAACTTATTGGCGTCTATTTTTGGTTTTAAATATTCAATTGAAACTTTATGCTTTTCAAGATTATTTAATTGTTTGCTACATATTTCAACTAACTCAGGATCATATTGATATTTACCATTCATATCAGATAACCATCCAATTTTTATCTTTGAAAATTCTTGATCATTTAAATTAGTATTTCTAAATGAAGTATTTAAACTAAAAGAAATTGAATCTTCTTTACTTTCTCCAACTATAACATCTAAAAGAATAGACATATCTTCAGGTGTTCTTGCAAGACATCCTGGCGTTGAGATAATTGGTAGACTCTTTTTTTTTTCATTTGTTCGAAGGTCTGGCAGAAGTCCTGGGGTAGGTCTGAAACCATAAACATTTGCATAGGCTGCAGGAGTTCTGCAAGAGCCCATCATATCTGTTCCATCTGCAAACGGTAGTAGCTCTGCTGCAACAGCTACACCAGCTCCACCACTTGATCCGCCTGATGATTGAGTATTTCCATATATGTTGGGCGTTATTCCAAATAGTCTGTTTGCTGTATGTGCGCCAACTCCTAATTCAGCTGTATTTGTTTTTCCAATCATGATTCCACCAGCATCTATTTGACGATCAACGATTATAGAATTTTTTTTTGGAAAGTTATCTTTATATCCAGGAAAACCGCAAGTAGTTGGAAAACCAACTACATCCAATAAATCTTTTGATGCTAAGGGAAGACCAAACAATGGTTTACTTGCATCAAAGTTTTTATCTTTATCATTAGCCTCATTTATTATCTCTTCTTCATCTTTTATTGAGACAATAGCATTTAGAGAAGGGTTGTATTTTTTAATTCTTTCTAAGTAAAAGCTGACAACTTCTCTTACTGAAATCTCTTTTTTATGAATTAAAGAAATAATTTCTTTTACTGATCTATTTTCAAGCATTAGAATTTATTATTACCTAGCTTTTTTTATAGATGCTAGAGTAATTTCCTTTGTTTCTTCTAAAGTTGCTATTCTTGGATTTGTTGCAAAGGCCTGATCTTTCATTGATTTTTCTGCGATTCTATCAACACAATCTTCGGGCACACCAATTTCACTTAGACTTTTTGGAATTTTAATTCTATCAAGAAGGTTTTCAATGTTTGATATAAATGCTTCTACAGAATGATCTTCAAATTGCATAGCCTCTGACATTCTTTTAACTTTTTCTTCCATGCCTGGAAGATTATATTTTAGAACTACAGGCAATATTATTGCATTGGTTAGCCCGTGATGAGTATTGTATTCAGCTCCAACCATATGAGCAATAGCATGTACTAATCCTAAACCTTTTAAAAAAGAAATTCCTGCTAAACATGATCCAACATGCATTCCACCTCTGGCAACTATGTTGCTAGGATCTTCTACAGCTGTGACTAAAGATTTTGATATCAAAGATAAACCTTCTAAAGCAGCACCATCACACATTGGATTAAAACCAGGAACACAATAACCTTCTATGCCATGGATTAAAGCATCTGCACCTGTCCACGCAGTTAGGTTTGCTGGCAATCCAATTGTAAGTTCTGGATCTAACAATGCTAAGGACGGTCTAACATCTGGATGCCACATACAAAATTTCATACCTTCTTTTAAATAAGTAACCATAGCTGTGATTTCTGTTTCAGCACCAGTACCTGCAGTAGTAGGAATGGTTATAATTTTTGGAAAAGGATTATCTTTACTAATTATAGGAGGAGTTAATTCAAATTCAAAATTTCTAAGTGGTACATCATTATTTGCTGTAAGGCATATCAATTTACCACCATCCATTGCACTACCTCCGCCTATTGCAATTATAGAGTCGTGATTACCGTCTTTAAATTTTTTTACTCCATTTGAAACCTCGTCTTCTCGAGGATTTGGAGATATATCAAAAAATAAATCTGATTTTATATTTGAGCTATTTAGATAGCTTTGTAAATTTAAAATAAATGGTAATTTTGGACTTCCTTTGTCTGTAACTATCAACGGATTTTTAATATCTAAATTATTACAGATACTTCCTATTTCTTTTAATCTACCAGGACCATAAGCAATGTTAGTAGGAAATGTCCAGTCTTGATTGGATAGAATATCAGTTTCATTAAGTTTAAAACTTTGCATATCCTAGATAAAGTATACAATTTTAAAAAATTATAAATGAATATTTCGTCCGAAAAAACAGATTTAAAAAATACTTATCTGGCAATAGTTACAATGCTCTTAGCAATTCTATGCGTAGACATGTATATGGTTGTAATTAAGTTTTTAGGAGATGAGTATTCGGTAATTCAGCTTGCTGTTTTTAGAAATATTGCAGGTGTTATTCCTCTTTTTATTCTAATTCTATTTACAAGAGAGTATTTCTCAATTTTCAAAAATTTAAACAACAAATTTATAATTTTAAGCTTTTTAAGAGGACTTGCTTTCTTGTCTATGAATATCTTCATATTTATTTCAGTAATTAACCTTGAATTTGCAACTGCAATGGTTCTTACATTTTCGTCACCATTTTTCATAGTAATTTTATCAATAATTTTTTTAAATGATAAAGTGGGTATTTATAGATGGTCAGCAATATTTATTGGATTTTTTGGAGTTGTTTTAATTGTTCAGCCAGGAAGCGACATATTTAGTTTTTATTCAATATTTCCAATATTAACTGCAATTGCTTGGGCTTTTACAGTTATAATTCTAAAATTTATACCTGATGGGCACTCAACGGCAAAAATACAACTTTATACTTTAATCTTTAATGTAATTGGTGGAGTAATATTATTTTTAACAACCACTGGACATACAGATATTAAAAGTACTCAAGACTTTCTGTTAATGGTATTGACTGGAATACTAGGTGGGACTGCTGCAATACTTTTCATTTATGCTTATAGATTAATTTCTGCAAGCAAGATGGCATCTTTTGAATATTTTGGTATCCCATCATCTTTTGTTTTAGGTTGGTGGTTTTTTAATGAGGCACCTTGGGAACAATTATTTCCTGGAGTTTTTGTGATTGTGTTTGCAGGAATGATAATTATTTGGAGAGATAAGGTTAAACAAAAAAGTACTAAGGTAAGTAGAGAGATTAATTGACAGACTTCATTGACTTCATAACTATTGCTCTATCAATTTCACCAATCAATTTTCCTGTTTGTGTATCTACAACTGGAAATTTCTGATCCGTATCAACTAGTTTATCAATCAATGTCTCAATTTTTGAGTCATGTGGAATATTATTAGATCCATTCTCAAACAATTTTTTTGTATCATCACAACACTCTTCTCTCATTACCTTGCTTGCACTTAATACTTTATATTTTGGAACATCTTCACAGAAATCTTTTACATATTGATCTTTAGGATTTGCAACAATTTCCTCTGGAGTACCAACTTGTGAAACCTCTCCATCTTTCATAATAGCAATATGATCTCCCATCTTTATGGCTTCTAAGAAATCGTGCGTAATAAAAACCATTGTCTTTTGAAGTTTTTCTTGAATTTTTAACAATTCATCCTGCATTTCTCTTCTAATTAGTGGGTCAAGTGCAGAAAAAGGTTCATCAAAAATTAATATTTCTGGATCAACTGCAAGTGCCCTTGCTAGTCCAACTCTTTGTTGCATACCACCAGAAAGTTCTCTTGGATAATTATTGTGCCAACCTTCCAAGCCTACCATTTTTAAAACCTCCATTGATTTTTCTATTCGATCATTTTTTTTGTTACCTCTAATCTCTAATCCATAACCAATATTTTCAACCACTGTTCTATGTGGGAATAATCCAAAGTGTTGGAAAACCATACTCATTTTATTTCTTCTTAAATCTAAAAGATCTCTTCCATTCATTTTTGTTACATCAACATCATCCATTTTAACCGTACCAGAAGTTGGCTCAATTAATCTTGATATACATCTAACTAAAGTTGATTTTCCACTTCCAGATAAACCCATTACAACGAATGTCTCACCTTTCTCAATTGAAAAGCTTACATCTTTAACGGCAACAACATGTCCAGTTTTTTCTTGGACTTCTTTTATTGATAAATTTTTATCTAAACCTTTAATAATTCTTTTTTCGTCTGGGCCAAATAATTTCCAAACATTAGTACAAGTTATTTTTGCTTGATTACTCATATTTTGTTATTTTAATAACATAAAAATAGACAATATTTTCCTTTAAAAGTAAAATAATTTATTTTAAAATTTTAATTAATTATGTCATCCGAAGTCTCAAGTATCCAAGGTAAACCAATTTCATCTAAGAATATAATTACATATTCTTTAATTCTATTAACTTTTTTAGTTGCTTTATGGTTATCCTTTCAAAGTGAGGGTCCTTCAAAAATGCCGAAAGTTGTAACTGATCAATTTACATTTACAGCATGGGTTAATGAAGGCGAAGATTACTTAAAGAAAAATTATAGATGGATTACGAAAATAATAGCTAGTTATATTAAAAATATTTATTATTTTGTTGAAGACTTTCTTCTCGATTCTCCATGGCTTTTAATTGCAGCATTAATATTTTTACCTTGTTTAATTGCAGGTGGCCTAAGATTGGGTCTGTATTCTTTATTCGTAATTTATTTTTGGGGTGCAACTGGTATGTGGGAACCATCTCTTCAAACCGTAGCATTGATGGGTTTATCTGTACTAATGTGTGTAGTTGTGGGTGTAACCTTAGGCGTTATGTGCTCTCAAAGTGATCGATTTGAAAATTTTATGAAACCTATTTTAGATACAATGCAAGTGATGCCGGCTTTTGTTTATCTTTTTCCCGCTTTATTCTTTTTTGGTATTGGAGGAGCGCCTGCAATATTAGCTACTATGATTTATTCCATGCCCCCAATAATTAGACTGACAAATACAGGAATTAGACAAGTTTCGGCGGAGACAATAGAGTCTGCAACGTCATTTGGCTCAAGTAAATTACAACTTTTGTTTAAAATTAAAATTCCACTTTCTTTACCAAGTATAATGATGGGTATTAACCAAGTTATAATGATGGCTTTAGCACTTGTGGTTCTTGCATGTTTTATCGGAGCTGAAGGAATTGGTGGTCAAGTGTGGCAAGCAATTCGAAGACTTGATGTCGGATGGGCAATGGAAGGAGGACTTTGTATTCTTTTTATGGCAATAATGTTTGACAGATTTAGTATGTCTTTCAGTAAAACAGAGCAGTCTCTACCTTCTAATGTTCAAAGATTTTATTTACTCCCTCAATCTTGGGAAAAATATTTAATTGCAAGACTTATAGAAAAACCTTTAGAATTTTTAAGTGGATTAACAAATTTTGTCTGTATTAATTTAACGAGATCAATTGCTTATGTATTTGAATTTTGTATTTCATTATCAAATAAAAATACTGCAAGAGAAATAGGTGAAGCTATAACAAGAAGATATTATATCATACCTTCGTTTATACTTATTCTGGCAATTTCTTTCATTGACTCTTACATGATTAGTATAGGATCTTTTCCTGAAGAATGGAGATTGTCAATTAGACAACCAATTTCTAGCGCTGTAGATTCTTTAACAGTAAATCCTGGCTTTATAGCATTTACTAAAGCTCTAAGAGGATTTGTTTATCTTAAGCTTTTACGCCCACTTGATATTTTCTTAACTCATGTGCCATGGTGGTACACACTAGGTGTATTTTCTGCGATTGGATATTTCACTGTTGGTATAAGATTTGCAATTATCACTGCTTTGTTATTACTATTTATCGGTGCTTGCGGGATATGGCCTCAATCAATGATAACACTATCATCTGTTTTAGTGTCTGTAGCTTTATGTTTTATCATTGGAGTTCCTCTCGGAATAATTGCTTCTTACAATGAAAGATTTAGAAATATTCAAAATGTGGTTTTAGATGCTATGCAAACATTGCCTTACTTCTGTTATTTAATTCCTGTGTTAATGTTTTTTGGAGGAGGTGTTGTTTCAGCTATATTAGCAACAGTTATATACTCCATACCACCTATTATTAGATTAACTTCTTTAGGCTTAACTCAAGTATCTGGAACCTACTCAGAGGTTTCACGTTCATTTGGTGGTACTTTATTGCAAACTTTAAACAAAATTAAATTCCCATTAGCGGTACCAAGTTTAGTGATTGGATTTAATCAAACAGTAATTATGGCTTTCGCTATGCAAATTGTTACACCATTGATTGGTGGAAAGGGACTAGGTTTAGAAGTATTTAACGGATTGGCTAGATCAGATACAGGCAGAGGTTTGGCCGCAGGCATAGGAATTGTATTATTAGCAATAATTATAGACAGAATTTCACTTGCATGGACTAAAAAACAGAGAGAAGCTCTAGGTTTATAAGTCAAGTAAAAGCATCATTATTCACAGTTTACAAACTGGTATTTTTTGTTTTAAAATAAGTCTTTAATTAATTAAAAGAGAGGAAATAAATGAGGTTATCAAAAACAATATCAGCTCTATTTTTATCTTTCGTAATTTTATTTGCTAGTCTTACTCAGGCAAATGCAAAAAGATTACATGCTGCTATTGCTGACTGGACAGGTGGAATTATTACCTGTGAAGTTGCAGTAGGAATTCTTGAAAGAGAAATGGGCTATAAAATTAAACAAACAGTATTCCCTTCAGGAACAGGATTATGGGAAGCAATTGCTGCTGGTGAACTTGATTTTGCTTGTGAAAGCTGGCCAAGTTATGCAGAAGCAGATGACGTTATGTTTAATGAAGATTTAATTTATGATGGTAAAGTTGTAAAATCATATAAGGGTGATGGAACAGTTGATCTTTTAGGCACAACTGGAATTATCGGTATGTCTGATTACTGGATCCCAAGATATGCAGCTGAAAAATTTGGAATTAAATCTTGGAGAGATTTAAACAAACATAAAAAAGAGTTTGCTACTATTGAAACAGGCGGCAAAGGAAGATTAATTGGATGTCCTGTAGCTGGTTGGAACTGTCATGACCAAAAAAGATTAGATCTTTTAGGAATTGACTTTCAAGCAGATGAGCTAGGAACAGAGGCTGCTGCTGTTGCAGAAGCTAAAGCTGCTTACATGAGAAAAGAGCCATTCTTATTATACCTATGGTCACCACACTGGTTCTTTGGTGAGTTTGATATGGTAGGAGTAGGTCTTCCTGACTACAAAACTTGTGCAGGAGATACATTTACTGAAGCAAATAACTGGAAGACTTGTGGTACAGACGGATGGCCAGCAACTGGTTGGGATAAAGATTACACTATGAACTACGGAAATCCTGATACATTTGCAAAACCAGAACATGCTAAAGCAAAAGCTTTTTTTGAAAGAATGAAGTTAGACAACTTAGACCAAGCTAAGATGCTTGTTGAAGTTGATATCAAAAAAAGAGATGTAAAAGAAGTTGTAAATGAGTGGTTAGACAACAATCCAGATAAATGGAAAAGTTGGTTACCTAACTAAAAATTAAACTTTAAAAAATAATTAAGGGCTTTGTGAAAACAGAGCCCTTTTTTTTTACATGCATATAATTCATAGAGGAATTGTTAATAAGAATTAAAAAGAAAACTGTCTAAAATCTTTTTAGAGCATCCTTAAAAAAATTTAAAATTTATATTGTTTTAGATATTCTAATCTGCCAATTATCTCATCTCTATCTAAATAATAGCCTTGAAGATGACGATGACCTGAATTTGGATCAAAAGCTGTTCTGCCATGCAAAACACGTCTATTATTAAAAGAAAATATGTCTCCTGGTCCTAGTCGGAATTTAATTTGAAATTTGTCATCATGTAAAAGATTGCCAAATCTGTGATGAGCTTTATAAACTTGGTGCATTTTGTCAGGATGACAGTCTAGAGCATCCATTGTTGCTACACTAAACCTAATATCATGAAAATCTTTATCTTTTGTTAAACTAATTGCTGGGGCGTGAAAGCTTCGGTGAGATTCTTGAGTATAATCTTTATCTCTAAACTTTAGTGGCACAGAGATTAATGTTTCAAAAATTTCTTTTTCATTTTTCCTCAAATAATCAGCAACAGCAAAGCCATCTATTGCAGAGGAGTCTCCACCCTTTGCATCATTTACCAAACAGTGTAAAAACTGATAACCGGGTGGTAATTCAAACCAAGGTAAATCCATGTGGTTTCTTAATGCATGAGCTGTGTAAGCGGAATTATTTGGTTTTGGAATATTGATTACTTCAAAGGGGGTTTTAAAAAAGGTTTCCCTTACATGACTTATTCTATGAAGAATTTCAAAACCTGATTTTTTTTCTGTTGGTGAATTTTTAACTATTGCTATACCTTTGTGGTGCAATAGCTCTAACCATTTTATCAGTCCTTCATCAGAGTCTATCACTTCATCGTGCTCAATACATATAGATTCAAAATCTTTTTCTAAGTTATTATCCCAAAGTTGATATGGTGAAACATATTCTTGTTTATTTTTAATAGTATAACAATTATCTCTCAACCACTTAGGATCATAATAACTTGTGTGGTCACCCTCACTCCACTCTATTTCTAATTTGCCATCGCCATTTAAAGAATATTTTTTGGGATTTATTTCTTTTGATACCTCTAAGATGTTAAACATTCTATGTCTTGAATCTTTATCATGTGCTGTAGGACAATTGTCTCTTAACCACATGTAATTAAATTTACTTTCTTCACCATCATTCCAAGTAATTTGTAAATAAGTGCTGTTTTTTGCGATTTTAGAAATCGAATTCATGATAAATTATTATATAAAACCAAAAAAATTTCAATTCAATTAATAGTTGAATCAAATAAAGTTATTTTATTGTTGATTTGCTTTGATGTACTAAAAGAACTAAACTTGAAATAAATGTCTAAAATCGAAATCAATAACGTATACAAAATTTTTGGACCAAAACCTGATAGCGTTCTTAAAATGGTGCAAGAAGGAGCTACAAAAGAAGATGTTCTAGAAAAAACTGGACATACAGTTGGATTAGATAATGTATCCTTAAAAATTGAAGAAGGAGAAACATTTGTTTGCATGGGTTTGTCTGGATCAGGAAAATCAACACTAATTAGACATTTAAATAGATTAATAGACCCAACCTCTGGAGAAATTTTAGTAGAAGGCAAAGATGTTACCACTCTAAACAAAGAACAATTAATTGAATTTAGACGACAGAAAATGAGTATGGTATTTCAACGATTTGGACTATTCCCACACAAAACAGTTTTACAAAATGTTGGGTATGGACTCGAGATGCAAGGTATGGAGATTGAAAAAAGAAATTCTGTTGCAATGGAAAAAATTGAGTCTGTCGGATTGACTGGATTTGAAAATCAATATCCTGCACAACTTTCTGGAGGTATGCAACAGCGAGTAGGTCTTGCAAGAGCTCTAGCTACTGACACAGATATTATGTTAATGGATGAAGCTTTTTCTGCATTAGATCCTTTAATTAGAAGTGATATGCAAAAACAACTAATAGACCTCCAATCAGAATTAAAAAAAACAATAGTATTTATTACTCATGATCTTGATGAGTCATTAAGGTTAGGAGATCATATTGGAATTTTGAATGCAGGAAAACTAGTTCAAGTTGGAACACCTGTAGAAATTATAATGAACCCTGCTGATGAATACGTTGAGGCATTTGTTAAAGACGTAAATAGAACTAAGGTTATTAAAGCAAAGATTATCATGAAACCAGTAAATCAATCAGATGATATTGACAAATCAAACTTGATAAAAGTAGAAGAAGATCAATTTATAGAGGAATTTTTACCTCAAGTTGTTTGTAGTAACTCTAATTGTGAAGTAGTTGATAAACAAGGAAATGCTAAAGGCTATATTTCTAATAAAGAATTGCAAGAATCACTTTCAAACTCATAATTAGATTAAATAGTTATGAAAAAAAGTTTAAGTAACATCGTTGATTTAGTTAAATATCCAATTCATGATTTACAATCACCAAAGATCAAGAAAATAATTGAAAAATGTAAAACTGAATTAGATAGCGATAGCTGTTCGGTAATTCCTAATTTTATTTTACCAAATTCTTTAAATGTAATGAAAAAAGAATTAGAGCAACAGCTTAATGAAGTTTATATGTCTAAGGAAAGTATAAACGCATATCTTTATGCAAAAGACGATCCTGCTCTTCCCAAAGATCACCCAAAAAGAATATTTATGGATAGATTTAATGGATATTTAAATTCTGATTGTTTTGCAAAAAATTCGGAGATGAAATTTCTTTATGAAACTGAGGAATTATTAAAATTTGTATCTGCATGCTTAGGTATTGCACCTATATATAGATGGGCTGATCCTTTAGCCTGTCATGCATATAATGTTATGGAACCTAATGGAATATTGCCTTGGCATTTTGATAGTTGTGAATTTACTTTGAGTTTAATGATTCAGAAACCTGAAAAAGGAGGAATATTTGAATATTGCCCTAACATAAGAGAACCAGGTAACGAAAAATTTGATGAGGTGAAGAAAGTACTTGATGGAGATCGATCAAGAGTAAAAAGACTTGAGCTAGAACCTGGTGATTTACAAATATTTAAAGGTAGATTTACTATGCATAGAGTAACTAAAGTTATAGGAAAAACATCGCGATTTATGTGTATACCTGCCTATGTATTGGATCCATGGAGAGTAAACACACCTGAACACTCAAAAGCAATTTACGGAAAAGTATTGCCCATACATTTAGAAAGAAATAAAGTTAGATCCGATGGATTAACAGATTAATGTCATACAATTTCAAAAACAAAAAAATTATTATATCAGCTGGAGCATCAGGTATTGGATGGGCAACGGCAAAAGAGTGTCTTGAAAAAGGTGCAAGGGTATTCGTTTGTGACGTTGATAAAAAATCTATAAATAAATTAAAAAAAAATCCTTTAAATAATAAAAGATTGTTTTCTTTTCATTGCGATGCCTCAAATGAAAACGATGTTATAGACTTCTTTAAAGAAATTAAAAAAAAAACACAAAAGATTGATGCACTAATTAATAATGTTGGGGTTGCAGGCCCAACAGGAACTATGGACAAACTTAAAACAAAAGATTGGGAACAAACTTTAAAGATAAATGTAATTAGTCATTTTATTTTTTCAAAATTAGCAATCCCGATGTTAAAAAAAAATAAAGGTGGCTCAATAGTTAATTTATCCTCTACAGCAGGTATATTTGGATTTCCATTAAGGTCTCCTTACTCAGCAAGTAAATGGGCGGTAGTTGGAATGACAAAAACTTTAGCAATGGAATTAGGAAAGTTTAAAATTAGAGTAAACGCAATTTGTCCAGGAACTGTAAAAGGAGATAGAATGGGAAGAGTTATTAGAGACAAAGCTAAATTTTTAAAAATTTCAAAAAAAGCAGTGGAGAGTGAATTTGTTTCTATGACTTCTCTTAATACCTGGGTTTACGAAAAAGATATTGGTAAAATGTGTTGCTATTTAATTTCTGACGAGTCTTCTAGAATTTCTGGTCAAGTAGTTGGTGTTGATGGGAACACTTTAAGAATGCATTAGAGCTTTAGATATTTTCAATAAATTCTATTAAGTTATTTGCTATTTGCTCAGGAGCCTCTATCAAAAAAGAGTGTTTAACATCTGGTATAATCACTAATTTAGAATCTTTTATCTCATTTGACATTTTTTTGTTATGGAAAGGAGTGCATCCACCATCATTTTCTCCTGTCATAAATAGACAGGGTTTCTTTATATCTTTTAACCAAGAAATCATCTCAGTTTCTGCATAAATTTTAAAAACATTAATAAACACATCTTTATCAGTATCTATTACCTGTTTTAATCGTCTAGATACTAGATCTGGATTTCTTTCTATAAACTTATCTGTGAACCATCTGTTAGTCAGATTTTTTAATGTTTGTTCAACTCCCTTATTTTTTAGATCTGAAATGACACTCCATACTTTTTGTTTATCTTCATCAGATCTTCCTGCAACTGTTGATAATAAACCTACCGACAAAACTCTTTCAGGAAACTTTTTAGCATAAGCAGGAGCAATCATGCCCCCTAAAGAATGTCCCATAAAATGGGCTTTTTGGATGTTTGTCTTTTCTCTTACTCTTTCAAGATCTAATACAAGATCATCTAAATTAAAATCTTTATTATCTACAGGTGATTTTCCGTGACCTCTTAAATCATATGTCACAACTGTAAACATGCTTTTAAGTTTTGGAGTAATAAATCTCCATGCATCTTCAGCACCTCCAACTCCATGAGTTAAAAATATTGCAGGCCCTGATCCTGTGACTGAGTAATTGCAATCTATGATGCTCATAGATATTTAAGCTACTTGTATATTAGATTTTTTGAAATATGGGATTACGTTTTCACCAATTCTATACATTGACTCTATTAGGTCTTCTTGTGATTGTCCAAAACTTGAACTAAGAATTACCTCATCAACTCCTGCTTCAGCATAAACGCTAAGTTTATCGATCATTTCATTTAAAGGACAAATTAAAAGATTTTCTTTTAATTCTTCTAAAGTTTGTTTTCTTGGCAAAGCTTCAATATTTCCCTCTTTTACTTTTCCTGGTCCTGTAAACATATTATCAAATCTTTTATAATATTCGTAAGCAAGTTTTGTTTTTTCTTTAGCTTCATTTTCATCTTTTGCTAGATAAGCCATTCTTTGCATTGAAAGTTTGAGTAACTTGCCATTTTCACCTAACTGAGCGCAACCTTCTTTAAATGCATTAACTCTACTTAATAAAAGATCTTTTGTTCCTGATAATACTGTTGATTGAACGTGAAATCCTCTTGAAGCTGCATCTTTTATACTTTCTAAATTCATTGCGGCAACCATCATTGGTATTGGATTGCTTATGGGTCGAGGCATTATAGTTAATGGCTCGAAGTCATAGTATTTGCCTTTATACGAAACTTCTTTATTTTTTAATAACAATTGTAGAACCTCTAAAGATTCTACAAATTTTTCTTTTGATTGTTCTATTGGGGTACCTAGTCTTTTCATTTCCCATGGAAATGCTCCTCTTCCTACACCTAAGATTAATCTTCCATCAGTTAAAATATCGGCAGTAGCTACTTCACCAGCATATGTTCTCATATCGTGTAGAGGCAAAACAACTATCCCTGTTGTTATTTTAATATTTTTTGTAACTGATGCAATCTTTACAGCCATCTGCAATGGTGATGGCATCATTAGTAAGTTAATTAAATGATGCTCTGGTATTGATACCGTTGCATAACCAAGTTTTTCAGCAGTTACACATTCCTCAAGCATATTTTTAAAATGCTGCCTTGAACCAATGCTTGTATCTGGCATGTAACTTGTTAAAAAATGATTAAAATCCATATAACTAAATTATCACTTTAAGTTTTCTTTAGATATCTATTTTCTAATTTTATTTTCATATTTTTTTCTAAGGTCTTGTAAGTTGACTAAATACTCATCTCTTATATTTGCTAATTGATTGATTGATTTTCCTTTTGCTTGTTTTTTTGTACCAGAAATCAATCTTTCTGAGAGTTTTTTTGATAATTTTGGTGCTTTAAGCTTGGTCCATGGGAGTTTTAATGCGGGCCCAAATTGTTCAAGCATATGCTTCATTCCGGCTTTTCCTCCTGCTAAATGAAAAGTTAAGAATGTTCCCATTAATGAGTATCTTAAGCCTGGACCGTCCTCAATAGCTCTATCTAAATCCTCTGTTGAGGCATACCCTTCATTTATAATATGAAGTGCTTCTCTCCATAAAGCTTCTTGCAGTCTATCAGATAGATATCCTGGCAGCTCCTTTTTAAGGGTAATTGGGTTCATGGAGATTGATTTATAAAATTTATTTGCTTCATTTAATGATTTAGAACTTGTTTTTTTTCCTGGGACTATTTCAACTAAAGGTAGTAAATAAACAGGATTAAATGGATGGGCAATGATACCTCTTTTATTATTTTTACATTTTAAAAAAATTCTTGAGGGCAATAATCCTGACGAGCTAGAAGATATCAAGACCTCAGGTTTACAATAATTTGAAATTTGACTTATTAATTGAGTTTTAAGTTTATAGTTTTCAGGAGCACATTCTTGGATTAGATCCGCATCTTTAACAGCACTCTCTAAAGAAGAAAAAAAATTTAAATTATTTAAGTTTATTTTTTTTTTATTAAATAGTTTTTTAACAAATGGTATGGCTCTTTTTATTTCTTGGATTAAGTTTTTTCTTTGAATTAAATTTTTATCGTATGCTAAAACTTTTATGTTGTGAGCCAAGAGTCTTATTGTCCACCCTACTCCAATTACTCCTGTGCCAATTACTGCAACTTTTTTAATTTTGGACATTACTTGTGTTTAACAAGCTTTAATTTTTTCCTTGTTTCTTCTGCAGTCATTATTGATGCACCAAGATCTGTTACAATTCTGATTGCTTTTTCAACTAACTGAGCATTGGTTGCAAGTTTACCTTTTGATATATACAAATTATCTTCTAAACCAACTCTTGGGTTTCCACCCATAACAACTGTTTGTGCCACAAAAGGCATTTCATTTTTTGATATTGCAAAGCCTGACCACACTCCTTGTTCTGGCATTATATCTTTCATTGCTTGCATTGCTAAGGGAGTAGCTGGAGCTCCCCAAGGAATACCTAAACACATTTGAAACATTGGAGGATCATCTAACAAACCTTCTTTGTATAGTTGAGAGCCAAACCACATATTCCCTAAATCGAATGCTTCTATCTCTGGTTTTACTTTAATTTCTTGTAATTTTTTTGCAGCTTTTCTTAAATCATTTGGAGTATTGACTGTAATTACCGATCCATCACCAAAGTTTAATGTTCCAGCATCTAATGTACAAATTTCTGGTAAGAATTGTTCAGCATTAGCAATTCTTTCCATAACATTTGCCATGTCAGTCATGGGACCAAAGTCTAAAGGGTTTTTTCCTTGTCCAATGTCCAAATCACCGCCCATTCCTGTTGTTAAATTTAAAATGACATCTGTTTCACTTGATCTAATTCTATCTACCACTTCTTTATATAATTCTAATCTTCTACTTGGTGTTCCGTCCTCTTCTCTAACATGAATGTGTGCAATTGCTGCTCCAGCTTTTGCTGCCTCTATTGCTGATTTGGCTATTTGTTCTGGAGTTTTTGGTAAGTCAGGGTGTTTGCTTGCAGTATCGCCTGACCCTGTTACAGCACATGATACAAAAACGTTGTTGTTCATAATTTATTTTTCAACTATATTTTAAAATCATGCAAATGGAAATATCAGAATTACAGAAGGATTTAGCTGCAACTTTTAGATGGACGGCTAGACTTAATATGCATGAGGGAGTTGCAAACCATTTTAGTGCATGCATACCAGGTACATCTGATTTTTACTGCAATAAAGCAGGTATTCATTTTAGTAGAATTAAGGCTAGTGATCTAATCTTAGTAACTAAGGATAACAAAGAAGAGCTAAAGAATAAGCCAGACGTTATTGATCCGACAGCCTTGTATATCCATGGTGCAATTCACGAAAAAGCTCCACACGCAAGATGTATTTTTCATGTCCATTCTAAATATGCAACAGCCCTTTCTACTCTAAAAGACCCAGTCTTAAAACCAATAGATCAAAATACAATGATGTTTTATAATAGAGTATCTACATATACTGAATTTGGAGGTTTAGGTCTTGAAGACGAGTCCATAAAAATGGCAAATTCCCTTGGGAATAAACAGCACATGTTACTCGCAAATCATGGAATTTTAACAACAGGAGAAACTGTTGCTGAAGGTTTTAATTCACTTTATTATTTTGAAAGAGCGGCACAAACATATCTTACAGCTCTTTCAACTAACCAAGAACTTAATGTGGTCAGCCATGAAGTTGCAGAGAAAACTGCAGAAGAACATGCAAACTTTCCAACTGATTTTGCAAATCTATTCCTATCTCAAATAAGATTAATTTTAGATAAAGAAGAACCTGATTACAAAAATTAAATGGACTTGAACAAATTAAAAGTTAGACGAAGTTTTATTTTTACACCTGGACTTCATCCTGAAATGTTTCCTAAAGCAATTGAATCAGGTGCAGACATGGTTTGTATTGAATTAGAAGATGGAATAGCAATTAATGATAAAGCAGAGGCTAGAAAAAATACAATAGAGGCACTTAAAACTCTTGAAGTTAAAAATGATGTAGAGCTAGTTGTCAGATTTAATAATCAAAGAACAAAATTTGGTCTTTTAGATTTAGAAGCTTTCATATCTAGCAAAATAAATCTAAAGGCTATTATGTTACCAAAAGTTAAAACTCCAGACGAAATTACGTTTATAGATGATCTTTTGACAGACTGTAATTTAGATACGGATCTTCACGTAATTATGGAAACAAATGAGGCTTTAGAAAGTATTTATAATATTGCACATGCCAGTAAAAGAATAGTTGCTATATATTTTGGTGGAGTTGATATGGCAGCTGAGCTTAGAGTTGAAAATAAATGGGAAAATCTTGTCCATGCGAGATCTAAATTAGTTCATGCAGGTGCAAGTGTTGGTATAGATGTAATAGATGTACCTTATTTAGACTTAGAGAATATGGAAGGAATGAGGAAAGAGGCTGAACAAGTAAGAAACCTAGGTTTTACTGGAAAAGGCTCTATTCATCCAAAACAAATTAAAATTTTAAATGAAGTATTCACACCACCTCAAGATGAAATTATCAAAGCTAAAAAAATTTTAGAAGAATTTAATAATTCAAATACAGGTCTGGTAGTCATAGACGGTAAACTAATAGAAAAACCTGTCCTTCGAGAAATGAAAAGGAAAATATTGATAGCAGATAAAATAAATAAAGTTTAAATTAAATTATGTCATTTCATCTTGCCACTAGAAAAGTTATTAAGGAATGGACAGACTACAATGAACATATGAATATGGCATACTATGTTCTAATTTTTGATCAAGCATGGGAAACAATGCTTAATAAGTTTCATATGGGTGGTTCAAACGCACAAATTAATAAAAGAAGCACTATGGTTGTAGACACAAGAACGACTTATGACAATGAAGTGAAAGAAAATGACGAAGTAGATGTGTATTGTACTTTCTTTGATCATGATAAAAAAAGATTACATTTAAAATGTGAAATGTACGAAAAGAAATCAAAAAAACTAGCAGCAACCATTGAAAGCCTGTCGCTTTATATTGATCTGGATAAAAGAAAGGTCACAGAATTTGAACAAGATAAAATCCAAATAATGGATGACTTTATAAATAAAAATAAGGTTTCTTTTAACTCAGAAAATCTAGTGTTTTCTGGTAAGCTAAAAAAATAAGTTATGGAAATTAAACTTTTGTCAGGAGCACTAGGTGCAGAAATAACAGGGATAGATCTTAAAGATACATCTGATCAAAACATCAAGGAAATTAATAATTTATTATTAGAACACAAAGTTATTTTCTTTAGAGACCAAAAAATTAATGCTGAACAACATATAGCCTTAGCTGAAAAATTTGGACCATTAGAAACACATGCATATGTAAAAGGATTAAGTAAACATCCCGAAATAGTAAGAATAATTAAAGCAGAAGATGAAAAAAACCAATGGGGTGAGAATTGGCATAGTGATGTTAGTTATAATGAAAAACCAACGAAAGCAGTAATATTAAAATCAATTAAAATTCCTCCTGTTGGTGGTGATACATGCTTTGCAAACATGGAGCTTGCATGGGAAACATTAGATGAAGAAACAAAAGAAAAGATAAAAGATAAAAAAGCAATCCATAGTTCTCTTGGTGCAGAATTTTTTATTGAAAAATATAAAAAAATGGAGGGAAATGAAAAAAGAAATTTTGATGAATATTCTAATGAACATCCAATAGTAAGAACACATCCTGAGACTGGAAAAAAAATTCTATTTGTCAATTGGACATACACAAAAAAAATAATTGGACTTGAACAAGAAGAAAGCGACGAAATTTTAAAAAAAATATTTGAACACCAAGCACGACTTGAATTAACCTGTAGATTTAGCTGGACTGAAAATACAGTCTGTATATGGGATAATAGAAGTGTTATTCACTTTGCAATTGCAGATTTTTATCCAGGTAGAGGGTTAGGATATGAAAGAGTAATGGATAGAATTGCTATTGAAGGTGACCACCCACAATAAATACCTTGAAATTTGATTATTTAATAATTGGAGCAGGTACAGCAGGATGTGTTCTTGCTAATAGATTAAGTGAGCAAAGTAAAAATAACGTAGCAATTTTCGAAGCTGGTAAAGATAGTGATATATGGAAAGTAAACATGCCCCTTGCAATACTTTATGCAATGCATGACCCAAAATATAATTATAAATATTATTCTGAACCTGAGCCACACTTAAACAATAGAAAATTATTTTGTCCTAGGGGAAAAATGATTGGTGGTTGTTCCGCGCATAATGGAATGGTTTATGTCAGAGGAAATAAAAATGATTATGAGAGATGGGCTTCATTTGGGTTAAAAAATTGGTCTTACGAAAATGTTTTACCTTTTTTTAAAAAAATTGAGACATGGTCAGGTGGAGAAAATAATTATAGAGGTGGAAAAGGTATACTGCCTGTAAATCAATCAAATAACAAAAATCCCCTTTTTAAAGCTTTTTTGGACTCGGCGAAAGAGGCAGGACATAAAATAAATAGTGATATGAATGGAGAAGACCAAGAAGGCTTTGGAATGTACGATGTTACTATTCATAAAGGAGAGAGAGCAAGTGCTTCAAAATACTATTTAAAACCAGCTAAAAGCAGGGAAAATTTAAAAGTATTTACTGAGTCATTTGTAGAAAAGATTATTTTTGATGGCAAAAAAGCTATTGGTATTCAAGTTAAAATAAAAAATGAAACGAGGACTATTTACGCAAATAAAGAAATTATTTTAAGTGGCGGATCAATTAATTCTCCACAATTATTAATGTTATCAGGTGTTGGTCCAAGCAATCATCTTAAAGAAAAAGGAATTGAGGTTATTCATGATTCTAAAGGAGTTGGAAAAAATTTACAAGATCATTTAGAAACCTATATTCAACAGGAATGTAAAACTCCAGATACACTATATTCTTATGTAAACAAATTTAACATGGTAAAGGTGGGTATCCAATGGTTCTTAAATAAAAGTGGCCCCTGCTCTACCTCTTTTTTAGAGGCTGGTGGATTTAGCAAATCATCTCCGGATAAACAATATCCAAATATACAATTTCATTTTTTCCCAGCATTTGTAATAGACCATGGTTTGGTAGATCCTGACAGACACGGATACCAATTACATGCAAGTTTAAACCAACCTAAAAGTAGAGGGGAAATTACTTTGAAAAGTTCAAACCCTTACGATTATCCAAAAATACAATTTAATTATTTGGAGGATGATTATGACCTTAAAGAAACAATAAAATGTGTTCGAGTAGCAAGAAAAATTTTAAGTCAGAATTCTATGAAACCTTTTGCTGGTAAAGAAATTGGACCAGGTGATAATGCAAATTCAGATGAAGAAATTGAAGAATATATAAGATCAAAAGCAGAAACAGCATATCACCCATCATGTACTTTAAAGATGGGTATAGATGATATGGCAGTAGTAGATGAAAAATTAAAAATTCATGGTCTTCAAAATATCAGAGTAGCAGATGCATCAGTAATGCCAGAAATTACAAGTGGAAATCTAAATGCACCAACTCTAATGATAGGTGAGAGAGCTGCTGACTTTATTTTGAATTAGCATATGGAAGCAAATAATAATACTAAAGGTATCCTATTTATTATGATAGGAATGGCTTTTTTTTCAATACAAGACTCGCTTATAAAATATATATTCGAAGAGATTGCTTTGTTTGAGTTATACCTTGGTAGAACTATTGTTCAAGCTACAGTGCTTATATCTATATTCTTAATAACAAAGAAAAAATTTACATTAAAAACTCATTATCCTTCATTAACTTTATTAAGAGTAGTTTGTTTTTTCTTTGGCTTTAGTTTTTTTTATATTTCACTAACCTTTATGTCTTTAGCTATGGTCAGCGCATTATTCTTTTCATGTCCTTTTTTCATGTCAATATTTGCCAAAGTATTTTTAAAAGAACAAATTGGTATTAGAAGATGGAGCGCTATAACTGTAGGTTTTATTGGTGTTTTAATTGTACTAAATCCAACTTTAGAAGACTTTAATTTTTTTAAATTAGCACCAGTGGCATGCTCACTGTGCTACGCATGCTCCATGACAATTACAAAATATACATCGGAAAAGGATAATATTTATACTCAGTTAACTTTACTTTATATTTTTGCAGTAATTGCGAGTGTTATAATATTTTTAATAAGTGGGGATGGAAAGTTTAATAGTTTTTCTGACCCTACAATGCAGTTCATTTTTAGAGAATGGTTTGTAAACCCAGCTGTTTCTTGGCCATATGTTTTTGTAATGGGTATTGTTGCATCAGTATCATTTTTTTGTGTATTTACCGCATATAGTATTGCTTCCCCGTCTGTGGTGTCTCTGTTTGAATATTCGTATATAGTTTTTGCAATGATAGCTGGTTACATATTGTTTGAAACTATACCAGTGCCTAGAACTTTTCTGGGCGCATCAATAATTATTGGAGCAGGAGTGTATATTTACTTTAGAGAAAAAGTTCGAGGTCAAATGATTGCGTCAGATACACCTAATAGATGATAAAAAAAAATTACATTCCAACAATAAATATTTCTTCTATACTTAGA
>CACFLJ010000008.1 GCA_902567045.1 uncultured Pelagibacteraceae bacterium
CGTTATCCAATTTCCCTCATTATCTTTTGTAAAACTTGGATCTAATCTAAAGTCATGTGTAATCACAGGAATAAGATCTTTGGAAATCAAAATATCTGTTTCGTATGCATTAATATTGTTTTTAAATAAATATTTAAAACTTTCTAGAGTATTTTCAGGAAGATCTCCTCTAGCGCCTCTATGGCCGTAAATTTTAATATAATTTGGCTTTGATAAAATCAAAATTAATTTACTCGATTACCATTAGATTTATCAAAAACATAATAATTGTTATCATTTATGTTCAAAGATAATTTACTTCCTTTTTTAATAATTTGACTTCCAGGACATCTAAAACAAAAATCTTTTTTATTTTTTATTTCTCCATAAATCAAATTATCTGAACCTAATTGTTCTACCAGATCTACAGATAAATTTATTAAACCTTTATCAGTTTGCGACATATGCTCTGGTCTAATTCCTAATATAACTGGTCCATTAAAATCACTTGTAACATTATTAATTTCAAAACCTTCTGAAGTAAGAGTTTTATTTTTTAATTCTCCTTCAAGAAAATTCATCTGAGGCGAACCTATAAATCCTGCGACAAACATAGATTTAGGATTATTATAAATTTCTATCGGTGTTCCAAGCTGCTCAATAAGGCCATTATTTATTACTGCCAGTCTATCAGCTAAGGTCATAGCTTCTACTTGGTCATGAGTTACAAATATACTTGTAACTCCAACTTTTTGCTGAAGTTTTTTTATTTCAAGCCTCATTTGTATTCTTAGTTTTGCATCTAAATTAGATAATGGCTCATCAAATAAAAATATTTTAGGATTTCTTACAATAGCTCTTCCCATGGCAACTCTCTGCCTTTGACCTCCTGACAACATGGATGGTTTTCTTTGCAAGTATTCAGAAATTTGTAATAGCTTTGCTGCCTCATTAACTTTTTTTTCAATATCTTCTTTTGAAATACCTCTATTTTTTAATCCGTAAGCCAAATTGTTGTAAACATTCATATGAGGATAGAGTGCATAATTCTGAAAAACCATCGCAACATCTCTCTCTGAGGGGTCAACTTTATTAATTAATATTCCATCAAGATTTATATAACCTTCAGTTATGTCTTCTAACCCGGCAATCATTCTTAAAAGAGTAGATTTTCCACATCCGCTTGGTCCAACAAAAACCATGAATTCACCATTTTCTACATTCATACTTGTCTCATGAACAGCTTTAGTTCCGTTTGGATAGATTTTAGTAACTTTATTTAATTCTAAAAAACTCATTTATTTCTCTGTTTGAATTAATCCTTTTATGAACCATTTTTGCAAAAATACTACCACTAAAACTGGGGGGATCATTGATAAAATAATATAAGCAAATCTCTCTGCTGTTCTTGGTAAAGCAACTCCCTCATAACTTTCAGTAAATATAATTTTCATTCCCATAACTACAGTCCAATATTCCTCACTTGTAGTCATTATTAACGGCCATAAATATTGACTATATCCATATACAAACATGAATATAAACATCGCTGCAATCATTGTTTTAGATAATGGAACTAGAAAATCTATAAAAAATCTCCAACTATTTGCACCATCTAATTTTGCTGATTCAAGTAATTCATCAGGAATAGTTTTATAAAACTGTCTAAAAAAAAACGTAGCGGTGGCTGATGCAACCAATGGAAGAACAAGACCTGTGTAAGAATTAGTTAAACCTAAATCTGATACAATCTTATAACTTGGAAAAATCCTAACCTCCAGAGGCACAAGTAAAGTAATAAAGATTAACCAAAAAATCGGTACAGCAAATTTGAATCTAAAATAAACTAAAGCATAAGCTGACATTGCTGAGATAATTACTTTAAGAGTTGCAATTCCCAAAGCCATTATAAAGCTATTTATAAACATTTTTGCAGCAGTCACTTCCTCTGACCAACCACCCTTCTCATTTAAAACTTCGTTATAATTTCTTGTTAATTGATCGCCAAGACCAAATTGCATTCCCTCTTTTAAAATAGTTATAGTATCGTGGGTAGAGCTAGCAAATGATAACCAAATCGGAATTACCATTAATAAAACACCTAGTATAAGTACAATGTGTGCTAAAATTTGTGAAAATTTAATTTTCATTTGTCCTGAAAGATCCCTTTAATAAAATATTTTTGTAATACAATTATGATTAATACTGGTGGTATCATTGACATGATGACAAATGCAAATTTGTTAACGATTGATCCAGACATCATCTTTAATCCCATGACAACAGTCCAATATTGTTCAGAAGAAGTTACTAATATCGGCCATAAATATTGATTATAACCGAATACAAACATAAATATGAACATTGCAACAATCATTGTTTTTGACAATGGCACTAAAAAGTCAATAAAAAATCTCCAAGTATTTGCGCCATCTAATTTTGCTGATTCAAGTAATTCATCAGGTATAGTTTTATAAAACTGCCTAAAAAATAAAGTAGCTATAGCAGAAGCTGAAATTGGAATAATTAGTCCCCAATATGAGTTTACTAAGTTAAGTGTAGACATAACAGAATAGGTAGGAAAAATTCTTAACTCCAGAGGGACTAGTATAGTAATAAAAATTATCCAAAATAATAATGTTGCATATTTCACTCTAAAATAAACTAAGACATATGCAGTCATAAGAGATGAAATAACTGATAAAAACGCAACTCCAGTTGCCATTAAAAAACTATTTAAAAACATCTTTAATGCAGTAATTTCTTTAAAAAAACCACCCTCATATAATAAAACTTTTGTATAATTCTCTAAAAACTTATCTCCTAAAAAAAATTGAAGACCTTGGGTATTAATAATCAAAGCTGTATGAGTTGAGCTTGCAAAAATTAACCACACAGGGATTATCATAATAAAAATGCCTATCAAAAGAATTAAATGAGAAAAGTTTGATGAAAAATATCTAATCATTTTAATTGTAATGTATTTTCCCTTCTATGTATCTAAATTGAAAAATTGTAATAACTAAAACAATCAACATCATCATAATTGATTGAGCACCAGCACTTCCTAAGTCTAACCCCCTAAATCCGTCCATGTAGGCTTTATAAACAAGAGTTCTTGTTTCACCTGAGGGTGCGCCAATTGTTGTAGTGTCAATTATTCCAAAAGTATCAAAAAAAGCATAAGTTATATTGATAATGATTAAAAAGAAAGTTGTGGGCATCAATAGAGGGAAAGTGATTGTCCAAAATCTTCTGAAACTACTTTTACAATCAATTATCGATGCTTCAATGACAGATTTTTGTATTGCTTGAAGACCGGCTAAGAAGAAAATAAAATTAGCACTTATTTGTTTCCATGATCCTGCTATTAATAAGTAGATATAAGAATCAAAAACACTTTCATACCAATTAAAACCCCATAAATCATTAAATAGATGATACAATAATCCAAATCTTTCACTAAAAAAATAATTTGCCATAACACCCACTACAGCTGGCGCAATAGCATAAGGCCAAATCAAAAGAGTTTTGTAGGCACTTTTTCCATGCATTACATTATTGGCATTTACAGCAAGTAACAATCCAATGGCTCCTGTGACAAGTGTTATCACAAAGCTATAAATAATAGTAAACTTAAAAGCTATAAAATAAGCTGGGTCATCAAAAATAAATAAAAAATTATCAAACCATACAAATTGTCTTCCAAATCCAAATGCATCTTGCATGGTAAATGCATCTCTAAAAGTTTGTATTATTGGCCAATATAAAAATATTAATAAAATACCTAGCTGTGGTGCTAAAAAAAAATACTGTGAATAGTTTGATTTAAACTGAACTTTTTTCATATAATAAATAAGGAGGTTATATTAATACCCTCCTTATTTATATTATTTTTTAAAGAGTCTTAGCAAATTGTTTTAACAATTTAGCTGCACCCTTATCCATGTTCTTTAATCCTTTTTCGATTGATATTTTGCCATTTAACATTGGCTCAACATTTTCGTAAATTACTTCACGAATTTGAGGCCAGTTACCAGCTCTATATCCACCAGGAATAGTTGAACCTTCTAAGCTTAATTGTTCACCAACAGCTTTGTGATATGGAGAAGCTCTATAAAAGTTTATAGTTTCAGCTAATTCTATACCACCTTTAGTTACAGCAGAATAACCTGTCATGTTGTGATAGTATAAATCCATTTCAGGAGAACCCATAAATTCGATGAATTTAGCAAGTCCTTTATACTCTTCTTCTGTATGACCATTTAAGATCCAGTTTGCTGCGCCACCAATAAATGTTGGATACTCTTTGCCACCAGTTACTGAATCCCAATAAGGAATATGATTAACTGTAAAATTTGGAACAACACCTTTCATTCCACCAAATGATGCAGCAGATCCAAACCAAAAAGCAGCCTCACCTGCTATAAATGGTGCTTGATTATCTCCCCAAGCTCTTCCTTTATAGGCGTAGAGACCTTTTTCGTACCATTCTTTTACTTTTTTCCAATGATAAACAAATGCATCTGTTTCAGCAAATAAAGTTTTTGTCGGAACAGCATCGTAACCATTGTTTCCATCTGTCATAAGTAGATTATGTCTTGAAAAGAAATTTTCTGTCCAGATCCAAGGAGAGTGACTTTGAACTAAAGGAATATATCCAGCAGCTTTAATTTTTGGAGCCATAGCCTCAAATTCTTCATAAGTTTTTGGAACTGATTCTATTCCTACTTCTTTCAATATGTCCATATTTGCATACATTAAGCAAGTTGAACTATTAAAAGGAACACCTATCATTTTTCCATCAGAGTCAGCATAGAAGTTTTTAATTCCAGGAATATAATTATCTGCATCTACTTTAATTCCATATTTCTCAGCCATATCTTCAAAACCAATAACAACGCCATTTTTAACTTGGGCTACCATAATTGCAGCACCAGCATCGTAAACCTGTGAATAATGTGGTTGGTCTCCTGCTCTAAATGCAGCTATAGTTGCCGCCATGTTATCTTCATAACTTCCTTTACCTGTAGGAATGACGGTGTATTCATCTTGTGAAGCATTAAATCTATTTGCAATTTCAATAATTACATCACCAAGAAATCCACTATTTCCATACCACCAATGAATTTCTGTCTTTGAATAACTGTGTGATGTAAAGGAGAAAGTAAATAGAATTGTTAAAACACTCAATATTTTTTTCATTGTACCCCTTTTGTTAATTTATAATTTTTAATGAATAAATTATATATGTTAAAGTATCGTTAAATTTTGATTACTTAAATGTAAAAATATATAATGTTTCTAAAAGAGGTTGTATATTTTAAAACAAATCATAATTTAAATGTCTAAAATATTCGATTTATTCATAATAGGTGGCGGTATAAACGGTGCAGGTATTGCAAGGGATGCTGCGGGTAGAGGTTTATCAGTTTGTTTAGCTGACAAAGGTGAGATTGGTGGAGCAACTTCATCCTGGTCAACAAAATTAATACATGGTGGTCTTCGTTATTTAGAAAATTATGAATTCAAATTAGTTAGAGAATCTTTAAAAGAAAGAGAAATTGTTTATAAAATTGCTAAACATATTTCAAAACCCATTCCTTTTATAATTCCTTATGCAGATAAAATTCGACCAGCCTGGTTAATTAAAATTGGTTTATTTTTGTACGATAATTTAGGTGGCAAAAGTAATATACCAAAATCAAAAACATTTGATCTTAGAAAAAAATTTTCAAATATTCTTAAAGAAAAATACAAAACCGGTTTTCAATATTTTGATATACAAATTGACGATAAAAAATTAACGAAATTAAATACCAAAGATGCAAAAAGAAATAACGCTAAAATACTAGAATACAACAAAGTTAAAAAAGCTGAAATTATTGGCAATGAATGGATTATTAGTCTTGAAAATGGTGAAAAAGTAAAGTCAAAAATTTTGATTAATGCATCTGGACCATGGATAAATGAAACCTTAAATAAAAATATAAAAATTAAATCTAAGAAAAAAATTAGATTGGTTAAAGGAAGTCATATTATTACAAAAAAATTGTACAAAGAAAATGTTGCGTTCACATTTCAAAATACTGATAAAAGAATAATATTTGTAATACCTTACAAAGGGAAGTTTTCTTTAATTGGAACAACTGAAGAAGAGGTGAAATCACCTGAAAATAAAGGAATATCAAAAAAAGAAATTAGATATTTAATTAGTTCAGTAAATAATTACTTAAAAAAACAAATAACATCAAAGGACATCGTAGATACATATTCTGGGATAAGACCTCTAATTGAAGATTTTAAAACAGCCTCAAAAGTCACAAGAGACTATGTTTTTGATCTAAAAATTATAAAAAAATTACCTTTATTGAATATTTATGGAGGAAAACTTACCACCTACAGAAAATTGTCTGAAAAAGTCCTTATTGATCTTGAAAAATTTTTACCTAAAACAAAAAAAGGTCCATGGACACACAAAAAGAAGCTTTTTTAATTTCCACAGTCTTAAAAAATGCTTTTCATTAAGTAATTTTATTTAATTCTGGTTTGAATTATTTTGATAATTTTAGGTAAATCTTTAATTGTATCTATTACATAGTGAGCGCCTACTTTCTTAAATTTATTCTTGATCTTTTTTCTAAATTTAGTTTTATCTTTAAAAGAAAGTCTATTAAATTCGACTTCTGTTTTACCAAATTCATTACCTGAAAATATAACACCCACTACCCACATCCCAGCATTTACTCCCTCTAACAATCCAGGAATAGTGTCATCAACTTTTATACAATTTGATCCCTTGGTAATATTTAATTCAGAAAAAATTTTATATATTATTTCAGCTGAGGGTCTTCCAATTTTTGTGTATGAGGAACTATATGACACATCAGGTATAAATCTTTGTTTTTTTAGTTCTGGCAATATAACATTTAGAATTTCTTCCGAATATCCAGTATTGATTCCTATTTTTATTTTTTTGTTTTTTATAAAATCTAAAGTTTTTTTACTCCCTGAAATAAATTTTGAATGTTTATTAATTATTTTTTTTAATTCTGGATTAAAAAGTTTAAACAATTTATCAATATCTTTATCTGTTGGTTTTGATTTAAATTTTTTTTTCCACTGCGAATTAATTTTTCTTGTTGTCAGTAATGCTTTTATATGGGCTCGTTTTTCGATACCCATTGGTCCTATGGCTTGTTTTCGGGTAATTTTAATTCCAAACCTATCAAATAATTCAATAAGAACTTGAGATGGTGCAATGCTTCCAAAATCTATTAATGTACCAGCTAAATCAAATACTATTGCTTCTATATTGGAATTTTTCATATTTTTTTTCGAATCTTTTAATTAGAATCTCATATTAGAAATTAATTTTATCTTTAATTGAATAAAAACTCTGATTTTGTTGCAATTTATATTGATTTTAACTTGTTTTATTAATGTTACAAAAATATTACATATTTATTACATATGCAGAAAATATTAAATTTCTTGTTGGTAATTGCAACAATATGTTTGAATTCACCAGCAAAAGCAAATGAGTTAGATTTAAACAAACTTTTGAGTAAGTTAAAAGATTGTAACACACAAAGTGATGCAAAAATTTTAGAAAAAAGCATATGGAATTTGTGGGAAACACATCCATCTAATTTTCAATTAACTATTGATTTGAAAGAAGGCTCAAGACTAGTTCAAAATGGAAATTATATAAGAGCATATAGGATTTTTAGTAAAATTATAGAAAAAGATCCTAGTTGGGCTGAAGCTTGGAATAGACGTGCAACATCTTTATATTTTATGGGTAAGTATAAAAAATCACTTAGAGATATTGATATGGTCTTAAAACTTGAAAGCAGGCATTTCGGTGCTCTAATTGGAAAAGGACAAGTATACATGGAAATGAAAGATTACGAAAAAGCCTACACTAGTTATTTAGAAGCTTCATATATAAACCCAATGAATACTGATACAATAAATCAAATAAACAAAGTCTCTAAATTAATTAAAGAAAAAACAATATAATTACTTTATCTGTAAAATATCTTTAATATTATTAAAATATAATAACTTATGAATTATTTGAAAAATATTAAGCTTACAAATAATATAACTTTAATTAATAAGCCATTCAAAAAAAAGAATATTATCATTTCTTAAAAACCTCTGATTTATCTTTGGTAGTTGCGGAAATTAAGAAATACGTTTTTGTTTTAGTTAGTCAAAAAAGAATTCCAGTTAATAAAATCAACTATGAATTTCCATCTGGTATGATTGATAAAGGAGAAAATTCTATAAGTGCTGCTTGTAGAGAATTTTATGAGAAAACAGGATATATAATATTAGGAAGACCAAAAAAAAAGGACCTGAGAAAGCTATTAAAATTCATTTTCTGTCTAAAGAAGAAATAAACAAATTAATTTTAAATGAAAAATTTTGTAATGTATCTCATGTGGCTTCATTTTTTAAAGTTATAAAGGTGCCTAAAAAGTAAGCACCTTTTATAAGAGAAAATAATGATTTCGTTAATGTAATTAATGATGAAATATTACTGATAAATTAATAAAATATTAAATCTAATTTAAATTAATATTAAATTAATTTGAATAAATTACCCTAGGATCTAAAAATAATTCTCTTGCTAAAGCTTTGAATTTTTTCGTAACTTGTTTTGAGATTATCTCTTGATGCTGCGAAGGTATTTTTAAAAATACTGAATTACCTCTTTTATAAAGTTTAAATTCTTCTAAAAAAATTGTAGATATTGATGTAAGAGAATTAGCAAATCTTAAGGCTGCACCAACTTGTTTGCAAGAATATATCTCGTTGTTATTTAAAAACGTTAAGTATTCTATCTTTGGGTTGTATTTTATACTGCAATATCTCCAGTAACAAGAAAGTGCCAATTGTATTCTTTCTTTATGTGAAAGTTTTAATAAAGGCGTATTTAATGTTTCTTGAAAAACCAACTCTGCTTTTTGGAATGCTCCCAAACCCCAATCCATATGACTTAGTACGCAAGATAGATGAAGCAATTTTTGATTAAAATGCTCATTTCCCTCAAATATAGGTTTTATAAAATCAAAATATTTCTTATATGTAGATCCTAAATCGCCTCTTTTTTTTGAAATATGCTCTAATGATTTATTAAAAACAAAATTACTATCTGAGTTTTTAAATAAATCTTTGGCAAGAGATCCTTCTCTAATACCGCTAATTGAGCAAATAACATTTTTTGGATTTGCTATGTTCATAATTTCTTCTAGAATTATTGAGCTATAAGGAAGATAAGGCGTTCTAGACTTTGATATGTATTCAACTGATTTCAATTTAGATTTATTAAATGAAGAAATTTTTTCTAAAAATTTTGTGAGTTTTTCATTTTCAATTGAGTATTGATGAATAATATGGACTGGATATTCATTTTGAAATAAGTGTAATTTAAACAGAGCTCTCCACGTACCTCCCACCAAATATAAATTATTAAATTTTTTTTTAGATAACCATTTTTCATCTCTTAAAAGATTTTTGAGATATTTAGGTAAATTTCTTTTTTTAACAATAGGATTGTTAATTAACCTTAAAACACCAACTGGAAGTGATGTTTTATTTGTTACAACATTGTTTTCAACTCTAGCAAGCTCTAAACTTCCACCACCTAAATCAGCAACAAGTCCATCCACATTCTCAAATCCAATTTTAACGCCTTCAGCTGATGATTCAGCTTCTTCTTCACCAGTTAAAATATTTATATTTTTTTTAAATAAGTATTCTACTTCTTCAATAAAGGGCTTTGCGTCTGTAGCTTCTCTTAATACAGCTGTTGCAATAATTTTAAGGTTATTAATTTTTGAAACATTAAGAATTTCTGAAAATCTTTTTAAGACTTTTAAAGCATATATCTTGCCTGATTTATGAAGTTTTTTTGATTTATCTAAGTTTTTACCAAGTTCACAAACTGCTTTTTCGTTAAAAAAAGGTACTCTAGATGATGTAAAATCATCGTAAATTAACATTCTTATAGAATTTGAACCTATATCAATAATAGCTAATTTTGATTGTCTTAATTTTAAATTTTGCTTATTTTTAATTACTTTAAGTTCCAACTTTAACCAACCTTAAGTTTAATTTTTTAGGTTTAATTTTTAGTTTTGCTTTTCCTCTTCCTGATAAACTTGGATTATTCATGAAATAATCATGTGCAGAAAAAGAATCTTTTCGACTATATTTAATTTTTTGATAATTTCCATTAGGATAAAGTTCCCAGCTCTGATTCGTGTCTAGATAATTGGCCATCATTATTTGGTCTAAAACCTGTTCATGAACAGTTTGATTTTCAATTGGCACGAGAAGTTCGACTCTTCTATCTAGATTTCTTGGCATCAAATCTGCAGATGAAATATAAACTTTTGCATTTCTGTTAGGCATTAATTTTCCATTTGCAAAACAATATATTCTTGAGTGTTCAAGAAATCTTCCAATGATACTTTTTACAATAATATTTTCCGATTTATTTTTAATACCAGGTCTTAAACAACATACACCTCTTACAAATAAAGAGACTTTTACACCGACACTAGAAGCCTCATAAAATTTATCAATTATTTGTGAATCAACTAATGAATTCATTTTAGCCCAAATCTCAGCGTGTTTCCCTTTTTTTGCATTACTTATTTCCTTATCTATATTCTGATTTAAAGTTTTTCTTAAATTTACAGGTGAAATGGAAATTTTATTTAAATTTCTTGGTTTAGAATATCCAGTCACGTAATTGTAGAATTTTTCTACATCTGCAGCCATTTTTTTATCAGAGCTAAATAGAGATAAGTCTGTGTATATTTTTGCATTTACAGGATGATAATTGCCAGTACCTAAATGGAAATATGTTTGAATTTTACCACCCTCACGTCGATGTATTAGTGATGATTTAGCATGTGTTTTGTATTTTGCAAAACCATAAACAATTTGAACTCCAGCTTTTTCAAGACTTCTTGCCAGCTGTATATTTGCTTCTTCATCAAATCTAGCTTTGATTTCAATTAAAGCAGTAACTGTTTTGCCATTTTCGGAAGCGCTAATTAATGCTTTAACAATTGGTGAATCTAAAGTAGTTCTGTACAATGTTTGTTTAATAGCAATTACTTTTTTATCCATAGCAGCTTGATTTAAAAATTCAATTACAGCATCAAAAGTCTCAAATGGATGATGAACTATTAGGTCTTTTTTCTTAATTGTCTCAAAAAAATTATTATTGTATTCTTTTAATCTTTCTACTTCTCTTGGTGTAAAGTTTTTAAATTTTAATTTAGAATTTTTAATTTTACAAATTTGGTCTATATCCTGGATTCCAACTAAACCTGCTACTTCATAAATATAATTTGGATTAATTTCTAATTTATTTGTTATAAATTTTACAAGTTCTTTGTCGCTTTTTTCTAAAATTTCTAATCTAACAATATCACCAGTTCTTCTTCGCTTTAATGCTAGTTCAAATGATCTGACTAAATCCTCAGCCTCTTCTTGAATTTCTACATCACTATCTCTTATTACTCTAAATATCATTTTCTTTTCTAATAAATGATCTGGAAAAATTTCAGAGGCAAAGTAACCAATAACATCGTCTAGAACTAAAAATTTCTTAAATGATTTTCCTCCATCTATTTCAATAAATCTTGATAAAGCTTTAGGAATTACGATAATTGAATTAAGAATTCTCTTTTTTTTCTTTTTCTTCAGCTTCATAACTAAAGCTCTACCTTGATTAATAATAAATGGAAAAGGATGAGAAGGATCAATCGCTGATGGTGTAAGTAGAGGATAAATTTCTTCGTTAAATATTTCTAATAATTTCTTTTTTTCTTTTGTGTTAAGGTTTTCTGGCTTAGTCAATAAAATATTATTTCTCTTCAGCTGATTTGATAGATTATTAAATATGGTATTTTGTTTATTTAATAGATTTTTTGTATCATTAATAACCATCTCCATCTGTTCTTCAGGTGTTAGTCCATCTGAACTTAGTGAGTCGACTTCTTGTTTAATTTGACTGTATAGTCCAGCAACTCGAACCATAAAAAATTCATCTAAATTAGAGCCTGCAATAGATAAAAATTTTACTCTCTCATAAAGAGGATTTTCAATATTTTGCGCCTCTAACAGAACTCTATCGTTAAATTTTAACCATGATAATTCTCTATTTATATAATTGGATTTAAGCTCTTCTTTGTCTTGTTTTTTTAATGCAGTCATATATTTAGATTTAATGCGCGAATTATATGTCATGAGACATGCAAAATCTAGTTGGGAAGACCCAAATTTAAGTGATTTTGAAAGACCACTAAATAAAAGAGGCATCAAAAGTGCAAAAATTATAAGTGAATTTTTTGTTAAAAAAAAATACTCCTTTGACTACGTGCTTTTATCTTCATCAAAAAGAACAAAAAAAACTCTAAATTTAATACTGAATAAAATAAATAAACCAAAAAAAATTAAAAGTTCCTCAAAACTCTATTTGGTTAATGAAAATGAAATAATAGCTAATATAAAAAATATTCATAAAAGGTTTAAGAAAGTATTGATAATAAATCATGAACCTGCTCTTAAAAATTTAGTTATAAAATTAATTAAAAATAAAGATAATAGTAATTTTAAACTATTAAATTATAAATTCCCAACTTGTGCATTTGCTAAAATAGTTTTCG
Source organism: uncultured Pelagibacteraceae bacterium (assembly GCA_902567045.1). GTDB lineage: Bacteria > Pseudomonadota > Alphaproteobacteria > Pelagibacterales > Pelagibacteraceae > Pelagibacter. The sequence continues at coordinate 12,678 of CACFLJ010000008.1, forward strand.
ATACGAATGATTGGATAAATATTGAAGAGAAAGGAATTATTTCTGAATTTGTAAGGCCTAAAGATTTAGTTATCTAACGAATAGCCTGCAGATCTCACTGTGCGAATTAAATTTTCTAATCCACTTAGATTTAAAACTTTCCTCAATCTTCTTATGTGAACGTCAACCGTTCTACTTTCTACATAAATATTTTCACCCCAAACATTATTTAATAATTGTTCTCTTGAATAAACTCTTTTTGGATTTTTAATAAAAAAATCTAATAATTTAAATTCTGTGGGTCCCAAAATTATTTCCTTATCATTTCTATAAACTCTTTTTGCTAATCTATCAATTTTAAGGTCTTTAAATTCCACAACATCAGTTGATGACAAAGGTTTAGCCCTTCTTAACAAAGATTTAATTCTTGCATTTAATTCTTTTTGGCTAAATGGTTTAGTGACGTAATCATCGGCTCCAGTTTCAAATGCTTTTAATTTATCTTCCTCTTCTCCTTTTGCAGTAAGCATAATAATTGGAATGTCATTATATTTTTTATCCCTTTTTAACTGTTTACATATTTCGACACCTGATAAATCTGGCAACATCCAATCTAATAAGATTAAGTCTGGCATTTTTTGTTTTATTGATTTTAAAGAGTCCTCTCCATTTTCACTTGAAGAAACCTTATGACCTTCTTTTTCTAAATTATATTTTAATAAGGTTGAAATTGCCGCCTCATCTTCTGCAATAAATATGTGTGCACTCATTACTTTGTTAATTCTGAATCGCTACCCTTGGGTCTTTCACCCTCTAAATAATCACCTGTAACTAAATAAAATACTTGCTCAGCAATGTTTGTTGTATGATCTCCTATCCTTTCAAGGTTTTTAGTAACAAATAAAAGATGTGAGCCATATTCAATATTTTCCATATTTGATTTAATTAATGAGATGACTTCTTCCATACATTTATTTGTTAAATCATCAACTTGTTCATCACTCTCCCATACTGTTTGAGCTACATCGCTTGATCTACTTAGATAAGAGTCTAAAACAATTTTTAATTGTTTTTGAACCAAAATGCAGATTCTACTCATTGCTTCAATTAAATTATTTGGCAAATGCGTATTTATAAGTTTTGTTCTTTTTGCAATATTTTTGGCAAGATCACCTATTCTTTCTAAGTCTGAAGACATCTTTAGAGCTGCAACTGTTTCTCTAAGATCAACAGCCATTGGTTGTCTTAAAGCAATTAAATTTACTACCTCATTCTCTATCTGTGATTCAAAATTATCTATAACCTCATCTGAATTTATAACATCATCAGCAAGATTATGATCATTTGTTGATATTGCTTTCATTGCATTACCTAAAGCGGTTTCGCAATTTGCCCCCATTTCAACTAAGTCATTGTTTAATTTTTTTAATTGGTCTTCGTAAGATTTTACTGTGTGTGGTTTTTCATTCATTATCCAAACCTTCCTGTTATGTAATCCTGCGTTTGTTGTTGAGTCGGATTCTTGAATATCTTATCAGTAGAACCTACTTCAATCAATTTACCAAGGTGAAAAAAACCAGTATTTTGAGAAACTCTGGCAGCTTGGGACATTGAGTGAGTAACAATTATTATAGTATGTTCCTTTCTTAATTCATCAATTAGCTCCTCTATTTGTGCTGTCGCAATGGGATCAAGAGCTGAACATGGCTCATCCATGAGTATTATCTCTGGCTTAATTGATATTGTTCTTGCAATACAAAGTCTTTGTTGTTGTCCACCTGATAAACCAGTACCTGGTTCGTGAATTCTGTCTTTTACCTCTTCCCAAAGTGCTGCTTTTCTCAAACTCTCTTCAACAATATTATCCATTTCACTTTTAGATTGAGCTACCCCATGTATCTCAGGTCCATAAGAAATATTCTCATAAATGGTTTTTGGAAAAGGATTTGGTTTTTGAAAAATCATTCCAACTTTTTCTCTAAGCCTTACAACATCTGTATCTTTTTGATTTATGTCATAATCATTAATTTTTACGACACCACTGACTTTACAAATATCGATCACATCATTCATCCTATTTAAACATCTTAAGAATGTTGATTTACCACAACCAGAAGGTCCAATAAGAGCAGTTACTTTATTTGCTTCGATATCCATATTGATATCAAATAAAGCTTGTTTCGCTCCATAATAGACATCAACATTTTTTGCTTCTATTTTATTCATATTTTAGTTCCATTTCTTTTCAAATTTATGTCTAATTAATTGTGCTCCTAAATTCATAAATATTAGGAAAAATAATAATACCATTATGCAAGCAGACACTTTTTCTACAAATCCTCTTTCGGCACTCTCTGCCCATATATAGATTTGAACAGGCAAGCTAGCTGCTGGATCCATAGGGGTTCCTGGTATTGTGTTAACAAAAGCAACCATTCCAATTAATATTAAAGGCGCTGTTTCACCTAATGCTTGAGCTAAGCCAATTATAGTACCTGATAAAGTTCCAGGTAAAGCCAAAGGCACGGTATGATGCATCGTCGTTTGCATTTTGCTAGCTCCCATTGCTAAAGCTGCTTCTCTTATACTGGGTGGAACAGCCTTCAATGATGCTCTGGCTGCTATTATAATTGTTGGAAGAGTCATTAATGAAAGGGTTATACCTCCAACTAAGGGTGTTGATCTAGGTAAACCAAATACAGCCAATAAAACACCTAATCCTAACAATCCAAAAACAATTGAAGGAACTGCTGCTAGATTATTGATATTTACTTCAATAAAATCTGTAAATCTATTTTTTGGTGCAAATTCTTCTAGATAAACTGCAGCTAGTAAGGCAACAGGAAAGGCAATTGACAGACAGACAAGTATGGAAAATAATGAACCCATAAATGAGCTTGCTATCCCCGCTAACTCAGCTTCTCTAGAATCAGCATTTGTAAAAAAACTGGCATTAAATTCACTTATAACTCTTCCATCTTCATTTAATTTATCAAAAATTTTTAATTGATAATCAGATGCTCTTCTTCTATTTTCAGGTATATCTCTTGGATAATTTCCTTTAAATACTTGATCTAAGTCGTCAGAGGCTGTTAATTTTACATCAACTGTTTTTCCAAAGCTATCAGGATTGTCTAGAAGATAATATTTTAATTCTCTCTCAAAAGTAAATGCAAACATTTTTTTTAATTCCATAATTTGATCCTCACTTGCATCTGGATCGAGAGTGATAAATGTTTCTATCCCAAACTCATAAAAGTCTGCATCATTAATATCTTCGGTTGTTGGTTTTTTATCTGGATCCAAATATAATAAATCTGCATTATAATTGACTGGTATTACCAACCATGTTTTTTGAAATGCTGTGTAACCAGTAGAAAATATCTTTGTTAGAAATACCACTAGAAATAATAAAGCCATAAATATTGCAGCTTTACCGTAAAATTGAAATCTTTTTTCAGCTTTGTATCTTTTAATTAAACGTTCTTCTTTATTCATATTTCTCTCTATATTTTTTCACAACAGATAAGGCAACAATATTTAAAACTAAAGTAACTATAAATAAACTTAATCCCAATGCAAAAGCTGCTTGGGTTTTCGGATCCCCAAATTGTTGATCACCAATTAAGATAACAACAATTTGAGCAGTTATTGTTGAAGTGGACTCTAATGGATTAAGAGTTAGGTTTGCTGCCAACCCTGATGCCATTACAACAATCATTGTTTCACCAATAGCTCTAGAAACACCTAATAAAATAGATCCAACAATTCCAGGTAAAGCAGCTGGAATAATTACTCTTTTTATTGTTTCAGATTTTGTTGCTCCCATGGCATAGCTACCATCTCTAAGATTTTGAGGAACACTTGTAATTACGTCGTCACTTAAGCTTGATATAAACGGAATAATCATAATTCCCATAACACCACCGGCTGCCAGTGCGCTTTCTGCTGACACCTCTAGTCCTAATGATAATCCAAGGTCTTTTAAAAAAGGTCCAACTGTTAAAGCAGCAAAAAAACCATAAACAACAGTTGGAATTCCTGCTAAAATTTCAATGACAGGTTTGGCATATTGTCTTAAACGTTTGCTCGCATATTCCGCCATATATATACCACTTAACAAACCAATTGGTATTGCAACACACATTGCAATCAAAGCTATAAAAAAGGTGCCTGCAAATATCGGAACCGCACCAAAAGTATCACTATACATTGATGGATCAAGTGCTTCACTTGCATCTCGAACAAAAGCTTTTGCAGGATACCAGTGCATTCCAAATACAAAATCAAATAGTGGGATAACTTGAAAAAATTCTATTGTTTGAAACAAAAGGGAAAAAATAATACCAATGGTTGTTAATATCGCTGCCAGTGATGATAAAAAAAATACTCCTTTAAGAAATATTTCAACTGGTTCTCTTGTTTTAGTGTTGTTTGAAATCTTTGTATACGCATAACCTGTTGATGCAATTAGTAATGATAAAACTATAACGACCTTAGACCACTTTGCTATGTCTCTAAAGTTTAAATATTTTTCTGCTGATCTTTGTAACTCTGCAGTAAGTTCTCCTGAATACTGGTTTCGAGAAAGTGATTTTACTTTTTCATAAAATAAATTCAACTCTCCTTCTAGAAGTCCTTGCGAAGAATAATCACTAAGTATAAAAAATCTTACTATGCTAGGTTCAAATATCGACCATAAAGCATACAAAAGAAAAGCGGGTGCGCCACACCATATAGCAAGATAGTACCCATAAAATTTTGGAAGAGCTGTTAACCGTTTGTTAGATTGAATTAAAATAGCTTTTTTTCTTCCAAAGAAGTAACTGGATAAAGCTAAAAGAACGATTGTTAAAAATATTACTGAATTCAATTATTGGCTCCTTTAGATTTATACAAAAAAAAGGGCCCAATTAATAGGGCCCCTTTTGAGTTTGTTAACAAATATTATATTACTCCATTGACATTGCAGTAAGAGCTTTCGAATTATCTCTAACTGTTCTGTAAGTTGCTTTATCAAGTGGAACAAGTCCTATTTCCGCTAAGTAACCTCTTTTACCAATAGCTTTAGTTGTAGTGAATTCTTTTACAAATTCATGTAATCCTGGAATTACACCAACATGAGCTTTTTTTACGTAAAAGAATAATGGTCTAGCAACAGCATAACTGTAGTCTTGGATAGACTCTAGTGATGGTTGACCACCTTCTATACTTGCAGCTTGCAATTTATCTCTTGCGGCTAAGAAGTAACTAAATCCAAAGAAACCAAACATTTCTTTGTCTTCCGATAATTTTTGAATAATTAAACTATCATTCTCTCCAACTTCAATAGCAGCACCATCTTCTCTGTAAAGTTTTTGTGGTTTTTTATATTTTTTATTTCCAGCTTCGAAACCTGCTTTGTATAATGCTTTAGCCTCTTTAGGCATACCTTTTTTCATTACTAACGAATTCCAAGCATCTCTTGTTCCGGATGTTCCTGGGGGAATCATAACTGAAATCTTTTGTTTTGGTAAACTTGGATCTATTTGATCCCATGTTTTGTATATGTTGTCTACTAATTTACCATCAACAACTGAGTGTTTTGCTAAAGCTTTCCAAAGTTGTTCTTTAGTGAAGTTTACTGGTTCAGCGTCAACACTGTATGCTAAAGTAATACCATCGTTACCGATAATAACTTCAACAATTTCATTAACACCATTTTTTTTGCAAAGAGCTTTTTCTTTATCTTTCATTGCTCTTGATGCATTTGTTATATCAGGGTGAGCTTCTCCTACACCTGCACAAAATAATTTTGCACCACCACCTGTACCAGTTGACTCGATTACTGGTGTTTTAAATCCAGTTTGCCCGAATCTTTCAGCAACTATTGTTGCGTAAGGGAATACAGTAGATGATCCAACTATTTTGATTTGATCTCTTGCTTGAGCAATAGTGGCAACAGAAATGGCAACTATTGAAGCAAGGACTATAGTTAGTTTTTTCATTTTTAATATCCTTTCGTGAATTAAATTTAATTAACGACTCGCTTAATAAATTTTATTGAGGACTCTAGTATTACAAATTTGTTACAGTTTTGTTAAATAGGTAACTTTTTAGTTGTATTTTTTAGAGATGATTAAAGTATCATTATCTGCAGCTAAATCTCCTCTACAACGAATTGGGCTCACATTTTCACTAAGTGCTAAGCTCTTTGTTGGTCTTAAAGTAACTTCTAGTTGTATCATTGATATAAGGTCTTTTACTTGTTTTTGATCATATTTCCATGAAGGCCAACTTGTGGGGGTAGAAAAAGTAGTAATTATATAACTTGAAGCTCTATTAAAATTATAATTACTCTCATTTTGTTTTCTTAACAAATGATCTCTTACAGAAAAGAAAATATTTTTACATCTATACATGTCAGACATATAATTTTCTTTTTTTAAGTTTTTGTTCATTGGGATTGATACAATCAAATCAATTGTATCTCTCCAGAATGAAGTTAAAACCTCAGTATAGATATGATCAACATTTACTTTGTCAGATGGAAAATGTTTACTGACAGTGCTTTTGGTATTTTCTAAGTCATTTTTCATTCTAAAAATACCAATATCAAATACAGTAAGTTGTTGGTTTCTTAAAAGTGTTGTAATGTCTTTTTTATTAGAAACTTCAGAGTAAGAATTTGATATAAAATTAAAGAATAAGTAAGAAAAAATAAAAAAATTTATTATTATTTTTTTCATTTAACAACCTTATTGAAAAAATCCGTTATTTACAAATTAAATTATATTGTGAAAATTGTTAAATTATATGAAGTTTATAATTCACTAGGTAAATGAATGTTAATTTCGGTTCCTTTACCATTAAGATTTTTTATTTCGTAATCACCTCTATGTTGAGAAATTATATGTTTGACAATTGCAAGACCTAAACCTGTTCCACCAACTTTCCTGCTCTCTTCAACATCTACTCTATAAAATCTTTCAGTTACCCTGTTAATTTGATCCTCAGGAATTCCAATACCTTGATCAGATACAGATATTTTAATTCCTTTTGTTATGAGTTTCCCTTTACTTGGAGAAGCTAATATATTTATAGTTGATTTTTCTTTTGAGTATTTAATAGCATTATCTAATAGATTAGAAAAAACTGTTATTAATTTATCTTCATCACCAATAACATCACTTACAATATCTAAATTAATTTCAAGATTAATATTTTTTTCTTTTAAGCTAGTAAAATGAATATCTTTTACTTTTGTGAATACATTCTTCAAATTAACTGGTTTGTCAGGTCTTATATGCTCCTGGAGTTCAATTCTGCTTAATATTAATAGATCACTTATTAAATTTTCCATTCTTTTACTTTGTGAAGAGATTATTTTAAGAAACTTTATCTTTGCTATTTCGTCATCTTTAGCAGGGCCCTCTATTGTCTCTATAGCGCCTTTAATTGAAACAAGAGGAGTTTTTAACTCATGGCTAACATTAGCAACAAAGTCAGTTCTAAATTTTTGTGTTTTTGAAATTTCAGTAAGATCTTTTAAAAATAAAACAACAGATTCTTTTTCTGTAAAAATTATAGTTGGTCCAGGAATCACATAAATTCTGTAATACTGATATGAAGGCAAATTTATTTCTAAATCTAAATTACTGGTTTTTTTTGAAGACTTAACTTCTCTGATTTTTTCATCTAGATTAGGATTTCTTAAAATTGTGCCGAGATGTGTATTTAAAATATTTTTACCAAATCTTTTTTCGGCACTTGGATTGGCATATTTTATAATATTTAATTTATCTAATGCTATAAATTGATCCTCTAATTCATCTATTATAAATGTTTTGCTATCATCCTTTTCATACTTTGAGATAATAATTTTATCATCAGTATTTTTTTTGTTTTTGTTTGAATAAATTATTATTAGTAGAAATATAATTACACAGATTAATAGTATTTCGAAGAGACCAATCATGATGTTCTAAAAGTTAAGTATATAATTAACATATTAAAAATTTAATATGCAATTATTTAAAATTTAGTTACTTAATTAGGGGAGATATTATTAATAAAAATTTCTGCGGTTTTATCCCAAGTAAAGTTTTTAGAGTATTCTAGGCACTTTTCTCTTTCAATTTTTAGAGCTTTCATTGCAGATTTTTCTAAATCATCATCTAAACAATTAATTTCACTATCTTTGAAAATATCTTTAGGACCAGGAACTGGAAATGCTGCAACTGGTGTACCACAACTAAGGGATTCACATATTACAATTGCAAACGTATCTGTTTTGCTTGGAAAGACAAAAACATCAGATGATGTAAAATATGAAGCTAATTCACCGTTAGTTTTTTCACCTAAGAAGTGAGCATCTGGAAATTCTTTTTTTAACTTTTCAATATCTGGTCCTTTACCAACAAGAAGTTTTGTTCCTTCTAATTTTAGATTTAAAAATGCACGAATATTTTTTTCAATAGCTACTCGACCTACATAAATCCATATAGGCCTTTTATATTCTAAATTGATTTTTTTTGGATTTTTAAACGATCCATGATCAGCACCTCTTGTCCAAACAACCATTTTACTTTCATCTACTCCAATTTGAATTAGTTCTTTTTTCATAGATTCGGTTGTAACCAAAATTTTTTCTGCTTTGTTATGAAAGTTGCTTAGGAATTTCTGTGATAATTTTTCAGGAACCCAAGGTAAATATAATTTCATATATTTATCAAATCTTGTGTGAAAACTTGTGGTAAACTTTTGATTATTTTTAAGACAATATCTTCTTGCCATAAATCCTAAAGGACCTTCGGTAGCTATATGTATGGCTGAAGGATTTATTTTTTTTATTAAATGACTTACTCTTGGCCAAATATTCACAGAAAGTCTTATTTCATTATATTTAGGCATTGGTACAGTGAAAAAAAGTTGGGGATTTAAATACTCAACTTCGTGACCCATTGCTTCAAGTTTTTTTCCTGTTTCATTTAAAGTTCTTACCACACCATTTACTTGTGGAAAATAAGCGTCTGTTACAATTAATATTTTCATTATGATGCCTTTTTCAGGCCTGGCGTTTCAATTACTTCTTTATCTGAATTATTACGACTATCTAAAAATTCTTCTCTTAATTTATCCCAATAAATTATTTCAAACGTTCCATCAAAGTTTTCAACTAAAGCAGTACAAGACTCAACCCAGTCTCCACAATTTAAATAATTAACCCCATCATAATTTTCATTTTGGGCGTGATGAATATGCCCACAAATTATTCCATCAAATTTTTTTTTCTTTCCATATTCTGCAATTGTTTTTTCGTATTCTCCCATATATTTAACTGCATTTTTTACCTTATATTTAAGAAACTTTGCTAAAGACCACTGGCCTTTACCTCTTAGACTTCTAAAAAAGTTAATCACTACATTTAATTTCAATAGCATTTCATAGGCTATTGCGCCTAACTTCGACAACCATTTGGCATATCTCATAACACCATCCCAAGCATCGCCATGAACAACTAAATATTTTTTATTTAAAACAGACTGATGAATTACTCTATTGATCATTTTTATCTGTCCAAAATGCATAGGAATAAATTTTCGAAACACTTCATCATGATTACCTATAACGTAATAAACTTCTGTTCCATGTCTTGCTTTTCTTAATATTTTTTGAATTACGTCATTATGTTCTTGTGGCCAATAAAAACTTTTTTGAAGTGCCCAAACATCTATTATATCACCTACGCAATAAAGTTTTTCTGATCTTGTATTTTTAAAAAATTCAAGCAATTTATCTGCTTGGCAACCTTTAGTACCAAGATGCACATCTGAAATGAATATACTTTTGTATTTTAATATAGGTTTCATTTAATCCTTTTTTTTTAATTCAATTTGCACTAGAATCGTTTAATTCTTTGTGCCATAGTAATGTTAAGGAAATATTAAAATTTATTATGAAATATTGCATTATTTACAACAAAAACGCTTCTTCTGGCAGAAAATCTAAATTTATAAAAAAAATTTCTGATGAACTTTCTAAGTATAACGATGTTTCTTTTTTTGAAACTGAGAGCGTGGATAAAGCAGAGGGAGTATTTAAAAATATTTCTAAGTTAAATATAGATAGACTTGTAGTTGCTGGAGGCGATGGTTCAGTATCATTTGCAATAAACGAACTTATTAAAAATAATTTTATTCCAAAAAAAGATTTTGCTATTGGTTATATACCAGCTGGAACTGCTAATTTACTTCAAGCTGAATTAAATATGAGTAAAAAAATTAGTAAAATTGTTCAAATTTTACAATCAAACAATTTAAAACAAACTAATTTAGTAAAAATCAATAATGATTATTTTATTTTAATGGCAGGTATAGGTTGGGATGCAACGATAGTCCATTCAATTAATAGTTCTCTTAAAAAACTGTTAGGTAAAATTATTTTTGGATATAAGGGATTGCAAAAATTTTTGTTAATGAAAAATCAAAAATTAAAAGTTAACATAGATGGTCAAAATCATATAGCTGACTGGGTGTTATGTTCTAATACCAATTATTATGCGGGACACTACAAAATTAATAAAACAAATATATTTGATAACAAAATTATTACTTATGTATTCAAAGACCTTACTAGAATAAAAATACTTTATTATGTTTATTTGATTATTTTTTTTGGAGATTTATCGAAGTCTACGAGTGTTATAACATCTTATTCCAGTGAGCTAAAAATTGATGGACAAGGGAAAAAAATTCCAATTCAAATTGATGGTGATAAATATCAATATTGTGATAAAGTAAAATTAAGGAAATCAGCAAAATATTTTAACATATTAACAGCATAACTTTTAAATAAGAGAATTTATCAAAAAATCATTTTACTAAGATATTTAATTTAAATATAATTATTATATAATTACACAGGAGGTCATTATGAGTAAAAAGTTAAAGAAAAATGAAAAAAGAAAAAAAAAGGTTATCAAGTTAATAGAAAAACTTAAAAATAAGATCAATTTAAAAGAAAAAAAATTATCTAAAATTAATATTAAAATTGCAAGTATTGAAAAAAAAGTTGCTGAAAAAAAAACAAAAAAACTAGCTAAAAAGAAGACTAGCGAGAGTCCTGCATCTGTAAATAATTAATCTCTAAATCTTCTTTCCCCTTTTTGTAATTAAAAAAGGGGGAAGTAGTTAATCAACAAAATTTTAAAATTAAGGGGAAATAAAGATGTTTTATAAATTAAAATCTTATGATTATTTTACTATTAATGTTTATGACAAAAATATTTATAGATTATTACAATTTAATTAAAGTTTATTTGCTCTACCATAAATGTCTTGATATCTAACAATATCAGTCTCTTTTAGAATTGAACCTACTTGAGCTTCCATAATTTTTACAGGTTTTTTTCCAGGATTTTGTATTCTATGAATTGCTCCTAATGGAATAAATATATGCTCATCAGGTTTTTTATTAATGATATTTTTATTTAAAGTAATTCGTGGATAACCTTTGGTAACTAACCAATGTTCTGCTCTGTGATGATGTTTTTGAAGACTTAATATACCTTTCGGTTTTACTGATAATTCTTTAATTAAAAACTCTTTTCCTTCAAATAAATTTAAATAACTCCCCCATGGTTTATAAAAAACATTCTTTTTCTTAAAGTGTTTTCTTTTATTTTTATCATATATCTTGAGTATCTCTTTCCAACTACCAAGATCAGACCAAGTTATATCTAGTTTAATAGCATTAATTTTGTTTGTTTTCTCAAGTATTGCATAATCAAAAGATTTCTCGATTGATTGTTCAAAAGCTCTTTTATTTAAGTAGTAAGTATTATTTTTATATTTGCTTTTTTTAATCGCTTCAACACAACTTTTGTAAGTTTTATTTTGATATTTTTTAAAGTTATTGATTATTGAGTCTTTTCTTAAATAAAACATGCCAGAATTCCAGTAACCTTTTTTCTTAATTACTTCTTTTGCTTTTGATAATTTTGGTTTTTCAATAAATTTTGTAACTTTATTTATAGATTTAATTTTTTTAGTTAAAAAATATCCATATTCACTTGATGGGTTTGTAGGTTTTATTCCAAAAATAAATAAATTTTGATTATCTAAATTTGATTTATTTTTTAGTAAAGATTTATTTAAAATATTAGACTTTTCAATTAAATGATCTGCTGCAAAAAACATCAATGGTTGCTCGAATGGAATATCTTTTATCAAAGCTGAAGCAAGGATTGCTGGTGCTGTATTTTTTTTTGCTGGTTCTAAAACTATTTTAAACTTTTTTATTTTACTTTTTTTTAAAGCTTGTTTGACTTGTTTTAAGTATTTTAAATTTGTGCTTATAATTGGAAAATCAAAAATTGGTTTATTTGTTCTCTCTAAGGTTTTTTGAATTAAACTCCATCCGCCAAAATCAATAAATTGTTTTGCTTGATGTTTTTTTTTATCTGGCCAAAGTCTAGTTCCTGCACCACCACAAAGTATTACAGGTCTAATTTTCATTAAATATCAGCGTAAGTTCTAACCTCGTTTTTACCACCTGGATGAGTTGGTGCACCTTTGTAAGCTGGTCCAACCGTTTGTGCATATTTCCATAAAGTACCATTACCAAAATTCATTTTTCTTGGTTTCCATTTTTTACGTCTTGCACTTAATTCCTTCTTTGTAAGCCTTACGTTAATAGTGCCCTTTTTAGCATCTATATCGATGATATCCCCATTCCTTAAAAGGGCTATAGGACCGCCTACGGAGGCCTCAGGGCCCACATGACCAATGCAAAAGCCTCTGGTAGCCCCAGAGAACCTACCGTCTGTAATAAGGGCTACTTTCTCCCCTTTTCCTTGACCATAGATTGCTGCAGTTGTTTGAAGCATTTCTCTCATTCCAGGGCCTCCTATTGGTCCTTCATATCTAATAATTATAATATCTCCATCTTTATACTTTCTACTTATCACTGCTTTATAAGCAGCTTCTTCAGTATCAAAACATCTTGCCCTTCCTGTAAATTGTAATTTTTTTAAACCAGCTATTTTTACAATTCCGCCCTCTGGAGCTAAATTTCCTTTTAATCCAACAACGCCTCCTGTTGGAGAAATAGGATTTTTATAAGATCTCATTACTTTTTGATTAGTTCTAAATTTAACATTTTTTAAATTTTCTCTCATGGTTTTACCTGTCACTGTCATACAGTCTCCGTGAATGTAACCACCATCCATAAGAGTTTTTAATAACATTGGAACTCCTCCTGCTTCCCACATATCTTTTGCAACATATTTTCCACCTGGTTTTAAATCTGCAAGGTAAGGAGTTTTCTTAAATATTTTTGCAACATCCATTAAATCAAATTTAATTCCTATTTCATTTGCTATAGCTGGTAAGTGTAAACCTGCATTTGTTGATCCACCTGTTGCTGCAACAATTGTTGCTGCGTTTTCTAAAGATTTTCTAGTTACAATATCTCTTGGTCTAATATTTTTTGCTAATAAATTCATTACAGCTTTACCGCTGTCTATTGCATATTTATTTCTTTCAATATAAGGCGCAGGTGTGCCTGCTGAGAATGGTAAAGCTAATCCTATTGCTTCTGAAACACATGCCATTGTATTAGCTGTAAATTGTCCGCCACAAGCTCCTGCACTTGGACAAGCTTTAAGTTCTAATTTTCTTAAAGCATGAGCAGTCATTTTTTTTGAAGTATATTTTCCAACACCTTCAAATACATCAACTACAGTTACATCTTTACCTTCAAATCTACCTGGTAAAATAGAACCACCATAAATAAAAACACTTGGAACATTTAATCTAACCATGGCCATCATTAAACCTGGTAAAGATTTATCACATCCAGCTAATCCAACTAATGCATCATAACAATGACCTCTTACTGTAAGTTCAGTTGAGTCTGCTATTACGTCTCTTGAAATTAAAGATGATTTCATTCCTTCATGACCCATTGCAATTCCATCTGTTACAGTAATTGTACAAAATTCTCTTGGTGTTCCTCCAGTTGCTTGAACACCTTTTTTTACAGATTGTGCTTGTTTCATTAAATTAATGTTACATGGAGCAGCTTCATTCCATGTTGATACAACTCCAACAAATGGTTTTGCTACATCTTTTTCTGTTAAATCCATTGCGTAATAAAATGATCTTTGTGGAGCTTTGTCAGCACCTATTGTTGTGTGTCTACTTGGTAATTTTTTCTTACTAAATTTTTTCATTATAAACCTTTAAGGGTTAGTTCTATTTTTTTAACATCTTTTTCTAGATTAGCAAAGTTGCTTTTCTCTTGATCTACTATATTTTGTGGTGCGCGATCCATAAAGGATTTATTTGATAATCTAATATCTATTTTTTTCATTTCTTCATTAATTTTTGTAATTTTCTTTTCTAAAGTTGATTTTATCATATTTAAATCAACATCTTGGTCAAAATATAATTTGAATAACTCTCCGTTAATAACAATACTTGCAGATGGTTTGTCTAGATCTTTTTCATGAAAATTTTTAATTCTTCCATTTTTTTTCATTATATTTTCATTAGAAGATAAAAAGTTTTTATATTCTTTGTTTGTATTTGCTGTTGAAATTTCAATAAATGACCCCGGACTGATATTTAATTCATTTTTAAATGATCTTATGGATGTAATAAAATTAATAATATTATTAATTTCATCATAAGATTTTTTTTCATGATAATCACCTTTTAACCAATTAGCATGCATTAAAAATTCACCTCCATTTTTATCTAACTTGTTATTCAACCAAATCTCCTCTGTAACAAATGGAATAAATGGATGAAGTATTATTAAAATTTCTCTAAATATATAAGATGAAGTTTGTCTTAACTCCTTAATATCTTCCTCATTATTAGAATTAAATACAGTTTTAGAAAGCTCTAAATACCAGTCACAAAATGAATGCCACACAAACTGATAAATATTCTTTGCTGCTTCATCAAATCTATAGTTTTTTAAACTGTTTTCAGTCTCGTTTTTAGTTTTAACAAGTTCAGATAATATCCACTTATTAATTGTTAATTTAAGATTTTCAGGTTTTTTAATATTACTAAAATCACACTCATTTTGTCTTAAAAAATTGTTGGCATTCCAAACTTTATTCAAGAAATTTCTATAACCTTTAACCCTGTCTTCAGACAATTTTACATCACGCCCTGGCGATGCCATTGACAAAAGCGTAAATCTTAAAGCATCAGCACTATATTTTTCAATAAGTTCTAAGGGATCAATTACATTGCCCTTTGATTTAGACATTTTTTGACCCTTTTCATCTCTAACAAGTGCGTGAACGTATATATTTTTAAAAGGCTCTTCTTTTAAAAACTCGGTTCCCATCATAATCATTCTTGCAACCCAGAAAAATATGATATCAAAACCAGTAACTAAAACGCTCGTTGGATAAAATTTTTCTACTTCTGCAGTTTTTTCTGGCCAACCTAAAGTCGCAAATGGCCATAGACCTGATGAAAACCATGTGTCTAATACATCTTCATCTCTTCTTAATTCCACATATTTTGAATAGAATTCTTTTGCTTGTTTTTTACATTCGTCCTCATTTTCAGCTACAAATATTTTTCCATCAGGTCCGTACCAGGCTGGAATTTGATGTCCCCACCATAATTGACGAGAAATACACCAAGGTTCAATATTATTCATCCATTGAAAGTATGTTTTTGACCAGTTCTCAGGAAAGAATTTAGTTTTACCATTATTTACTACCTCTTTTGCTTTAATGGCTAAGGTTTTTGCATCAACAAACCATTGTTCAGTTAAATAAGGTTCAATAATAGAATTAGATCTGTCACCATAAGGAACTTTATTTACTAACTTTTCTATTTTTTCTAAAAACTTTCCTTCTTCAAGATGTTCTAGTATTAATTTTCTGGCAGCAAATCTATCTAAACCTTTATATGGGTCAGGTGCATTGTCATTTATTTTTCCATCGGGAGTAAATATGTTTATTACTTCTAATTTATTTCTTATACCTACATCATAATCATTAAAGTCATGGGCTGGAGTAATTTTAACTGCACCAGTTCCTTGTTCAGGATCAGCATAGTCATCTGTTATTACTTTTATTTTTCTGTTTGCCAAAGGTATTGTAACTAACTTTCCAACAATATCTTTAAATCTATCATCTTTAGGGTTTACTGCTATTGCACTGTCACCTAACATTGTTTCAGGTCTTGTTGTTGCAATTGTTATAAATTTATCAGAATTTTCTATAGGATAATTTATATAATAAAGTTTAGAATTAACTTCTCTTTGATCAACTTCTAAATCTGAAATAGCAGTTTTTAAAACAACATCCCAATTAACTAGTTTTTTAGATTTATAGATTAATTTCTTATTATAAAGATCAACAAATACTTTAATTACTGACTTAGATAAATTTTCATCCATCGTGAATGCATTACGTGACCAATCACAAGAACATCCAAGTTTTTTCAGTTGGTTTATTATTATATCTCCATACTGATTTTTCCATTCCCATACTTTTTCAATAAATTTTTCTCTGCCTAAGTCATTTTTTTTAACACCATCTTTTGCAAGTTTTTTTTCAACTAATGCTTGGGTTGCAATACCAGCATGATCAGTTCCTGGTTGCCATAAAGTTTCATAATTATTCATTCTATGAAATCTCGTTAAAACATCTTGAATCGAGTTATTCAAAGCATGCCCCATATGAAGGCTGCCAGTTACATTCGGTGGAGGAATTACAATTGAGAATTTTTTTGAATTTTCTTTGGGTTTAAATAATTCATTTTTTTCCCAATAATCATAGATTTTATTCTCAACATTATTATGCTCATATTTATCAAAACTCATTGATTTGTTTTATAAATTAATCAAATTAATAAACAATAATGAAAATCATTGCTAAATTTATAGACTAATGATCAAAATCAATTATACAAATGTCGATTACCAAATATTTTATATTTGATGGCAACGTGGCGGAATGGTTACGCAGAGGATTGCAAATCCTTGTATCCCGGTTCGATTCCGGGCGTTGCCTCCAAAATAAGTATTGAGATAAATTTTAAAAAAAGTAAGTTGTGAGAAAATATTCCTCGGTAGCTCAGTTGGTAGAGCAGTTGACTGTTAATCAATTGGTCGCAGGTTCGAGTCCTGCCCGAGGAGCCAAATCAATTAAACAGCTTTAGAAATATTTATTTGTGCTATTTGTAAATTTTTTCCAAATTTAATTTTTTGATCTTGAGTTAACTCTGAATACACTTTAACTAAAAAGTTATAGTTTACATTCATATGTCCTTCTTTTGATTTATCAAGATTTACTAAATATTCTGAAAAATCTTCAAAGAAATAATTGATAGGAACTTTCAAATAATTAGAAAGTTGTAACAATCTAATAGAGCTTACGCCGTTAGTCCCTTTTTCATACTTTTGAATTTGTTGAAATGTTACGTTTATTGCTTTTGCTACTTTAGTTTGAGTTAAACCTAGCGCTAATCTTCTCAACTTAAGCTTATTGCCAAGATGTTTGTTAAAATTTTCTTCCATTTAAGACCCCTCTTTAAATAAAAATAATATCTGAGTTAATCTAAATAGAAAACTTTATGCAAGTAAAATAATTTTTAAAAAAAATGGTTTTTTTAACTTATTTCAAACTTGTCAAGTAACTTTTATGAAATCTTTAGAATTATTTTAAAGAATTTGGCTTAAAAAAAGCTTTGTTCTGTCACTCTTTGGGTTAGCAAAGAATTCTTTTGTATCAGCTTTCTCAATTATCATGCCTTCATCCATAAAAATAACCTCATCAGCGACTTCTTTAGCAAATCCCATCTCATGTGTAACAACAATCATAGTCATTCCACCTTTTGCAAGACTTACCATTGCATCAAGTACCTCTTTGATCATTTCTGGATCTAATGCTGATGTTGGTTCATCAAATAACATAATTTTTGGCTGCATACACAATGCTCTTGCAATTGCACAACGTTGTTGTTGACCGCCTGAAAGTTGTCCAGGAAATTTGTTTGCTTGATCATCAATTTGAACTTTTTTTAGTTGGTCTAAGGCTAGTTCTTGAGCTTCTTTTTTTGGCATTTTTTTAACCCAAATAGGTGCAAGAGTACAATTATCTATTATTGAAAGATGTGGAAATAAATTAAATTGTTGAAAAACCATTCCAACTTCAGCTCTAATTTTTTCAATATCTTTTGTCTTTTCTGATAGTTCATTGCCATCAACAATTATATCACCTTCTTGGTGCTCTTCTAATCTATTAATACATCTAATCAGTGTGGATTTACCCGATCCAGAAGGTCCACATACAACAATTTTTTTATTTGCCTCAACCTCTAAATTAATATTTTTTAAAACTTGAAAATCACCGAACCATTTATTCATATTTTGAATTTTTATAATCGGATCTGACATTTATTATCTCTCAGTTTTATATTTAGCTTCTAAGTTATAACTATATTTACTCATTGCATAGCATATAATCCAGAATATTATTGATGCAAAAATATATCCTTCCATCGCAAAGCCAAGCCATTTTGGATTTGTTTTTGCTAATGCAAGCATTCCTGCTAACTCTGCTAAACCAACCACAAAGATTAAAGGTGTATCTTTAACTAATGCTAAAAACGTATTTGCTATTCCAGGTATAACTAATTTAAGAGCTTGGGGTAAAATAACAAAAATATGCATTTTCCAATAACCCATTCCTAAAGATTTAGCAGCATCATATTGACCTCGAGGAAGAGATTGTAATCCACCTCTTATTACTTCTGCACAATATGCAGCTTCGAACAATGTAATTGCAATAATTACTCTTACCAATTTATCCATAAAAAAATCCTCGGGCAGAAACATTGGAAACATTACAGATGACATAAATAATACTGTAATTAATGGAACACCTCTCCAAAATTCAATATAACAAATTGATATATATTTTATTGCAGGAAGATTAGATCTTCTTCCCAATGCAAAAATCATGCCCAAAGGGAAACAGAAAATTAGACAGAAAAAAGAAACTATAAAAGTAAGTGACAATCCTCCCCACGCACCAGTTTCTACCCATTGTAAACCAAACGATCCCCCGGATATTAAATAGTAAATAACTAAAAACGCTATTACTGGATAAATAATAACATAATACAATGCTAAATATTTTTTCAAATTTTCCTTCATAAAATATCCAACAAAACCTAGACCAATAACTAATATAAATGCCGTATTAATTCTCCAATGAAATTCATTGGGATACATTCCATACATAAATCTTCGAAACCAAACTTTAATATATGTCCAACAAGCACCCGTGCCTGTGCAAGCATCTTTTGAGTCACCTGAAATAGTGGCGTCAAAAATCATCCAACTCAGAGACTGAGGAAGAGCTTTTATAATTGAAAATAATATTAATAGAGTTAACAAAGCATTAAAATTATTCGTGTTTATATTTTTATTTAATAAATCTAATGTTTTGTTTCCTGAATAATCAATTCTCATCATATTTAATCCGATTAGTCCTATAATTAATGGAAACAAAGTAGTTAAGGAGCCAGGTAAAAAAGATGTTAAATTTATTTTTAAAAAGGCATTTGATATTACATCAATTAAACTTACTAAAACTAAAAAAGATCCAATAATAGAGTAATTTTTAATATTATCTCTGTTAGGTTTTAAAAAATTTATTGTTTGCATTACTTTTCTTTAATTTCAATTTTTTTGTTATACCAATTCATTATTGCTGCAATTGTTAAACTTATAGTTAAATAAGTTAACATTGTTATTGAAACAATTTCTATTGCCTTACCAGTTTGCATCAAAGCAGTTCCCGCAAATACAAGTACTAAATCTGGATATGCAATAGCAGCTGCCAAAGATGAATTTTTAGTTAAATTTAAATATTGGTTTGTTGTTGGTGGTATAATAATTCTTAAAGCTTGAGGCATAATAACTAACTTTAAAACTTGATTAGGCGTCAAACCTACAGATGCTGCAGCCTCTTTTTGGCCTTTGCTAACTCCCTCAATACCAGCTCTAACGCACTCTGCTACAAAGGTAGATGTGTATAAGGATAGTGCTAGAACTAATGCTATTAATTCAGGCGGTAAACTTATTCCACCTTCATAAATATAGGAAATCTTTGATAATTTTTTGAGCTCAGGTATTTGAAATTCTAAGGACACTCCACCAAATAAGAATGATAAAAGAGGCAATACAATTAATAAAGCTACTGAATAAAGGAGCACAGGAATTTGTTTACCTTGTGTATCTCTTAATTTACTTGCATAATTCCTTAATACAATGATTGAAATTATTGCTGCAAGACCACAATATAAAAATACATTTAAATTTTCCCATACCATTGAGGGTATGTAATAACCTTTTACAGTCATATAAGTTACTCCAAACCAAGCATTGGCTTTCTCTGGCATAGGTAAAGCTCTAAGAGCTGCGTAATACCAAAAGAAGATTTGTAGTAGTAATGGAATATTTCTAAAAAACTCGACGTACCATCCAGCTGAGTTTTTTATTAGATAATTTGATGATAATCTTGCAACACCAATAATAACACCTAGTATTGTACAAATGATTATACTTATAAAAGAAACTAATAAGGTATTTAAAAGTCCAACTAGAAAGGCTCTGGCATAAGAGTCTGATCCACTATATTCAATTAAAGAAAACTGGACATCAAATGAAGACTCTTGTGATAAAAATCCAAAACCAAAATCAATACCTCTATTATCCATATTGGTCTGAGCATTCAGGGTTAAAAACCCAAAAATAAGAACAACAAATAGTATTACTAAAATCTGAGGTATATATCTTTTTATAATGTTGTTCATCGGAATCTATAATAAAAAAAAGGGCTAGAAATATCTAGCCCTTTTTATGTAATTTGAAATTAAATTATCTTGCTGGTGGTACGTATAATATTCCACCTTTTGTCCATAATTCATTTGGACCTCTATCAGGTAGAATTCCAGTGTCTGCTATATTTCTTTTGTAGCTTTCACCGTAGTTACCAACTTGTTTGATAATTCTTAAGTTCCAGTCGTTATCTAAACCAAAAGCAGCACCTAACTCACCTTCAGCACCAACTAATCTTTTGATTGCTGGATTGTTTGAAGTTTTCATCATGTCTGCATTTGATGAGTTAACACCATATTCTTCTGCTTCGATCATAGTATTCAAAGACCATCTAACTATATCTTCCCAAACAGAATCACCTTGACGTACAACTGGCCCTAATGGTTCTTTTGAAATAGTTTCAGGTAATACTACATGATCATCTGGTGCTGATAATTTAGTTCTTTGTGCAGCAAGACCAGATTTATCTGTAGTGTATGTATCACATCTACCTGCATCATAAGCAGCTACGACTTCATCAGCTTTTTCAAAAACTACTGGCTCGTACGAAATTCCTTTAGAATCAAAGAAGTCTCTCATGTTAAGCTCAGTTGTAGTTCCTAAGTTTGTACAAACTGAAGTTCCATTTTTAAATTCACTTGTAGATGCAATTCCCGAACCTTTTCTAACCATGAAACCTTGACCATCATAAAAATTTACACCAACAAATGTTAAACCAATGTCAGCATCTCTTGATAGTGTCCAAGTTGTGTTTCTTGATAGAATGTCAATTTCACCTGAAGTAAGTGCAGTAAATCTTTCTTTTGCACTTAAAGGAGTGAACTTAACTTTAGTTGCATCTCCTAATGTAGCAGCTGCAACAGCTCTACATACATCAACATCTATTCCTGTCCAATTTCCAGCCTCATCTGCATTTGAAAATCCAGGTAGACCCTGAGAAACACCACATCTTACGAATCCTCTTTTTTTTGTGTTCTCAAGAGTTTTTGATTTCTTAGCAGCCATTGTTTCTGTTGAAAATGCAAATAGAACAGCAAACATAGCAACTACAGAAGTCAATTGTTTTATTATTTTAAACATTATTTTCCTCTTTTTTTTATTTATTTGTTAACAAATTATCCAAAAAGTAATTTTTGAATGCAATAGTAAAGCAGAAACTTATACAACCATCAATGGTAAAATTGCCTTATCAATAGTGATGAATTAAAGGTGGCGCGCCCTGGAGGATTCGAACCTCCGACCCTCGGTTTAGAAAACCGATGCTCTATCCAGCTGAGCTAAGGGCGCAAAAAGACAATCTTATAATACTAATTTAATTTTTGAAAAGAAATTTTTTAAATAATATTAGTATAGTTAATAGCTCTACTCTGCCTATTATCATGAAAATTATTAAATAAATCTTAGTTAAAAAAGAAAGATTATAAAAATCAAAATTCGCAAGTTCAAACATACTTGAATTAACAGTATTCATAATAGTCAGCAAAGAGAGCTTAAATGAATTTTCAAATTGGATGTCGGAAAGTGTTAAAAAAAGAGTTAACATAGAAAGAGAAATAACAAAAATAATTATAGAAAAGAAATATTTATTTATATCTGATTTTTCAGTCGTCTCATTTATTAATGTAACTTTGTTTGAATAAATTTGGTTTGGTTTTGTATGTGACAACAAATTATTTAAAGAAAATTTTAATAAACTTAAGATCTTTATAACTCTAATACCTGAACTTGTTGAAAAAAAAGAGCCTCCAATCACAACCAAAATAAAAAAAACAAATATTAAATTATTTGGCGTGTCATTAAAAGAAATACCAATATTTGAAATACTACTTGAAATTGCTACTAAAATTGTTGGAAAATTATTGCTTGAGTTTAAAAAAACAAATGAAAAAGAAATTATAGCTAATAAATAAATTAAAAGATTAAAATCTTCACTCAAAAAATTTAATTTTTTTTTATTAAAAAAAATTAGATTGTAGATTAAAAATAAACTAAAAAAAGATAACAACATAGCAAATGATAAAATAATTTTACTTACATCGCTTTCAAATAAATAATCAACTCTATTAACAGGTAGAAAACCACCAGATGATATTATCGATAACGATAAATTAAATGCATCAAAAGTTCTTAAATTAATTATCTTAAATAGAATAAATATAATTAACGTTAATGATGAATAAATTATAACAATTTTAACTGATTGTTTAAAAATTTCATTGTAATTAAAAGATAAATATTCAGTGAATGAATGTTTAAGATTTTTATCAAAAATATCAATTAATAGTAAAATAGAAAAAAGAAAATAAATTCCCCCAATCCACTGAGATGTGGATCTCCATAAGATTAGGCTTTCATCTAATTGTTTTACATTTTCAAAGATAGTAAATCCAGTAGAAGTAAAACCTGATATGGCTTCAAAATATGAATTTAATAAAGATAAATTTTGTATGCTAAAATAATAAGGTATTGATATTATTAATGGAAATAGGAAATAACCAATTAATACAGTAAATATTTTTTCATAAAGAGTAATTTTTTTTGTATTTGCCTTATTAAATAATATTAGAATTACTCCTAAAAAAAGACTTATAATTAAAGTATATATATAATTTTCAATATTAAAAAAAATATCAAAATAATTTGAATAAATAATATTCAAAAAAGAAAAAATACTTATCAAAAATAGAAAAGAACTTAAATAAATAGTGCTAAATTTTGTCATATTAAAATTAGACTGAGCTAATTCTAAACATATTTTCTACAATAGGTAATTGATTTCTTTTGGCTAAAAGAACAACTGTATCATCCTTTTGAAAAATATAACTTGAACTTGGAATAATAACATTTCCATCTCTTAATATTGCGCCAATTCTAATTTCATCAGGTAAATTTGAATCTTTTAATTGCTTGTTTATTAATTCAGAGGTCTCAATAATATCTGCCTCTATTACTTCGTATTCACCATTTAAAATTGTATAGGCGTTTTCAATTGTTCCTTTATGAACGTGTTTTAAAATACTTGATACTGTACTCATTCTTGGATCAATTAAATCATCAATTTTTAAAGAAGATTGTAGTAACGAATAATTAGGTTTGTTTATCAAGGCCATAGTTCTTTTATCTTTAGAAAATTTTTCAACTATCACACTTACCATTAGGTTATCTTCATCATCATTAGTTAACGCTAGAACTGTTTCGACTTCATCAAGATTAGCCTCATTTAAAACATCTTCATCCAAGCCATTACCATTAATCACAATAGTATCATTAAGTTCATTGGCTATATATTCTGCTCTAGATTTATCTTTTTCAATTATCTTAACTCTTGCGGAGTCAAATGATTGCTCTATATTTTTAGCAAGATTAAATCCAATATTTCCACCTCCAATAATTAACATTTTATTTGAAATCTTTTCATTATGTCCAAACACGGTCAATGTTTCTTGCATTTGGCTGCTGTTGACAACCACATAGGCTTTATCATTATGTTGAAGTTGATCTGTTTTTTTCATTACAATAAATTTGTCACCTCTGATAACACCTAATATATAAGCATTAAGTTTAGGAAACTTTTTAGTAAGTTCATTTAAATTAATTCCATGTATTGAACATTTTTCATTAATTAAAATTTCTAGCAATCTAATTTTATTTTCAGCAAAGGGCACATTATCTAAAGCTCCTGGTGCCTCTAATTTTCGCTGAATAGATTTTGCAATTTCAATTTCTGGAGAAATAATATTATCAATTGGTAAATTCTCCCTATTAAATAATCCTGAATATTTTGGATCAAGATATTCTTGAAATCTTATACGAGCAATTTTTTTTGGAACTTGAAACAATGAGAAAGCTATTTGGCATATCAACATATTAATTTCATCATTTCTTGTTACAGCAATAATCATATCAGCATCTTTAGTGTTAGCTTTTTCAAGTATTGCTGGAGAGGTTGCTTTACCAACAATTGCTTTTACATCCAAAGTTTCATTTATTTTTTGAATGTCATCACTAGATTGATCAATCATTGTAATTGAGTGATTTTGCTCAATTAACATTTTTGCAATGGTAGACCCTACTCTACCAGCTCCACAAATAATAATATTCATTAGTTTAGATCTCTTACTCCAAGTATTTTTAATTTTCTATGTAAAGCAGATCTTTCCATACCTATGAATTTTGCAGTTTTAGAAATATTGCCACTAAATTTTTTTAATTGAGAAATTAAATATTGTTTTTCAAAACTTTCTCTAGCTTCTTTTAAAGGAACTGTAAGACTTTCTGTTACAGAAAATTCATCTTCAATTGATTTGGATAGAGATTCTTTAATTATGTTCATTAACCTTTCGTTATCATCACCAGGTGACAATATAGCTATTCTTTCTATCAAATTTCTTAGTTCTCTTACATTCCCAGGCCAATCGTAATTAAGTAAATAATTATTATCAATGATTTTAAATTTTTTGAAGTTATTAGCTTCACATATATTCTCAATAAAATAATCTATTAATATTGGAATATCATCAATTCTTTTGTTTAATGGATCTATTTTAATATTAAAAACATTTAATCGGTGAAACAAATCTTCCCTAAAGTTTCCAAATCTTATTTCTTGTTGAACATCTTTACTATTTGTACAAATAATTCTGACATCAACCTTAATATCGTGGTTGCTGTTTATTCTTTTAAATTTTTGATCGATGACGACTCTTAAGATTTTTGATTGAGTCTCAAGTGGTATTTCTGTAACCTCATCAATTAATAATATGCCACCCGATGCTTTTTCAAGTGCTCCATAAAATATAGAACCATCTTTCTTTTCCTCTCCAAACAATTCGAGTTCATATTTTTTTGCATCTAAAAGTGCTCCATTGATTACGATAAACGGTCCATCCTTTCTCTTTGAATTTTTATGTATTTTTCTTGAAATTAATTCTTTGCCTGATCCAGTGGGTCCGCTAATAAATATTCTACTTTCAGATTTTGATAACTTGTTTATCTGCTCTTTAATTGAGAGAATATTAGAGCTTTTGCCCACTAACTCAAATGTGTGAAAAAGTTTTGTATTTAAAGTTTTATTTTCATTTTTTAGATTGTAATTTTCTACCGCTCTGTTTACAAAATTGAGAAGTCTTTCTTTATCAAATGGTTTTTGAATAAATTCAAATGCACCTGATTTTAAAGAATTTACTGCCATTTCAATATTCGCATGACCCGATATCATAATTACAGGTAAATCAGGATTTTTATTTTTTATGTGATCTAACAATAAAATCCCATCGTTATCGCCTTTGTCTAATTTAACATCAATAATTGCAACATCTGGGAGTTTTTTATCTATTTCGGTTAAAGCCTGATTAAAGTTTGCAGCAAGTCTTGTCATATATCCGGCATCTTTAATTAATTCATCAAGAATTAATCTAATATCTGCATTATCATCTATAATTAAAATTTCGGCTGACATTATTTATTATATGGGATTATAATTTGAATTTTAGCACCGTTTTTATGATTTAAAAATTTAATTGATCCTTCATGATCACTAATAATTTTGTCTACAATTGATAATCCTAATCCAGTTCCTTTTTCTTTGGTTGTAAAATATGGTTTTATTATATCTTTCGTTGTTTTATTTTTAAATCCAGTTCCGGTATCTATAATATTTATGTTTATATAATCTCTTCTTTGTCTAATTTCTATATCTATATTTTTGACAGTTTTACTATCTTTTTCTACTTTTTCCTGAATACTTTCGACAGAATTTTTAATTAGATTAAAAAATAATCTATTAAACTGTTCATTATCAAAATTTAAGACTACTTCTTTTGATAGATGATTAACAAGCCTAATTTTTACGGAACTATCAAATTTATTTACCAGATTTATATTATCTTTAATTACACTGTCTAAATTGTTTGGTTTAAATAATGGTTTTGGCATTCTAGCAAAATCAGAAAATTCATTTACCAAATTTTCAATTTGATTTATTTGCTTAAGGATAGTTTTAAGATTATTCAAATATTTCTCTTTTCTTTCATTTTCAATATTTGGTAAATATTTTGTCTTAAGATTATCAATTGTTAATTGTATTGGTGTTAAAGGGTTTTTAATTTCATGAGCTAGTTTTCTTGCAACATTTTCCCATGCTTCATGTCTTTCGTTGGTAAGTAATTTTTCTTGTTGATTTTTTAACCTATCTATCATCGAATTAAAATTTTTATTAAGTCTTTCCATTTCAATATCAGCTTTTAAATCGGGCACCTTAGTATCAAGATTGCCTTTCCCTATACTTTCAGAAGCTGATATTAAGTTATTAATTGATATAAAAAAACGGGATGAAAATCTGATAGCAATTGTAATTGATAAAAATAACAAAAGTGTAACTAACGTCACGTAAATTATAGCAAATGATATTCTTATACCAAGATTTTGATTTTCAACAGTATAGTAAAAATTTACAGCTTCTTCAGACTCAATTAAATAATTTGAAATATCTTTATCAAAGTATTTTAAAACGTATAAGAATGTATTGTCAAAATTTGATAACCTTATTACTGCTGCAGATTTATTTTCAAAAGTATTTATAATTTTTAGTGGTCTATCATCGTTTTTAACCATCTTCATCGCCCTATCCTCAATTTTTTTATATTTGATATCTGCCGCTGATAGAATTAATTGTCCTTCTCCATTTATTAGGTGAAGTTGATCTATATCTCTTAAATATCTTTGAGTATTTATGATTTGTTGGAACCTATCTGGATTTGAACTATATAATTCTGAATATTTATTTAAATCAAAAGCAATTAAAACAATCTCAGACTCGATTTTATTTCTTTTCTCATCAACATAATTTTTTGCAATTTCATAAGAATTATTAACTGCTGTAGTTATTTTTTCATTAAAATACTTATCCAATGCAAATGAGAATATAAATAACGAGAATATTGCAATTAGCAATGAAGGTATTAAAGTAAAAAGTCCAAACGAAATAATATATTTTCTATTAGCGACAGAACCTCTTACATTAATATTATTTTTAATTGAATTTTTGATGTCTATGAATATTAATACAAAAAATATTAATACTAAAATAATGTTAGAAATCATAAGGATTTCAAGATTGTCTTCATTTAGTTTGATAAAACTTTTGTCAATAAAAGTTAAAAATGTAATAAAAGCTAGGGAAATAGTTAGTATAAAAATAACTATGATAAACAAATTTCTTTTTAACAAAGCAAACATAATTTAAAAATATCTTATAAAAAATTTTATAATAATCATGAGTAATTGTTTTATACTACTAGCTGCAGGCAAAGGTAAGAGATTTAAATCAAATAATCCCAAACAATTTGTAAATTACATAAATAAACCTTTATTTATGCACTCAGTTGATAAAGCCCTTAAATCAAAATTATTTAAATCAATAATAATTGTATCAAATGCTCCTATAAAAAATATCAATGACAAATCTATAAAAGTTATTAAAGGTGGAAAGGAAAGATATCAATCGTCACAAAAGGCTTTAAATTTTTTAAAAAATAAAAAAATAAAAAATGTATTTATACATGATGCTGCTCGACCAAATTTTTCAATTAAATTACTTAAAAAACTTAATGCTAATCTTAAAAATAATAAAGCAGTTGTGCCATTCTTGAAAACTGACAGCTCAATAAAGTATAAAGATGGAAATATTTTGCAAAATTTAAATAGAGACAAATTAATATTTACCCAAACACCTCAATGTTTTGATTATAAAACAATCTATAAAATATCAAAATTAAATAAGAATTTAGTTACTGATGAAGCTTCATTATTTTTAAATTATAAAAAAAAAGTTAAATTTATTAAAGGTGAAGAAAATAATTTTAAAATAACCACAAAATCAGATTTGGAAAAATTAAATATTAAGAGTTTTTATGGTATTGGTTTTGATATACACAGATTGATTAAAAATAAGAAACTATACCTTGGAGGTTTAAAAATTCCTTTTCATTCTGGGTTACAAGGTCATTCCGACGGTGATGTTGTTCTTCATGCAATAATTGATGCTTTACTTGGTGCTATGAGAAAAAAAGATATTGGAACTCTTTATCCAAGTAACAAGAGAAGATATAAAAATATAAGATCACCCAATATGTTGTCTCCTATTTTGAAAAACCTTGAAGAAGAAGGATATTTTATAAACAATATTGATATAAATTTAATTTGTGAAAAACCCAAAGTCTCAAAATATAGAAAAAAAATTGTTACATCATTGTCTAATTTGCTCAATGTAAATAAAGATCAAATTAATCTAAAAGGCAAAACAGTTGAAAAATTAGGTTTGATTGGAAAGGAAGAGGCTATCGCATGTGAAGTGATAGTATCTTTAAATTACTATGCTTAAAAAAATAAATTCTTTATTTGTTACAATGTTTGGGATTGGAAAATTGCCAAGAATACCTGGGAGCTATGCTTCTTTAGTTACAGTTATCTTTTTATATATATTATTTCATATCTTTTCAGTACCAGCGGATGCTTTTTTATTTTTATTAGTAGGTATTTTTATAATTTCACTTTTTTCAGTAAACTTATTCATTAAAGATTTAACCAATAAAGATCCAAAAGAGGTTGTTATTGACGAGTTTATTGGACAGTCAATACCAATTTGCCTTTATGAAATTGCCCATAAAGAACCAACAGATCCAGCAAGGGTGCTAACTTTTTATTTTATAATGTTTATTCTCTTTAGAATTTTTGATATCGCAAAACCCTACCCTGTAAGTTATTACGATAAAAACTTTAAAAATAGCTTTGGTGTTATAATGGATGATGTTTGTGCTGGTTTGTATGTAGTAGCAATTCTCGTCTTTTACATGATTATTACCTCATGAGTAATTTATCCTTAAAATTGGTAAAGTTACTGACTAAAAAAAAACTAACAGTATCTTTTGCAGAATCCTGCACTGGAGGACTACTAGCAAGTTCAATTACATCTATTAGTGGGTCATCTAAAGTATTTAATATGGGATTAGTAACTTATTCAGATAACGCAAAAGTAAAATTGCTTAAAGTTCCAAAAAAAACTATTAGCAAGTTTGGAGCAGTTAGCTATGAAACCTGTATATCAATGGTTAAAAGTTTAAGTAAAATTAGTAAATCAAATATATCAATCTCAATTACGGGTATCGCAGGACCAAATGGAGGAACAAAAGAAAAGCCAGTTGGGTTGGTTTACATTGGCTTAAAAAAAGGAAGTAAAATAATTATAAGAAAAAACCTATTTAAAAATAAAAAAAGAATTTCTATCCAGAAAAAAACTGTTAATGAAACTTTGAAAATTATAAAAACTATGATTAATTAGAAAAAATCATTGAAGTGATTACTCCATTGCCTTTCGATCTCCACTTATTTTTTTTTTTTATACTTTGATTTGATAATTCTAAGGACATTTCTGAGTATTTATTATTTGGAAAATATTTGTTGAAAAAAACAACCCAGTCTAAATTACCACCTTTATACATTGTTAAATTTTGAATCTTGGGGTCAGACCTTTTTGGCAGTCTTCCATCAGAGCCAGAATTAATTTTTGCGTAATATTGCAATGTTTTATACTCAAAATTTTCACTAATTTGTTCACATAGTCGATAACTTGTTCCTTTTTGAAGTTTTTCATTGGTTTTATTTTCATAAATAAAACCTTTTGAACAAGCATAATTTACCCAAACTCCCATTAAAAATTCCGCATTTTTTTTATAACTTCTTCCTTCAAGTTCATAATTATAAAGGTCATAACCTTGTGCTCTTAAAACTTCTAATAAATGTGTATAATCGTTCATCATTTCCATGCTATACCACATTGCTTTTTGACCTCTCGCAGCTGTATAAGGATAGACTCCTTCAGGTGTAGATTGAGCAAGGACTATTAAAGCCCTTTTTGCACTTTTAGAAAACAACTCGTTGTTATTTGTTAATATTGCAATTTTAGCATTTAAATAGTCTCTTATTATTGCATGTTGGTTAAAAAATTGACCAACACTATCTTTTTTAAAGTGCCTATTTCCATATTTTTTCATATAATTTTTGAACCATTTAACAATTGTTTCTTTATTTTTTTTGTTATCAGGAAAATCTTTTGTAACTATTAAATATGCGGTAATAAAGTCTGACATATCTAAATTCATAGTTAAAACAGCATCTTGAATACAACAATAACTATCACTATTATTTTTTCTTGTCTTCATAAATGCTTTGGCTTTTGCCCATTTTAAAATAAACGACTTAATCTCTCTCGCTAAATTTTCCTTAAATTTATTATCTTGATAGCAAAGATAGCTTGTCATCCAAAGTCGAATTTGTTGTGCTTGCTTAAGCGCTGCATCTGGCGCTCCAGATAGATCTTTTTTTTTATCATAACCTTTACCAACTAGCATAATTGGTTTTGAATAAAAAAAATCCATGCCAGGTCCCAAATCTCCATTAGCAACTCTTTTAATATTTGATTGATTGTAAAAAGCTCTACAAGAAGATCTATTGAAATAATCTTTTGGCAATACTTCACCAGGGTTGTTAATCTTGAAATCAATTGTGTCTAATTTTATAGATTTGTCTATCCAAAGGTCTTTACGACCAATTTTGTCATTGTATGAACGATTCTTTAAGTTTTTATAATGTTTTGTCGGGTCTATAGATCCATAATAATTAAATTCGGCGAATGAAGAAGATGTAAATAAATAAAATATAAAAAAATAAATTAAAATTTTCATTTATAAACTTTCTGCCCTTTTCTGGAATGCATCAGCAATTTTTTCAAGACCAAATTGAAAAGACTTGGTCATTAAAATATTCAAAAATTTATTTTTAATTTCAAAATCAACATCAAAAGTCACTTCTGTTAAATCTCCTTGCTCCTGAAATTTCCAATTATTCTCTAAATAATTTAAAGGCCCGTCAATATTTGTTACAAAAATTGTGTCATCTTTTTTATTGAATTTAACATTGCTTTTATAGGTATCTACAAAAGGTCCTTTTCCTATTGTTAAATCGGCAACAATAAGTGTTAGATCTCCTTTTTGTTTTCTTTCATGTACTTTTGAACCCTGACAGAATGGGACAAATTCAGGGTATTTTTCAATATCTAAAACGAACTCTATAAGCTTGTCTTTTTTGTTATCAATTAATCTCTTAACTGATGCTTTTGGCATTAATGAATATTTTTTCTATTATTTTTAAGTTTATTAAAATCTTCATCAGCATGATAAGAGGATCTTGTTAAAGGTGATGAAGATACTAATAAAAATCCTTTAGATTTTGCTATTTTTTCTAGCTCTTTAAATTCATCTGGATGGTAATACCTGTTTAATGGAAAGTGCTTGGCCGAAGGTTGAAGATATTGACCTATAGTTAAGAAATCAACTTCTGCAGATCTTAGATCATCCATAACTTGAATTATTTCATCTTTTGTTTCTCCAAATCCAACCATAATTCCTGATTTTGTAAAAACATTTTTATTGAATTTCTTTGAATTTTTTAAAAGTTCTAATGATCCGAAGTATCTTGCCCCTGGTCTAACTTTTACATAAAGACTTGGAACAGTTTCAATATTGTGATTAAAAACATCTGGGTTTGCTTCTAACACTCTTTTGTAAGCTTCACCTTTTCTTAAGAAATCTGGTGTTAAAACTTCAATTGTTGTATTTGGATTTTTTTTTCTTGTTGCAACAATAACATCATAAAAATGGTTTGATCCGCCATCTGAAAGGTCGTCTCTATCAACAGATGTAATAACAACATGTCTTAAACTTAATTTTTTAACTGCATTCGCAATTTTAATTGGCTCAAATTGATCTAATTTTTCTGGTTTTCCAGTTTTAACATCACAAAACGCACATGCTCTTGTACATGTGTCACCCATTATCATAAGTGTTGCATGCCTTTTGCTCCAGCATTCGGTAATATTAGGGCAGTTTGCTTCTTGGCAAACTGTTACAAGATTATCTTTATTAACAACTGTTTTAGTTAAAAAAAACTCCCTACTATTTAGTAGCTTGGACCTAATCCACTCAGGTTTCTTTTTGATAGGATTAATTGGTTTATTTACTTTCTCAGGGTGTCTTGGTCTATTTTTGATTTCCATTATCTTTAATTATATAGG
The DNA here is from genome assembly GCA_902567045.1 of uncultured Pelagibacteraceae bacterium. Classification (GTDB taxonomy): domain Bacteria; phylum Pseudomonadota; class Alphaproteobacteria; order Pelagibacterales; family Pelagibacteraceae; genus Pelagibacter. Next base: position 45,652 of record CACFLJ010000008.1, read on the forward strand.
TAGTCTCGCCTTCTTTTCCAAATAAAAACTTTTCTCTTATTAATATTTCTATGAAATCAAGATCTATATTTTCTGTTAAAAGTGAATTTTTGTGCTCTAAATCTTCTATTTTACTATTAAGAGTAATCTGATCATTTTTTAGTTGCTCATATATATCTTTTTTTTCCATATAAGAAATGAGACCTCTATCACCATCTAATAAATTAAAGAAAAAATAGATAAAGAGGAATGTGATGATAAGAATAAAATAGTTTTTTTTTAATTTTTCTAACATTAATCAATTTTATTCATTTTAGCAGATCTACCAAGGTCTTCTTCAATACGAATTAGTTGGTTATATTTTGCTATTCTCTCTGATCTTGCAAGAGACCCAGTTTTGATTTGATTTGATTTGGTGCCCACTGCTAAATCAGCAATAAATGTGTCTTCAGTATCGCCAGATCTATGAGAGATGATTGTTTTAAAACCAATAAGTTGAGCAAATTTTATTACTTCTAACGTTTCGGTTACTGTCCCAATTTGGTTCAATTTTATCAAAATACTATTTGCAGATAAGTTTAGAAAACCTATTTTTAATCTTTCAAGATTAGTTACAAAAAGGTCATCACCTATTATTTGTGTTTTGTTTTTTGTTCTATTAACAAATTTAGACCATGCCTTCCAATCATCCTCACCAAATGGATCCTCGATTGATTTAATTTGATATTTTTTAATAAGCTCTAAATATTTTTTAATTGATTGATCGACACTTATGTAATTTTTAGAATGAATTGAATATTTACTTTTTTTAATTAGTTCGTTTGCTGCAACATCTAAACAAATAGATACATCTTTACCATTTTTAAAACCTGATTTTTTAATTGCTTGAACTATAAGTTTTAAAGCACTCTCATTATCACTTATCATTGGTGCAAAGCCACCTTCATCACCTACATTAATAGAGTGACCAGCTTTTTTTAATAATACTTTTAAATTGTTTATTACTAAAAAACACATTCTAACAGCATCATTAAATGATTTTGCTTTATCAGGTCTAATCATAAACTCTTGTATTCTAAGGCCATTATCAGCATGTGCACCCCCATTAATAATATTCATTAAAGGAAAGGGGAGTTTAAAATTTTTTTTGACAATAAAATTTTTATATAAAGGTATTTTTTTAACTTTTGCTGATAATTTTTTTACAGCCATGGATACAGCTAATATTGTATTCGCACCTAACTTTGTTTTTTGTTTTGTGCCATCTAATTTTATAAGAATACTATCTATTCTCTCTTGGTCATGGATATTTTGATTTTTTAATTTTTTTGAAATTAATTTATTAACAGTTGCAACCGGTATTAAAACGCTTTTTCCTAGGTATTTTTTATTACTTTTATCTCTTTTTTCATAAGCCTCAAAAGTTCCTGTTGAAGCACCTGAAGGACAAATTGCTGAAGCACTTAAATTATTTGAAAATACCTCAGCCTCAATGGTAGGATTTCCTCTACTGTCATAAACCTGTCTTGCTACAACTTTTTTGATTTTACTCATTAATTATTTTTTAACTAAATTATCAATTTCTACTATTTGATTAATTAGCTCGTCTAATTTGTCTAAAGGGACCATGTTTGGACCATCTGATGGAGCATTATCAGGGTCTTGATGCGTTTCCAAAAAAATAGCTGCAACTCCTACTGCAACAGCTGCTCTAGACAAATACTCAACAAATTCTCTTTGACCACCACTTTTTTCACCTAGACCACCAGGTTGTTGCACTGAATGAGTTCCATCAAATACTACTGGATAACCATTTTTTGCCATGATGGGAATAGATCTCATATCTGAGACTAACGTATTATAACCAAAGCTAGCTCCTCTTTCGGTCACTAAAATATTTTCATTACCACTATCAGAAATTTTTTTGGTTACATTCACCATATCCCACGGTGCTAGAAATTGACCCTTTTTCACATTAATGATTTTATTGGTTTTAGCAGCAGCAATTAATAAATCTGTTTGCCTACAAAGGAATGCTGGTATTTGAAGAACATCTACGTGATTAGAAACTAGGGAACATTGTTCTTCATTATGTATATCGGTAAGAACGGGTACTTTAATATCTTTTTTGATTTTATCAAATACAGGCAAGGAGTTTTCTAAACCAGCTCCTCTTTTACCTTTAAGACTAGTTCTGTTTGCCTTATCAAATGAAGTTTTATAAATAAATCCAATATTATACTTTGTCACTATTTCTTTAATTTTGCCTGCCATATCCAAAGCATGTTGCTCAGTTTCAAGTTGACAAGGTCCAGCTATTAAACAAATTTTATTTTTGTTTGAAATTTCTATACCGTTACAATTAACTATTTTATTTTCCATTAAAAGATTTTGCAGCTTTAATAAATGATGAGAATAAAGGATGAGGATTTAAAGGTCTAGATTTAAATTCTGGATGAAACTGAACTCCAATAAACCATGGATGATTTTTAAGTTCAATAATTTCAGGTAATTGATTGTCAGGAGAAATTCCTGAAAACATCAAACCTTTTTTTTCAAATTTTTGCATTAAATTTATATTGACTTCATATCTGTGTCTGTGTCTCTCCTTAATCATATTAGATTTATAGATATTTTTTATGGCAGAATTATTTCTTAGTTTTGCCTCATATAGACCTAACCTCATTGTTCCTCCAAGGTTTTTATCGGTTCCTTTTATAATTTTTCCATCTTTGTTCCATTCATCAATTAATCCTATTATGGGAAAACAATTTTTATCTAATTCACTAGAGCCAGCTTTTTTAATTTTTAAAATATTTCTTGAAAACTCAATCATGGCCATTTGCATTCCAAAACAAATACCTAGAAAAGGTATTTTTTTCTCTCTAGCATATCTAATTGCCTCAATTTTTCCCTCTGTTCCTCTTTTGCCAAACCCTCCTGGTATCAATATTCCCGATACATTCTTTAATTTTGATTTAATTTCCTTTGATCTAAGCTTATCTGATTCTATTCTTACTAAGTTAACTTTAACTTTATTTGAAATTCCCCCATGTGTAAGTGCCTCATCAAGTGATTTGTAAGCATCTTTTAAATTTACATATTTACCTATGATAGCAATATTTACTATTTGTTTTGTTTTTAAAACTATATTTGTTATTTTTTTCCAAGGTAACAAGTTTGGTCTTTTTCTAGATTTTATTTTAAAGAATTTTAAGACTTGTTTATCTAATTTTTGATTAAAGAAACTAATTGGGGCTTCATAAATAGTTTTTACATCAACTGTTTCTATAACATTAACAATGTCCACATTACAAAATAAGGATATTTTTCTTCTTTGATCTAAAGGAATGGACTGTTGAGATCTACAGATCACTATATCAGGTTGAATTCCTATACTTCTTAATTCTTTAACAGAATGTTGTGTTGGTTTTGTTTTAATTTCATCTGAAGATTTTAAAAAAGGAACAAATGTTAAATGAATAAATAATGATTTTAATCTTCCATTATCATTTGAAAACTGTCTTATTGCTTCTAAAAATGGCAAACTCTCAATATCACCGACTGTTCCTCCAATTTCACAAATTACAAAATCTTCATTTGTTATATCTTTTTTTATAAACTCTTTAATTCTATCTGTAACATGTGGAATAACTTGAACTGTTTTTCCAAGATAACCTCCTCTTCTCTCTTTTTTTATTATATCACTATAAATTCTACCTGTAGTAATGTTATCAGATTGTTTGGCTGAAATATTTGTAAATCTTTCGTAATGTCCTAAATCTAAATCTGTTTCAGCGCCATCATCAGTTACAAAAACTTCACCATGTTGAAATGGACTCATTGTTCCAGGATCAACATTTAAATATGGATCCATTTTTCTTATTCTAACCTTATAGCCTTGTGATCTAAGCAAATATCCAAGCGATGCTGATGACAAACCTTTACCTAGTGATGAAACCACGCCGCCAGTGACAAATATATATCGCGCCATGGAATTATGTTATAGCCAATGAATTGTAAAAATAAAAGTATTAATTATTATTTTCTGGTAATTTAGGAGCATCATCTGCATTTTCTTCTATTTTATCAATCACAGAAGTGTTTGAAGGAAGATCTCCCCGTGAAGTAATAGTTAATCCTAGACTACAAATTATGAATAATGTTGCAACAATAGCCGTTGCTTTAGTCATAAAATTCCCAGCTGACCTTGAAAACATAAAGTTATCTTGAGAAACTCCAATACCCAATGCTCCACCTTCAGATTTTTGGAACAAAACCAACAATACTAGAATCGCTGCTAATATTATATTTATAATTAATAGTATATTTTCCACGACGCCTAATTAATTGATTTTTTCATTATATCAATAAATATTTTTTCATTAGTTGATGCACCACCAACCAAAAAACCATCAATATTATCGATTCTCAATAAATTTTTTATATTTTTTGGGTTTACAGAGCCTCCATATAAAATCTTAGATTTTGTAAATTTTTTTGAAATCTTCAAGGTGTTTTTTATAAAACTAATGTTTTTTTTTAAATCATTTTCACTAGGAATAATGCCTGTGCCAATCGACCAAACAGGTTCATATGCAATTATAACTTTATTTAAATTCTTTAAATTTTTTAAACCTTCAAGTAATTGTTTTTTTAAAACATATTTTGTTTTATATTTTTTTTTATCAATCAATTTTTCGCCTATGCATAAAATGACATTTAATTTTTCATTAAGTGCAGACTTAATCTTTAAATTAATTTTTTTATTATCATTTTCTGCTCTTGTTTCTGAATGTCCAATTATAACAAACTCACCCCCTAAATCTTTAATCATCTTTGAGCTTATAGCTCCTGTGAAAGGTCCATAGTTTATTTGTGTATGACAATCTTGAGCACCAATTTTAATATTTGATTTTTTTGTTTTATCTACAAAAGGTTTGATCAATGTATAAGGTGGACAATAGATAATATTGGCTTTAAGTTTCTTTGTTTTTGAATAACTTATTACTTTATTTAATGAATTAACCGACTTAACTGACCCAAACATCTTCCAATTGGCAATGAAATACATTTTATTATTTGTCATAAAGATTAATATAATTTATATGTTTATTTTTTTTTAGATCAATAAATAAAGACAATAGAATATGATAAGTAAATTAAGAGGTTTCTCAAATTCAAAATTAGCTGGAATACTTGTCGGAATTATTATAATTCCATTTGTATTTTGGGGCATGGGTAGTGTTTTTAGTGGAGGTAATACAAACAACGTTGCTAAGATAAACAATGAAGCAATCTCATCAAAAGATTTTGTAAATTTTATAAACGAGTCTAGACTCACAAATGACATTATAAAAGCAAACATAGATAAAAATATTATTGAAAATATTTTATCAGAATTGGTATCTGAAAAATTAATTGAGATGGAAATTAAAGAATTAAATGTATCAATGTCAGAGGAGGCATTGGCAAATAAAATAAGATCTAATTCAATACTACTTGATGATAATAAGAAGTTTTCAAGAGTTAAGTATGAAAAATTTCTATTAGAAAACAACTTAAGTGCTTCGACTTTTGAAAATTCATTAAAGAAACAAGAGCTTAAAGAAAATTTATTTAATTATATTAGTGGGGGAATTAAGTCGCCTTATTTTTTAAAAAATAAAATATATATCAATGAAAATAAAAAAATTGAGATCGAATTTTTAGATTTAGACTTAGTTCATGATAAAACCGCAACTAAATTAGAAGTTGAGGATTTTATTAAAAATAATCAAGAAATTTTGAAAATCGATTTTATTGATGTGACTTATGCAAAAATTACCCCTAAAAATCTAATAGAAATAGATGAGTTTAATGATGAATTTTTTAAGAAAATTGATGAAATAGAAAATAATATTTTAAACGGATCAAATATAAGAGAAATTAATGAAATTTATAATTTCAAACTAAATGAAATTAACAATTTTGTCTTGAATGATGATTCAGATGAAATACTTGAAGAAATTTACTCAAAAAGAAACCAAGATAAAATACAACTAGTTGACAAAAATGATTATTATCTAATTTTTGAAATATCAAATATTAACAAAAAAATTCCAAACAAAACAGATCCAAAATTTTTAGAAAAAGTTAAAAATAATGTAATTTTGAAAAAGAAATTTGAATTTAATAAAAGTCTTTTTGAAAAAATTGACGAAAAGATATTTAATGATGATGAGTTTTTGAAATTATCAAAAGATACAAATAATATTAAGACTATAAATATTAAAAACAGTAATGATTACGAAGTTTTTGACCCAGATTCTTTAAAACTTTTATACACATTACCAAAAGAAAGTTTCTCATTAGTAACTGGGGAAACAAATAAAGTTTTTCTTACAAAAATCAGGAATATTTATTATTCAGATATGGAAAAAAATAATGATAATGTTGAAGAATATTCTACTAAAGCAAATAACGATATTATTAATGATGTTTATACATCTTATGATCTATCTTTAAATTCAAAATATAAGGTAAAAATTTTCAATCAAACAATTGACAGAGTTAAAAATTATTTTAGATAATGTTGAATATTGATCTAAAGTTATTTAAGAAAAATCACAAAAAAAGTAAAAATCAAGTTCTTTACCATGCGATAAAATCAAATGGTCTAAAAGAAATAGAAAATTTAATTAATAACTTTTTAAATGTAAGAAATAGCTTCGTATTCGAGTCTGTTGAAAAAGGTTTCATAAAAGGCAGATATACAATTTTTGGTAAAAACCCTGATAAAATTTGGGAATTTAATAATAATAACTGTGTTCTGAAGTATGAAAATAAAAGAAAAAAATTAAGAGGAACTCCAAAAGATAATATTGAGAAAATAATCGAAAATTTTAATTTCGAAATACCAAGTGAATTACCACCAATTAGCTCAATTATATCAGGATATTTTTCTTATGATACAATAAGATATATCGAGAAAATTCCTAATACGACAAAAAATGATCTTAAAATTCCTGATGCAAGAATTTTGAGACCAAAAAATCTTATAGTTTTTGATAATGAAGAAAAAAAATTATTTTTTATAGTCAACTGTTTTTCAGATGAAAAAATCAAAAACTATCCAGCTAAGTATGAACAAATACAAAGAGAAATAGAAGAAATGATTTTTTTAGCTAACTATTCTTACAAGATAAATCAATCAAAAACTAAGATTTCCAAACCAAAAATTAGATCAAATATCTCAAAAAAGAAATTCCTTAGCAATGTTACTAAAGCTAAAAATTACATTAAAATAGGAGATATTTTTCAAGTTGTTCTAAGTCAAAGGTTTGAAACAGATCTCAATAAAGAACCATTGGATATTTATAAGAAATTAAGAATTACTAACCCTTCCCCTTTTATGTATTTTTTTAATTTTGATGATTTTCAAATTATAGGCGCTAGTCCTGAAATACTTGTGAGGCTGAGAGATAATAAAATAACTATTAGACCTATTGCTGGCACAAGACCTAGAGGTAAAAATAAAAAAGAAGATAAATTTTATGAAAAGGATCTTTTAAAGGATAAAAAAGAGCTTTCTGAGCACTTGATGCTTCTTGATCTAGGTAGAAATGATACTGGAAAAGTTTCTAAAATTAACACCGTTAAAGTTACCGAAAGTTTTAAGATAGAGCGATATTCGCATGTAATGCACATAGTCTCCAATGTTGAAGGTGTATTTAATAAAAAATATGGCAAATTTGATACTTTATTAGCTGGCTTTCCCGCTGGAACAGTATCAGGTGCACCTAAAATAAGAGCAATGGAGATTATAGATGAATTAGAAACCACAAGAAGAAAAGTTTATGCAGGTGGTATTGGTTATTTTTCTGCAAATGGTGATTTTGATACTTGCATCGCACTTAGAACTGCAATTTCAAAAAATAAAAAATTTTATGTGCAGTCTGGAGCTGGAATAGTTGCGGACAGTAAACCAATTAATGAATTTAATGAAACTGTGAACAAAGCAAAAGCTTTAATTAAAGCTTTGGAGTAAAGAGAATGAAGATAATTTTAATTGATAATTACGATAGCTTTACATTCAATTTGTATCACTATCTTTCATCTTTTGCTAAAGTAGATGTATTAAGAAACGATAAAGTTGATCATCATTACATTTTAAAAAAGAAATATAATAAAATTGTAATTTCTCCAGGTCCTGGAAATCCTAATCAATCAGGAAATTGTCTTAAGATTGTAAAAAATTTGTATAAAAAAATTCCAATTCTTGGAGTTTGCTTAGGTCATCAAATTATTGGTCAAATATTTGGTTCTAAAATTATTCAGGCTAGAGAACTTGTGCATGGAAAAACAAGCAATATTTTAAATAAGAAAATTGGTATTTTAAATAATTTACCAAAAAGTTTTGCGGCTACCAGATATCATAGTTTAGTGATTGATAGAAAATCTTTATCTAAAGATCTAAAAATTACAGCAGATACATCGGATGGAACAATAATGGGAGTTATGCATAAAAGATACAAAGTTCATGGAGTTCAATTTCATCCTGAAAGTATTAAAACAAAATATGGTTTAAAAATTTTAAAGAACTTTGTAAAAGAATGAACATGGATAAATATTTAGAAAAACTCAGAAAAAAAATAAATTTAAATTTTGATGAAAGTAAAAATGCATTTAAGATATTAATGAATGGTGAAGCTAGTGATCAACAAATTTATGATTTTTTAACTTTACTATCGGTCAAAGGTGAAGCTTCAGATGAAATAGCTGGAGGCGTATATGTATTAAGAGATAAGTCAAAAAGAGTAAAAGTTGAAGATTGCCTTGATACTTGCGGTACTGGTGGAGATGGTAAAGATACTTTAAATATTTCAACTGCATCAGCATTATTGTTAGCAAGTATGGGTGTTAAAGTAGCAAAGCATGGAAATAAAGCAGTTTCGTCCAAATGTGGGTCAGCCGACGTTCTTGAGGCCTTAAAGATAAGTATCAACTTAGAACCAAATCAAATCGAGGAGCAAATTCAAAAAAATAATTTTGGTTTCATGTTCGCCCCGAATTACCATTCAGCAATGAAATATGTTGGCCCAACAAGAAAAAAAATAGGAAAAAGGACTATTTTTAACATGATAGGTCCATTAAGCAGCCCAGCACTTGTTGAAAGACAGGTCATTGGTGTTTTTGACAATAAACTTCTAAAAGTTTTTGCAAATGCACTGAAAAATCTAAACTTAAAGTTTGCATGGATTGTAAATAGTGAGGATGGTCTAGATGAGATATCACCTTACGCTAAAACTAATGTTGTGCAATTGAAAAATAATGAAATATCTGAGTTTATAATTGATCCGAGCGAATTAAATGTTAATGCTGAAAAATTCGAAAATTTAGTTGGAGATGACGCTAAATTTAATTCTGATAAAATCTTAAATATTTTTCAAGGTGAAGATAATGATTTTTCTAAAGCTGTTTGTTTAAATGCTGCAGCTGGATTAATAATATCTGAAAAATATGATGATTTTAAAATTGCTTATAATTATACAAGAGGTTTTATTAAGTCTGGATCAGCACTCAAATATATAAAAAATATACAAAATGTCTGAAAATATCCTTCAGAAAATAATAGATCAAAAGAAAATTAAAGTTGAAAAATTAAAACTCGAAATTGATATAAACAGCTTGTTGGACACAATTAGTGAGAAAGCTTTTTTTTTAAATTTTAAAAAAAAAATACAAACAAAAAACTCAGAAAATAAAATATCAGTGATTGCTGAAATTAAAAAAGCGAGTCCATCTGCGGGTATTTTGATAGATGATTATGACCCTGTTAAAATTGCCAATATATATAATTCAAAAAACGTTACTTGTTTGTCTGTATTAACCGAAGAAGATTTTTTTTTAGGAAATCTATCTCATATTTTTGAAATTAAAAAAAAAATTGAATTACCCATTCTTTGCAAAGACTTCTTTGTTGATAAATTTCAAGTACCTTTAGCTAAAAGTTATGGCGCTGACGCAATCCTGATTATATTAGCTGGTATTTCTGAAAAAACTGCTGATGAAATTTACGAGGAAGCTTTAAAACAAAATATGAGTGTAATTGTTGAAGTTCATACAGTTGAAGAGGCAGAAAAATCATTAAAATATACTGATGCTTTAATTGGTATAAATAACCGAAACCTAAAAACACTTAAAACTGAAATAAATACAACTTATGATATATATAATGCTGTATCAAATCACTCTTCCCCTCTAATTTCTGAGAGTGGTTTAAAAAGTAAAGAGGAATTGCTTGATATAAAGAAAAAAACTTCAATTAGTACTTTTTTAATTGGTGAATCACTTTTAAAAGATTTAGAAAATAATAATATTTTTTCTCTTTTATAGAAATTTTCCTTTATTTTTGTTGCTTTTTAGCTGTTGTGTAAATTGAAGAACTTTTATAGAACATTGATGTACTTAATTTGTTCTATGCTAACTAAAAAACAAAAAAACCTGCTTCTCTTTATCAACAAAAAGTTGAGATCTACAGGTGTGTCCCCTTCATATGAAGAAATGAAAGAGTCATTAAATTTAAAATCAAAATCTGGGATTCATAGACTTATTAGTGCATTAGAAGAAAGAGGCTTCATTAAAAGGCTAGCTCATAAAGCGAGAGCATTAGAGGTAATAAAATTACCTGAAACAGCATCGGCAAATGATATTTATAATAGTTTTTCTCCAAGCATAATTAAGGGAGGATTAGATCAGGAAAATTTAAATAAATCTAACGACACAGAAATCCCTGTACTAGGAAAAATTGCTGCAGGGACTCCAGTTGAAGCTATACAAAACGAAGTTTCAAGAATTCCCCTGCCAGCAAATATTGAAAAGGATGGAGAATTTTTCGGATTAAAAGTTCAAGGGGACTCTATGATAGAAGCTGGAATTAACGATGGTGATACCGTTATTGTTAAAAAAGCAGATACAGCAGATAATGGAAAAATCGTAGTAGCTTTAATTGATGATCATGAGGCTATGCTGAAAAGAATTAGAAGAAAAGGCAAGACTGTTGCATTGGAAAGTGCAAATAGAAATTACGAAACAAAAATTTTTGGCCCAGATAGAGTAAAAGTTCAAGGAATCCTTGTATCTTTATATAGAAACTTTCAGTAAAATAGTTTAAATAAAGCCCATGAAAAAAGTAGCAACTAGATTTGCTCCTTCTCCTACCGGTCCTCTTCATATTGGTGGAGTAAGAACGGCTCTATTTAATTGGTTATATTCAAAAAATAAATCAGGTAAATTTTATTTAAGGATAGAGGATACTGATAAAGAAAGATCTAAAGAAGAGCATAAAATTCAAATAATTAACTCTCTAAAATGGATGGGAATAGAGCATTATGGTGAAGAGTATATTCAATCAAAAATGATTAGCGAACACGTAACTATTGCAAAAAAGTTACTAGAAAATGGAAATGCCTATAAATGCTATTGTAGTGCAGAGGAAATAGAAGAACAAAAAAAAAGAGCTAAACAAAAAAAAATTCCTTATGTATATAATCGAAAATGGCGAGACATTGCTGAAGATCAAGCCCCAAAGAATACAAAACCAGTTATAAGATTTAAAAGTAAAATAGAAGGAACTTCAATATTAAAAGACTTAGTACAAGGAAATGTAGAAATTGAGAATAATACTATTGAAGATTTTGTTATTTTAAGAAATGACGGAACGCCAACATATAATTTATCTGCGTCAGTTGATGATCATAATATGGAAATGACTCATATTATAAGAGGAGATGACCATAAAATTAATACTTTTAAACAAATACAGATATATGAAGCACTAGGATGGGATATTCCACAATTTGCCCATATACCTCTTATTCATACAATAGATGGTAAGAAACTATCAAAAAGAGATAACGCCTCTACATTAGAAGATTACTCAAAAATTGGGATACTGCCTGACGCACTTAGAAATTATCTTCTAAGATTAGGATGGTCCTACAAAGATAAGGAAATTTTTAACTTAGATGAAAGTATAAAACTTTTTAATCTTGAGGGAATAGGTAAATCGCCTTCAAAACTTGATATGAGTAGAATTCTTTCTATGAATGAGCATTACATTAAAAACAGTGAAGAAAAGATTTTGTACAAAAAGTTAAAAGAATATTGTGAAATTTATAAATATAAAATTAAAGAGGAGAAAGAAAATACAATAAAGAGCTCTTTAACATTTTTAAAGAATAAAGCAAAAACACTAGAGGATATATTTAACAATTCTAAATATATTTTAGATGATAAAGTTGCTTTTAATGAAAATGACAAAGAACTTATAAACGATGAAGCAAAAAAAATAATACATTTATTTAAAGAGAAAATTTTAGGATTAGAAACTTTCGATAGAGAAAATTTAGAACAAATCGTAGATGGATTAATAAAATTAAATAATACAAATTTCAAGGGTGTTGGGCAGCCATTAAGAATAATGTTAACTGGATCTAAATTTGGTCCAGGAATATATGATATAATATTGTCTCTTGGAAAAAACGAAGTAATAAAAAGATTAGAAAATATAGGATAAGATAATGTTTGCCGCTTCTTCAGATGAAGAACTAGGAGAACTCAAAGTTTCAAGAGTTTTTTTTATTTCTTGTTTTTGTTTAGCTATTAAATTTGGTTTTTTTAGAAAATAGTAAACACTTTTAAAAATTTCATCGGCATTACATTCTGATTGTATCAATTCTGGAATAACTTCTCTATTATTGATAATATTAATCATATTAGCAAATTTTATATTTAGTAGAAATTTTGCTAAATAAAAATTAATAAAATTCATCTTATAAATAATTATTGATGGTACATTCATTTTGCATACTTCCAAAGAAACTGTTCCAGATTTTACTATTGCAAAAATTGATTTCTTTAAAACTGCAGTTTTAATTTTATCATCATTAATTATTTCTAGGTTTGTTATTTGTTCTTTAATAAAATATCTTGATATATGTTGTTTATTCTTATCAGTTGCATGAAATATGAAATTATAATTAGGATCTTTGATATTCATTTTTTTAATAAAATTAATTAGAATTGGTATATGATGCTTTATTTCAGAGACTCTGCTGCCAGGAAAAATGGAAATAATATTTTTTTTATCTAGAAACTGATCTATTTGAACTTTTTCGTTAATATTCTTATCTAACAATGGATGGCCCACAAAGGTATTAGTGAGATTTTCTTTATCAAAATACTCTTTTTCAAACTTAAAAAGTAATAAAATATGGTCTAAAAATTTCTTCATTTTCTTAACTCTACCCTCTCTCCATGCCCAAACCTTAGGAGCAATAAAATGAATTGTTTTTATTTTCGAATTTTTTTCTTTTACTAGTTTTGCTACTCTTAGTGTGAAATCTGGACTGTCTACACTAAATAAAATATCTGGTTTAAATTTCAAAACCTCATTGACAGTTTCTTTTATTTTACGTTTTATTTTAAAAAAATTTAAAATAATGTCAGTAAAAGCAATATAAGTTATCTCTTTTTGGTCAAAAATTGTCTTTATACCTAATTTCTCTAAGTTTGTTCCACCAACACTTAAAAATTCTAAATCAGTTTTTTTTTTTTTGATTTCTGAGATAATTTCAGAAGCTAATTTATCACCCGAAGGTTCACCTGTAAGAATAAAAATTTTTTTCATATTGCAACAAGAAAGAGTTTATTGCGATTAGCATATTTAATCGAAATCTCTTTATCTAATATAATATTTTGGTTTGATTTAACTGCAATTCCCTTAATCCCTGCGATGTTGCAATCTTTGAAAGTATCAATTCCTATTGTGGGTAAGTCTACTCTTAAATCTTGTTTTGCTTTAGGTAATTTTATTAAAATACCTTTTTTAATTTTGGATTTAGGAGCACGTTTTATCATTTCTTTCGTGCCATTTCTTGTTTCTAAAGAAATTACCTTATTGTCTCTAATAATTACTGCTTGGGTATGATTATAAGAGTTGGTATTTTTTAAAGTTTTAATACCTTTAAGTATTTGCTCTTTCTCTTCCTTAGATGGTTTTACTCTAGTATAAACTCCTTTTTTTAAAGTTAGTTCTGGATTAAAAGTGTTTAATCTAATAACTTTAATTTTGTTCTCTGACAGAATCTTTATTAAAGCTTTTAATACTGCTGCATCACCTAGCTTTGCCGCTTTAACTATTCTTGGTATATAAAACAAACCTTTAAAATCCAATTTTAACCTTGATATCTTTGGTTTAATTATATTACCTGCAAAAATAACCTTACTGCATTTTTTTGATTTGATGAGTTTTAAAATCTCACCAAATTTACCTATATTAATAAAAAAACTATTTTTATTTTTTTTAAATTTATTATTTTTTGTAAGATCAATAATAAAATAATTTAACTTTTTTTTTTTAATTTTTTTGAGTATTTGAATTGGTAAATCTTTTTCTCCTAAAAAAAGTCCTATCATTATAAGTTGGGTGGAAGTGATATTGGTCTTTTTTTGTCTGAATTTATAAAATTAAGTATCTTTTTTACAAATTCATTGTTTTTAAGATCGTCATTAAGTTGATCTATATTTTCTCTAAAACTTGAAGTTTTAAATATTACTTCATAAGCCAATTGTATTTTTTTAATATTTTCATTTGCAACTTTAGATCTTCTTAGTCCAATAAGATTTAACCCCATTAGATTATTTCTATTTCCCATTGACAATCCAAATGGGATAACATCACTCAAAACACCAGTCATCCCTCCTATCATTGCAGATTCTCCAATTCTAGAAAATTGATGTATCGCACAACTTCCACCAACTATTGCGTTATTTTGAATAGTTACGTGACCACCGACTTGAACGTTATTGGCTAAAACAATATTATTTGATATCGAACAATCGTGTGCTACATGACAATAAACCATAAATAAATTATTATCCCCTATTTTTGTTATACCGCCACCTTGCTCAGTTCCAGGATTTATATTTACATATTCTCTGAACTTATTGTTATTACCTATAATCAAATAATTTTTTTCACCATTATATTTTAAATCTTGAGGAGGAGTTCCAATTGATGAAAAAGGATATATTAGGTTGTTCTCTCCTATTTTAGTGTTACCAACAATATTTACATGTGAATGTAAAACTGAGTTTGACCCTATTTCAACCTCTGGACCTATAATGCAATAAGGCCCTATTTCAACATCATCTGAAATTTTTGCCTTTATATCTACTATAGCAGTTTTGTGGATCACGAATAATAAATAACAAATTTAATAATTAATTCTTATCAACTATTACTACTGATTATTACTTTCTATCTACAATCGTTGCAGACCATTGCGCATCTGCCATTTTTTTATCACCCACAAAAGCTGTACCTTTATACTTCCATACTCTTCCATGTGATCTGATAGCCTCAATATTAAGTTCTAAAGCGCAATCAGGAATAACTGGATTTCTAAATCTAGCTTTTTCAATTGTCATTAAGAAGACTAATTTATTATCATAGGTTGCTTTATCAAGTCCATTTGCAGTTAATGCAGCTGCTGCTTGTCCAAATGCTTCTACAATTAAAACACCAGGCATAACTGGTTCTCCAGGAAAATGGCCATTTACAAAAAAACTATCTTTTTTAACATTTACAATTGCTGTAGCTGAAAAAAGCTTTTTTATATTTCTTAACTCATCAATAAGAAGCATTGGTTCTCTATGAGGTAATAATTCTTTTATTTGATCTTTATTTAAGCTAGTCATTAATTTTATTATCCCTTAAAAAATTTCTTATATCTCTAGCAGGATACCCCATCACTTTTGTATTTGAAGGAATATTTTTGATTACTCCACTGCCTCCACCAATTTTAACATTATCACCTATAACTAAATGACCGGAGATGCCTGCTTGACCTCCAATCATTACTTTATTGCCAATTAAGGCACTTCCTGCAAACCCAACTTGAGCAGTAATTATACAGTTTTTACCTATTTTAACGTTATGAGCTACATGTACTTGGTTATCTAAGAACGTGCCGTCTCCAATTACAGTATTAGAAAGTGAACCTCTATCAATAGTATTATTGCATCCGATTTCAACATTATTTCCAATTATAACTGCTCCTATGTGTGGATATCTAATGTTTGAGTTTCCTCCAGGAAAAAAACCAAAACCTTTTTTACCCAGTATTGCACCATCAAGAATATTTACATTATTCCCAATAATACTATTTTTAATAACAACGTTATTACCAATGTTACAGTTGTTACCAATGCTCACATTTTTTTCAATAATAGTATTATGACCAATAGAACAATTTTTACCAATTTTGACATTTTTTCCAATTAAAACGTTATTACCAAATTTTAGATTTTTAAAATCATTCTTATTAATTTTACTGACATTAAAATCAAAGTTATCATTTACAGAATTTGGATAAAATAAAGATGTTATATAAGATACGGCTAACAACACATTTGGCACCTCAATTGTATACATCTGTGATGGAATTACACTTAAAAATTTTTTATTAGTTATGACTAGTCTTGATTTAGTTTTTTTTATAAATTCTAAGTATTTAATTGAATTAAAAAAAGTAATATCATTTTTTTTTGCAGTCTCTAATTCTTTAATATCGTTAACTCGATAATTAACTTTTTGTTTTTTAAGATTTAATAAAGATAAAATGTCATTAATTTTAA
>CACFLJ010000009.1 GCA_902567045.1 uncultured Pelagibacteraceae bacterium
AAGAAAAATTGTTAATTTCTCTTAAGTTGATCTTTCCTGATAAAAGTTTTGATGAAGAAATAAATGGAAAAAAATTCTTTTATGTTAAAAAAAAAATAAGTCCTGAAAAACTTAAGCAAGTTCTTCTTTTAGGAGATAAATCCTTTATTCAAGAGGATAGCATAGCAAGAGTTTACCCAAATGGAAATTTATTTAGCCATGTAATTGGTCAAATCGATAATGATAATAATGGTATATCAGGAATCGAAAAAACTTTTGATTATGAGCTAACAACCACAAAAGAGCCTTTAAAATTAACCCTTGATAAAGATCTTCAATATTTAATTAAAGAAGAGTTATCAAAATCCAAAGATATATTTCAAAATATTGGAAGTGCTGCGATTTTAATGGATATTAATAATGGTAACATTATATCTATGGTATCTCTTCCAGATTTTGATCTTAATAAAAGAGAAAAAATAAATGATGTAAAATATATTAATAGAGCAACAAAAGGTGTTTATGAATTTGGGTCTGTTTTTAAAACTTTTACTTTGGCTGCAGGTTTACAATACAGTGTTGTTGAACCAGATACAGAATTTAAAGACCTTAAAAAAAAAATTACATGTGCAGGAAATTCTATATCTGAATATGATGATAAAATACCATCGGATTTAACGGCTGAAGAGATACTTATTAGATCAGGCAATATTGGTTCTGTTAGAATAGCTGAAAAAGTTGGTATTGAAAATTATAATGAGTTTCTTCAAACTATTGGAATTATATCAAATTTAGAATTCGATATACAGGAAGTAGGCACAACCCAATTAGGTAGATGGGGTAAATGCAAACTTGCAACTGTTGCATTTGGCCATGGGATAGCTACAACTTTATTACAACTTTCAAAAGGCTATTCAATTATTAGTAATGGAGGATATGAAATAACACCTTCATTATTGAAGAAAGAAAAATTACAAAGACAAAGAATACTTAATGAAAACTTATCAGAAACAATTAATCCTATTCTTAGAAAAATTGTATCAACAAAAGAAGGAACAGCAGGTTTTGCTAATGTAAAGGGTTACGAAATAGGAGGAAAAACGGGCACTGCCGATCAGCCCTCAATGGGTGGATATTCTAAAAAGAAAGTTAACACTTTTGCATCAGTTTTTCCAACCTCGGACCCAAAATTTGTATTAGCGGTAATGTTGGATGAACCCAAAGCAAATAAAGAATTTGTCTATCATTATAGAGATGATAGAAATCCTTATAAGGGTAATTGGAGAAATACAGCGGGTTGGACCACTGTTTGGGTAGCTGGTCAGATAATAGATAAGATCGGGCCAATTTTAGCCACAAAATATTAAGAGCGTAAATCATGTTACTCAAAGACTACTTTCCAAATTTACATAAAAAATATCATGAATTAAGTTTTAAAGGGATAGCTTTTAATTCTAAAGAAGTTAAAAAGGGATACATTTTTTTTGCATTTAAAGGAAACAATACAGATGGAAATTTCTTCATAAAAGATGCTATTAAAAAAGGATCCGAAATTATTATCACTGACAAATTTAAAATAAATGGTTGGAAAAATAACGTTTTATTTTTAAACGATAAAAATCCTAGAAATTTACTAGCTAAATTTAGCTCTAAAATATTTAACAAAAAACCTAATAACTTAATAGGAGTTACTGGCACAAATGGTAAATCATCGATAGCAAATTTTTATTTTCAAATTCTTACTCTTAACAGAATTAAAGTAGCCTCAATTGGTACATTGGGAGTTACTGGTTTAAAAGTTAAAAAAAATTTTTCTAATACTACTTTTGATACTATTCAAATAAACAAAATTTTAAAAAAATTAAAAGAAAGAAGAATTGAAAATGTTATTTTGGAGGCTTCAAGTCATGGATTAAATCAAAATAGATTAGATGGATTAGAATTTGATATTGGTATATTTACCAACTTCACAAGGGATCATTTAGATTATCATAAAACTTATAAAAATTATTTGAATTCAAAATTAATATTATTTAAAAAATTATTGAAAAAAAAGTCTTATGCTATTTATGATAACGAATTAAAAATTTCTTCTAATTTAAATAAAATTACTAGATTAAATAAAATCAAAAAACTTACTTTAGGAGATACTAAATCGAGTTTTTCAATAATAGATCATCAATTTTTGAAAGATGAACAGAAAATAACATTCAAATTTGATAAAAAAAAATATTCTTTTTCAACGACATTAATTGGAAAAGTTCAAATTAAAAATTTACTAATGGCAATTATCGCAGCAATGAAAAGTAAAATTTCATTAGAAAAAATTATAAAAATCATTCCAAAAATAAAGTCAGTAAATGGAAGATTAGAGAAGTTAGGAAATCTTAATAATTATGGAATAGTTATTCTTGATTATGCTCATACACCAGACGCTTTAAAGACCTGCATCAAAAATGTGAAGGAACAATTTAAATTGAGAAAAATTAACTTAGTATTTGGATGTGGAGGCGAGCGAGATAAGCCAAAAAGAAAAATAATGGGAAATATTGCCGATAAATATTGTGATAAAATATATTTAACAGATGATAATCCAAGAACTGAAGATCCAATAAAAATAAGAAGAGATATCAAGTCTAATATTTCAAAGAGTAAAGTATTAGAAATACCATCAAGAGAAAGGGCAATAAAATCAGCAATTATGGATATTAGGTCAAATGAGGTAGTTATTATTGCCGGAAAAGGGCATGAAGTTTACCAAGAATATGTCTCTAAAAAATTCTTTTCAGATAAAAAATGTATTGAAAAATTTATTAGGATTAAAAATAAATCTTTAAATAGAAATTGGAAAACAAATATTGTTTCAGAAATAACTAAAAAGAAAATAGAAAAAAATATTAATATTAATGAGGCTTCA
Organism: uncultured Pelagibacteraceae bacterium; assembly: GCA_902567045.1. Classification (GTDB taxonomy): domain Bacteria; phylum Pseudomonadota; class Alphaproteobacteria; order Pelagibacterales; family Pelagibacteraceae; genus Pelagibacter. The sequence goes on from CACFLJ010000009.1 coordinate 2,897, forward strand.
ATTGACTCAAGAAAAACAAAAAAAAATAATATTTTCTTTGGTATAAAAGGAAAGAACTTTGATGGGAATAAATTTGTTAATCAAGCTTTAAATAATGGAGCCTCAATTGCAATCAATCAAAATAAACCAGTCAACCAAGTTAAAAATAAAATTTATGTAAAAAATTCTTTAAAAATTTTTTCCGAAAGCGCTAAACTGGTAAGAATATCTTCTAATATTTCATCTATTGCAATTACAGGGTCTGCAGGTAAGACTTCTTTAAAAGAGATGTTGGGTCAAATGCTAGGTAAATTATGCCAAACATCTTATTCAAAAAAATCTTTTAATAATAAATATGGCGTACCAATTTCTTTATTCAACATAAATAAGGAAGATAAAATTGGAATTTTTGAAGTTGGGATGGATAAAAAAGGTGAAATTGACTTTTTAACCAAAAAAATAATGCCTAATATTGGTGTTATTACAAATATTTCTTATGCACATATTAAAAATTTTAAAAATTTATGGGGTGTAGCTCAAGCCAAATCGGAGATAATAAACAACATTGCTAAGGATGGATATATTATTTTAAATGCTGATGATAATTTTTTTAGTTTTTTTAAATCTAAATCCATAAAAAAAAAATTAAAAATAGTTACATTTGGGGTTAAAAAAAAATCAGATGTAAATCTAATTAAAATTAAAAAAGAGAAATCTCTATCTATTATATATATTAATTTTAACAAAAAAAAATTGAAATTTATCGTTAAACAAAATTTAGAAAATTATATTTATAATATCTTGTCAACTCTTGCAGTGATATCTATATATTTTGATTTGGAGAAATTAGATAAATTTTTCTTTAATGATTATCAATTTCCAGAAGGTAGAGGAGATCTAAACTCAATTAAATTAGATAAAAAAAAATTTAACCTTATTGATGAAAGTTATAATTCTAACCCTTTATCTCTTCAATTTGCATTAAATAAATTAAATAATTTTAATACAAAATCTAAAAGAAAACTAATTCTATTAGGAGACATGCTGGAACTTGGCAAATATTCCAAAAAACTTCATTCAGAAGCTGCTCAACATATTAATGATACTAAAATCGATAGAGTATATGTTTATGGAAAGGAAGTTATCGAAACATTTAACAAAATTAGACCACAAAAAAGAGGAAAAATATTAAATTCAAAAAAAGATATCTTAAATTTTATAAGAAATGATATTAAGGATGGTGAATATCTAATGATAAAAGGTTCAAACTCAACTGGGTTAAATAAAATAAGCCAAAGCTTAAAAATAGGCAAATTGAATGCTTTTTAGTCTATTTTCTAATTTAATTGAGATCTTTAGTTTTCTGAACGTTTTTAAATATTTGACTGTAAGAACTGGTCTATCAATGTTTACATCAATGATAGTAGTTTTTTTAATTGGGGGCCCACTTATCAATTATTTTTCTACACATCAAATTCATGACCCAATTAGAGAAGATGGACCTAGTGAACATATTGTCAAAAAAATAGGAACTCCCACAATGGGAGGTCTAATGATTTTACTGGGTATTTTTTCAGGTGTTTTATTATGGGGTGATTTTTCAAACCCCTACAATTGGTTCTTACTTTATATAGCTGGATCTTTTGGATTACTTGGAGGCTATGATGACTATCAAAAAATAAAAAAAAATAATTCAAATGGCATAAGTTCTAAATTAAAGATTATAATACAAATAATATTAGCTTTAGGTGGAATTTTAATTCTCTATTTTTATAGTGGATCCAATGAACTTGAAAACTTGTATTTTCCATTTTTTAAAAATTTAATAATTAATTTAGGATGGTTTTTTATTCCATTTTATCTGTTTGTTATTGTAGGGTCATCTAATGCAGTAAATTTGACTGACGGGCTTGATGGTTTAGCTACTGTACCTGTAATATTGGTTGCAGCTTGTTTTGCATTTATTAGTTATGTTACAGGAAATATAGTTTTTTCAGAATATTTACAAATTACATATATTGAAGGAGTAGGAGAAGCATCTATTTTCTGCGGATCAATAATAGGATCTTGTCTAGGTTTCTTATGGTTTAATGCTCCACCAGCTAAAATATTTATGGGTGATACAGGATCCTTAGCCTTAGGAGGATCATTAGGAGCAGTTGGCATTATTACAAAACATGAAATTGTTTTAGCAATTACAGGTGGATTGTTTGTTTTAGAAGCAGTCTCTGTAATTGTACAAGTGATATCATTCAAACTTACCGGAAAAAGAATATTTAAAATGGCCCCAATCCATCATCATTTTGAAAAAAAAGGCTGGCCAGAATCCACTGTAGTTATAAGATTTTGGATAATATCAATTATTTTAGCAATGATAGGGTTAGCAACATTAAAACTAAGATAATGAATGATAGACAAGTATTTTTTAAAAATAAGAAAATTTTAATATATGGTTTTGGTAAATCTGGAATATCTTGTTTTAATTTTTTAAAGAAAAATAATATCTGTAAAATATTTGATGATAATAAAAAAAATATCCCGTTCAAACTAAGAAAAGAATTAATTAATGTTAGTAAATTGTCACTTATTAGCTTTGATTATATTGTCCTAAGTCCAGGTATTGATATCAAAAAATGTAAAATTTCTAATTATTTAAAAAAAAATAGGTCTAAAATTATTACAGAGCTTGATATATTTGAAATAAGTTATCCAAAAATAAATAAAATCACGATTACAGGAACAAATGGTAAATCGACTACCTCAAAACTGCTCTACGAGGTTCTGAAAAATAATAGGATGGATGTAAGGTTAACTGGTAATATTGGGTATCCAGTATTAATGGAGAAAAGAATTAAAAAAAATACAATTTTTGTGATTGAGGCATCCTCTTATCAACTTGATTATAGTAAATATTTTAGGTCCAAGTATTCTGTGATACTTAATTTAAACCCAGACCATCTAGAAAGGCATGGAACTTTTAAAAATTATGCAGAAGCTAAATTTAAGATTGTTAAATCGCAAGGTAAAAATAATTATGCTTTTTTAGATAAAGAAAATAAATTTCTAAGTCAATTAATTAAAAAAAATCGATTAAAATCAAAGATTACAAAGGTAAACTATTTAAAATATAAAAAATATTTTAAACAAATAGATAATGTTTACTTTAATAATTCTAGCAACAAAAAGAATCTTAGTTTTGTTTTGGCAATTGCGAAGACATTAAATATAAAAATAAAGAAAGTAATAAATACTGCAAACAAATTTAAAGGATTAAATTATAGGCAACAAATAATTCATAAATCAAAAAATTTATTAATTATAAACGACTCGAAATCAACTAGTTTTTCATCAACAGTTCCATTACTTGAAGCTTACGAAAATATTCATTGGATAGTGGGAGGTCAGGCTAAAAAGGGAGATAAATTCAAATTAAAAAGAAAATATTTTTCAAATATTAAAGCATATATTTACGGCAAGAATAGAAATTTTTTAATTAATTCATTATCAAATAAAATTTTTTATAAAAGTTCTTTAACACTTAATGAAGCTATTAGAAATTTAAATAATAACATTAAAAATGACAAGCAAAAGAAAGTAATTCTTTTTAGTCCTTGCGCTGCTTCTTTTGATCAATTTAAAAATTTTGAGGAAAGAGGAAAATTTTTTAATAAAAATATTCAACATATATTTAAACAAAATAAAATATGAATAAATATTATGATAGTATTTATGATTGGTGGAAAAATATAGATAAAATTCTACTGTTCTTAATTTTGGGTTTATTCTTACTTGGTCTTTTTTTTTCCTTAGTTTCAACATCTTTAATAGCTTCAGATAAATTAGATACAAAATCCTATTATTTTTTTTTCAAACACTCTGTTTATATAATTTTAGCTATTGTGATCTTAATAATGTTTTCGTTTTTAAATCAAAGAATTTTAACAAAATTTTCATTAATTTTATTCTTGATTGCATTTTTAAGTTTAATGTTAGTTCCTTTTGTTGGTATTGAGGTAAAAGGCTCAAAAAGATGGTTAGATTTGATTTTTTTACCAAGATTTCAGCCGGTTGAGATAATTAAGCCTTTTTTTATAGTAACATTATCTTTAATGTTAACTATTCAAAATAGACGACTATATTTTAAATATTTCTTAAGCACTTTATTAATTTTTCCCATATTAATGTTACTTGTTTATCAACCGGATATTGGACAAACACTTTTAATATCAATGGTGTGGTTAGCATTAATTTTTGTGTCAGGCATAAATATATTTGTTTTTTTTATGTTCTTTTTTTTGGTTGGTTCAGTTGTAAGTTATTTAGTTATGTTTGTTTCTAAATTTGAATACATAAAAATTAGACTTTTGGCTTTTTTAGACTCAAACACGGGTAATAATTATCAAGCAGAAAAGGCAAGTGATGCCATTATAAACGGTGGATTTTTTGGCAAAGGAATTGGAGAAGGCACTCTGAATTCCAGAGTTCCTGAAGCCCATACTGACTACATAGTTTCAGTTATTGCTGAAGAATTTGGTGCAATAATAGTTATTGCAATATTACTTTTGTACCTTATTTTCTCATATAAAATAATTCAAAAAATCAAAATATTAAATGAAGACTTATTAAAACTAATTTTGATTGGGTGCGTCTCTTTGATTTTATTACAAACCTTTATACATGTGGGTGTTAACATTAGATTGTTACCAACTACGGGTATGACATTGCCATTTTTGAGCTATGGTGGTTCCTCAATAGTTAGTACTGCAATTGTGTCGGGAATAATTCTAAATTTAACAAAAAGAAAAATAGACTAAATCTATGAAAAAAATACTTATTGTAACTGGTGGATCTGGAGGTCATGTAATTCCGTCGTTAAGTATATATGATATTTTAAAAGATAATTTTGAAGTACAAATTGCAACAGATTTAAGAGGATCAAAATATATTAATAATAATGATTACAATTATTCACTAATAGATGTACCAAATTTATTTTCAAATTTTTTATTACTTCCATTTAATTTAATAAAATTTTGTATTTCAATACTAAAATCTTATAAATACTTAAAATTAAATAACTATAATACTTTAATTAGTACTGGAGGGTATATGTCATTACCTTTATGTTTAGCATCAAATTTATTGAATATTAAAACTTATATTTTTGAACCAAACTCGGTTATAGGTAGAGCAAATAAGTTAACACTAAGCTTTGCTAAAAAAGTTATTTGCTATGATAAAAATTTAAAAGGTATTTCTAAAAAATTCTTAAGCAAGGTTTACCCAATCAACCCATTACTTAGAAAAGAAATCTATAAATATCAAAGAAATGAAAAAACAATTTTAGATAAACAAAAAAAAATACTAATAATTGGAGGAAGTCAGGGGGCAAAATTTTTCGATGAATTCATTTCCAAAACAATTATAAAACTTTCAAAGACACAGAATATTCTTGTTTTGCAACAGGTAATTGATCAAAAATCAAAAGAATTAATAAAAGATTTGTATCAAAAAAATTCTATAGAACATGAATTATTTGACTTTGATGATAAATTATTAATTAAAGCTGTAAATTATGATTTAGCTATAACACGATCTGGCGCATCTGCAATTTCAGAATTAGCTTATTTAAATATTCCATTTGTGGCAATTCCATTTCCGTATGCTAAAGATAATCATCAATATTACAATGCAGAATTCTATGAAAAAAATAAATGTTGTTGGTTAATTATGCAAAATGATATCGATGAAAATAACTTCATAGATTTAATTAATAAAATATTTGACAATAAAAATGAATATTTTTCTAAAAAAAAAAATTTGATAGAACTAACTAAAGAGAATAATTGGGAAAAAAATAAATTTAAAATGATTGAACTTATAAATGAAAATTGATTTAGGAAAAAACGAACTTATTCATTTTGTTGGCATTGGAGGAATAGGGATGAGTGGTTTAGCATTAATTATGAACGGTTTAGGATACAAAGTTCAAGGTAGTGATATTACTATTAATCGAAATATTGAAAGATTGAGTGAAAAAAAAATAAAAGTATTCATCAAACATAAAAAAGAAAATATAAAAAAAACTTCTATCTTAGTGATTTCTTCGGCAATTAAAAAAAACAACCCTGAACTAATAGAGGCAATGAAAAAAAATTTACCAATTTATACAAGAGGAGATATGTTGGGTCATATTGTATCGTTTATGAGAAATGTTGTTGTAACTGGTTCACATGGAAAAACAACAACAACATCGTTGGTAGCAAGTATTTTTACATCAAGTAATTTAGATCCAACTATTATTAATGGTGGTGTATTAAATTCATTTGGTAATTCTGCAAAATTAGGCAAAAGTAACTGGTGTGTAACTGAATCTGATGAATCAGATGGAAGCTTTTTAAAAATTCCCTTTACATATTCTATCGCAACCAATTTAGACTCTGAACATTTAGATTTTTATAAAAATATAAATAATCTAAAAAAATGTTTTACAAAATTTATAGAAAAAATACCATCTGTAGGTAAGGGTTTTGTATGTAATGACGATCAAAATCTTAAAAATATTATAAGAAAGACGAAAAATAAGAATTTTTATACATACGGTAAAGATAAAAAGTCAAATTTCCAAATAGTAAATGTAAAACAAACTTCTAATCTTTCTAGTTTTGATATTAAAATAAATATACCAAGCAAAAAAAAAATTATTAAAAGAATTAAGCTTCCAATGATTGGAATGCATAACATTCGGAATGCAACAGCGGCAATTTCTTTAGCATTTACAATAGGATTGCATGAAAAGTTTATCAAAGCTGGAATATATAACTTTAAAGGTGTTCAGAGAAGATTTTCTCATTTATTTGATTACAATAATATAAGTTTTTATGATGATTATGCGCATCATCCAACAGAAATAAGTTCAGTTTTAAGTGGTGTTGAAAAAGTTTATAAAAATAAGGAAATTGTTTGTGTTTTTCAACCTCACAGAATTTCGAGAGTAATAAGTTTGAAAAAAGAATTTTCAAAATGTTTTAAAAAAGCGGATACAGTTTTATTGTGTCCCATATACGCGGCTAATGAAAAACTAAAGCTTAATTTTACATATCATTCCTTTGCAAAATTAATAATAAAAAACTCTAATGTCAGGTTAATACAAGTTGAAAATGAATTACAATTACAAAAGTTTATAAAACAGAATGTGTTTGGTGAAAAAATTTATATAGGAATGGGTGCAGGATCTATATCAAATTGGATGAAGAATTTGAAAAATATTTTTTAATGGAAACTGAAGACATAAAAAAATTAGCATTATCAACAGACGGAGATATTTTTTTCGATCAGAGTATAAAAAATCTTAATTGGTTCAATATTGGAGGAAAAACTAAAATTTTTTTTAAACCAAACTCTTTAAAAAGCTTAATAGAATATCTAAAACTATATGCTTTAAGGGGTAAAATATTTATTTTAGGAAATGGTTCAAATGTGTTATTTGATGATGATATATACAAAGGGACTATAATTAAGTTAGGAAAAAGCTTTTCAAATATTACTTTACTAGATAAAGAAACAATCATAGCTGGAGCAGCAGTATCACAAAAAAAGGTTTCAGAGTTTGCAAAAGATCATAATATCTCGGGGTTAGAATTTATGTCATGCATTCCAGGGTCGATAGGGGGTGGCATTAGAATGAATTCAGGTTGTTTTAAAAAAGAATTTAAAGATGTTCTTATTTCTATTCAGCTGGTAGACTTTAAAGGCATTGTAAGAAGTATACCTACAAATAAAATTAATTTTAATTATCGTTCAATAGAATTGCCAAAAGATTTAATTTTTTTAAGTGCAACTTTCAAAGGTAAAGAAAAAAATAGTGAAGAAATAAATAATTATATGAATGAGTTGAATGTAATCAAAAATATGGCCCAACCAACTAAAATTAAAACAAGCGGTAGTACTTTTAAAAATCCCATTGACCAAACAGATAAAAAGGTTTGGGAGTTAATTAGATTAAGTGTACCTACTGAAACAAACTATGGGGATGCAGTAATCTCTGAAAAACATGCCAATTTTTTTGTGAATAAAAAAAATGCAAAATCTGTAGATATGAAGTCACTAATTAACTTTGTCAAAAAAAAAGTAAAAGATAAGACTGGAGTTAAATTAGATCTAGAAATTGTGTTGGTCGAATAGTGGATAAAATTTTAATATTAGCTGGAGGATACTCCAATGAAAGAGAGATTAGCTTAATAACAGCTAGAAGTGTTACTAGAGAGTTAAAAAAGATTAAGAAATACAAGCTTTTAACAATTGAGCCAAACGGGAATTTCATTAAAAAACTAAGAATATTTAAGCCAAAATTGGTTTTAAATCTTTTACATGGTAGATATGGCGAAGATGGCTATATCCAATCTATCCTTGAATCAGAAAAAGTAAAATATACGCATTCTGGAGTTTTATCCTCGTCTCTAGCAATTGATAAGGAAATATCAAAAAAAATATTTATTAAGAATAAAATTCTCACTCCACCCTATTTCAAATTTATTTTTAAAAAAAATACCAATTACAAAAATATAATTAAAAAAATTGAAAAAAAGCTTAAATTCCCTGTAGTTCTTAAGCCTATCAACGAAGGCTCCAGTGTAGGAGTATATATAACTAACAAAAAAAATTTTATTTATAATTTAATGAAGTTAGAAAAGTTTAAAGAAATATTGATAGAGAAATATATTCCTGGAAGAGAAATCCAAGCAGCTGTTTTAGGGAAAAAGAAACTGGGCGTAATAGAGTTAAAACCTAAAAGAAAATTTTATGATTATAAAGCAAAGTACAGCGCAAGTGCTAAAACTGAGCATATAATTCCAGTTAAAATAACTCATAAAAATTATAATAAAATAAATTCAATAGCCATGAAAGTACACAATCTTTTAAAGTGCAGAGGTGTGTCAAGATCAGATTTCAGATTTTATAAAAATAAATTTTATTTGTTAGAACTAAATACTCAGCCTGGCATGACTTCGCTGTCTTTAGTCCCAGAAATTGCAAATTATAATAATATTAGCTTTATACAACTTATAGAAGAAATAATGAAAGATGCCTCTACAAACAAATAAATATAAACTTTACCTTTATTTATTTTTTTTTATTTTTTTGACTTCAATATTTAATTTTAAAATCTTAGATAATTATCAAGAAAAATTTAGCTTAAAGAAAATATATATTTATGGGTTATCTAATAATGAAAAACAAAGTATTGAAATTGAACTTAATAAATTAAGAAATATAAATATTTTTAAATTGACTGAAGATAGGGTTCTAAAAACACTAAAAAAATTTAATTTTTTAGAAAATATTTATGTAAATAAAGTAATACCATCAACAATAAACATTAATTTATCGAAAACGCTCATTATTGGAAAAACATTAAGAAATGGAGAATATTTTTATATTGGTAAAAATGGAAATTTCATAAAATCTAATCAGCTGAATGAAACTATTAATATACCCTCAGTATTTGGAGAATTCAGAATTGAGGAATATATAGATTTACAAAATATATTAAGTGAGAATGAGGTGGATTTACAAAATATTGAAAAATATTTTTATTATAAGAATAAAAGGTGGGACCTATTATTTTCAAATAAATTAACTTTAATGTTGCCTTCTCAAAATGTGGCTAAATCAATAAAAATTTATAAAAAATTATTAGACAGTGATAATTTAATAAATAAAAAAATCATTGACCTTAGAATAACAAATCAAATTATATTAACAAATTATAATGAATAAATTTGAAGCTGTTATAGATGTGGGATCTAAGAATTTAAAGTTAGGTATTTTTAACAACGAGGATAAAAGTGTTTATTCTTCTAAACAAAAGATTAATGATACTTTAGAAAAATCATTAAATATTCTAGTAAGAGATGCAGAAAAATATTTATCTTCGCATATAGATGACGTTGTTGTTTTATATGATTCCCCAAAATATTATTCTTTAGAGATTTCTATTAAAAAAGTATTTGATTATAATACATCAATAAAAAAAATTTATAACGATCTAATACAAGAAGCCCATTTTTTAATTTCACAAAATAATTTTAAAGATCAAATAATACATTTAATAATTAATAATATTATTGTAGATGACAACAAAACTTTAGATAAAATTACCGATGATATCAAAGTAAAATCTTTAGTATTAGAAATTAAATTTATTTGTTTAAATAAAATTTTAATTGAAAGTATAACAAATAAGTTAAAAAATAATAATTTAAAATTATCAAATTTATATTGTACTAGTTATGTGAAAATTTATTCTTATAAAAAGCAATTAATTTCTAAAGATTATCTGTTTTTCATAGATATTGGTTTTGAAAGAAGTAGTGGTTTTATGTTCAATGATGGCAAATTTGAATTCTTTAAATCAATACCTATTGGAGGTAATAATATTACTAAAGATATTTCAAAAGTTTTAAAATTAAGTCTAGAATATTCAGAGGATTTAAAAATTAATTTTAATAGATCTGAAAATGATATTTCATTTATTAAAAAATCTGTTAACGAAACAAATCCATTCAGTGAAACTATTGAAAAAAATATATCTATTGATCTTTTGAAGCAAATAATTGAGGCTAGGTTAGATGAAATTATAGAGCTCTCTATTTTTGATAGTATGTCTATTAAAAATTTAAATCCCTTATCAAAGCATAAATTAATAGTTAGTGGAGGAGGATCTAAGTTATTATCAAATAATTATAATTTGAGAATAAACAAAAAATTCTCTGAATTAGTCTCTTATGATGAAAATGATTCCCTAGTCTGTGAGACAGGTCTCAATTATCATAGAAGTAATGAGAGTTTTCATATAAAAACAAAAAAAAAGTCAAAGAAATTAGGCTTTTTTGAGAATTTCTTTAACATTTTTTCTAAATAATCGTATTTTACTGTAACATTACTTGAATATTAAATCTTTCTTAATTTAATATATTTTCTTCATGTCAGTTCTCTCTCAATCGACTATTGCTAAAAAAGTATTTTTTTCAGGAGTTGGTATTCATACAGGCAACAAAGTCAAAATGAGTGTTTTGCCCTCTGCACCAAATTCTGGAATAGTTTTTAAAAGAACAGATTTAAAACATAACAACATTATAATTCCAAATTTTGAAAATGTTAGTGACGCTACACTTTGTACAACGGTATCAAATCAATTTGGTGTAAAAGTATCCACAATTGAGCATCTTATGGCTGCTTTTTTAGGTTTAGGAATAGATAATGCAGTAGTTGAGCTAGATTCACAAGAGGTGCCTATTCTTGATGGTTCAGCAAGGGATTTTGTAAAAATTTTGAAAGATACTGGCCTGAAAAATAGCGATGTTCCAATAAAATTAATAAAAATTAATAATCATGTTGAGTTAGAAGATGGAGATAAATATATTTCAATAGATAAATCAAACATAACTCTGGAAATTGAATTCGAGATTAATTACCAGAATAAAGTTATAAAAAAACAAAAAAATAAAATTAGTGTATTTGAAGATAATTTAGATGATATTTTTAACTCTAGAACATTTTGTTTATATGAAGATATAGAAAAACTTCAAAAAATTGGTTTAGGCAAAGGCGGATCTTTAAACAATGCGATTGTCGTTAAAGATGATAAAATATTAAATGAGAATGGATTAAGAAACGAAAGTGAATTTGTGAATCATAAAATTCTTGACTGTATGGGAGACTTATATTTAACTGGTTACAGAATGATCGGATCTCTAAAATGTACTCATGGAGGTCATAGCTTAACAAACAAATTGCTTAGAAAAGTATTTAATGATACTAGAAATTATTCTCTAATTGAGATTAAAGGAAAAAACCTACCCCACTCATTGTTAAATAATCGTCACAATCTAAAATCTATTGCTTAAAAATTAGAAATTTAAAAATATTCTGATAAAATTTCTAAATGAAAATATTTAATTTTTTAATAATTGTTTTAATATTTATCAGTTTAGCTTCGTGCACAAAGAAAGAAGAAAAAATATCATTGATTAAGGAAGACAACTTAGAAATGCAAATGATCGAAGCCTATAACGAAGGATTAAAAGAATTTAATAGAGGAGATATTTTTTTTGCTGCTAAAAAATTTAATGAGGTTGAACTTTTATATCCTCAATCTGCATGGGCTCCGAGATCAACTTTAATGGCAGCATATGTTTATTATTCTCAACTATATTTTAATGAAGCAATCATTGAGATAGAACGTTTTTTGGATAAATATAAAAATCATAAAAACACTGACTATGCTTATTACTTATTAGCTGTTTGTCATTATAATCAGATAGTAGATGAAAAAAAAGATTTAGGCGAAATACTAAAAGCTAAAACTTATTTTCAGATTATTATAAAAGATTTTCCATCGACTGATTTTGCGGAAGACTCCAAGTTTAAACTTGAATTAATTGAGGAAATCTTGGCGTCAAAAGAGTTATATTTAGCAAACTATTATTTAGATAGAGAAAAATGGATACCAGCAATGAATAGATTTAAAAAAATAGTGAGTGATTATGATACCACTATTTATATCGAAGAAGCTTTATACAGATTGGTTGAATTAAATTATAAATTAGGTTTAACAGATGAGGCACAAAAATATGCAGCAGTCCTTGGTTATAATTATCAATCTAGCGAGTGGTATGATAGCTCATATAAAATTTTAAATAGAAATTATAAAAAAACAAATATTAAACAAGATATGGAAAAAGAAAAATCGTTATTAAAAAGATTCAAAGATTTATTTAAATAATTAAAAAAATGAAGGAAAGCGAAATAAGAAATATTTATATAAAAAAAATTAATGAGCTTAAAAAACACAATAAACTTTATTTCGAAGATAGTTCTCCACTTATATCCGATAAGGATTATGATAAAATCAAAAAAGATATATTAAACTTAGAAAAAAAATTTTCATATTTAAAAGATGCCTCTTCCCCGTCTATCTCTTTAGGTTTTACCCCTTCTAAAAATTTTATAAAATCTAAACACAGAGTTAAAATGCTGTCTTTGTCAAATGCTTTTGATATTGAGGACTTAGAAAATTTTGAGAGGAAAATATATAATTACTTAAATAAAAAAATTAAACTCGAGTACAGTGTAGAACCAAAAATAGATGGAATTTCAGCTTCATTAACTTACAAGAATGGTTCGTTGATTATGGGCACATCTAGGGGTGATGGAACAACAGGCGAGGTCATAACCGAAAATTTAAAAACTATTAAAGATATACCCCAGAAAATAACTTCTAAGGATTTTCCGAAAGATATAGATATAAGGGGTGAAGTTTTTATTAAAAGAAGTGAATTTGACAAATTAAAAAATGATTTTGCAAATCCTAGAAATGCAGCTTCAGGATCCTTAAGACAAAAAAATCCAAATGAGACTAAAAAAATCCCACTTAATTTTGTTGCTTATACTTACGGTTATTTTGAAAGTGACAAAATAAGAAAACAATCAGATTTTTTAAACTTCCTACAAAGATGGGGTTTTAAGACAAATGAACACAATAAAATTTTAAACAGTATAGATGATTTAAGAAATTTTCATAAAAAATTTGAAAAAGAAAGATTTGATTTAGAATACGATGTTGATGGATTAGTTTATAAAATAAATAGTCTCGAACTTCAAAAAAGATTAGGATTTACTGCAAATTCTCCAAGATGGGCAATTGCTCATAAATTTTCTGCAGATAGCGCTTTTTCTAAAATAATAGACATAAATATTCAGGTCGGCAGAACAGGTGCTTTAACACCTGTAGCAAGAATAAAACCAGTAAATATTGGCGGTGTAGTAGTTTCTAATGCAACACTCCACAATGAAGATGAAATTATTAGAAAAGATATAAGAATTAGTGATACTGTAAAGATTGAGAGAGCAGGAGACGTTATTCCTCATGTTATACTTGTCGATTTAAAAAAAAGAGATAAAAAATCAAAAAAATTCAACTTTCCTTTAACTTGCCCATCCTGTGGCTCTGAAACAATTAAAGAATTTAATAATATCACAAAAAAATATGATGCTGTAAGAAGATGTGCAAATGAGGGTTATCAGTGTGAAAAAATAGCTATAGAAAAAATCAAACATTTTATATCAAAAGAGGCACTCAACATTGATGGTCTTGGAAAAAAAGTAGTAGAAAAGTTTTGGGATCTTAAATTAATAAGATTTCCACAAGATATTTTTAATTTAGATTATAATCAAATTTCTAAATTGGAAGGTTGGGGTGATCTTTCAGTTTCAAATTTAAAGTTTTCAATAGATCAATCAAAAAAAGTTTCTTTAGATAAATTTCTTTATTCTATCGGCATTAGACATATTGGCATAGAGAATGCAAAATTGTTGGCAGAATATACAAAATCAATATCAAACTTTTTAAGTTTTATTAAAAATAAAAAAATTAATGAATTTTTAAATATAGATGGAATAGGAGATACTCAAATTAATTCCTTAAAAAAATTTTTTGATAATAAATCTAATTATAAAATAATTGAGAAACTATCTTCCATACTAAATATTTCTGATTTAAAATTAAATAAGAGTGGCAAACTATTAAATAATACATTTATGTTTACTGGGAAATTATCAAACATGAGTAGAGCTGAAGCAAAATCTTTAATTGAAGAAAATTCAGGATCAGTTGTAAGTTCTGTTAATAAAAAATTAAAATATTTAATAATTGGTGAAAAACCTACAAACAGAAAAGTGGAACAAGCTAAAGAGCTGGGTATTAAAATTTTATCTGAAAAAGAATGGGTTAATTTACTAAATTAATTTAGCTAACCATTTTTTTTCATTTTTATTCAAAAATGGTGAAATATTATTATAAACATCAAAGTGATATTTAAATAAATAATTCTTTTCTTTTTTATTAAGCATTTTAAAATTAATTAGGTCTTTATCAATTGGTGCCATTGTCAAATTTTCGAATAAAAGCTTTGATTTTATTTTTTTAATAAAAACTAAATTTTCAATTCTTATTCCAAAATCATTTTTTTTATAAAAGCCAGGTTCATTACTTAAAACCATACCCTCTTTTAATTTTACATAGTTATTTTTCGATATACCTTGTGGTCCTTCATGAACATTAAGAAATGCTCCTACTCCATGACCAGTACCATGACGATAATCAAGTCCAACTGAATTAAGGCTTTTTCTGGCAATTTTATCAATATTGTGCCCATTCACCGCTTTTTTTATATCTGTTGAAGCAACAGCAATATGACCTTTCAGAACTCTTGTGAATATATCTTTAATTTTATTTGAAACTTTGGAAAAACATAATGTTCTCGTTACATCAGTGGTACCCCATTTGTATTGACCTCCAGAGTCGAGAAGTAACAAATCATTTTTTTTTAATTTTCTGTTTGAAAATTTATCTGATCTATAATGTATGATCGCTCCATTTGGCCCAGATCCTGCGATTGTATCAAAACTTGGATATAAATAATTTTTACTTTTTTTTCTAAAACTCTCTAATTTTTTTTCAATTTTACTCTCTGTAAGATTTTTTAATTTACAATTTTTTATCCAATATAGAAATTTTGTTAAAGCTATACCATCTTCAATATGTGAATTAACCATATTATTAATCTCAATTTCATTTTTTAAAGATTTTAAATCATAAATAGGATCTTCTCTGTCAATTATTTTAAACGTATAGCTGATTAAGCTTTCCTCGAAAACTGAACAAGATTTACTATCAATACAAAAATTTCCATTTTTTAATCTGACTAAGCAATTTAAAATACTACTTTCTTTTAAAAATTGTATTTTTAATTTTTTAAGACTTAATTTAATTTTATTTATTTTGCTTTGATTTGAAAAAAAATAAATTTGTTTTTCTTTTGTAATGATTATTTTACAATTAGCAATAGGAGAATTTGGAAGATCTCTACCTCTTATATTTAGAAGCCAACAAATATTTTCACCTGAGCTTATATATGTATAATCAATTTTCTTTTTTTTCATAATCTTAATTAATCGACCAATTTTTTTATTTACACTTTCACCTGCTACCTCTGGATATAGGCTGAAAAAAGGATAATTATTTTTATTTTTTCTTTCACTTTTAAATTTAAAATTTAAAGGAACTAAGTTGTAATTATATCCAAAATATTTATTAAGAGTTTCCCATGTAAAAAGATCTGGATCAAATCCAATTTTAATTTGTTTCTTTAAAATATCTTTAGGCCATATATACGGAATTTCACAAATTTTAAATTTTTTTCCAGACTCTTTTTCAGCTTGGATAGTATATCTACCATCAACGAATAAATAATTTTTATTTTTTAGGAAAATTGCAAATCCTGCAGAACCCGAGAAATTTGTAATTAATTTTAGGTGATTTGTTTTAGAATACTCAGTAAAATAATTGTCATTTTTCGGTAATATATATCCATCTAAATTATTTGATAAAATAATATTGTTTATTTCAGTACTCATTTTAATTTTTTTTGATAGCGAATCCACCCAGGACTTCGAATTTCATTATCACTATCGAAGTCTATATCTTGGTTAAATTCAAAATCTTCTTCTTTTTCATCTACAAAATTATTATTCTTTTTAATATATTCATCTGGTAGCTCATCTACAAATCTCGATGCCATACTGTCTATCCAGTCGCCTTGATAAAATCTGTTCATTGAAAATGATATTTTAGCAAGCTTTTTTGCCCTAGTAATTGCAACATAAGCTAATCTTCTTTCTTCTTCCAATCCACTTTCCCCTTTTTCTTCAATGCTTTTTTGATGAGGAAATAATCCTTCCTCCCAGCCAGGTAAGAATACAACATCAAATTCTAGTCCTTTTGATGCGTGAATTGTCATTAAATTAACTTTTTCACTTTGCCAATCTTGATCTAAAGATGTTGCAAGAGCAACATGCTCTAAAAAACTTTCTAAATTATCAAATTCTTTCATCGCATTTAATAATTCTTTTATATTTTCTAATCTATTTTCATTTTCTAAGTCTTTCTTATTTTTTAACATTTCACTATATCCAGACTCATCAAGAATAATTTGTAACAATTTATTGTGGTTTATTTTATTATTTAAATCATTTCTCCACTTAGCCAAAAGATTTAGAAGAGAATTTAAACCTATTTTTGTTTTAGGTTTAATTTTGTTTTGTTCAATTAAATTTTTTGAGGCAACCTCTAAAGAACATTTATTTAATTTAGCAAAATTATTTATAGCTTTAACCGTTGTATCCCCAATAGATCTTTTTGGAACATTTAAAATTCTTTCAAATGCCAAGTCATCCTGAGGTTGAAAAACTGTTTTTAGGTATGCAACACAATCCTTTACTTCAGCTCGCTCATAAAATTTTATACCACCAATAATTCTGTATGGAACACCAATTTTTAAAAATCTTTCTTCAAATTCTCTGGTTTGGAAAATAGCTCTTACAAGAATTGCAACTTCATTTAATGAAAATTTATTTTTGAAATCTTCAATGTTAGAACCAATTTCAGTTGCCTCATCTTTAACATTTCTAAAACAGTTTAATGTAACAAGTTCTCCATCTTCTTGATCTGTGAAAAGTTTTTTTCCAACTCTATTTTGATTATTTTCAATAATATTAGACGCAACATTTAAAATATTTTGGGTTGATCTATAATTTTTTTCCAATCTTATTATTTTTGTATTCTCATAAACATTTTCAAATTGAAGAAAATTTTTAATTTCGGCACCCCTCCAACTGTATATTGATTGGTCATCATCACCCACACAGCAAATATTTTGATTATGTTCTGCAAGATATTTTAGCCATTCACTCTGAATAAAGTTTGTATCCTGATACTCGTCAACTAAAATATATTTAAATTTTTTAGAATACATTTTTGATATATCTTTATGTTTTTCAAAAATTTTAACTGTATGAAGTATTAAATCACTGAAATCAGCAGCGTTCAAATCTATCAATTTTTGTTGATATATTTTATATATCCCAAGAAAGCTTTTTTCTAATATATCTTTACGCTTAAGTACAACTTCGTCAGGATAAAAACCTTTATTTTTCCATTTATCAATTACTGCTAAAATATATCTTGGGGATATTTTTTTTGTATCTATATTTTCAGATTTACAAATATTTTTTATTAATCTTACCTGGTCATCTTGATCAATAATTGAAAAGTTTGATTTTAAACCAGCTGCTTCAGCATGTTTTCTTAATATTTTTGCACTAATTGAGTGGAAAGTTCCTAACCAAGGAAGACCGGTTGCTTCTTTTCTCAAAAATTTAGAAACTCTTAATTGCATTTCTTTTGCAGCTTTATTTGTAAAAGTTACTGCCAAAACTTGATTAGGAAATGCCTTATGTTGTTTAACAATATGTGCAATTCTAGCTGTAAGAACTCTTGTTTTTCCAGACCCTGCTCCTGCAACGATTAAAAGGGGTCCATTTAAATGTAGAACTGCCTCTTCCTGAGTTTCGTTTAGATTTGTTAAATAATCTAAATTCATCGTGTATTTTTTTTTAATTTAAGCGATATTAATTTAATAATTAAAACTATGAAAATACCAATATTTACTAAAGGCATTTTTTTATTAATAGCATTGTTTTTTACATTAGGCATTTATTTATCAATACCAGTTTTATATAATTATAAAAGCATAGAAAACATTATCGAAAGTAAATTTTATTCTGATTTTAATATTAACTTAAATATAAATGGTGACATAAAGTATCAATTACTCCCAAAGCCTAATTTATTAATTAGTGATTCATCATTATCAATAATTGAAAAAAATAATGAGGATATTTCCTTTGATATTAAGAATTTAAAAGTTTTCATGAATTCTAATAGTTTATATCCAAAATCTAAAATTAATTTTGAAAAATTTGAAATACAAAATACAAATTTTATTTTAAAAAAAAAAGAATATGTAACGTTAAGACATTATTTTCACAATAGCGAAAGTAAACCATTTCATATAAAAAAAAGTAAAATATTTATAGTTGACGATAAAGATGAAACATTAGTTATATCACCTATTGAAAAAATAAATTTTATTACATCAAAACAAGACAACTTTAAAAAATTGAATATTAAAGGAATTTTATTTGATCTGAATTTTAAATCATTATGGAAAAAAAAATACAATTCAGAAATGAATTCTCAAATAGAAGTAGATTTTAAGGAACCAAATTTTTTAATAAACAATCAATTAAATTATAAAAATAGCTCCAGTCTTGACGGTTCAACATTGCTTACTTTCTTTAATCAAAATATTGAAATTGATTATATATTAGAAAATAATAAAATTACTTTATCATCACCCGAAAACACTAATGACATAAAAATTGGTGCATCAATTGAGTTAAAACCATTTTATTTAAATTCAAATATTATTTTGAATAAGCAAAATATAAATTTTATGATTGATGAATTAATATTTTCGCTATTAAATTTGGAACCTGATTTATTAGGTAATATTAATGGAGATATAGAATTACTATTAACTAATATTGAGCATGAACTTTTAAGAAGTGGTAAAATAAGTTTTAATATAAGTCAAAATACTATCAATTTAAGAGAAGTTTTATTTAATATTGGTGATATTGCTCAAATAAACTCTGAAATTAAATATAATGAAAAAGATGGAGATATAATTTTTAATTCATCTAATTCTTTATTAATTAAAAATAAAAAAGAATTTGCTAAAAAGTTCCAAGTAAGACCCGACAAAGTAAAGAATTTAGATGAGATTTATTTTAAAGTTGAGAGAAATATTAATACCAGACAAATATCAATATTTGATATAAAATTTAATAAAGTAGAATATAAAGATAAGAATAACAGTAAATTAAAATATAATATTAAAAATTCTCAAGAGCTGAAATCATTAATGAAAAGAATTATCAACAGTTAATCAGGTTTAATCATTTTATTAGGATCAACAATTTTATCATATTCTCTCTCGTTTATTAGACCTGATTTCATTGCTTCAACTTTAAGAGTAGTTTTATTTTTTAGTGCATTCTTAGCTATCTTCGCAGCATTATCGTAACCTATTTTAGGAGATAGAGCAGTTACTAGCATTAAAGAATTATCTACCAAATGTTTAATTCTATTTTTGTCAGCTTTAAGTCCAGAAATACAATATTTCGCAAAACTTCTAGTGCTATCGGAGAGAATTTGAATGGATTGTAGTACATTGTGAATTATTAAAGGCTTAAAAACATTTAGTTCGAAATGACCATGTGATCCAGCCATAGTAATTCCATTATGGTTTCCAATTACTTTTACACAAACCATAGTAACAGCCTCACATTGAGTTGGATTTACCTTACCAGGCATTATTGAAGATCCAGGTTCATTCTCTGGTAATATCAATTCTCCGTATCCTGCTCTAGGCCCTGAGCCTAAAAATCGAATATCATTTGCCACTTTCATCAAACACACTGCTGTAGTATTCAATGTCCCTGAATAATTTACGATTGCATCATGAGCGGCAAGTGCTGCAAACTTATTTTTAGCTGGTTTGAAAGGTAATTTAGTTATTTTTTTTATTTCACTAACTATTTTTTTATCAAAATTTTTTTTTGTATTTATACCAGTGCCAACGGCAGTTCCACCCTGAGCTAAGTAATAAATTTCATTAAGTGATACTTCTATTCTTTTAATACACTCTTCTAGTTGTGATTGATAACCTGAAAATTCTTGACCGAGAGATAATGGAGTTGCATCTTGCAAATGCGTTCGTCCTATTTTAACAATTTTACTAAATTCTCTAATTTTTTTTTTTAATTCTTTATTCAACAGTACTAAGCTTGGCAATAGTTTTTCCCTAGTTTCCATTGCTATTGCTATATGCATTGCTGTTGGAAATACATCATTAGTAGATTGAGATTTATTTACATGATCGTTTGGATGAACAGGTTTTTTTGTGCCCTTCTTCCCCTTGAGCATTTCAATTGCTCTATTAGAAATTACTTCGTTAACGTTCATATTTGTTTGAGTACCAGAGCCAGTTTGCCAAACTTTAAGGGGGAAGTGATTATCTAATTTTCCCTTAATTACTTCGTCGGAAGCACGCACGATTGATCTATAAATTTTTGAACTAATATCTTTATTCTTATAATTTGTAATAGCAGCTGCTTTTTTTATTATAGCTATGGATTTTATTAACTTTGATCCCACTAAAACATCTCCAATATTAAAGTATTTTTTTGATCTTTCTGTAGATGCACCCCAATACTTATCCACAGGCACGTTTATAGAACCTATGCTGTCGTATTCTTTTCTGAATTTCATAGTTTTAATTTTGAGAGTATATTTAATCACTTATACATTAAAAAATTATAAAATCATATAGGAGTAAAATGACAAATTTTGAAAAAGTTGGTGTGTTCATGAAAACTTTTAATCAAGATGTTAAAGATTCATCAAGTCTGAGCACAGACAAAATTAATAAGCTTAGAATTTCACTAATTAGCGAAGAGTTAGAAGAGCTTAAACAAGCAATATCAGAAAAAAATTTAACCGAAGTTGCAGATGCATTAACAGATATTTTGTATGTCACTTATGGAGCAGGACATGCCTTTGGTATTAACTTGGATAATTGTTTTGAGGAAGTTCAAAAATCTAATATGAGTAAATTGGGAAAAAATGGAAAACCAATATTCAATGAGTCTGGAAAAGTTATGAAAGGACCAGAATATTTTAAACCAGATTTATCTAAATTTATAAAATAATTTATAGCCAATTTGGTTTTAAGGCCTTAATTTTTGCATCACCGCATCTTAGATCTGCATCAAAATTAAATTTTTTGTTTTCTAGTTTTAGTAAAGCAAATGGATTTTTATTATTGATTAATAATTTACCAATATTTTTATTATCAAATGTTATTTCATCACCAGTTATTTGACCTTCTTTAAGTTTTACAGCAAATAGTCTTTTATTAAGTTTATCTTTAAGTTTAATTCTTGCTGTATTTTCTTGTCCTACATAACATCCTTTTTTAAAATCAATACCATTTAGCTCTTCAAAATTACATTCGATTCCAAATATTTTATCTTGCAGCTTATTTGTATCAATTTGAGCAATACCTAATTCATGACTGTAATTGTAATATTCACTAGCATCAGAGACATTCAATCCCAATTTTTTGATAGAAAGATATAATTTTTCTAAATTAATAACCAGTCTAGCACCTAACTTATCAGACCTAGGATCTAAAAGAATAGGATCTTCTCTAAATTTAATTGTAAAACCCACTTCATCTTTAGAATTTACTAATTCTAAAAACTTTTCCTTTGTTAAATTAGCAACTACAAATTCGTTACTAAGATTTAAGATATCTACATTAGATCTTAGTTTATATAAATTTAATTGTTTATATAAATTTTCAATATTTTTTTTTTCGCAATCCAAAAAATAACCCAATTTATGTTTTATAATTATAAAATCGTAAAGATATTTACCCTGAGGAGTTAAAAGAGCAGAGAAACAACTTTTAACTTCTGATACATTATCAATATTGTTTGTAATTATATTTTGTAAAAATTCTTTAGCATCGTCTCCATTAATATAAAGAAGACCTCTATCTTCTAGTATGTAAACATTATTTTTGTTCATGTTGTAATATTATGACTTATGATATAAGTACTTTTTTAATAAATGTTAGACCTTATAATCAAAAATGGAAAATGCTATATTGATAAAGATCTCAAAGATGTTGATATAGGCATTCAAAACAGCAAGATTGTAAAAATTGGAAAGCTAGATGAAGATGCAAGTCAGTCAATTGATGCAACAGGTCTTACTGTTCTTCCTGGTTGTATTGATACTCAAACACACTTTAGAGAACCAGGCTCAACAGACACTGAGGACTTAGCTTCAGGAAGTAGAGCGGCAATTGTTGGGGGTATAACTTCAGTATTTGAAATGCCAAATACTAATCCTGCAACTACAAACAAAACAGAATTTCAAAGAAAAATAGATTTAGCTAAAAATAGAATGTACTGTAATCATGCTTTTTATTTTGGAGCTACTCCAACCAATCAAAGTGAATTAGCTGACCTTAAAGGTTTAGATGGATGTTGCGGAGTGAAATTATTTGCAGGCTCCTCCACTGGAACTTTGCTAGTTCATAAAGAGGAAGACATTGAAAAAGTTTTTGAAAGTACATCTAAAATTGTTGCAGTTCACTCAGAAGATGAAGATATTTTAAATTTAAGAAAGAAATTAAGAGAGAAAGGTAATGTTCACTCTCATCCAATATGGAGAGATGAGGAATGTGCAATTTCCTCAACTAGAAAAATTGTTAAAATTGCAAAAAGACTTGGAAAAAAGGCTCATATACTTCATATTACAACAAAACAGGAGATAGATTTTTTATCTCAGAATAAGGGAGATATAACTTTTGAAATTACTCCTCAACATTTAACAATGTTTGCTCCTGATTGTTACGATAAACTCGGAACCTATGCTCAAATGAATCCACCAATTAGAGAAAAAAGTCATTACGATAGACTGTGGTATGCTGTAAGAAATAATTATAATGACACTATTGGTTCAGATCATGCTCCTCATCTGAAAGTAAACAAAGACAAAGAATATCCAGATACTCCTTCAGGAATGCCTGGGGTCCAAACCTTAT
Organism: uncultured Pelagibacteraceae bacterium; assembly: GCA_902567045.1. Lineage (GTDB taxonomy): Bacteria > Pseudomonadota > Alphaproteobacteria > Pelagibacterales > Pelagibacteraceae > Pelagibacter. The sequence continues at coordinate 26,521 of CACFLJ010000009.1, forward strand.
TACCTGTAATGTTGAACCATGTAAATGACGGAAAACTAACTTTAGTTCAACTGATGAATCTTGTTTGTGAAAATCCAGCGAAAATTTTTGGTATTGTAGGTAAGGGATATATCAAGAAAGACTATGATGCTGACTTTACGATTGTCGACATGAATAAAATTATAGAAATCAAAAATGAAAAAATTGAGAGTAAGTGCGGATGGTCACCTTTCGATGGGCATAAGTTTAAGGGAACTCCAGTTTATACAATCATAAATGGAGAGATTAAAATGAAAGATGGAGAAATCCTTGGTGAAGCATCAGGTAAGCCCATGAGGTTTGATAATTAGCCTAATTTATTTGGTAATAATTTTATTTTCTATTAAACTTTGGGTAATCTCATCGAGAATAGCTGGATCATCGATTGTTGCCGGCATTTTGTAATCTTCCTTGTCAGCAATTTTACGTATAGTTCCTCTTAATATTTTTCCTGATCTTGTTTTAGGTAATCTTTTTATAACTACAACAACTTTAAATGCAGCAACTGGTCCAATTTTATCCCTGACCATTTGAATACATTCTTTTGAAATAGTTTCGTCGTCTTTTTCTACTCCAGATTTTAAAACAACTAAACCAATGGGTAATTGTCCTTTTAACTTATCCGCAATTCCAAGAACAGCACACTCAGCAACTGATTGATGTTCAGATAATACTTCCTCAATTGCACCCGTAGATAATCTGTGACCAGCAACATTTATAATGTCATCGGTTCGTGACATAATCCATATGTATCCATCTTCATCTATATGACCTGCATCATAAGTTTGATAGTAACCCTTATAATTAGTCATATAATTTTCTTCATATCTCTTATTAGCATTCCAAAGTGTAGGAAAAGTACCTGGTGGCAAAGGTAATTTAACAACTATATCACCCATCTCATTTGGTTCCGCGATAGAATGATCTGGTTTAATTATTTTTACATCATAACCCGGAACTGCTTTACATGCTGAACCATACTTAGTTTTTTGCATTTCTATTCCAGTACAATTTGAACTTATTGCCCAACTAGTTTCAGTTTGCCACCAATGATCTATAACAGGAACGTTTAAAAGATTTTCAGCCCATTTAATTGTATCAGGATCAGCTCTTTCTCCTGCCAAAAACAAAGATTCAAAAGAACTCAAGTCATATTTTGAGAAAAACTTTCCATTAGAGTCTTCTTTTTTAATCGCTCTAAATGCTGTTGGAGCAGTAAACAAAGATTTAATTTTGTACTCTGAAATTATTCTCCAAAAAACCCCTGCATCGGGTGTTCCTACTGGTTTACCCTCAAATAAAACTGTAGTACATCCTTTAAACAATGGAGCGTAAACAATGTATGAGTGTCCCACAATCCAACCAATATCACTGGCTGACCACCAAACATCATCCTCATTGATATTGTAAATGTTTTTCATTGTCCATTTGAGAGCAACGATATGACCCCCCACATCTCTAACTATTCCTTTTGGTATACCTGTTGTTCCGGATGTGTATAAAATGTAGGCAAATTCATTTGACCCAATCTCAACACAATCTTTATGTTTTGCATTACTAAGAGCTTCTTGCCAACTTATTTCAAGTGGAGAGTTAAGTTTTACTTCGTGATCTTTTCTTTGAAACAAAATTACTTTTTCAACTTTATGCTTGGCAAGCCTTAATGCTCCATCAACTAAAGGTCTGTATTCAACAGTTCTTCCAGGTTCAAACCCACAAGAGGCAGTGATTAGAATTTTTGCTTTACTGTCATCAATTCTGCTCGCAAGTTCATTTGAAGCAAATCCACCAAAGACAACTGAGTGTATTGCACCAATTCTCCCACAAGCCAGCATCGCTATAACGGCCTCAGGTATCATCGGCATGTAGATAATTACTCTGTCACCTTTTTTGACACCTTGTTTGTCTAATGCTCCAGCAAATTTTGATATTTTTTCTCTTAATTCATTGTATGTATACTTTGCTTTATTGTTCGTTATTGGACTATCATAGATTAAAGCAGTCTTATCACCCTTACCGTTATCAATATGAATATCGACAGCGTTGTAACAAGTGTTTGTAACCCCATCTTCAAACCATTTATAAAATGGTGGGGTAGATTTGTTTAAAATCTTGGTAGGTTTTTTAAACCAGAAGACATCATCAGATACATTTTTCCAAAATTCCTCAGGATTTTGAATAGATTCTTGATAAATTTTGTCAAAACTATTTTTCATATTGATTTGTTTTTTGATTCACTTTTTTAATGATTTTATATAATAGGTTGTATTTAATTTCATAAAGTTAATAAAATCAATACTTATTGCTTCAAAATAACTCTTCAACAAACTTATTTTATTTGTTATTTAACCCCTAACTTTAGATCATTCATTAGATTGGTCTGTAGTTTAAATTTAAACTAAAAAAAAACTAACTATGAGGGAGTTTTTTATGAAGACAATAAAAATGTTAGCATTAGCGGCAGTGCTTTTCGGAGCAACTACAGCAGCTAACGCGGCAACAGCCTTTTTAGCTACAGACGATTTCGTAGGTATTTCGTTTTGGTTAATATCAATGGGTATGTTAGCAGCTACAGCGTTTTTCTTTATGGAACAGGCTAACGTCAGTTCACAATGGAGAAAATCAGTAAACGTAGCTGGATTAGTAACAGGTATAGCATTTATTCACTACATGTATATGAGAGCAGTATGGATCGAAACAGGTGATACTCCAACTGTTTACAGATACATTGATTGGTTAATTACTGTACCACTACAGCTAGTAGAATTTTACTTAATTCTTTCAGCAGTAAGAAAAGTTGACACAAACATTTTCTGGAGAATCTTAATTGGTTCACTAGTTATGTTAATAGGTGGATATCTTGGAGAAGCTGGATTCATTAACGCTACACTAGGTTTCATAATCGGTATGGCTGGATGGATTTACATTCTTTATGAAATCTTTTCAGGAGAAGCAGGAAAAGTTGCTGCTAAATCTGGAAATAAATCTTTAGTAACTGCATTTGGAGCTTTAAGAATGATTGTTACTGTAGGTTGGGCTATTTACCCATTAGGTTACATTTTTGGTTACCTAACAGGTGGAATAGATGGTAACGCGTTAAACGTTATCTATAACTTAGCAGACTTTGTTAATAAAATCGCATTTGGTTTAATTATCTGGTCTTGTGCAGTATCTAACTCTACAAGAAGAGCGTAGTAACAATTAGTTACGATATATAAAATAGGGCGGGTTTGATTACTTGCCCTATTTTTTTTTGTGCTTATATAAAGGCAATGGCTAAAATCATATATATAGAACATAATGGAAAAGAGCATGTAGCTGAGGTCCAAAACGGGCTCACAGTCATGGAAGGTGCTGTTCAAAATGATATACCAGGTATTGATGCAGATTGTGGGGGAAGCATGTCTTGCGCAACTTGTCATGTTTATGTCAAAGAAGATTGGCATGATAAACTGCCAAAAAAAGAAATGGGCGAAGACGATATGTTAGACCAAGCTTTTGAACCTACCTCAAAAAGCAGATTAAGTTGTCAAATTATGGTTTCAGATAATTTAGATGGACTGAGTGTTTATATACCAGAGAAACAAGTTTAATGATTAAAACTGATGTTGTTATTATTGGCGCAGGTCCAACAGGATTATTTTGTGCGCATCAACTTGGTATTATTGGATTGAAGTGTGAAATAGTTGATAACTTAGATAAAATTGGTGGTCAATGTATTGAACTCTACCCAGATAAACCAATTTATGATATTCCTGCAGTTCCAGAGTGTACTGGGGAAGAGCTTACTAACAATTTAATTAAACAAATAAAACCTTTTAACTTTAATTTTCATTTAAATGATAGAGTTCAAGAACTTACAAATGAAAACGATAATTGGATTGTTAAAACAACTAGCGGAAAAAAATTTAAAACACCAAATGTTGTAATTGCAGGAGGTGTTGGATCATTTGAACCAAGAAAGTTTCCAACAAAAAGTGCAGAAAAGTTTGATGGAACTTCAGTTTTGTATTCAATTAAAGACAAAACAATTTTTAAAGATAAATCTGTAGCTATATTTGGTGGTGGAGATAGTGCTCTTGATTGGGCAATTGAACTATCTAATACTTCTAAAGTTTCACTTATCCATAGAAGAGATGAATTTAGAGGCGCACCTGCGAGTGTTCAAAAAATAAAAGAATTAAGTGAAAAAAATATAATTAATTTGTTTACTAAATACTCAATTAAAGATGTCAAAGGAAATGGAACTTTAGAGGAAGTTGAGATTAAAAGTGAAGAGGGAGAGAGTAAAATATTGAAAGCGGATTATGTTTTGGGTTTCTTTGGTTTGATAATGCAACTTGGACCAATAGCTGAATGGGGCCTTAATTTAGATAAAAAAGTAATCCCAGTTAATACTGAAAACTTTGAAACTAACAAGAAAGGCATATTTGCAATTGGAGACATCTGTACCTATCCAGGAAAGCTTAAACTAATACTTTCAGGGTTTCATGAAGGCGCCTTAGCAGCGAGAGGCTGTTTTAAATACGCAAGACCAAACGAAAAATATAGATTTGAATTTACAACAGCATCAAACACCATCAAAGATAGATTGGGCGTAAAGTAGTGATAGAACTATTTACTGCTGATACACCAAATGGCTGGAAAATTAGTATTATGCTCGAGGAGATAAATTTTGAGTATAAAATATCAAAAGTCAACCTAAGCGAAGGCGAACAACATAAACCAGAATTCAAAAAAATTAGTCCTTTTAATAAAATTCCAGTAATTACAGATCACGAAAATAATAAATCAGTCTTCGAGTCAGGTGCAATTTTGATGTATTTGGGTGAAAAAAGTAACATGTTTTATCCTGAGGGGAACAGGTTAGAAATAAATCAATGGTTAATGGCTCAAATGGGTTTGATTGGCCCGATGATAGGACAGCATCATCAATTTCACTTTTATCATCAAGGCAAAAGTGAGTGGGGAGAAGAAAGATATTTTAAGATTACAAGAAAACTTTATGAAGATTTAGAAGCGAGGCTTTCTGCAAGTGACTATTTAGCAGGTAAAGAGTATTCAATTGCAGATATCGCAACATGGTCTTGGATAGCAAGACATAAAAGACATGACATTGGATTAGAGAATTTTAAAGGTTTATCAAGATGGTATGTTGATATAGCTAAACGTCCTGCGGTGATTAAAGGTTTTAAAGTATTAAATAAAGATGCTGAAATAGATTACCCTTAAATATCAGCGTAAACTTTTTCTTCTTTTTCGTGTTTTTCTTGTGCAGTTATACATAAAGTTGCAACAGGTCTTGCCATTAATCTTTTAAGACCAATTGGTTCTGCTGTTTCCTCACAGAAACCATAAGTTCCTTCTTGAATTTTTTTCAGAGCTCCATCAATTTTAGTAATTAATTTTATTTGTCTATTGATTGCTCTCATTTCAACATTTTTCTCTGTATAGGAACTTGCTTGATCTACAATGTCAGCTGATGCACTATTGTCATCCATTGAAGCATTAAATATTGCTTCATTATTTGTTCTCTTAAGATCTTTTTTCCACTCCGTTAATTTTTGTTTAAAATACGCAAGATGTTTTGCACACATATATTTTTCAGTTTCTTTTGGGATATATTTTTTAGAGATCTTTATCATGTCTAAATTTATGAATTTGGTGAATATATTCATCATTTATTGAGTGTCAAGAATGGATTAATTGTATAAATTAATAAAAATGGCCATTTATAAAAAGAATATAAGTAATTTATTTTATATTTTTGTTACAGCTCACTTATTTATTTGGACATTAGTTCCAAGTTTAACAAACAACAATTTACCACTTGATACCATAGAGGCCTTAGCATGGGGTAGTAATTTAGACTGGGGGTTTAATAAGCATCCTCCAATGAGTGCATTTTTACCTGAAATATTTTTCCAAATCTTTGGGCCTCAAGATTGGGCTTATTATTTGTTAAGTCAAATTTGTATCGTAGTCTCATTCCTTGTAATTTTTAAGTTAGGTGAAGATTTTTTTGATAACAAAATTTATTGTTTACTATCTGTTTTGTTATTAGAAGGAATATACTTCTATAACTTCACTACACCTGAATTTAATGTAAATGTTTGTTTAATTCCTTTCTGGTCTCTTTCTGTTTTTTATTTATGGAGAGGAATTAAGAATAATAAAATATTAGATTGGTTATTACTCGGTCTATTTGCAGGACTTGGGTTTCTATCTAAATATTTATTTGTCTATTTAGGTTTAGCAATAGATGTAATTTTAATTTACTTTATTTATACCAAAAGACTAAATTTAAAGTGTCTAGTTTCTTTCGTTCCTTTTATTATAATTTTATTACCACACATTATTTGGTTAACTGAAAACGATTATGTAACCATTACTTATGGACTTCTCAGAACTGGATCAGAAGAAGCAAGTATTTTAAACCACATAAAACACCCTATGATCTTTCTAGGTAAGCAAATTGGTATATTATTGCCGCTCTTACTAATGATTTTTGTTTTAGTTAAAAAATTTAAAATTAATATTAATTTAAATGACGAAAAGCTTTTGTTTTTATTGTCAATTAATTTAATTCCGATTTTTTTTATTTTTCTAACATCATTTACTATGGGTGTAAAAATAAGAACAATGTGGATGACTCCATTTTATATAAGCTTTGGTTTGTTATTTGTTTATATTTTAAAATCAGAAATTAATTTTGAAAAAATGAGAGCTTTTAACTCTGCCTTTTTAGCATTATTCTTATTATCTCCAATAGTGTATTCTTATATTTCAATTACTCAAACTGATAAAAGAACTGATTTTGGTGGCAGGAAGCTAGCTGAGCAGGCCAAACTTTTTTATGAAACTGAGGGTAAGGACCTTGGAAAAATGGAATATATTAAAGGTAATGAATGGATTGCAGGAAATATATCTTACCATCTTCCAGAAAGGCCAAAATGGATTTATAGTTCAACTGAAGTCCAATTGTGTAACAAAGATATGAAATGCTTAACATATAAATGAAATTTCAATTAAACCAAAAAAACAAGAGACTTTTATTTATTATTGGAATTGTTGTTTTAATCGAACTCTCGGGATATGGTTTTTTTGCTTCTCTATTTAGATTGATAGGCTCAGTAAGTTAATGAAAATAATAATTCTAATTCCAGTCTTTAATGACTTTAAATCTGCCTCAAAATTAATTGAAGAAATCGATATTAATATTTCTGAGCTTAAAACATCATTTTCAATAATAGTAGTGAATGATGCTTCAACAGAGGAAAAAATTTTAGAAACTAAAAATTTAAATAATATTAAATCAATAAAATTAATAAATATGAGAAATAATAAAGGACATGCACGTTGTATTGCAGCAGGGCTTAAACATATTTCAGAAAATGAAGACTTTGATTACGTAATACCTATGGATGGAGATGGAGAAGATAGACCTGAAGAAATAAAAAACTTTGTAGAAAAGATTAAAGATAATCCTAATAAAAGTATTGTTGGAGAAAGAGTTAAAAGATCTGAAAGTTTAGTTTTTAAAGTCTGTTATTTTTTTCATAAAATTATTACTTTTACCTTTACTGGAAAATTTATAAAATTTGGAAATTATACTTGCCTCACAAAAAAAACTGTTAAAAAACTAATTGAAGACAAAGCAACTTGGAGTAGTTTTTCAGGATCTTTGGCAAAAACTGAAAATGATTTAATTAAATCTCCATCAATAAGAGGTTCAAGATATTTTGGTCCCTCAAAAATGAGTTTCATCAATTTAATAAAGCATTCTTTAGCAATTATTGCTGTATTTAAAACTGGTGTAATCTTTAGATCGATAGCATTTTATGCGATATATTTAATAATAATTGCTGAATATATAAGTGTAATTACAGCAATACCTTTAGCTTTAATCATTATTTTTGGTCTAATTATTTTAAAAATATCAGGGAGAGAAAATATGAATGAATTTAATAATTCTTTAACAAACATTTCAGATATTGATATTTTAAAATAGTATACTTTAAAATAATTTATGAAAAATTTTTATCGTAAAGTAGCATTTGGACTTGGACCAGACGATAAAACACCCTCTGACCCATTAACATGGGCAATAAATCAATTGAAAGACATTCCTGAATTTTCTTGGAAGGGTAAAATCTTATCAGAGAAAGAACTAAGAAAATATTATAGGGATTATGTTTATGGAGATAGAAAAGTTTTAAGAAAAAAATTTAAAAATGATAAAGATGGCTACAAAAGAGAAAAAAATAAGTTAAGGCATGCAACTGGACAAAAATTTTGGTGGAACCTTGAACTTTGTATTAGGTATTCTGAAGCATTAAAAAGTGCAAAACCAGTTTTAGCAAAACTTTGGTATTTTTGGGGCAATCATTTCGCAATCAGTGAAAAGGATTTTTTAGCGCAGTATACAACTGGTGCTTACCAAAGAGAGATAATTAGAGCTAACATGAATCAAAATTTTGAAAAAATGGCCCAAGAAGCAACCATCGGTTGGTCAATGATACATCATCTCGATAACGACCAGAACGTAGGACCCAAGAGTCAAGAAGCAAGGTGGGCAAGAGAGAAGGGAAAGACTAAAGGTGTAAATGAAAATCATGCGAGAGAGCTTCTAGAACTTCACACTGTTTCCCCAGATTGTGGATATACACAAGAAGATATAATTCAAATGGCCTATATAATGAGTGGATGGAGACCTAAGTGGGGAAAGAAAAGATTAGAGACTGGCGATGTTCATTTCAACCCTGATGCCCATGAACCTGGTACTAAAATAGTTTTAGGTAAAAAATATAAAAATGGTAGAAAAAGTTTATCAGATGCGATTACAGATCTTGTTAATCACCCTTCCTGTAGAAAGTTTATTGCAATGAAACTCTGTAGATATTTAATCACAGATAATCCAACTGAAGAAATGATGGAACCAATCATTAAAGCTTGGGAAAAATCAGATGGTTTTTTACCAGAAGTTCACAAGGCTGCTATAGAAGTGGCTTTCAATTATTCTGATAAATATAATAAATTTCAGAATCCAGAAAATTGGCTATTACAAATGAGCAAAATGGCTGATGTTGATTTAATCCCATCTCCTTCATTTATGGACCTTTATAAACTTGGAAATAAACCGATTAAAGATCAAAGAGCTTTAGAAAGATTGATGGATGAGCTTGGACAACATCCTTATTTAGCAAAACAACCAAATGGATGGTCAGATATTTCAGAGGATTGGATGTCACCAGAATTATTAATTAGAAGGCTGGTTTATGCAAGAGAGGCTTATTATAGAAAGTCAGGTAAGTCACAGACTCCTGAATATTACGAAGAAATGATTAAAAAAAATTATGATAATCCAGATGAAATTTTAAAAATTATAGATCAGCATAAAGAGCTTGTTCATAAACATGTTATTTTATTTAATTTACCGGAGACGCTTAAATCATGAAAATATCAAGAAGAAATTTTTTAAAAGGGTCAGCTACTACATTATTTTTGGCTGGTTTTAATTTTCCAGTTTTAGCAAATTCAGAAAAGAAAAAAAATCTTGTAGTCATAATGTTAAGAGGTGGAATGGATGGTTTGTGTGCTGTTCCAATAATTGGAGATAAGAATTTTGAAAAAAGAAGAAAAGATTTAATTTTAGACGAAACAATAAAGTTAAATTCTGATTTTGCACTACATCCCAAACTAAAGAATTTTTATAATTTGTGGCAAAATAATCTAGGAACAATAATTCATGCTACGAATATCCCGTATACTAAAAGATCCCATTTTGATGGGCAAAACTTAATGGAGACAGGAGGTCATATACCTTACTCCATAAAAACTGGTTGGTTAGGAAGAGGAATGAAGTTAGCAGATTTAAAAGGTGATGGTCTTGCATTGGCACTACCAATGCCTTTACTTCTTAGAGGTATTCCTAGTAATGATAATTTTTATCCATCAAAAAAAAGATTACCTCGAACAGAACTTTTACAGCTTTTAAAATCAGTTTATACAGATAAATCTGAACATGACTTAGCAAATATGATGGAGATAATTGCTAATAGATCTATGATGAATAATGGAGGCACCTCTATGTCTAGAAAGAATTCATCTTTAGCCTATAAAGCAGGTTTAGAACTAAAAAAAATAAATGGCCCAAGGGTTGCAGTTTTTGAAGTTGATGGATTTGATACGCATGCTGCTCAGGGTGGAGTGAATGGTTCACATTCAGATAGTCTGATTGAAATGGACTCAATTTTTAAAAGTCTAGAGAAAGGTCTAGGATCAGAGATAGAAAATACTCTAGTTTTAACTTTAACAGAATTTGGAAGAACAATTAAACAAAATGGAGGTCGTGGAACAGAGCATGGTTATGGATCTGCAATTTTTATGGCAGGTGGTTTATTAAAGAAATCACAAGTTTATTCAGACTGGCCAGGGCTTAAGAGAAAAGAATTATTTGAAGGAAGAGATTTGAATTCAACAATTGATGCTAGATCAATTTATGCATCTGCAATGTCGACTGTATTTGATTTAGATTTTAAACGTATACAAAAAGACGTTTTCTGGGGAGAAAATTTACAAAATCTATCTGATAAATTATTTAAAATTTGAGACTGATTTATCAAAAATGAAAAAAATTTTGTTATTTATTTTTTTAATTTTACCAACGTTTGCCAACAGTTTTGACGAACACTATAGGTTCGATCACTGGGCTTATGAAAGAATTATGTTTGGAAAAACTGAAAGTCGTGAAGAAGCAAAAAAACTTTTAGACAGTTATAAACTTAATAATCTTGAGGTAAGAGATACAAATAAACCTTATTTAGGAGCTATAATAGATGGTCATGCACATCCTAGAAAATCCACCGGAAAAACTTTAGATATAGGTACTGAGTATTTTATAGAAGATTTGCCAATGTTAACAAATAAGGCAAATGTTTTTATGTCTGTAATTATGGGAACTCCAAATACTTACAAATCAGAAGATAATTGGAATTATTATTATGATTTTGCAGCAGAGCATCAGAATGTTTTAACTAATTGTCATTCCAATTTTATTGGAATGGCAGCAAATAAAAAAAAATATAAGAACTCAGAAGTTAATAAAGAGTTTAAAGAAACTATTAAAAGATTTAAAAAAGGACAATGTTATGGATTGGGAGAAACTGGACTGGTTCACTATAATAAAAAGAAAAAAAATCCCCCTTATGGTGGGTATCAACCCCAATTAGATTTAGATCTTAAACACCCAATTATTGATAAGGCGTTCAAATTTGTCAATGAACACCGTATGCCGATTAATTTACACCTGGAGCCTTTTCATGAAATAGATGGGATAGATAGATTAACAGAGTTTAAAAATTTTTATAAAAAAAAATGTGAGAAATACCCCAACGCAAAAATTGTGATAGCTCATACAGGAATGATGCCAACAAAAGACCTTGAAGAAATTTTTGATTATTGTCCTAATACATATACTGACTGGAAAATAGCATTTCATTGGTCTTCTCTTTGGGGCTTTGAGGATTTGCATATCCCAAATGATTATAGATTTAAATTACATGAGGTTTGGGCAAAATCGATGGAAAAATATTCCGATAGATATTTTTTTGGTTCTGATCATAAATTAGGTAAAAGCCCAGCACATGATGTTTTTGTGGAACACTATATGAAGCATGTTCGTTTGATGATTGGATCTTTAAGCCCAGAAGTGCAAGAAAAAATTGCATATAAAAATGCAGCTAAACTTTTTAAAATTAACCTTAATCAACCTTTAATTGTTGGCAAACAATAAAAATCAGCTGTATCAATTTTAGAAGAATACTGCCTTCTCATGTTCCATTTTTTGTGAACTCCTGCACTTGCAACACTCAAAGTAGATCTTCCATATCGATAATTAGTATTATCAATTGATCTCATCAAACTGTTTATTTTTTCATCTTTTTCAGATGTGAATAGATTTGTTTTATCACTTGCATTAGATAATCCTGTAAGCATCACTCCTGCTTTTTGATAGCGGTATCCATTTTTAAAAATATTCTCTAATATTGAAATCGCTGTCTTGACTATTTCAATACTATTGTTGGTTGCGATTGGAAAATCAACTGTTTTTGCATTTGAATAATAACCAAAGTTTCTTTGGAAAGGACTGGTTCTAACAAATACTGTAATTGCTTTTGCAACTAATAACTCTGATCTAATTTTTTCAGACGCGTTTAAACAATAATTTGCAACTGCTTCTTTTAACTCTTGGAACATTTCAATCCTTTTTCCAAATGATCTCGAGACAACACAACTCTTTCTTTTAGTGGTAGTGATCTCCAAACCTATACAAGGAATTCCTCTAAGCTCCATTGCAGTTCTTGACCCTAGAACATTTGAGTTTTTCTTTATCCATGTATTAGATTTATTTTTAAGTTGCTTAGCATTATAAATTCCATTTTTATGATAGAATTTTGTTAATTGTCTTCCTACACCCCACACATCATTAATTTCAACTTTTTCTAATATGGGATCAATATTTTCAATTCCTATTAAACTTGTTACTCCTGATTCTTTTTTCTTTGCAATATGATTTGCAACTTTACTTAAAGTTTTTGTTTTAGCAATCCCAATACTAGTTGGAATACCTGTCCATTTTAAAACTGTTTCTCTAATTTCTTTTCCGACTTTTTCAACTTCACTATCTGCAAAATTTGATAAGTCTAAAAATGCTTCATCAATAGAATAAACTTCAATAGCAGAATTAAATCTTTTTAGTGTTCGCATCACTCTTCTAGATAAGTCTCCGTACAAAGAATAATTAGATGAAAAAACTTCAACTTTATTTTTAATAATAATATCTTTTGCTTTAAAGTAAGGTTCTCCCATTTTAATACCTAGAGCTTTTGCTTCTGTTGATCTTGAAATTATGCAGCCATCATTGTTAGATAAAACTACAACAGGCTTTTTCCTTATTTTAGGATTGAATAATCTTTCACAAGAAACGTAAAAAGAATTACAATCAATAAGTGCTATTTTTTTAGTATACTGAATGGATGACATAAGTTACAACTCCCCAAATAAATACATCTTCTTCTTCGTTGATTAAAATTCGATCTGTAAATTCTTTAGAACCTGATGTTAAAAATTTTTTATCTCTTTCTTGAACTAAACTTTTAACAACTAGTTCATCATGAACGTTTGCAATAACTGTTGAGAAGTTTTTTGGTGTTAAACTTTTATCAACAACTAATAGATCACCATCGTTAATCCCAACATCTACCATTGATTTTCCTTGAACTCTTATGATGAAAGTTGCTGGAACATTTTTAATTAAATGAACATTTAAATCGATGTCTTCCTCAATATAGTCCGTAGCAGGGGATGGAAAACCCGCGCCAGCTTTATGTAAATAGTAAGGTATTGTTAGCTTCATAAATGTTCTTATTTTGTTCTAATTAATATCCAAGTTATTCAATAGTGTCAACCAGGTTGTATTTTGAGTCTGTAACTGAATCAAAAGTGAATCAAAACGTGAACATCGAAACCACATGTTGTATACATGTGGATAACTTTAACCACAAATAGATTAAATATTAAAATGGAAAAAAATAAAAACTTAACCGGCGGATGTATATGCGGGCAAGTTAAGTATACAATTACAGAAAAACCTCTATTCACCCAAGCTTGTCATTGTAAAGATTGTAAAATTATAACTGGGTCTTCATATGTTATTAATACAAGCGTATTAGATAACACTTTAATTATAGAAGGAGAAGTTGCATCAACAGAACTTAAAGCAGGAAGCGGTGCCACTTCTAATGCATATTTTTGTACCAAGTGTGGAACTTATATTTATACTGATTATGCCTCAGCTGTTGGTAGATTAACAGTTAGAACTAAAACTTTAGATAATTCAGAAAGTTTTCCACCTCAAGTGCATATTTTTACAAAAGATAAAGATCCATGGCTGAACCTTACAGAGGATGTAATTTGTTTTGAAAAGATGTATGATCCTAAAAAAACATGGCCAGAGGGAAGTTTAAAAAGATACGGAGAATATTTAAAAGTTATTAATAAATAATTTTATTAGGAGATTAAAATATGAAAAAGTTAACTTGTCACTGCGGAGCAATTGAAGCTGAAGTTAAAATTCCTATAGGTGGTGTTGAAAAAATCATGCGTTGCAATTGTTCGATCTGCAAAAAAAAAGGTTACATTATAGGGGTCCTTGGTCCTGATGATTTTAAACTTACAAAAGGAGAAGATAAGTTATCGCTTTATCAGTTTTACACTAATACAGCTAAGCATTATTTTTGTTCTATCTGTGGAATTCACACTCATAACAGACCTAGAAGCAATCCAAAAATTTATGGCGTAAATATTGCTTGTATAGAAGGTGTAGAGCCATTCGAAATTGAAGATGTGCCAGTGAATGATGGCAAAAACCATCCATTAGATCAAAAACAATAAATTTTTATGCAATCAATTGCTGAGTGTTATAGAAAAGTTAGTAAAGATTGTTTTAAATTTATAAGATCTCAAGAAACATCTAAAGAAAAATTTAAAAATAAAGAAAAGATGATAAAATCTTTTCTAATTCCAATTAGTTTCTGGATTTCAAATAGAGCAAAAAAGTCTAAACCTTATTTAATAGGCTTAGGGGGAGGTCAAGGGACTGGTAAAACAACGATTAGTTCTATTCTAAAAATTGTTCTAACAAAATATTTTAAGCTAAACGTTTTTAAAATCTCAATTGATGATTTATACAAAACCCGAAAAGATAGAATAAAATTGTCTAAAAAAATTCATCCCTTATTAATGACTAGAGGTGTTCCAGGTACCCATGACATAAATTTTATTTTTGATCTTCTAAAAAAAACAAAGGGAAAGCAATTCAATCAACAGAGACTTCCTAAGTTTAATAAGGCAATAGATGATAGATTAAAAAGAAAGTCTTGGTATCTAGTCAAAAGGGTACCAGATGTTATAATCTTTGAGGGATGGTGTGTGGGAGCTAGAGCAGAAAAAAATATAACTTTAAAAAAATCGATTAATTCTCTTGAAAGAACAGCAGATAAAAATTTAAGATGGAGAAAATATGTAAATGGTCAACTACAAACAAAATATAAAAAATTATTTTCTAAATTAGACTGTTTGCTATTTTTAAAAGCAGGTAATTTCAAATTATTACAGAGTTGGAGGCTTAAACAGGAGGCGTTACTTAAATTAAACTCAAAAAACAAAGCAAATAGTAAAGTTATGAGCAAAAATGAGGTATTAACATTTATGCAGACCTACCAAAGGGTCACACAAAACATGTTCAAATTTGCGCCAAAATATTCCTCAATTGTATTAAATTTAAATAGTAATCATCAAATTAAATCCATAAAATATAATAAATGAAAAATTTATTTCTTATCTCCTCGCTTTTATTGTTTTCTGTAACATCCGTAGCAGCAGCAACCTTAAGTGATGCATTAAAAACTACTTTTCAAAATAATCTAGAACTACAAGCTGAACGAAAAAACTTAGAAGTTCAAAAGGAAGTCTTAAATATTTCTAAAAGTGATTTTTTTCCAACTTTAACTCTTTCAGGTACTAAAAGTTTTGAAGATACAAATAAACTTACAAATCAAGATGGTACTGATGCTTCAATAAGTAATACAAATCCAATGACATCTTCTATAAAGTTAGAACAAACACTTTTGGATGGCAGTGAACGTGGCACAAAATATGAAAAAAGTAAGTTAGGATTAAATTTATCTGAAGCACAACTTATTAAAAAAGAACAAGATGTTTTTATGAAAGCAATTGAAGCTTATACAGGTTTAATTCTTGCTTATGAAAAACTAAATATAAATGAAGAAAATGTTAACTTACTTCAGAGACAATTTGAGATAGATAATGCAAGACTATCTAGAGCTCAAATAACTGCAACTGACTTAGCACAGTCCCAATCTTCTTTATCAGGGGCACAAGCAGGTTATATTGGAGCGCAAAATAGTATTATCACGAGTAAACTAGTTTATGAAAATATAATTGGACCAATCAACAGCAATGAAAAATTAAAAAAAATTTATAATTCTGAAGTTCCACTACCCTCAAGTTTAGTTGATGCAAAAAAGATATCTGAACAAAAAAGCCCCGATCTTATTATTGCTGAAATAGAATATGGACAATCCGAATTAGATGTTAAAATTGCGAGATCAGATTTATCTCCGACAGCAAAACTTTCACTCGAAAGATCATATACTGATGATCTAAGCGCAACTTATGATGAAAGAGAAAAAGATGTATTACAAGCAACAGTAAGTTGGCCATTTCAATTTGGAGGAAAAAATAAATCTAATATAAATAAAAATCTTCAAGTAAAAGGAATGAAAAAATTATTACTTGAAAATGCTTTTAGAAATAATACACAAGGAGTTACTGTGGCTTGGTCTACTTTAGAGTCTTCGAAAAGTCTTTTAAGGGCTGTGCAATCACAAGTTAAGGCTGCAGAGATTGCGAATGAGGGAATTACCTTTGAGTATGAGAGTGGATTGAATAGATCTACATTTGATGTTCTTCAATCAAGATCAAATCTAATAAATGCTAAAATAAATCTTGCCGAAGCTGAGAGAAATTATTTATTAGCGCAATATAGACTGTTGAAGTCTGCAGGTTTATTAAATAGCGAATACCTAAAACTCAGATAAATAGGGACTTCTAGGCCTAATTTTAAAAAAATATTGCCAATGAGAACAAAATGTGTACATTTATTTTCATGATTCGAATGTTAATAAATGAAAAAAACGAGGCAAAAAATGACTAAAAATAACCTAAAAGTGGTGAAAACTGCAAAAGATAAAGAATTGGAAGATAAAGAAAAAAATAAAGCACTAGATGCTGCAATTAGCCAAATAACAGATAGTTTTGGAAAAGGCTCTGTGATGAAGCTTGGAGAACAAAAAGCAATGGATATAGAGTCCGTTTCTACTGGATCTTTAAGTTTGGATTTAGCACTTGGGATAGGCGGATTACCAAAAGGTAGAATTGTTGAAATTTACGGACCAGAGTCATCTGGTAAAACTACATTAGCTTTACAAGTTGTTGCTGAAGCACAAAAAGCAGGTGGAATTTGTGGATTTGTAGATGCAGAACATGCATTGGATCCAGTTTATGCAAAGAAATTAGGTGTTAATACTGAAGAATTACTTATTTCACAGCCAGATACTGGCGAACAAGCATTGGAAATAACAGATACTTTAATTAAGTCTGGCTCAATGTCAGTTTTAGTAGTCGACTCAGTTGCAGCATTAACTCCAAGAGCAGAAATTGAAGGAGACATGGGGGATCACCATGTTGGTCTTCAAGCAAGACTAATGTCTCAAGCTCTTAGAAAATTAACAGGATCAATTTCTAGAACTAATACAATGGTTATATTTATTAACCAAATTAGAATGAAAATTGGTGTAATGTTTGGAAGTCCAGAAACAACTTCCGGAGGTAATTCTTTGAAATTTTATTCTTCAGTAAGAATGGATATTAGAAGAATTGGAGCAATAAAAGATAAAGAGCAAATTGTTGGAAATACAACAAGAGTAAAAGTTGTTAAAAATAAAGTTGCACCACCATTTAAAGTTGTTGAGTTTGATTTAATGTATGGAAAAGGAATTAGTAAAGTAGGGGAACTAATCGACCTTGGTGCTAAAGCCGAGATTGTTGAAAAATCTGGAGCTTGGTACGCTTATAAAGGTGAAAAAATTGGTCAAGGTAGAGAGAACGCTAAACTTTACCTTGAACAAAATCCAAAAGCTGCGGCTGAAATTGAAATGGCTATTAGAGAAAAAGCTGGTGTTATTTCAAAGAAGATTGAAGGCAACCCTTTAAGCGAAGAAAAGCTTGAAGCGCAGAAAAAAGAGGAAGAAGTTCCTACTAAAAAGAATTAGCAGATAACTTTTAGTTATTAAAAAAAGGCGCTCTAATGGGCGCCTTTTTTCCCTTTAGAAGTGTAGACATCATATAAAAATGCTGTATTTTGGTTAAATATGGCTAAAACATTAAATGAAATAAGGTCAGCATTTTTGGATTATTTTGAAAAAAATGATCACAAAATAGTTGAATCTAGCAATTTAGTCCCGAATAATGACCCAACTCTGATGTTTGCTAATTCAGGAATGGTCCAATTTAAAAATGTGTTTACTGGACTTGAAAAGAGAGACTATCAAAGAGCTACAACATCTCAAAAATGTGTAAGAGCAGGTGGTAAGCATAACGATCTTGAAAATGTTGGCTATACACCAAGACACCATACATTTTTTGAAATGCTGGGAAACTTTTCCTTTGGTGATTATTTTAAAGAAAGAGCAATTGAACTTGCGTGGAATTTAATAACAAAAGAATTTGGTTTAGATAAGAACAGACTTTATGTAACTGTCTTCCATGACGATGATGAAGCTTTTAATTATTGGAAAAAAATTGCTGGGTTAAGTGAAGATAAAATCATCAGGATTGCAACATCTGATAATTTTTGGTCTATGGGAGAAACGGGACCTTGTGGACCTTGTTCAGAGATATTTTATGATCATGGAGACCATCTTGAAGGTGGATTGCCTGGAACAAAAAATGAAGATGGAGATAGGTTTATTGAAATTTGGAATTTAGTCTTTATGCAGTATGAGCAAATTTCAAAAGACAAACGAATTAATCTGCCAAAACCATCAGTTGATACTGGAATGGGATTAGAGAGAATTGCTGCATTACTTCAAGGAACTCATGATAACTATGAAACAGATCATTTTAAAAAAATAATTAATTCTGCTGCAGAAATTTTAAAAGTTAAACCAAATAAAGAAAATTTAGCAAGTTTTAGAGTAATAGCAGATCACTTAAGAGCAAGTTCATTTTTAATTGCAGAAGGAGTTTTGCCATCAAACGAGGGAAGAGGTTATGTATTAAGAAGAATAATGAGAAGAGGAATGAGGCATTCTCATTTTCTTGGGTCTAAAGAGCCAATTTTTTATAATATATTTAAAACTTTAAAAGATGAGATGAAAGGCAATTACTCAGAAATAGAAAGGGCTGAATCTCTAATAAAAGAAACATTAAGAATGGAGGAAGAAAAGTTTTTAGTTCTTTTAGATAGAGGTATTAAAATATTAAATGAGGAAATAACTAAAATAGATAAGATATTACCAGGAGAAGTAGCCTTTAAACTCTATGATACTTATGGCTTTCCACTAGATCTGACACAAGACATCTTAAAAAATAAATCATTAACAATAGATAACGATAAATTTCAAAGATTAATGAAAGAAAGCAAAGAGCTTGCTAAGAAAAACTGGAAAGGCTCTGGTGATAGTGCTGTAGATGATATCTGGTTTTCGATAAAAGATAGATTGGGCCCTTCAGAATTTCTAGGCTATGAGACAGATCAAGCAGAAGGCATTGTTTTATCATTATTAAAAGATAATAAAGAGGTAAATGCACTAAGTGAAAATGATGAGGGTATGATTATTTTAAATCAAACTCCTTTTTATGGTGAGTCAGGAGGACAGGTAGGAGATACAGGTCAAATAATATCTGGAGATTTTATATTTGAGATAACAGATGTACAAAAAAAATTAGGTGATCTATTTGTGCATTATGGAAAAGTCAAATCAGGAGGTATAAAAATTAAAGATAACGTTGAGATGAAAATTGATATAGATAGACGTAATAATATTAGAGCATATCATTCTGCAACTCATCTTTTACATGAATCTTTAAGAAGAGTATTGGGAACTCATGTAACACAAAAAGGTTCATTAGTTGCACCGGACAGATTAAGATTTGATTTTAGTCATATGAAGCCTATTTCAGATCAAGAAATTGAAAAAATAGAAAGTCATGTAAATTCTATGGTTCAAAAAAAATCAGAAGTTAAAACGAGGATCATGACACCTAAAGAGGCAGTTGATAATGGAGCACTTGCACTCTTTGGAGAAAAATATGGAGAAGAAGTTAGAGTATTATCAATGGGAGATGAGAAAGAAAAGTATTTTTCTACTGAATTATGTGGTGGTACACACGTAAGAAATACAGGAGACATTGGAAAATTTAAAATTATTAGCCAATCTTCAATTGCAGCTGGTGTTAGAAGAGTTGAAGCTCTTAGAGAAAATCAATTAAATATTTTTTTACAAAATAAAGAAAAATTATCTGATTTATCAACTCAGAAAGATGAAGAAATGATTAATAATTTATCAAAACAAATAATTAAATTGGGTGGTAAACCAAATTTAGATAATGAAGATAATAAGACTTTAATTAAAGAGTTATCAAAACAATTAGAACAACTAAAATTTAGTTCAATTTTGGAAAATAATTCAAAAAATATAATTCAGGATGATAAAATTAATAATATAAATGTAAGATTTCAAAAAGTTGAAGATCTTCCGCCTAAAGAACTAAGAAAACTAGTTGATACTGGCAAAAGGGATCTAAAAAGTGGAATAATTATAGTTTTTGCTAGTTTAGATGACAAAGTAGGTATTGCAGTCGGAATTACAGATGAACTTTCAGATAAGTATGATGCTGTTAAATTTGCAAAAACAGGCTCTGAAGTTATTGGTGGCAAAGGTGGTGGTGGTAGAAAAGATTTTGCACAAGCGGGTGGTCAATTCAAAGACAAAATTGATGAGGCTTTCGAAAAAATTAAGTCTTTAATTTAATTTCTGTCTCAACTTACCATCTAAAGTATTTAAAAATTGATTAGTTGTTAGATATTTTGTTGATGGACCTATCAATATAGCCAAATCCTTAGTCATTGATCCTTCCTCAACACAATCAACACATACATTTTCAAGTGTTTCTGCAAATTTAGTCAGCTCTTCGTTTCCGTCTAATTTTCCTCTATGAGCCAACCCTCTTGTCCATGCAAAAATAGATGCAATAGGATTTGTTGAAGTTTCTTTTCCTTGTTGATGCATTCTGAAATGTCTTGTTACTGTTCCATGTGCTGCTTCAGCTTCCATGGTTTTACCATCTGGAGCAAGTAAAACACTTGTCATTAAACCTAATGATCCATATCCTTGAGCTACAGTATCTGATTGAACATCTCCATCGTAATTCTTGCATGCCCAGATATATTTACCATGCCATTTCATTGCACATGCTACCATGTCATCAATTAACCTATGTTCATAGGTAATTTTATTTTGTTCAAATTTATTTTTAAATTCTTTTTCGAAAACATCTTGAAAAATATCTTTGAATCTACCATCGTATCTTTTTAAAATTGTATTCTTAGTTGAAAGGTAAACAGGCCATTTTTTAATTAATCCATAATTAAAACAAGATCTTGCAAAGTCTTCTATTGATTTATCCAAATTATACATTGATAAAGCAATTCCAGGACCGGGAAAATTAAAGACTTCATATTTTCTCTCATCAGATCCATCTTCAGCAGTCCATTTAATTTCTAATTTACCTTTACCAGGAACAGTAAAGTCAGTTGCTCTATATTGATCCCCAAAGGCATGTCTACCTATGATTAAAGGATCCGTCCAAGAAGGAACAAGTTTTGGAATATTTTTACAAATTATTGGTTCTCTAAAAACAGTTCCTCCAATAATATTTCTGATAGTACCATTTGGAGATCTCCACATTTTTTTTAAATTAAACTCTCTTACTCTGGCCTCATCAGGGGTAATAGTTGCACATTTAATTCCAACACCATTCTTTTTAATTGCATTAGCACATTCAACGGTGATTTTATCTTCAGTTTTATCTCTACTTACCATCCCCAAATCGTAGTATTCAATTTTTAAATCTAAGTAAGTTAAAATAAGCTTATTTTTAATGAAGTCCCATATAACTCTGGTCATTTCATCACCATCAAGTTCGACAATGGGGTTTTTAACCTTTATTTTACTCATTTTTTCGATATATCTTAATAGTTGAATTTATTCTTTTTGTATACATATTAATCCACAATTATCAATTATAGGATTGTCATGAGTAAAATATTTCCAAAAATTCACAATGAAGGGTACAAATTTATTATTATTTTTGCAATCGCAACTATAATTCTCTACTTCATTAATGGTTTTCTTGGTTTTATCGGATTAGTATTAACTATTTGGTGTTACTATTTTTTTAGAGATCCTGAAAGAATATCTATAGGAGATGATAATTTTCTTACAAGTCCTGCTGATGGAGTTGTATTACAAGTAATGGATACTAATGGTCCAAAAGAACTAGGTTTAGAAAATAAACAAATGAAAAAGATAAGTATTTTCATGGATGTATTCGATTGTCATGTAAATAGATCACCTTGCTCAGGAGCGATATCAGAAATACTTTATAAACCAGGAAAGTTTTTTAATGCTTCATTAGATAAGGCAAGCGAAGATAATGAGAGGAATTATTATAAAATAAAAAATTCTGATGGAGAAGAAATAATTGTTGTTCAAATAGCAGGGCTTGTTGCTAGAAGAATTGTAACAGAAGTTTCTAAAGATGAACTTTTAGAACAAGGTTCAAGAATAGGAATGATTAGATTTGGAAGTAGAGCCGATATATATTTTGAAAATTATACACCTTTAGTAAAAGTTAATCAAAAAACAATAGCTGGTGAAACTCTAATAGCAAAAAAATAATTTAATGGAACCACAAAAAAATATTAAATTAGTTTCTAATAAAAAGACAAGGGTAATTTTACCAAATATATTAACACTTGTTGGAGTTTGTATTGGCTTGACATCAATTAAATTTGCATTTGATGGTAAGTTTGAATTGTCAATTATTGCAGTTATAGTTGCTGCAATTATTGATGGTTTAGATGGCAGAATTGCTAGATTGATCAAAGGAACTTCTAAAGTTGGTAAAGAACTAGACTCACTTACAGATGTTATAAGCTTTGGTGTTGCGCCTGCTTTTATAATGTATTTTTGGGCCTTATCCGAAACTGGAAGGGTTGGTTGGTTAATTTCGTTAATTTATGTTGTTTGTGTTGCACTTAGACTTGCAAGGTTTAATGTTTCATCAAACGAAGAAAGTTCTTGGAAAGATAATTTTTTTGAAGGTATCCCCTCACCAGCGGGTGGAGTTCTGGTTTTGATGCCATTAATATTAAGCATAAGTGAATTTCAATTCTTAAACTTAAACTATCAAATTATAGTACCTATCATGTTTATTATTGTTTCAATATTATTAATAAGCAAAATACCTACTTATTCTTTTAAAAGGATAGTAGTTCCAAGAAGTGCATCAATATTTTTATTGTTTGGGATAATTTTATATTTTGGCTTAATTCTTGTTTACACATTTAATGCAATAATTATTTCAGGAGTAATTTATTTATTAATGGTTCCTATAAGCTCAATGCATTATCTTATGATTAAAAAAAATGAGAAAACTATTACAGAGCATACAGATCATCATGAAGATGTATTATAAATGAATGCTAAAACAATAATTTCACTAGCAGACTCAAATTATTTCAATCTTTTAAACGAATTAGTAGACTCAATTAATAGATTTGAACAAAGTAAAGAAATAGATATTTGTATAATGGATGCTGGATTAACAACTGACCAAATTAAGATTTTACAAAAAAAAGTATTTCAAATTAAAAAAGCAGAGTGGGATATAGAAGTACCAAATTCAAAGGTTAAAGGAAGAGAATGGTTGAAGAGTCAAGTTTCAAGAGCTTTTATACCAAATTATTTTCCAGGTTATAAAAAATATTTATGGATAGACGCAGATGCTTGGGTAAATTCTTGGAACTCAATAGATCTATATTTTAAGGGATGTGAAAATAAAAAATTAGCTATAGCAACTTCGGCTGATAGATCATACGGAAGAGTTCTGAGAGCAGAATGGATATTTGGAAGTTTGGCTAGAATAAGATCACAGAATTACAAACATGCTAAATCTTCAGGATTTTCTGAAAAAGTTGCAAGAGATGTAGCTCTTCAACCTCACTTAAATATAGGATTATTTTCTTTGGAAGAAAATGCTCCACATTGGGACGCATGGCAAAAAAATTTAAAAAAAGCATTATCTTCAGGTAAAATATGGGGCTCTGAGCAGATAGCGATGAATATCACAATTTACTCTGATAACTTAGATGTAGAAATATTACCTGCGTATTGTAATTGGACACATATAGGTGCAATGAAATTTGATAAAAAGAATAGTACCTTCGTTGAACCATATTTGCCAAATCATGAAATTGGAATTGTCCATCTCGCAGGAAAAAACAATGACAATATAAGAAACGATAAAAATCATATTTCCAAGATAGAAACATTGGATGGTGATATAATTGAAAAATCCTTAAGATTTGAGAATTAGTTGAAAAAGAACAAGTTTTCTAAGAATTGGATAATTAAGCAAAAAAGAGATATTTACGTTAAAAAATCAAAATTAGAAGGCTATAGATCAAGAGCAGTATACAAATTAGAAGAAATAAATAATAAATTTAACTTAATTAAAAATAATACCCTAGTTATAGATCTTGGTGCAGCCCCAGGTAGCTGGTCCCAGTTCATTTCAAGAAATTTCAATAACTCAAAAATAATTTCGATTGACTTAAAAGATATTGAGCCAATTAAGAATTTAGTACATATAAAAGGAGATTTCACTGATGAAAAACATAAAAAAAATATTAAAAATTATTTTGGAAAAAAAGTTGATCTGATAATCTCAGACATGGCTGTTAATACTACAGGCAATAAAAGTGTAGATGCACTAGTTACAGGTGAATTATGTATAGATGCAATGAATTTTGCGGTTGAATTACTAAATAAAAACGGAAGTTTTATCTCAAAACTTTTTATGGGATCATCTTTTAACGAGATTGTCGCATTAGGTAAAAAATCATTCTTAGATGTTGATATTTTTAAGCCGCCTTCAAGCAGGAAAGACTCAAAGGAAAATTTTATAATTTGTAGAAATTTGAGATAGTTATCCTTTTATTTTTTCACGAATCATTTATATAAGGACATGGAAACTATTAATGAAGCTTTAACGTTTGATGATGTTACTCTAGCTCCAAATTACTCAGAAATTCTACCTAGTGAAGTAAATACTTCAATTAATTTAACAGAAAGTCTTAAGCTGGAAATACCTCTTTTATCCTCCGCAATGGATACTGTTACAGAATCATCCATGGGTATTGCTATGGCAAAAGCTGGAGGATTAGGAATAATTCATAGAAATCTAAATATAAACGAACAAATTAAAGAAATTAGAAAAGTTAAGTCAAAAAAAATATTAGTAGGGGCGGCAGTTGGAGCAAGTGAAAAAGAATTAAAGAGAGCTGAAAAAATATTAAAAGAGAATTTAGATATAATTGTAATTGATACCGCACATGGTCATACCAAAAAAGTAGCAAATATAATTAAAAAAATTAAAAAATTACGTCCTAAAAAAACTGCAATTTGCGCAGGAAATATAGCTACGGCAGAGGCTGCAAAATTTTTAGTTGGATTAGGCGTAGATATTATAAAAGTTGGGATAGGCCCAGGATCTATTTGTACAACAAGACTAGTAGCGGGAATAGGAGTTCCACAGTTAAGCGCAATATTAAATGTTAAAAAGGGAATCGGAAAGAATAAAACAAGATTAATTGCTGATGGGGGAATTAAATTTTCTGGTGATATAGCAAAAGCATTAGCAGCTGGGGCAGACGCAGTTATGATAGGATCATTATTTGCTGGAACAGATGAAGCACCCGGAAAAAAAATAAAGAAAAAGGGTAAACTTTACAAATATTTTAGAGGTATGGGATCAATAGGTGCAATGAATAAAGGTTCAGCAGATAGATATTTTCAATCAAAACAAAAGGATACTTCAAAATATGTAGCAGAAGGCGTAGAAGGATACATTAAATACAAAGGTGGAGTTGATAAAATAATCTATAACTTAGTTGGAGGATTGAAATCATCAATGGGCTATTTGGGAGCTAAGAAAGTAATCGATTTAAGAAATAAGCCAAAGTTTGTAAAAATTACTAAAGCAGGTTTTTATGAAAGTATGGTACATAATATAGATATGGTAAAAAAATAACTATGAGATATTTGATTTTAATAATTACTTTATTTTTGTTTACTATTATTGCTAAGGCAAATGAAAATAATTTTTTTAATGAGGCTAAAGATTTGTTTGAAAAAGAAAAATATGAGGACTCAAAATTTTTATTTCATAGAAATATAGTTTATAATCCAAAAGACTCAGAATCTTACCTTTATCTAGCTAAAATTTTTAAAATAGAAGAAGATATAAGACAAGAAGAAAAGAATATTAAAACTACCTTACTTTTAGACCCCAAGAATGAAGAGGCAATGTTCCTTTTAATTGATATAGAATTAGAAAGATCAAATTTTTCAAAAGCGAATGAGTTAAGTAAAGATTTTAAGAAAATTTGTGTGGAGATGTGTGAAAAAATAGCTGCAATTGAAAGCCGTTTAAAAGATTTTGAAAGAAAAGATGCGTCTTGAGAATACTCTCAACAAAATACTTATTGTAGATTATGGTTCTCAATTTACACAATTAATTGCTCGAAAAATTAGAGAATTAGGCATTTATTGCGAAATTGTAAGTCACAAAAAAATAGAAAAGTTCAAAAATTTTGAAAACAATATTAAAGGCATTGTTTTATCTGGAGGACCTTTGAATGTTTATGAAAGTAAAAAAGTAAAATTTAATAATAAAATTCTAAAGCTAGGTATACCCATATTAGGTATATGTTTTGGCCATCAAATCATCTCAAAAGCTATGGGCGGAAGTGTAAGAAGATCTAAGCATAGAGAATTTGGACTAGCTGAAGTAAAAGAAATAAAAACAAGTAAATTAACAAAAAATTTTTTTTCTAAAGGAAAAAATAATGTATGGATGAGCCATGCAGATCAAGTAACAAAATTACCAAAAAACTTTAAAATAATTGCACAAAGCATAAATTCTAAGATGTGTATTATCGAAAACGTAAAAAAAAAAATGTTTGGTATCCAATTTCACCCGGAGGTAAGTCATACAATTAAAGGAAAGGTAATATTAAAAAATTTTATATTTTCTATATGTAAATTAACTAAAAACTGGTCCTCAAGAGATCAGAAAAAAAAATTAATAAATGAAGTAAGAAATAGTGTAGGAAATTCAAAGGTTATTTGTGCATTATCTGGAGGTGTTGATAGTAGTGTAGTTGCTAAATTACTATCAAATGCTATTGGAAAAAAATTAACATGCATTTTTGTAAATACCGGACTCCTTAGAAAAAATGAAGAAAAGCAAGTTGTAAATACATTTAAAAAGAGATTTAAAATAAATTTGATCTATGTAAATGCTGAAAAGTTATTTTTGTCAAAATTAAAAAATGTTTCTGATCCAGAAAAAAAGAGAAAAATCATAGGAAATCTATTTATTAAAATATTCGAGAAATACTCAAATAAAATTAAAAATGTAAAATTTTTAGCTCAGGGAACTTTGTACCCTGATTTAATTGAAAGTAAATCTGTTACAGGGAGTCAAACATCAAAAATTAAATCACATCATAATGTAGGTGGTTTGCCAGAAAAAATGAAACTTAAATTAGTAGAACCACTTAAGTATCTTTTTAAAGATGAAGTTAGAAAACTAGGATTAGAACTTGGACTAAGTAACGAAATAATATCTAGGCATCCATTTCCAGGACCTGGTCTTGCAATAAGAATGCCTGGTATAATAACTAAAGAAAAAATAAAAATTTTAAAAGAGGCTGACAATTATTTTATCAAATCCCTAAAAGATAATAATTTATATGACAAAATTTGGCAAGCATATGCCGCCTTACTTCCTGTAAAAACAGTCGGAGTAATGGGTGATAATAGAACTTACGAATATCTTTGCTTGTTAAGAGCTATTACTTCAGAGGATGGAATGACCGCAGATTTTTTCCAATTTAATAAATCTTTCATGCAATCAATATCTAATCAAATTGTAAATAACATAAGAGGAATAAATAGGGTTGTTTATGATATTACTTCTAAGCCACCAAGTACTATTGAATTGGAGTAGTTTTTATCTACTAAACCACTGATATTATTACACTTATTTGTTGGAAAGTTGTTAGAAAGTAAAATCATATGATTTGATTTTATTGAGTTTTGTGCTATTTGTTAGAAACAAGGTTAGAAAGTAGCACAACTATTACATTTCATAACAATGAGTAAAAAAGAAAAGATACCAATATTAGGAAGCAAAGCAGTCATATTTCAAAACAAATATGATGTTTGGCAGTTCCGTATGTACGTAAAGCAATCACGTAGATACGTTGAAAAATCCTTACGTACAAAGGAACAAGCACTTGCTGAAGAACGTGCTGAAGATTTGTACATTGAAATAAGAAACGACATTAAAAACGGAAAGAGTTTCTTTGCTATCAGCATCAAAGAAGGTGTTCGAAGGTATTTGGAATACCGCAAACAAGATGTTGGTGTTGCAGATGTTGGTATTGTTGAAGGTAGATACAGAACAATAGTCACACACTTAAATCACTATTTAGAGTACGTGAATAAGGATACTAAAGTTAGTGATTTAGGTATCAACACACTCGTACATTACGTAAGAGAAAACGAAGAAACATCATACGACAAGTTCAGAAGTAAGCAAAAAGCAAGTACAGCAACCATCAGAAATGAGATGGCAACTATCAATGCTTGCCAGCGTTATTTGTATGACTTTAAGAAGGTTGCTTCTGTTTCACGCTTTGCTTTACCGAAAATGCCAAAGCGTAGATATGATGTAAATGAACAAAAAAATAAAAATTGGAAACGGGCTCTGAAAATGAATGAATTAAATGATACGTCAGAGGCATTTATTAGAATTAATAAATCAGAAAAAGTGATTTTGTGGGGCGCAAGTTCATCAGGGTTGCGAGTGCTAAGCAACATTGCTTTCTACCAAAAAATAGACAATGAAAATTTATTTTTTTATGACAGCAATCCTACTAAATGGGGGACAAAAATTCAGGGGATAAGGGTATTATCTGAGGATGAATTTTTGTTCATTATGAATAATGAAAATGCATTATGTGTTGTTACCTCCTCAGTTTTAAATCAGATTGAGAAGCAATTATCCACTTATGGTATTAACAATTGGATCTATTCTCACGGACTAATATACACAGATAAGATTTTTGATAAATTTGGCGAGCATTTTTGTAGCGTTTTTCAAACTATAAAAGACAAAACAAACTTGGATGCAGACGAGCTGTTTACTCTCTATGAGTCTGCAAAATTATTAAAGGACCTTGAAGGCGATTATGCTGAAGTTGGTGTTTATAGAGGCGGTTCTGCCTGTATGGTTTCGCATCAATTTAAAGATAAACGAATATTTCTGTTTGATACTTTCGAAGGTTTGCCCGATGATAAATCACAGCAAATCACTGATGAACCTTTGGCAGGTTGGTTGAACGATACATCGGTTAACTCTGTCATTAGTTTAATATCAAGGGCGGGTGTTAAAAAAGAAAATATAGTTATTTGTAAAGGATATTTTCCAGATGAAACTGCACATTTTGTATCTGATGATTGCACCTTCTGTTTGGTACATCTGGACACAGACAGATACGAATCTACAGCTCAAGGATTGCGTTTTTTTTACCCGAGATTAGTTGATGGAGGGCGCATCATAATTCATGATTATAACTGCATAGGTACACCAGGGGTAAAAAAAGCAGTTGATGAATTTTTGGACGAATTTTCGTTAAGATTTAGGTTTGTCACGACCTGTGAATCACAAGGGCTACTTTTGAGATTTTAGTGATTATCTAACAATGTTAAAAAACATACAAATTTTCATGGTTTTTTGCAGATTGAGGCCTTGGGTCCCCTCTGCTTTTACAGGTTAGAGGAACGCATCAATATCTTCTACAAGCAATGTTAGTAGAGATAAGTTCATTTAAAAAAGGAGAAAAGATATGGTACGTTCATTAGAAGAGATACAAGCAGATAAGAAGCGACTCGCTAAAGAAGAGAAGGAAGCACTTAAAGCATATAAGAAAGATGCTATTGCTGAAGTGAAGAAACTCATTGTCGAATACAAACTGACAAGGGGTGATATTAGAGGAAAAGCAATAAAGCAGTTGATGGGTGAATGAGTTGAAATGATACGCTAAAAGAGGTTAGAAAGTTTCTAACCTTATTTAGCGTTTTTATTGTATTTCAATAGTATCGAATAAGCATTTGAGTACGCTATTTCTACTCAAATGTTTGAAAGTTGTTAGAAAGTATAAAAAAGAAGTATTAAGAACAATGACCTACAACATTGGAACTATTGAGTGGGAATAATAAGACTATATAACTAGAATATATGAAATATTTACATACAATGATCAGAGTTTCGAACATAGAGGACTCACTAAGATTTTTTTGTGATGGATTAGGATTAAAAGAAACAAGAAGAAAAGAAAGTGAGAAAGGAAGATATACATTGGTATTTTTGGCGGCCCCGAATGATAAAGGTGCTGAAATCGAATTGACTTATAATTGGGATGGAGACAGTTTAGGTGATGGATCTAGAAATTTCGGACATTTAGCTTATAGAGTTGAGAATATATATGATACCTGTCAGAGATTAAAGGATATGGGTTATACTATAAACAGACCGCCTAGAGATGGTCATATGGCTTTTGTTA
>CACFLJ010000010.1 GCA_902567045.1 uncultured Pelagibacteraceae bacterium
AAAAAAATTTTCTTATAACTTATCAGAAATAGTTATATCAAAAGACATCAGCGTATCTTTTAATAAAAAATTATTAGAAATTAATAAAAGTATAGAAAAAATAGGTTTTGAAAATACTGCAACAATTTATAGTATTTCAAGTTCATCAAAAAATGGTGGATTGATTGGATGGATTAATGAAATTCAAATCTCAAAAAAAATTAATGAAAAAATTAGACAATTAGAAGTAAACCAAATTACTGAACCTATAGAAATTCAGAATGGATATATTCTGATAAAAGTAAATAATAAAAAGCAAATTCAACAAGATATTAATATCGATAATGAGTTGGATAAACTAATCAATAAGGAAATGAACAGTCAATTAAGTAATTTTTCGACAATTTTTTATAAAAAATTGAAAAAAAATATAGAAATAAATGAGTATTAAAAAAATTTTAATTATATTAGGAGAGCCAAACTCAACATTTTCTGAAATTTTATTGAAATATTTTAATTCAAAAAATTTTAAAAATACAAGTAGTAAAATAATTTTAATTGGAAGTTTTGACTTATTAAGTGAACAAATAAAGTTTCTAAAATATAAAAATAGATTGAATAAAATCTTGGATGTAAATCACGCCTTAAAAAAAAAAATTAATATATTAAATGTTAATTATAAATTTAATAAAGCATTTTCAAATATTTCAGATAAATCAAATAAATACATAGAAGATTGTTTTGATTTAGGTTTAAAAATTATAAAAAAAAATAAATCAATAGTATTAATAAATGGACCAATATCTAAAGAGAATTTTTTAAAAAAGAAGTTTCCAGGAATTACAGAATATGTTGCAAAAAAAACAAATTCTAAAGATCCTGTCATGTTAATTTACAATGAGAAACTTGCTGTCTCTCCTTTATCCACTCACATACCAATAAATAGAGTTTCAAAATTTGTTAAAAAGACAAGAATTATAAATAACGTTATTAAGATTAATAATTTTTACAAATCAAAAATAGGCAAAAAACCAAAAATAGCTATGCTTGGTTTAAATCCTCATTGTGAAAGTATTAACAAGATTAGTGAGGAAAAAAATGAAATCATACCTGCTGTAAAATATTTGTTTAAGAATAAAATTAATATTTCAGGTCCGATAGCTGCTGATACCTTTTTTTTAGATAAAAATATTAGGAAATTTGATGTAGTGATTGGAATGTATCATGATCAAGTACTGACACCAGTAAAAACATTATTTAAATTTAATGCAATTAATATAACAATTGGTTTACCTTTCATTAAAATAACACCTGATCATGGTCCAAACTTTGAAATGATTGGAAAGAATAAATCTGATCCTTCATCAATTTTTTATGCTTTAGATTTTATCAACAAAATTAAATGACTTTTGTTGCAAAGAAAAGCTTGGGTCAAAATTTTCTCAATGATAACAAAGTAATAAAAATTATTGCTGACCTAGGAAAGATTGATCGTGATGATTTTATTTTAGAAGTTGGGGCTGGCACTGGAAATCTCACAGAAATAATTTTAGAACAATCACCAAAAAAACTTTACGTAATAGAAAAAGATCAAAGATTAGCTTCGTATTTAAACGAAAAATTTGGAGACAAAATAAATATATTTAACGAAGATATGATGAAGTTTGAATACGAGAGATATTATAAAGATAAACTAATTATATTTGGAAATCTCCCATACAATATTTCAACTCAAATATTGGCTAAATGGATAAGAGTTAAAAATTTAGATAGTTTCTGTAAAAAATTCATACTTATGTTCCAAAAGGAAGTTGCAGACAGAATAATAGCTGAAACGAATACTAAAAACTATGGAAGACTATCAATATTATCCAACTGGAAAATGAAAATTACTAAGATTATAGACATAGATCCTGGGAGTTTTAAGCCAGCTCCAAAAGTAAAGAGCACATTATTGGTTTTCACTCCTAAAAAAAGTTATTATAAATTAAAAGATATGAAAAACTTAGAACATGTCACTAATATTTTTTTTAGTCAAAGACGTAAAATGATTAAAAAACCTTTGAAATTTTTATTTAAAAACTACGAAGAAATTTCAAATGAGTTAAGTTTAGACCTCACTCTGAGACCTCAAAACCTAAATAATCTTACCTATTATAAAATTTGTGAAATGTATGAAGCTTTAATTTAATAATTTTTTTATATGATTTTTTATAGGTCGCATATTATATTTTAATTTTTTTTTATTCTTTGATTGGTTTGCTATAAAACTTATTATTTGTTTATAACATTTTTCAATTTTATCATTGATTACTGTATAATCATAATCTTTCCAATGAGTGATATCTGTCTTAAATTGTTTCATCCGCTCACTTGCAATTCGTTGATCTTTTTTATCTCTTTTTAATAATCTGTTAAATAATTCTTCTTTAGATGGTGGAAGAATAAAAATAGTTATTATTTTATATTTTAATTTAATATTTTTAATCTGCTGAGTTCCCTGCCAGTCTATATCAAAAATAACATTTTCACTTTTTTCAAGTTTCTCCACGACATTTTCTTTTAGGGAGCCATAATAATTTTTAAAAACTTTAGCATGTTCTAAAAATTTTTTTTGTTTTATGAGTTTTTTAAATTCTTTATCTTTAACAAAGAAATAATGTTTCCCATCTTTCTCATTAATTCTTGGTTTTCTAGTGGTATGTGAAATAGATATCTTGAAATTGTTTCTTGAAGAAATTTTCTTTACTAGCGTTGTTTTACCTGCGCCTGAAGGAGATGATAATATGACGATTATCCCTGCTTTTCTCTCGGCCATTTATGTAAAAAATTAGTTAGCTTTGTTCTCTATAAATTTTACTGCATCTCCAACAGTTAAAATTTTTTCAGCATCACTATCAGATATTTCAGATCCAAACTCTTCTTCGAACGCCATCACTAATTCGACTGTATCTAAACTATCTGCACCAAGATCATCAATGAAACTTGAATCTTCGTTAACCTTTGCCTCATCTATACCTAGATGATCAGCCACTATTTTTTTTACTTTACTTGAAATATCATCTGACATTTTGTTCCTTTAGTTATTTTGTTAATAAATATTTTATAAACTTTGTCAACTAAAATACATGCCCCCATTAACATGTATAGTTTCGCCAGTTATATAATCTGCAAGATTAGAACTTAAAAATATAACTGTATTTGCCACATCCTCTGGTTTGCCAAATTTATTGAGTGATATCCTTGATTTTAGCAACTCTGTATGGTCTTCGCTTATTTTATTTGTCATTTCAGACAATATAAAACCTGGAGATACAGAATTTATTGTTATATTTTTTTTACCATATTCCAAAGCTAAACTCTTAGACATTGCAATAATACCTGCTTTTGAGGCTGCATAATTTGCTTGGCCAATATTTCCTGAGTGACCAACAACTGAGGTAATATTTATTATTTTTCCAGCTTTAGACTTTATCATTTTTCTAATTACATTTTTGCTTATCAAAAATGTTGAGGTTAAATTAATATCAATAACTCTTTTCCATTCTTCTTCTTTCATTTTTATTGATAAATTATCATGAGTAATTCCCGCGTTATTTATTAAAACATCAATTCTATTTGATAGAATTGAACTACAATCCTCAACAAATTTATCTATATTTTTATGATCAGATATATCAAACTTCAACACATTTAAATTTTTGTATTTCTCTTGAATTAATTTCAATTTTTCCTCATTTGTACCTGTCGCTAAGACTTTAGATCCTGCAGAAATAAGTTTGTCTAGAATAGAATTGCCAATAACACCAGTGGCACCTGTCAAAATTATATTTAAATTTTTTAAATCAATCATAAAGTATCAAGGTTGTTAAGATCTTCAATATTGTTTACTTGAAATAATTCAATATTTCTATCAATTCTTTTTACAAGTCCTGATAGAACTTTTCCAGGGCCAATTTCAATAAATTTTTTATTACCTTGATTTATAATGTTTATAATACTTTCTCGCCATCTAACTGGCTTTTCTATTTGTTCAATTAAAAGATTTTTAATATTTTCCGGGTTATCAGAGGGTTGAGCTGTAACGTTAGAAACAATCTTATTATTTGGTGCCAAAAATTTAATTTCTTTAAGCTTGCTGTTCATAATTTGAGTAGCTGGACTCATCAACATACAATGAAAAGGAGCTGAAACAGGTAATTTAATATTTTTTATATTCAATTTTTTTAATTCAGTCATGAATTCATTTAGATCATCAATTTTTCCACTTATTACAACTTGTCCATTGGTATTATCGTTAGCTAAAAAACAATTAAATTTATTTCTATTATTTTCAATAATTTTCTCAATATCATTTATATCTTCGCCTAAAACAGCAACCATACCTCCTTCATTTTTGGGTACAGCATTTTGCATTGCATTACCTCTTATTTTTAAAAGTTTTATTGTATCCTTAAAATTTATTACATTAGAGCAAGCTAAAGCTGAATATTCTCCTAAAGAGTGTCCTGCAAAAAAACTTGCTTTACTAATGTCAAATGAAGTTTCATTTTTAATTGCTTCAAAAATTGCATAACTTACTAGAAAGATTGCAGGTTGAGTATTCTCAGTTTCATTTAATAATTCTTTTGGTCCTTCAAAAATTAATTTACTAATTGACATGTTAAGCACATCGTCAGCTTCATTGAAAAGGTCTTTTATGTATTGAAAATTGTCATATAAATCTTTAGCCATCCCCACTGATTGAGAACCTTGTCCGGGAAATAAAACGGAAAACATAGAAAATATAAGTAAAAACCTTATTTTTTGTATTGTAATTAAAAAATTATAATAGTATATCCTCTCTTTTTTAAAAGAATAATTATGAACTTATACGAACATACAATAATAACAAGACAAGACATTAGCCCTTCTCAACTTAAACAAATCGAGGAGAAGTATTCCAAAATTATAGAGAAAAATAAAGGAGATATAGTAAAGCTTGAAAATTGGGGTTTAATGAATCTCTCATACATTATTAAGAAAAATAAAAAAGGAAACTATATTCACTTTAAAATCAAAGGAGATGGAAAAATTGTTTCCGAGCTAGAGAAGAATGAAAAAATTGACAAAAATTTGTTAAGACATTTAACAGTTAAGGTCAAAAAGTTTGATTTAGATACAGATTATTTCAAAAAAAATGATGAAAAAGATTTTTCAAGCAAATAGATAATTATGAAAAAAAGAAATAATAAAAAAAAAACTAAACAAAGTAACTTCGCAAAATTAAGTATATTTCAAAATCAAAAATATAAATTTAAAAAAAAATGTCCTCTTTCTGGAAAAGGAGCTCCAATAGTTGATTATAAAAATTTAAAATTGTTGAAAAGGTATATATCTGAGAATGGTAAAATCTTGCCTTCAAGAATAACTTCGGTAAGTTTAAAAAAGCAAAGAGAATTATCTCTATCGATTAAAAGAGCCAGAAATCTAGCACTATTATAAAATGAAAGTTATTCTATTAGAAAATGTAAGAAAAGTTGGGTCAATTGGAGAAATAATTGATGTTAAAAGAGGCTTTGCTAGAAATTATCTTATATCAAAAAAAAAAGCTCTTTTTGCATCTCCTCAGAATATAAAAGAAGTAGAAAAAATTAAGCAAGATCTAAGCAAAAAAGATGAAGAAAGAAAAAAAGAGGCGAAAGTAATAAATGAAAAAATTAAAAATAAGCAATATGAAATAAAGAAACTGAGTACAGAAAATAAAGAGCTCTATGGATCTATAAAACCAACAGAAATTTCTAAAATTTTGGAAGAAAAAGAACAAGTTAAAGTAAACCCATCATTAATTCAACCTTCTAAAGAAATCAAATCACTCGGTGATTTCGACGTATTAATTAACTTACACCCAGAAGTTCAAACACAGATTGTAATTAAAGCTGTTGCTCAAGAAGAAGCAAAGTAATTATACATAATTTTCCCCAATACAATTAAGAAATTGAATATTATTTTATAGGATATAAGTTTAGCTTATGTCTCAACCGTTTAATTTAGTTAAAAATAAAATTGAAGAACTTCCTAATAATATTGAGGCTGAACAATCAGTTATTGGGTCAATATTGCTTGCTAATGAAACCTATGATGAAATTAGTTTATTAATTAAGAGTGAAAATTTCTATGATCCTATGCACCAAAAAATATTCGGTGCTATAGATAAGTTAATTTCTAAAGGAATGCTGGCAAACCCTATTACTTTAAAAAATTATTTTGAAAACGAAAAAGACGAGTTAAATATTCCTGAATACCTCGTAAAAATTACAAAGTTTTCAACATCCTCAAGACAAAGTATTGAATACTCAAAATTAATTTATGATTTATATGTAAAGAGAGAACTTATTAAAATTTCTGATAACATAATTGATTCAGCCAAACTCAATGATTTGAACAACGACGGCAAACAAATAATTGAAAGTTTTGAAAAATCTTTATTTGATTTAGCCGAAGGTGGCTCTTTCAGTTCTTCCCTCATTAAATTTGACGAGGCAATGAAACAAACTATTGAAATGGCTTCAAACGCCTATAAAAATGAAGAAGGAATTGTAGGAGTGCCATCTGGACTGAGAGATTTAGACGACAGACTAGGTGGTATGCATAAGTCAGATTTAATAATTATTGCAGGTAGACCTTCAATGGGTAAAACAGCTCTTGCAACAAATATTGCTTTCCATGCTGCAAAAAATATTCAAGATAAAGGAGAAAAATCTTGTATTGCCTTTTTTTCATTAGAAATGTCCTCAGAACAATTGTCTACAAGAATTCTAGCTGAGCAATCAAGAATCAAGTCTAATGATATTAGACGAGGAAAAATAACTGAAGAACAATTTGATAAATTTATTGAAACTTCAAAAAATATTGCAGAACTTCCTTTGTATATTGATGAGACGCCAGCTATATCTATTGCTGCACTGAGTAACAGAGCGAGAAGAATTAAAAGAATTCATGGTCTTGATATGATAGTGATAGATTATATTCAATTAATGAAAGGATCAAACTTTAAGGATGGGCGAGTTCAGGAGATTTCTGAAATAACACAGGGACTTAAAGCCTTAGCTAAAGAATTATCTGTTCCTGTATTAGCGCTTTCCCAATTATCTAGAGCAGTTGAGCAAAGAGATGATAAAAAACCTCTACTTTCAGATCTAAGAGAATCGGGATCAATAGAGCAAGATGCAGATGTTGTGATGTTTGTGTTTAGAGAGTCCTATTATTTAAAAAATAAAGAACCAAGACCTGCAACAGTTGAGCATGCAGAATGGCAAGCAAAAATGAACGAAATTTCACATTTAGCTGAACTTCTTATACTTAAACAAAGACATGGTCCTACTGGCACTATAATGCTTGAATTTGAGGAAATGTTTACAAAATTTAAAGATATTCAAAATAATTAATATAAATTATAAAAGCTAATATTGAATGTTAGCTAATTTTTATCAAAAAAATATTATTGAAAAACCTAAACTTATTTTTTCAATATTGTTATTTGTTTTAATTATAGCTTTTTACTTTTCTAAAGACT
This sequence comes from uncultured Pelagibacteraceae bacterium, assembly GCA_902567045.1. Lineage (GTDB taxonomy): Bacteria > Pseudomonadota > Alphaproteobacteria > Pelagibacterales > Pelagibacteraceae > Pelagibacter. The sequence goes on from CACFLJ010000010.1 coordinate 7,535, forward strand.
TTCGATTAGACGCCAGCTCAGAAACATTATTGTTAGAAAATGATCCTGATCTAATATATTTGAATGAAATTAATGAAAAATATGGTGCTAAAGAGTTTCTAGTTCTAACCTACTCTCCAAATAGCAAAATGAATTCAGATGAATCAATTAGAAATCTTTCTGAATTAAAAAATGAGTTAAAATCATTAGATTGGGTTCATAATGTTGTAACACTTTTAGATATCCCTCTATTAGAGGCAACAGATGATGGTTTAATTGAACGTATTCAAAATTTTAAAACTTTATCAAATAAAAATATAGATAAAGAACGTGGATTTAATGAAATCTTGAATAGTCCTGTATTTAAAAACTTTGTAATTAGTGAAGATGGCAAAACAAGTGGAATTATTGTTTATATAAAACCAAATAAAATAGATAAACAAATCAAAACTGATAGAGAATTAGAGGCTTTTAAAGATAAGATTAAAAAAGATAGACATCAAAATATTTTAGAAATTAGAGAAGTTATAAAAAATCATAATCAAAATAATCAGATTTATCTTGGAGGTATTCCAATGATTGCAGATGATATGATGACTTTTATAAAAAATGATATTTTTACTTTTGGCATTGGAGTATTGCTTTTTATCATATTAACTCTTTGGTATGTATTCAGAAAAATAATTTGGATAATAATTCCAATTTGTAGCTGTTTCTTCTCTGTTGCGTTTATGATTGGTTTTCTAGGACTAATTGGATGGAAAGTTACTGTAATTTCATCAAACTTTATTGCTTTAATGTTAATTCTTACAATGGCAATGAATATTCATATGAGTACTAGATTTTTACAATTAAACAAACAGTTTCCAGGAAAGAAAAGATTTGAAATTTTAATTTTGACTACAAGAAAAATGATTTGGCCAATATTTTATACTGTCTTAACAACGATATGTGCTTTTATGTCATTAATCTTTAGTGAAATAAAACCAATTATCGATTTTGGATGGATGATGACTTTTGGATTATTAACCTCATTAGTAATTACATTCACATTACTTCCCACATTGCTAAATTTTGTGCAAAACTCAAATGTTGCGCTATCAAAAGAGAATGATTCTAAAATAACAAGTTATCTAGGAATATTATCAGTTAAAAACAAAAATTACATATTTGGTGTCACTGGGATTATTATATTTTTAAGCATATTTGGTATCTCAAAATTAGAAGTTGAAAATAGTTTCATTAATTACTTTGATAAAAATACAGAAATTTATAAAGGCATGAAGTTAATAGATGAAAAACTGGGTGGAACAACTCCACTAGAAGTAATTTTAAAATTTCCAAAAGATGAGGATGAAGAAACTGATAGTGAGAATGATTGGGGTGATGAGGATGAAAATGACAATAAGTATTGGTTTACAAAAGATAAAATTAATAAAATAACTAGAGTACACAATTATTTAGATGATATTGATGCTGTTGGTAAAGTTTTATCCTTTTCATCAATAATTGAAGTTGCAACAAAATTAAATAATAATAAACCGCTTGGAACTTTAGAAATGGGAGTTCTCTATACTAAAATTCCAGATAATATTAAAAAAGAAATAGTAGACCCATACATATCTATAAAAAATTCTGAAGCACGAATTAGTTTAAGAATAAAAGATTCTTTAGATGGATTAAGAAGAAATGATCTGATTAATCAAATAAATTTTGATTTAGAAAATAAATTAAATATCAACAAAGATGAATTTAAACTTGGAGGTGTGCTTATATTGTTTAATAATCTACTTCAAAGTTTATTTAAATCCCAAATCTTAACTCTTGGTTTTGTGATGATTGGAATATTTGTTATGTTTTTAATTCTTTTTAGAAATATTAAAATTTCACTCATTGGAGTAATACCAAATTTTATTGCAGCTTTTTTTATTCTGGGAATAATTGGTTTGGCAGGTATCCCCTTAGATATGATGACAATCACAATCGCTGCTATTACGATTGGTATAGCTGTAGATAATAGCATACATTATATTTATAGATTTAGGGAGGAACTGACTAAAATAAAAGATTACAATAAAACACTTAAATATTGTCATTCAACAGTAGGAGTAGCGATACTAAATACATCTATAACCATTGTATTTGGATTTTCTATTTTGGTTTTATCTAATTTTATTCCAACTATATATTTTGGAGTCTTTACTGGGATAGCAATGCTATTAGCCATGATATCAGTTTTAACATTATTGCCATCTTTACTTTTAGTACTCAAACCTTTTAAGATTATATAATTAATGGAAGTTGTAAAAGATTTTTTTACTGATCTCTATACATTTGATATTGTTTATTTGATTTTCACAGTGCTATCCTTGATTACATGCACAAATAAGGGTTTTTTACTGAGCATTTTGTCGGCCTCTAAATGGCTTTTAGCTTATGTGGTTACTCTATTTCTATTTCCAAAAGCAAAACCATTCTTTGAAGATATGATTGATAGTGAATATGTGCTTGATCTAGCAGTTGGTCTAGGATTATTTATAATAATTATTTTTTTAATTTTATTAATAAATAAAGGGATTAGTAGAGCAGTCACATACTCTGGATTAGGGAATTTGGATAGAATCTTTGGTTTCTTTTTTGGATTTGTAAGGGCTTACGTTATTGTTGTATGCATTTATACAACTATAAATATCGTATATAACCATAAAAAATGGCCAATTAATTTAGATGATGCTTTTACATATGCATGGGTTGAAAAAGGTAGTAACTATCTTATAAAAGAATTTCCTAATAAAAAAGATTATGAAGAAACTAAAGAAAAAGTTCAAGATATATGATCCTAAGATAAAGGAAGAGTGTGCGGTATTTGGAATAAGTAATTCCACTGATGCCTCTACCCTTGCCGCTTTGGGTCTTCATGCACTTCAACATAGAGGTCAAGAAGGTTGTGGTATTGTTTCATATGATGGAGAAAAATATCATTCAGAAAAAAGATTTGGATTAGTTGGTGATAATTTTAACGATGAAAAAGTTTTAAAAAAACTTCCCGGAAAATATGCAATCGGTCATAATCGCTACTCAACAACGGGAGGAACTGCTTTAAGAAATGTACAACCCTTTTTTGCTGATACAAATGCTGGCGGTATTGGTGTTGCTCATAATGGTAATCTTACAAACGCTATAACATTAAGAAACAAGCTAGTACAGGATGGAGCGATATTTTATACAACATCGGATACTGAAACCATTGTTCAATTAATTGCTAAATCAAAAAGAGGAAAAACGATAGATAAAATCATAGATGCTATATTTCAAATTCAAGGTGGTTATGCGCTTGTGATGATGACACAAAATACACTAATAGGTGTAAGAGATCCGTACGGAATTAGACCGTTAGTAATTGGTAAATTAAAAAACTCATATGTATTGGCCTCTGAAACATGTGCATTTGATATTATAGGAGCAAAATTTGTAAGAGAAGTTGAAAATGGAGAAATTGTTTATATCGAAAATGATGAGTTAAAAAGTATTAAACCATTTCCACCAAAAAAGATCAGACCTTGTGTATTTGAATATATTTATTTCTCTAGGCCAGATAGTATTTTAAATGGCAAGACTGCTTATGAATATAGAAAAAACTTTGGCTCACAGTTAGCAAAAGAAGATGAAATAGAAGCCGATCTAGTTGTACCTGTCCCAGACTCAGGGAACGCTGCAGCACTCGGATATGCTGAAGAAAAAGGTTTAAAATTTGATTTAGGTTTAATTAGAAACCATTATGTTGGTAGGACTTTTATTGAGCCCTCTCAACAAATTAGAAGTTTGGGAGTTAAGTTAAAATTAAACCCAAATATTTCTGTAATTAAAAATAAAAGAATAATTCTAGTTGATGACTCGCTCGTTAGAGGAACTACATCCTCAAAAATAGTGAAGATGTTATACGATTCTGGAGCAAAAGAAGTTCATGTGAGAATAGCAAGTCCCGAAATTAAGTTTCCTGATTTTTATGGAGTTGATACACCAACAAAAAAAGAGCTTTTAGCAGCAAACAAATCTACAGCTGAAATATGTGAATTTATAAAGGCAAAATCATTAAAGTTCCTAAGTTTGAATGGTTTATATTTAGGAATGGGATTTGAAAAAAGAAATGAAAATTATCCACAATTAACAGATCATCACTTTACTGGGGAATACCCTGTAAAAATAATAGATGAGCTTGGCGAAGATAAAGTAACCCAACTTTCTTTATTGAGTACAGCATCAAATAATTAAAATGAAAAAAGTAAGTTTTACAGAAATGAAGAATGGTACTAAAGACGACTATCAACTTTTAGAAAAATTAGAAAGTCAATATGAAAGAAAAACTGCAGATAGAATTTTAGATTATTTGGCCTCACAAACTACTACCCTTGAAGGTTATCAGATAACGAGATTGGAACACTCGTTACAAGCTGCAACAAGAGCTTATAAGAATGGAGAAAGCGAGGAAATGATTGTAGCAACATTATTACACGATCTTGGAGATGAGTTGGCGCCTATGAACCATTCTCAATATGCGGCCTCAGTAATTAAACCTTATGTTTCAGAGAAAACTTATTGGATTATTTTACATCATGGTCTATTTCAAACTTATTATTCTGCAGAACATTTAGGTGGAGATAAAAATGCAAGAGAAAAATATAAGGATGCAGAACATTACCAAGCAACAATAGATTTTTGCGAAAAGTATGATCAATCTTCATTTGATCCAAATTATAAATCAATGACTTTAAAAGATTTTGAGCCAATGGTTAGGAATATTTTTTCTAGAAAACCTTACTACCATCATTAAATTGTCTAATATTTTAAAAAACGAAAAAAGCCCTTATCTCCAACAACATAAAGATAATCCAGTTGATTGGTTTCCTTGGAATAAAGAAACTTTAGATAAAGCAAAAAAAGAAAAAAAGCCTATATTTTTAAGTGTAGGGTACGCAAGCTGTCATTGGTGTCATGTTATGGCCCATGAGAGTTTTGAAAACGAAGAAACTGCCAAACTAATGAACGAAAAGTTTATAAACATTAAAGTTGATAGAGAGGAAAGACCTGATTTGGATTATGTATTTCAAAAAAGCTTATCAATACTAACTGGAGCTCAAGGTGGATGGCCATTATCGATGTTTTTAGACGAAAATGGCGTGCCATTTACAGGTGGAACTTATTTCCCACCCAAGGAGATTCAAGGAAGACCTGACTTTAAAAAAGTCCTAAATAACGTGCATAACGTTTACAATGAGAATAGAGAGAAAATTTTATCCCAGGCACCGCAAATTAAGGAAATATTCTCAAAAATTAATCAAAGATCTGCAGTTTTAAATCAACCTTTAGAGCCATTTGTTGAAAAAATTATTAATTATTTAGATGAAAATAACGGAAGTTTCAAAGGAGCTCCTAAGTTCCCCCAATTTTATTTGTTTGATGCAATGTTTTACTTTTATTTAAAGACTAAGAATAAAAATTATTTTAAACCTGTTGAAATTTTACTCAGTAATCTCTGTTCGAAAGGTATTTATGATCAACTAGATGGAGGAATTTCAAGATATGCTGTTGATGAAAAATGGATAATTCCACACTTTGAAAAAATGCTTTATGATAATATCCAGTTCATAGATCTCTTGACTAAATTTTATCAAAATACCAAAAATGATTATTTTAAAAATAAACTTTTACAAACAATTCAATATTTTAATAATGAATTTAAAAACAAAGAGAAATTATATGGTTCTGCATATGATGCTGATAGTGAAGGCGTTGAGGGAAAATATTATGTTTGGTCGTATGATGAATTAAATAATCTTTTAAAGGATGATATAAAATATTTAGAAAATAAGTATGAAATAACTGAGAATGGTAACTTTGAAGGTAATAACATTTTGGTGGAAAAAAATTTAATATCTGATGAAGATAAAAATAACCTAGATCGAATAAAAAATAAATTACTAGATGTAAGAAAAAAAAGAATAAAACCATTTTTTGACGATAAATCGCAAACTGATTTAAATGCATATATGCTTCAAGTTCTTCTAAAAACTTCAGTAAATTTAGATGATGAAGATTTAAAAAGTAAGACAATAGAAACAATTGAAACACTAAATAAAAAATTAAATCAAAAAATTATTCATTGTTACGAAAATAAAGAGATAGAAACTTTTCTTGAGGATTATGTATATTATGCTCTACTGATGGTAACACTTTATGAGGTTAATGCTGATAAAAAAGCTTTGGAAAAATCAATAAAAATAATGAATGATACTTGGGAATTATTCTTTAATAAAGAAACGCAGTTGTTTCAGAAAAATATTATTAAAGATAACGATTTGTTTGCAAGCCCACTAGACTTAAACGATAGCAATATTCCAAATGGTAATAGTGTTTATTTATTAATTTCAAATAAATTATATTCAATTACAAATGACAAAATATGGTCTGAAAGAAATGAAGTGCTTAAAAAATCATTTCATCAAGTTATAAACTCTTATTATTCACAGATGTTTAGCTTCATTAAAACCCTTGATATTTGCGATAATAGCTTATCATTCACATTCCATGGAACATCTCAGTCTATTAAGGAAATGCAGGTTTATTTACAAAAAGAATATCTAGGAGTTGCAACATTTGTTTACAAATTAAATAATGATACAAAACCTAGTGTTATTATATGTAAAAACCAAACTTGTTCTAACAAATTAACCAACATAAGCGAAGCTGTTGAATATCTAGGTAGGAGTGATTAAATCATTAAAATGGATAAAGGTAACATAATTGATCATTTTAAATCAGGAATTAAGAAACCCATTAATACCAGAATAGGTGTTGAGCATGAAAAATTTCTTTTCTATAAGAAGAATAATAAGAGGATTAATTATTTTACGATTAAAGAGATTTTCAAAATTTTATATGAATTTGGTTGGAAACCTTCTTATGAAGGTGAAAATGTAATAGCGTTAAACAAAGATAATAAGAGTATAACTTTAGAACCAGGCAATCAAATTGAGCTCGCAGGTGCTCAACTAACTAATATTCATGAAGTTTGTTCTGAAGCTAATAATTATTTGTTTGAACTTAAACAAGTTGTTGAAAAATTAGATTTGAAAATAATAAGTGCTGGATTTGATCCAATTTCTAAGTTGTCTGAAATTCCAAATAATCCAAAAAAAAGATACGAAGTAATGACAAAGGATATGCCTAAAGGTGGGTCGCTCAGTTTAGATATGATGTATAGAACATCTGGGACACAGTTAAATCTAGACTACACGTCTGAAAATGATTTTATAAAAAAGTTTAAATTAGCAAATAGTTTAGTCCCATTAAGTATTGCACTTTTTGCAAACTCATCAATTGTTGAGAAAAAAGATAGTAAATATTTATCATATCGATCAAAAGTATGGCAAGAAACATCAAGAGGTGGTCTTCCAGAAATTTTTTTAGAAAATGTTGATTTTGAAAAATACGCTGATTTTGTAATAGATTATCCAATACTATTTATAAAAAGTAGTGATAAATATTTACCAGGTAAAAATTATAAATTTTCTGATTATATGAATGGTAATATTCAAGAAATAAATAAATCTTTACCAAATATTGACGATCTTGGATTGCATTTAAGTACTATATTTACAGAGAATAGATTAAAACAATATATCGAATTAAGATCTATGGATACTTGTGGTTGGAATTGTATCTGTGCTGGTCCTGCTTTTTTTACTGGACTTTTATATGGTAATTTAGACGAAGCATTAGAATTTATTTCAAAATGGGAAAAGAAAGATTTATTAAATGCGTATAAAGAAGCACCTATGAAAGGACTTGATACAAATTTAATGGGGAAAGATATGATTTATTGGATCTCTAACTTATTAAAAATTGCTGAAAAGGGCCTGGAAAAGAGAGATTTTATCGGGAAAAGCGGTACTAACGAAACTAAATACTTGGAACATCTAAATAAGATTATCAATAATAAAGAAACAGTCGCCAGTCATGTTATAAATAAATTCTCTAAATTTCAAAATTTAGAAGATTTATATGACAAATAAAATTATAGGCATACAAGGCGATAAATTAGATAAAATAAATATATCTTCTGATACATCAATATTTTTAGCTCATGAAGCTCAGCAATTAGGATATAAAATATTTTATTATACTCCTTCAAACTTATCCATCATCAAGAATAAAACCTATGCGAATGGAGTATTTCTAAAATTTAATTATGAGAGAAAAAAATTTTATAAAATTTATAAAAAACAAAAAATTAATGTTGAAAATCTTAAATTTATTTTAATTAGGCAGGATCCTCCTTTTAATTCAGAATATTTAATAACTACTCTTATTTTAGATGGCTTAAAAAAAGTAAAAGTAATAAATAATCCAACTGCTATCAGAAATGTATCAGAAAAATTGTATTCAAAACATTTTATCAAATATATGCCTAATACTTTATTTTCAAATAATATTGTAGAAATTAAGAAGTTTTATAATCAAAATAAAAGTATAATTATGAAACCTATTAATGGATATGGAGGTAATCAAATTCATCTCATTAAAGATAAGTTTAACAAAAAACTTATTACAAATTTTTTAAATAAAAATGGCCATTCAATGTTTCAAAAATTTTTGAAAAATATTTCTAAAGGAGATAAAAGAGTTTTTATTATTGATGGCAAAGTGTGCGGTGCAATTTCAAGAGTTCCTAAAAAAGGTTCATATTTGAGCAATATGAGTAAGGGGGCTGTGCCTAAGCTGACTGAACTTACAAAAAAAGAAATAAAAATTTCAAAACTTATTGGAAAAAAATTAAAGAAAGATAATATTTATTTTGCTGGAATTGACTTCATAGATCAGAAATTGAATGGGGATATTAATGTTACGTCCCCTACTGGATTAAAAACATACCATGACCTGTCTAAAATCAATCTTGCTAAGATATTTTGGAAAGGTTTAAGAGCTTGAATAAATTATCAGATCAGAAGAAAGGTTCGCTACTTGCCTTTGTTGCTGTGATGTTCATTACACCTGATTCATTGCTTATAAGGCTTTCAAATATCGAAACTTGGGGAATGCTTTTTTATAGAGGTGCTATACCTTTCTTTATAGTATTAATTGGATTATTATTATTTTATAAGCAAAACTTTATTAATGCTTTTTTTAAAGTTGGTGTAGTTGGTATATTTTACGCAATTAGCTTTTCTATTTGCAACATCACTTTCATAGTATCTATTCAAAATACTAACGTAGCCAATACGTTAATTATGATTGCTTTAGCACCAATGCTTTCAGCAATACTTGGGGCCATATTCTTAAAAGAAATGCCTAGTAAAGGGACTTGGATCGCCATTTTCATTACATTTTTAGCGGCTTTATTTATTTTTTACGACTCGCTTCAAGTAGGGAATCTTTTTGGGAATATAATGGGATTTGTTACAGCTGCTGGATTAGCTGTAAATGCAGTTCTTATTCGATATGCTAAAGACAGAGATCTTTTGCCTTCTGCTGTAATGGGCAAATTAGGAGTTGCTGTATTTGCTTTCTTTTTTGTTGAAAACTTTAATTTAATTGGAACTGATCAAATTTACATACCTATAATGTGTATTATTTGTGTTGCCCTGCCTTTTGTTTTGGTAACAATTGCACCAAGATTTATACCAGCAGAAGAAGTAAATCTATTTTTCTTATTAGAAACAATAATAGGTCCAATTTGGGTTTGGTTAGTTGTCAAAGAGCAGCCAACTTTGGAGACGATCATTGGAGGCGCCGTGATCATAATCACTTTGGGCATCCACTCATTTATTAAACTAAGAGAGCCTGAAAAAATTATTAATTAATTTCTTGATTTACTATCAAATCATCCATAGATAGCGAAATTATGGAAAAGATACTTAAAAATTCCTGGGCATTATTTACAGGCATGGGTCTAATTATGATAGCGCATGGCTTTCAAGTTTCTTTGCTTGGAGTAAGAGCTGTTCATGAAAGTTTCAGTTTAACGGCAACTGGCTTTATGCTGTCAGGATATTTTGTAGGCTATTTTATAGGAGCAAAAACAGTTCCAATTTTAGTTTCGAGGGTTGGTCATATAAGAGTATTCGCTGCTTTTGCATCAATTGCTTCTATTGTTGTTTTAGTACACTCTATAATCGTCAATCCATTTACATGGTTTGTATTAAGAATTGCTTCAGGTTTTTCAATGGTATGTTTATATACAATTGCTGAAAGCTGGCTAAACGACCGAGCAAGCAATAAAAATAGAGGAAGTGTTTTATCAATTTATATGATCGTTCTTTACGCGTCTATGGCGATTGGAATGTTTTTTTTAAACTTTAGTAAGCCAGAAAATTTTCAGCCATTTATACTTGTTTCTTTATTCATGTCACTTTCGCTTGTTCCAATATTATTAACCAAGAAAAAACCACCAAAATTTAAAAAAATTGTAGGAATGAAAATTAAAGAACTTTACGAAGCCTCTCCTTTTGGAATGGTAAGTGCTCTTTTGTGTGGAATTTGTCACTCTGCAATGTTTGCTTTAATTGCTGTTTATGCAGCGTCAATGAATTTTAGTATTTTTGAAATTTCTTTTGTAACATTTTTAATTGCTATTTCTGGAGCTATTTCGCAATGGCCAATTGGTAAACTATCAGACATTTATGACAGAAGAACAGTTACAGTATACTCCACATTTGCATCAGCTTTATTTGCGTTATGTGCAATTTTTTCAGTGGGTACGATGCATTTACCTGAGGGTTTAGCAAGCTCAAAGTTTTGGTTTTATATTTTTACAGGTCTTTATGCTTTCTTTAGTCTACCTATGTTTGCATTAATTTTTGCTCACACAAATGATTTTATATCTAAAGAAAAATTTGTAGCTGCAGGTGCAGGTTTACAATTTACCTTTGGAATGGGTGCAATTAGTGGACCTTTTTTATGTTCTATATTTATGGATTTAATCGGAGAGAATGGTTATTTCATATTTCTAATTATATTTCACTGTATAATAGGAGCATATGGAGTTTACAGAATGAAAGTTAGAGAAGTTGTTGAAAACCCTGACTCTCAGTTCACACCACTTCCTACAACAATAACTCCTATTGGCTTAGAACTTAATCCAGCGACAGAGCCTATTGAAGAACCATTAAAACCAGTAGAAACCGAAGAAACAGTTATTGTAGAGAATAATCCTTCACAATAATTAAAATCTTATTTAAAATTTTTATTCTGATAAAATAGTTTATGGCTAAAACTATAAATCTTGGAGTATTGGGTATTGATCATGGTCATATCTTCGACATGCTCGATGAGATGCTTAAAGAGGGATGTAGTTGTAATTATTATTGGACCGAAGGATCTCCGCTAACATTAGATGAGTTTAGCAAAAAATATCCTCAAATAAAAAGAGTAGATAATAAAAGTGATATTTTAAATGATAATACTATTGATATGGTTTTAATTTCATCTATTCCTAAAGATAGAGCAAATCTATCTATAGACGTAATGAAAGCTGGAAAAGATGTCATGGTTGATAAGCCAGGATGTACAACACTTGAGCAACTTAATAATCTAAAACAAACAGTTAAAGAGACAGGAAAAATTTGGTCAATTAATTTTTCAGAAAGATTTCATGTAGCAGCTGTTGCAAAAGCAGAAGAGCTAGTCGCTGAAGGTAAAATTGGTAAAGTAAAACAAACAATAGGTACTGGTCCTCACAGACAAGGTAATTATGAAAGACCTGATTGGTTTTATGATCGTGATAGTTATGGTGGAATAATAACAGATATAGGCTCACATCAAGTTCACCAATTTTTAGTATTTACAAATTCAAATGAAGCTAAAGTAAATCATGCGTTAGTTGAAAATACGACTAGGAAAGAATTTGCTGGTTTTCAAGATTTCGGTGAAGTTAATCTTACTGGAAATGGTGGTCATGGATATGTCCGTTTAGATTGGTTTACTCCTGATGCACTTCCTACTTGGGGAGATGGAAGGTTATTTATACTAGGTGATAAAGGTTTTATTGAAATTAGAAAGTACACAGACCTAGCTAAATCTGAAAAAGGAAATCAACTATTTTTGGCAAATAATAACGAAGTTAAACATATTGACTGTTCGAATGAAAAACTCCCCTACTTTGCTAATTTAATTCAAGATGTTTTGAATAGAACTGATACTGCTTGTCCGCAAGAACTTACTTACTTATCAATGGAACTAGCAATTAAAGCTCAAGAATTAGCAGAAAAAAAATGAAAAAATATCAGGTAGCAATAATAGGAACTAATATAGGAGCTAAACATTTTGAAGATTTTCAAAAAGTATCAAACCGATTTAATGTTCATACATTGTGTGGTTTAACAAGAGACGCAATAGATAAAATATTGGCATCAAATAATAATACTAAAATGTCATTAAACTTTGATGATGTATTAAAAATAAAGGAAATAGATATTATTGATATTTGTCTCCCGCCCCATTTACATTTTTCTGCGTGCAAAAAGTCTCTTGAAGCTGGAAAGCATGTAATTTGTGAAAAACCCTTAGTTTCAAGTCTTAAAGAAATTGATGAGCTAGAAAATATCAGTAAAGAAACAGGAAAGATAATCTTTCCTGTATTCCAATATAGGTATGGATTAGGATTTTCTAAATTTAAAGCACTAATAAAGTCAGGACTTGCTGGAAAACCATTAATAGCCTCATTAGAAACTCATTGGAATAGAGGAAAAGATTATTATTCAAAACCTTGGAGAGGTACTTGGGATGGTGAACAAGGAGGAGCAATTTTAAGTCATTCAATACATATTCATGACTTAGTGAGTATGATACTAGGACCAATTTCAAATGTATTTGCAAAATTAACAACAAGAGTAAATGATATAGAAGTCGAAGACTGTGCATCTTTATCAATAGAAATGGAAGATGGAACATTGGTCACTAGCTCAATCACCCTAGGTGCAGCAAATGATACCAGTAGACTAAAATTCTGTTTTGATGGACTGACAGTAGAATCGGGGGCATCTCCAGATAAACCTTATAATCCAGCTGACGATGAATGGGTATTTTTACCAAGAGCTCCTATTTCACAAAGTCAAATTGATGAAGTATTGTCAAAAGTCGAAAAACCTAAATCATGGTACGCAGGAATGTTTAATGAAATAGCCAACAAACTTGATGGAAAAGTTAGTGATGAAGTAACTTTATTGGATGCTAGAAAATCTTTAGAATTTGTAACAGCTGTTTACAGTTCATCAAGACAAAACAAAAGTATCAAACTTCCAATTACCAATGATAACCCTTTGTACAGTTCCTGGTTACCAAAATAATTAATAACCTAATTTAGGATCCACTTGATTATGCAAATCTTTTTTCTCAATAAATAGTTTTAAATTCTTGAAAAACTTTTCTAAAACCATCTCTATATAATTTCCTTTACTATCTGAAGATATATGAGGTGTAATTACTAAATTTGGTGTTTCCCAAAATTTAGAATTTCTTTTTATGGGCTCTTCTGAAAAAACATCTAAAATAGCTCCAGCAATTTCATTTTTTTTTAATTTTTTTCTTAGATGCTCATAATCCATTACAGATTGACGACCAATATTAACAATTCCACACGTAGCTTTAAGAAGATCTAATCTTTTCTTATTAATTAATCCTTTTGTTTCGTTTGTTTCTGGTGCAGCTAAATAAAGAAAATCAGCCTCAGGTATGACATCATCAATCCTATCAAATGTTATTACTTTCGAACAACCTTCAACTGCTCTACCCCTTCTATTAACTCCAATAACTTTTGCTCCTAATGAGCTGATATGTTTAATCATTGACCCACCTAATGATCCAGTACCTACTACTACAACTTTTTTACTATCAATTGGGTTACTTAATAAAGTTACAAACTCTTTTTTTTTTTGATTAGTTATTATTCTTGTCATATGGTTTTGAAGCATCAAAACACTCATTAATCCAAATTCACCTGCCTTTTTAGAATGTATTCCACTACTATTTGTTAAAATTAAATCTTTTTTAAGCCAATTAAATGGATAGAGATGATTAACACCCGCTGAAACAATATGTATCCATTTTAAGTTTGGTGCAATTTTGATTAAATTATTTGTTGGAAAATTCCATGTAAGCAAAATATCTGCATCTTTCATTGAAGATTTCCAATTATCATCATCCCAATCAACTATGTACGAAATCTTATCTTTTATATCAGAATATTTATTAAGAAAATTCTCAAATAATTCTTTTTGAACACTACTATTTTTTTCACCTTCTAAATCACAAGGCAAAGAACCTTTTTTCCAGTGATTATTTCTTATATGAATTTTAATTTTACCTTTGGACATTTGAAATTAAAATATACTAAAATTTTAAAAATTATAACAATGATTAAAGAAGGTTGTTCTCATAAAAAAATGTAATATTGTATAGAATATTAAAATTATGCCTTCATTTGATGTAATAAGTAAAATTAATTATCAAGAATTTGACAATGCTCTTGCAAATTGTTTAAGAGAAATTGCTAACCGATATGATTTTAAAGGTCTTAATATTTCAATTGAGAGAAAAGATAAAATAATAACTACAATAGCGCCAGATGAATTAAAATTAAAACAAGTAAATGAATTGCTACAAGTTCATCTTATAAGAAGAAAAGTAGATCCAAGAGTAATAATCGTTAAAAATTCAGAAGGTGCAGCTGGTGGAACCATCAGACAAGTCAGTGAATTAGCAGAGGGTATTAGCCAAGAAAATGCTAAGAAGATTATTGCTGATGTAAAAAAACTAAAACTTAAAATCCAAATTAAAATTCAAGGCGAAGAATTAAGAGCGCAAGGAAAAAAAAGAGATGACCTTCAAGAAGCAATATCTGCAATAGAAGCTATAGATATAGGGCTTCCAATTGAATTTATAAACTTTAGAGATTAATTCAATTTTAAGTTTGTAGGCTAGATATTGTAATTGAGTAAAATGTCTCTATATATCAACAAATTACATGTCTACTAATCAAATATCTATTAACAATCTTTCAAAAGTTTACGATAACGGATTTGAAGCTTTAAAAAAAGTTAACTTAGAAATAAATAAAGGAGAGATTATAGCTCTACTAGGACCAAATGGTGCAGGCAAGACAACTTTAATTAGTATTATATGTGGTATTGTTACACCTTCCTCAGGAAAAGTAACTGTTGAAAATTTTGATATTATTGAAGATTATCGAGAGACACGTTCAAGAATTGGATTAGTCCCTCAAGAGTTAACATTAGAATTATTTGAAACTGTTTTTAACAATGTCTCTTATTCAAGAGGATTAAATGGGAATAAACCTAACCCAAAACATATAGAAAAAATTTTAAAAGATTTAAGTATGTGGGATAAAAAAGATCTAAGGTTAAGACAACTATCTGGTGGAATGAAGAGAAGAGTTTTAATTGCAAAAGCTTTGTCTCATGAACCTTCAATATTATTTTTAGACGAACCGACAGCAGGAGTTGATGTTGAGTTAAGAAGAGATATGTGGAAAGTAGTTGAAGATTTAAGAAAAACTGGAGTAACAATTATTCTAACCACCCATTATATTGAAGAAGCAGAAGCAATAGCAGATAGGGTAGCAGTTATTAATCAGGGGGAAATAATTGTTATTGATGAAACAAAAGAATTATTAAAAAAGATGGGTCAGAAAAAGTTAAGTGTAAATCTTCAAAGTGAAATTAGTGAAATCCCTGATAGTTTAGGTAAATATAATTTAGAAATAGGTAAAGATAACAAAACAGTAGAATACACTTATGATGTTAATTCAGAAAGCACTGGGATAACTAACTTACTTAAAGATTTAAAAGATGCAGGTTTAAAGCTGCAGGATTTAAAAACTGAACAAACTACTTTAGAGAAAATATTTGTTAATTTAGTAAAGGAGAATAATGAAATTTAATTATTATGCATTTAGAGCCATGTATCTTCATGAAATGGATCGTTTTAAAAGAACTTTGTTGCAATCTCTTTTTTCACCAGTGCTTTCAACCTCTTTATACTTTATCGTTTTTGGCTCAGTGATAGGAGGTTATGTGGAGAATATTGATGGTATCAGTTATGGATCATTTATTGTTCCAGGTCTATTAATGCTTACGTTGCTTACCCAATCAATTAGTAACACTTCATTTGGTATTTTTTTTCCAAAATTTAACGGTACAATGTATGAAATTTTAGCAGCTCCAATTTCTACATTTGAAATTGTCCTTGCATTCGTTGGAGCAGGTGCGACTAAAACTTTGTTAGTAGGTGTAGTAATTTTTATTACAGCAACTTTTTTTGTAGAAGTTCAAGTGATGTATCCATTACTAATGGTTTTTTTATTAGTTCTTGTGGCTTTTACCTTTGCTTTATTTGGTTTTTTAATTGGCTTGATGAGTTCTAACTTTGAACAAATGTCAATTATTCCAACATTAGTTGTTACACCCATGGTTTTCTTGGGGGGAAGTTTATATTCATTAGATATGTTACCAGAGTTCTGGCAAACCGTTACTTATTTTAATCCGGTAGTATATTTAATTAATGGTTTAAGATATGCGTTCTATGGAGTTTCTGATTTCAATATTTGGATCAGCATTAGCTCAATGGTATTTTTTTTAATAATTTGTGTAACAATCGTGTCTGTTTTACTCAAAAAAGGTTATAAAATTAAATCCTAGATACTTACATGATTGAAATTATTTTAGGTATATTCGTTATTGTTGTCGTAGGCTTTTATTTATTTAGACCTACTTCAAAACAAGAAGAGAAAGATTTGAAATCTAAAAATAATTGGCGTGGTGGATTTTAAAGTTTAAACTCGAAACAAAAGTGAAAAAAACCGCAATATTTTAACTTACTTGGATTCCGTTTGACCAAACGTTTTTCACAACAGGTAAATTTTGATAAACTTTAAACCTTACTAAATCTGCTCTTTTATTGTTATCAATTAAACCCCTATCATTTAAATTTGTAGCTATAGATGGAGCGTGACTAGCTGCTGCAAATGCTTTTGGAAGATTATCAATTTCTAAACCCCATTTGACAACAGATATAATTAATGATGATGGAATATAATCTGAGCTTAAGATATCTAAACAATCATTTTCTAAGAGTTCTTTTGCAGATATATTTCCAGAATGTGAACCTCCCCTAAGTAAATTAGGAGATCCCATCATAACTTTAATATTGTAATCTTTAGAAGTTTTGGCTGCTTCTAATGTTGTTGGAAATTCAGCCAATTTTACTCCATATTTATTTGAATTATGAACATCATTTTCTGTGGTATCGTCGTGACTAGCCAAAATACAATCATATGATGATTTAAATTCTAAAATTTTATCTATGTGTTTCTTGCTATTTTTTTTTTGAAGATTTTTTAAGTGATCAAAATGAATTTCCATTTCATTTTCTGTCATACCGTGTTTAATTGAAAGATATTCTTTGTACTTATCTATAACTCTAAATTGCCTCTGACCTGGTGTATGATCCATTATACTAATCAGTTTTACATCGTGAGTTTCATTGTATTCGTCTAATTCATCAATCAAATTCTCCGAACAAGTTTCAGCTCTTAAATGTATTTTGTGATCAATCTTGAGAATATTATCTTTTTTAAAACTTGAAATTATATCCGAACAGTTTTTTGCATATTTTTTATATTTTCCTGTTTTTTCAATAGAACCAACTCTTAATGCATCAAAAACTGTAGTTATTCCAACAGATGCTAATTCTCTATCATGAGATAAAATTGCATTTTCTACTGGAAATGAAACTTTAGGTCTTGGTGTCATGTGTCTTTCAAGATTGTCAGTATGTAATTCAACCAATCCTGGCGAAATATAATCTTTTTCGCAGTCTATAGAACTTTTGTTATTACTTAATCCACTACTTATATCGACAATCTTGTTATCTTTAATCCTGATATGACCATGAACGATTTCATCTTTTTTAATTATCATGGCATTGTTTAAAATATATTCATGCATCACTTTTTAATACACATGAATTGTTACAAATATTTTAAATTAGAGAAAATTTATATAAGTATTATAAGTTGAATTATGAAAAAATATTCTAGATACGCTATTTATTATGCACCTCCAAAAGAGAGTAGTCTAGAAGAATTTGGCAGATATTGGTTCGGTTGGGATCCACTTAATGCAAAGTTAATAAATAACAATCATAGAATTAATTATCTAAACAGATTTGGAATTAAAAACTTAATAAACATAGATAAAAATGTTTTAATTGCAAAGAAATATGGGTTTCACGGCACACTTATTCCTCCTTTTAAACTAAACAAAAATTATAGTACCAATACATTATTTAAAAAAACTGAGGAAATAGCAAAAAAATTCAAAAAATTTAAATTTTATAAATTTAAATTAAAAAAAATAAATAATTTTTATGCTTTTGTTCAAAATAAAAAAAATAATAACATTAATAAGTTATCAAATAGACTAGTTAGAGAATTATTTAAATTTAGGTCACCTCTTACAAAAAAAGAAATTGATAGAAGAAATCCCTCTAAACTAAGTAAATTACAATTAAATATTTTATATAAATGGGGATACCCCTATTTAATGTCAGAATTTAATTTCCATATGACCCTTGCATCAGAGGTCACAGGAAACAAATTGTACCTTGAGTTAAAAAAAATTGAAAGAAACAAAGAAATCATTTTAAATGAAATAAATAATTTTGATAAAATATATATATTTGGTGAAAACCAAAAAGGAATGTTTGAGAATTTAGAAAATTTTTCACTTAGCTAAAATTATTTTTTTCAATTTATTTGCACCTATAGCTATTGATTTATTATTATTTATAGTAATTATATTTTTCGGTAGTAAATTAATTTTTCTTTTTATCCTTTCATTAATTGATTTTTTGTCTTCTCTAGCTCGATTTACAAGTCTCTTTTTAATAATTGTTGATGGGGCAATAATATTAATTATTTTAACGTTATTAACTTTTTTTTTTACTTTAAAAAGTACTTTTCTTGATCCATTAAAAATTACTGTTTTACCTTTCTCTATTTTTTTTATTTCCTTAAATGGAATACCGTATGAAAAACCATGAGCTTTCCAGTAAACAAAGAAATGTTTTTTTAAAATCTTATCTTCAAAATTTTTAATTGATATGCTGTAATGATCTTCATTTTTAATATCTTTTTTCCTAGTAATGTACCTTTTTACCAAAATGGAATTAGGAATTTTTTTAATTACTTTTTTTAATAAAGTATCTTTTCCTGATCCTGATGGTCCAACGACTACGATAAGCTGACCGTTATTTTGCATTTGATATTTTTGTAATATCTATTTCCCTAGCATTTAAATATTTACGTGAATATTCATCATGAAAAATACCAATTATTGAAGATCCACTATCTTTTTTTTCATTAATCAAATTCAAAACAATATCTTTGTTAACACTATCTAAACTAGCAGTTGGTTCATCTAGTAATAAACATGGATAATTTCTAATCAGTCCCCTAGCAACATTAACTCTTTGTTGTTCTCCACCTGAAAAAGTTAGTGGCGATAAATTCCATAAGTTTTTATCTATATTAAGTTTTAGTAAAATTTTTTCAGCTTTTTCACGAACTTCATCTTGATCTGAATTTATTTCTAATAAGGGCTCCATAACAATTTCAATTGTAGGAACACGAGGTATCACTCTTAGAAATTGACTAACATATCCTATTATATTTTTTCTAAGTTCAATAATATTTCTCGGATATTTATGATCTATGTTGTGATTATTAATTTTAATTTGTCCTGATTGAAAAACATAGTTTCCATAAATCATTTTTAAAATACTAGACTTTCCAACACCTGATGGTCCTGTTAACGCTACAATTTCTCCAGGATTAATTTTCAAATTCAAATTATTAAAAACTAATATGTTTGTTTTGCCCTGATTATGAAGTGTAAATTTTTTTGTAATTTTATTTAGTTCTATCATTTTTAAACCTGTAATACTGAACTAACTAATAACTGAGTATAAGAATGTTGCGGATCATCTAATACCTGATCACAAAGTCCAGACTCAACAGCCTCTCCATTTTTCATAACAATAATTTTATCAGCTAACAATCTAATCACTGCTAAATCGTGAGAAACGATTACAACTGATAAATTTAATTCTCTAACTAATTTTCTTAACAAATCTAAAATTTTTGCTTGAACAGAAACATCAAGACCTCCTGTTGGTTCGTCCATGAAAATTATTTTAGGACTCGTAACCAAATTTTTTGCTATTTGTAATCTTTGCAACATTCCACCAGAAAATGTTCTTGGAAAATCATCTACTCTACTTTTATCGATTTCCACTTTATCTAACCATTTAAAAATAGTTTGCCTAATATTTCCATAATTTCTTTGTCCAATCGACATTAATCTTTCACTAATATTTCCACCAGCACTTACATCTAATCTTAAACCGTCTCTAGGATTTTGGTGAACAAAAGCTAATTCAGTTCTTATCAATAACCTTTTCAATGACTCAGATATTTCTAGAAAATCAATCGTTTCATTACCTGTTTCAATTAAGATTTTTCCACTATCAGGAATAAGATTGCCTGATATGGAATTTATAAAAGTTGTTTTTCCTGAGCCAGATTCTCCTACTACACCAACGACTTCCCCAGGATATAATGTCAAATTCATATTTTTGCATCCCACTTGATTACCGTAATATTTGTTTAAATTATGAACTGACAAAATTGGTTGCATTTAATTATTTTCCATTCTTTGATTACAATAATTTGTATCTGAACATATAAATGATCTATTACCGTCATCATCAGTAATTATTTCATCTAAAAAACTCTCATTTGATCCACAAATAGAACATTTATGAGGTGCCTTTGAGGGATCAAATGGATAATCCTCAAAATCAAGACTCGTTACTTCAGTATATGGTGGTATTGCATAAATTCTTTGCTCTCTTCCTGCTCCAAATAACTGAATAGCAGGGTTATTGTTCATTTTTGGGTTATCAAATTTTGGAATAGGTGATGGGTCCATTATATATCTATCATTTGTCTTTACTGGATAAGCATATGCTGTTTCTATATGACCATTTTTGGTAATATCTTCATATAACTTTACATGCATAATTCCATATTCTGATAGTGCATGCATTTTTTTAGTTTCTTGATATCTTGGTTCTAAAAACGCAAGAGGTTCTGGTATTGGAACTTGATAAACAAGTATTTGTTTTTCTTTTAACTTTTCTTCTGGAATTCTGTGTCTTGTCTGAATTATCGATGCTTGGCTTGTTTTTTCTGTGGTCTCAATATTAGCAGTTTTTTTAAAGAAATTTCTAATTGAAACTGCGTTTGTAGTATCATCTGCTCCTTGATCAATAACTTTTATCACATCGTCAGTTGTTAAACATGACGATGTTACTTGAACCCCTCCAGTTCCCCATCCATATGGCATAGGCATTTCTCTAGATGAAAATGGAACTTGATAACCTGGTATGCAAAGAGCTTTAATCAAAGCTCTTCTTATCATTCTTTTTGTATTTTCGTCTAAATATGCAAAATTATATATTTCATCTTGAGCTGCAACATCAGTTTTATTATTTTTAAATTTAAGTACGTTGTTCATTTTTTTTATACTCTTCTCTAATTTTTCTTACTAAATCCAATTCCGCTTGAAAATCTACATAATGAGGTAATTTGATATGTTCTAAAAAACCTGTGGCTTGAATATTATCACAATGAGATATAACAAATTCTTCATCTTGAGCAGCAACACCTAAGTACTCCTCACCAAATTCTTTCCATCTCATTGATCTATCAACTAAAGCCATAGAAATAGCTTTTCTCTCTAATTGACCAAAAACTAAACCATATCCACGGGTAAATTGAGCAGGTATTTTTTTACTACCTTTAAATTGGTTTACTGACTCACACTCAGTAAACATGACATCAGCAATATTTATTTCTATACCTAATTCTGGAATTTCAAATTGAACCTCAACGTAACCAGTTCTTA
The DNA here is from genome assembly GCA_902567045.1 of uncultured Pelagibacteraceae bacterium. Classification (GTDB taxonomy): domain Bacteria; phylum Pseudomonadota; class Alphaproteobacteria; order Pelagibacterales; family Pelagibacteraceae; genus Pelagibacter. The sequence goes on from CACFLJ010000010.1 coordinate 29,557, forward strand.
ATTCACCAACAAATGCATGGTTTCTAGCATAACCTCTCTGTGTTGAGTAAGCTAAACCAAGAAGAAAACCCTCATCTCCTCTTGAAAGAGATTGCAATCGTTCAGATCTTGTTAAAGGAAAATTAATTGGGTTTCTTGTAATATCTTTAGATGTTTTGCCACTAGGTATTTCTTTCTGAATTAATCCTTCTTTATTTAAAAAGCTTAAAACATGCGGGATTTCTTTATCATCATATTTTTCAATCTTAGCTTTTTCATACTCACCATCAGCAAGAAGTTTGAAGTCAAGTAAACGGTGTGTGTAGTCAAATGTTGGGCCTAACTTTTGTTTACCTGGGATATCTTTAAATGTTGCAGATATTCTTCTCAGGCATAACATTTTGCTAGTTTCGATAGGTTTGCTTGAACCAATTCTAGGTAAAGTAGTTCTATAGGCTCTCATTAGAAAAATTGCTTCAATCAAGTCACCTCTAGACTGTTTGATTGCAAGAGCAGACAAATCTTTGTCATATAAAGATCCTTCTGACATAACTCTATCAACACTTAAAGTTAGTTGTTCACTAATTTGTTTAATATTTAGTTCTGCTATATTTACATCGCCTCTTCTTATTTCAGATAACCAAGAATGTGCATTATTGATTGCCTTTTCTCCACCTTTTACAGATACATACATTTTATAGTTCTCCTATTTTTAGTGATCTTGGTATTGAATAAAATTTTTTATTATCAACAAAATAAAAATCAAGTCCTAATGGAAATTGCTGGTTATTTTTTTTTATAATCTCTCTATCAGGTAAAAATATACTTTTAGAACTTTTAATACCAGGACCAGTAATTATGGCATTTGGTTTTTCAAATTGAGACTGGCAAATAATAGTACACGATTGATCAGGATTTTGCTCGTCCCCCTTTTTAAATTCACCTAGTGGTAAAAGATCATCCCAAGTACCAATTGCAAAATTTGCATTTTTTTTATCTGTAATATTTGCACCTGTATTAAATTTAATCCATTCAATAGTTTCTGGATTATTAATATTACGACCTAAAAAAATATTTGAATAACTGTCACAAAAAGTTTTTATAATAGAGCAACTGGCTGAAAACATGTTCGAAGGCGAATTTATATTGTCTAATATTTCGATCGAACCAGGATATGAAGTTGCAAACAAAATACTTCTAAAATAATCAGCACTTGTTTGAGAATTATTTTTTTTTGAAACAACTTCCATAAATTATTTATCCTCACCTCTTACCAAGGTAAAAAAATCAACCTTAGTAGCTTCTGTTTTAGATAATATTTCATTTCTTTTGTTATTTTTATATTTAATTAATTTATCTATTATATTTCTTTTAATTATTTCTTTTTTTTCAGTTTGCATCAATGCATCACACAAAGCTGCAATTTTGGATTTATATTTATTTCTACCTTGAACATAACCATGGCCTTGGATTTTTTTATCTAAATTTAATGAACATCTCGTTATAGTTACTTCTCCAACATTAAAATTATCACCTGTGGCGCCTACTTTTCCCTGAACCATAACACTGCCAATCTCAGGTTCTCTTAACCAATTATATTCTATTTTCATATTTAAATTATCCCAAAGCGAAATGAGATAATTTTCATCTGCTGTTGCTAAAGAACTTAACCATTGTTTTCTTGATTCATTTTGCATAATACTATACAACTAGACAAGTAACAAAATTAAAAAAAATTTCAATAAATTATTTATTAAAATTTTATGACAATAAAAGATTTGCTTTGGAAAGAAATATACAATTCAATTAAAAGAGAAATTGTTTTAAATAAGTACAAAATTAATAAAAAATTAGATTCCGAGGGTGAGTATGCAAAACAGTTCAATGTTAATAGACACACTATAAGAAGAGCTTTTAAAGAACTTAAAAATGATAATTTAATATATTCAAAAAGAGGTTTGGGTGTTTTTGTAAAAACATCAAAAATTAATTATTCAATAAGCAAAAATGTTCGTTTTACTGAAAATATTCTTGAAGAGAACAAATCAGCACGAATTGAAATCAAAAGTTTTGATATTGCAGAATGTAATTTATTTGAAAAAAAAGAATTGAATTTAAATAAAAAAGAAAAAGTCACTAGAATAAATAGTATAGGATATATAAATAATTCTCCTTCTGTAATAACATTTAGATCAATACCACATGATAGATTTCCAAAATTTATTAAGCATTTTGTTAAAAAACAGTCTGTAAATAAAGCCTTTAATTTATTAAATGTTAAAAAAATAATAAGATCTAAAACGTTAATAAGCGCTGAAATTTCAGACAAAATAAAATCAAATCTTTTAAATATTGATGTTGGAAAACCTTTAATAAAAACGACATCTATTAATGTTGACTTTAATAAAACCCCGATAGAGCTAAGTGAAAGTTATTTTGATGGGTCTAAAATTCAGATACTTGTTAAAGTTTAGAGTAATAAATACTGTATTTTCTACCTGTAGTTTATTTTTAACAATAATTAAACAAAACTTATAAATTTCATTAATAAAGTTTTAACATTTCTTAAAGAATTGAGGTGCATAAAATTGCATGCTCATTAGTAATGTAAATAAATATTTTGGCAATAATCATGCCGTAAAAAATGTCTCATTTGAGGTCAATAAACCTCAAATGATAGGAATTATTGGAAGATCAGGTGCAGGTAAATCTACTCTTCTAAGAATCATTAATCGACTAACAGATTCAACAGATGGAAAAATAGAAGTCGATGGTCAAAATATATTAGAACTTAAAAGCAAAGAAAAAAGATCTTGGCAGAGAAATTGTGCAATGATTTTTCAACAATTTAACTTAGTGCCAAGACTTGATGTATTAACAAATGTCATTTTAGGTAGATTAAATTATCAAAGTTCATTTAGGGCATCTTTAAAAATGTTTTCTCGTGATGAAAGAGCTGATGCTTTGATTTTACTTAACAACTTAGGTATGGCTAACACTGCTCTCCAAAGAGCTGAAACATTATCTGGAGGTCAACAGCAACGTGTAGCTATATGTAGAGCTTTGATGCAAAATCCTAAAATGATTTTAGCAGACGAACCTATAGCATCTTTAGACCCAATGAATGCAAGAATGGTAATGGAGTCATTAAGAAAAATTCATGATGAAAAAAATTTAACGGTCATTTCAAATCTTCATACCCTAGATACAGCAAAAACCTATTGTGACCGTATTATTGGAATGAAAGATGGCGCAATTGTCTTTGATGATTTACCAGAAAAATTATCAGACAAACTTGCAAGAGAAATTTATGGTGCAGAAGCTGATGAAGCTTTTGAACCACAAGTAACATCCACTGAGCTTAAAACAAAAAAAAAGATAAATGGAGATGTTAAGAAAGAATTTGCAACTGCATGAGATCAATAACTCATCGTTACAAATACAAACAAGTCGAGAGACTAAAATTATCAAAAGGAGACAATTATGTTTAATAAACTAACAAGAGTTATTGCACTTTTAGCTATGGTGTTTTTTTCAACCCAAGCTAATGCGGTAACTTACACGGGTCCAAAAATGGACTTAAGTAAATACCAACCAGAGTTTAGAGTTGGTTTTTTAGGTGACGAAGCAGCACAAGATATTATAGCTAGAAATGAATGTTTCATGCCGTATATCGAAGCCGCTTATGGTGTACCAGCTAAATTTTTTACTTTTAAAGACTACGCTGGAACAATGGAGTCGATGCTAGGTGGTAATCTAGATTACACTTGGTTCGGTTCTTCAGGATACGCAGGTATGTATTTAAAAGATCCAACTGCAGTAGTACCAGTACTAACAAGAATGCAGCCAACTGGTGATATGGGTTACTACTCTGTTGCAGTAGCAACTAAATCATCTGGAATTAAATCAATGGCAGACCTTAAAGGTAAATCCTTTGGTTGGGCTGACCCTAACTCTACATCAGGTTTTTTAATTCCGTCAATTGAATTAAAGGCTATGGGTATGGATCCAGATACATATTTTTCAAAAACACAATTTTCTGGTGGGCATGAAAACAATGTATTAGCGGTAATGAATGGTGATGTTGATGCTGGTGTAACATGGGTATCTGGTGTTGGTAGCTGGGAAGAAGGATATTCGTCAGGGAATTTAAGAAAAATGGTTGATAAAGGGATTTTAAATATGGACGACATTGTTCAAATTTGGTCTTCAAAATTAATTCCTAATGGTCCAATTGTGATGCCTACTTTTTTACCTGTTAGAGCACATCAAGTAATGATTGGAATGAAACAATGGATACACGAAAACGATCCGAAGTGCAGCGAAAACGTTGCAAACGGTATTGTTAAAAAATGGGTTCCGGTAGATCATTCTTTTTATGAGTCGGTTGTAGCTGCTAGAAAAGCTAAAATTGAAGCACAAAAAAATAATTAATTAAGTACCCCATTTAGAGGCAAAGACTTAAAATCTTTGCCTCTAATTTTTTTGGTTTTTAATATTATGTCAAAAGCATTACCAGCAAATTTAGAACAAATTGAAGTTAATTTAAAAAAATTAACAAACCAGAGAACTAGATCCTCACTATTAGGTATTGCAATTTTAATATTAGTTTTTTTTAGTGGTACCCTGGTATCGTTAGAGGCAAATGCAGGATCTTTTGGTAGAGGTATAGCTAATTTTTTTAATTATCCAAGAGATTTATTTATTGATACATTTGAGATGGGATGGAAATATTGGCCAAGAGTTGTAAAATACATACCTGAATTAATTACTACATTAAATATTGCATTATTTTCAACTTCGATCGGATTTGTTTTGGCAGTTATTTTTGCAATCTTCTCTAGTAGAAATTTAATAAGAAATAAAAGAGTTATTCAATTTACAAAATTTTTTATGGATGTGACAAGATCATTTCCAACATTAATAATAGCAATGGTGTTTTTATATTTGATGGGTAAATCATCTTTACCAGCAGTGATTGCTATTACGATACACACTGCTGGAGCACTCGGTAAATTATTTACAGAGGCTATAGAAAATTGTGATGGAAAACCTATTGAAGGTTTAAGTTCTGTTGGTGCAACTTGGACACAAAAAATAAGGTTCTCAGTTCTTCCACAAGTACTACCTTTGTTTTTAAGTTATGGAATTTTAAGATTAGAAATTAATGTTAGAGAATCTACTATATTAGGTTTTGTTGGCGCAGGAGGAATTGGAGAAATGTTAGCAGCTTTAATACAATGGAATTATGGAGCTGATGTTTTGGCATGTATGTTCTTGTTGGTTGGTACGATAATTGCATTGGATTATTTGTCTGCATATTGGAGACATAATTTAATTGGAGTAAATCAATGAGTTCTAGTTTAGCAATTGAAAGAGATAATATTCGAAAATTATTTCCTGACACATTCAATCAAGCTAAAAAAAGTAGAATAAAAGGTCAAATAATTTTCTTTCTCATTTTAATATATTTAATAATAGGTTTTTTTACTTTAGATGTTGTGGATATTCCAAAAAAATGGAAGCCACAAAATGCGGCGATGTTTGTTTTAGACACATACGCTCACAAAGATCATGTTACTATGAAATGGGAAAATCCTGACGATATTAAAATAGCTTTTGAGGGTAACTATAGAAGTGTTTATGGAAGAGACAATCTTGATAAATCAATTCCAGAATGGTTTTATAAAAAGTCTGATAATATTGGAAATGTCATTGAATTTAATAATGAAGGTAAAGCAATATTATACAAAGATAGGGTTGAGATTGTAAATTTCCCTAAATACGAAAGAGATTTTACCATAAAATTAAACGCAAATGGTAAACCTTACGTAGTAGGTTCGGAAGACTTAGCTAAAGATGACTTAAAAGGTTTTAGAATTACAGAAAACAGAGTTGAATTTAGACCAACTTTACATGAGAGAGTTCAGGTATATCCTAAAAAAGTAGAAATTCATCGTTACAGCATAGGATGGAAATATTTTTGGTTTGATTTCTCAAGTCCGTTAGAACCATATAGCTTTTTCGAAGCATTAGGTTTGACTTTTTCTAAAGAAAGAGTTGTTCCTGAAATGTCTAATTTAAAACTTTTCTTAACAGAGATTAAGGATAATGAAGCATTTATGCACGGTAGAGTTTGGTGGGCAATGCTCGAAACAATAGTTATGGCTGTACTTGGGACAATGTTTGCTACGGTAATGGCTCTGCCCTTGTCATTCCTTGCTGCATACAACGTTACACCTATTAAAGCTCTAAGATTTACGTTGAGAAGATTATTTGATACTTTAAGAGGAATAGACTTTTTAATTTGGAGTTTAATATTTTTAAGAGCTTTTGGTCCAGGACCCTTCACTGGTATTTTTGCGATTGGTTTTACCGATACAGGTACGTTAGGGAAATTGTATTCTGAAGCAATTGAAAATACTGAGAAGAAACAACAAGAAGGAGTTCAATCTACAGGGGCTAGCAAATTTCTACAACATAGATTTGGTATAATTCCTCAAATACTTCCAATTTTTGTATCTCAATCCTTATACTATTTAGAGTCAAATACTAGAGGAGCCGTAATAATAGGTGCAATGGGCGCAGGAGGAATTGGTTTACAATTTTTAGGTGCACTAGGTACTGGAAATGATTTTGAAAATGTCGCCTACATGGCAATATTAGTTTTGGCTGTAGTAATATTTATGGATAGATTATCTGCTTGGCTTAGAAGAATATTAATTGGATCAGATCAATTAATTGTAAGGTAAATAGAAAAATACCTTTATCAAAAATTTTTCTAGAAATTTTAATTTAGGAATTTAAAAAGATAAAAATCAATCTTTCCAGAATTTCCACCAAGGTTTTTCTTCCTTTGTTATCTCATTATTGTCAACAACAACTTTAGTTATAGATGGATCCTCTCCATCTACTAATCCTGCTCTAGCAGTTGTTTTAGCGTCTTCTAATTTTAGTTTTGCCTCAAAAACTCTATTTTCATTACACAATTTCATGCCCTCTTTCATTAATGCTTCTGCCTCAGATGCTTTTTCGGGACTAGATCTTGAAATATCATTTTTAACAGTGGCTCTTAACATAAGTACGCCAGGGTCTTCACAATTCCCTATTTCATTTTTAAATGTATCCTCAGTATTTTGTGAATAACTACTGCCGGCTTGTTGCTCTGTTATTTTAGCATGATTGTCAGCTTGAGTAATAGAAATTGTGGATAAAGTTAATATAAATGAGATTAGGATTTTATTCATAATAATCTATTAACTTACTTTTGTTAAAAAAATGTTAAAGAAATAAAAAAATTTGTGAAATATTTGCCAGCATTTTTAATAGGTATATCAGTTACCTTTTGTTACAGCAGTTGTATGTACCTGTTCTCAGCGTTGTTGCTAACTTGGGAAAACGAACTTGGTATTTCAAGAAACAACTTAACTTTTATTTATTCTCTAGGCTTAGTTGTGCATAGTTTACTTTTACCTTTTCTAGGTAAGATTGTAGATAGAAATCTAAGTTTTCCAATGATGTGGACCAGTCCTATACTGTTAGGACTAAGTATAATTTATCTTTCATCAGTAGATACATATGGTGGATTTTTACTTGCTTGGATACTTGTCAGTGCAACCTCGGGTGGCTGTCTTTATACGATGCTTTTTAGTGTCATTACTATTAATTTAAAATCAAAGGCCAAAACATCTATTGCAATAATTACTTTATTTGCTGGATTTGCAAGCACATACACATTTCCTACTGCTACTTATTTAACAGAACAATATGACTGGAGATTTACTGTATTTATTTTTGGAATATTAAATATATTGATTAGTTCACCAGCTAATTATTTTGGTTTCAAAAATATAATTATAAAAGAGTTTAAAAAAATTGAAAAGAAAACAGATCAAAATTCAAAGCTTAAAATAATACTTAAAGATTATAGATTTTGGTTATTTAGTTTTTCATTGTTTGTTATTGGATTTAATATTGGTGCTATTACAACTCATGTAATTCCAATGTTGCAGGAAAAAGGGATGAGTCTATCCCAAGCTGTATTGACAGCATCTCTGTTTGGACCAGGACAAGTAATAGGTAGAATTTTAGTTATGATATATGGAAGTGATAAGTCAAATTTAAAATTATTTGTAATTTGTTTTTACTCGATGGTAGTTGGAATGATATTTTTATACTTTATAAATATTAATCATTACTTAGCATTTTTATTTGTTTTATTTAATAGTTCAGCATATGGCAGTATGGCTATTTTAAAACCTTTGGTTCAAAATGATACTTTTGGCCAAAAAAACTTTGGCAATATTCATGGTATTTTAGCTTTACAATATATGATTGGTAGTATTGCTGGTCCATGGATAGGTTCCTTGATATGGAATGTAGGGGGGTATGACTTGTTAATATTTATATTTTTTATATTGGCAATATTTGGAAACGTAACTGCAATTTTTCTAAACAAAAAAAAATTTATTTAAAACTGCTTTCCACATGTTTATAAAAAAAATTTATATTTGGAATTTCTAAATTTTCAACTTTAGCAAGATCATCATATTTCCTTAGTCTAACTGCATCTTGCATAAAAGGTTGTTTAATAAATTCGTTTGCCTCTTCTTCAGAAAAACTACCACCTTGAACATCCAAACTTCTTTTTGAGGCAATAGATAGAGCCTCATAATATCCTTTCTCATAATAAACTAAATATCTTTTAGCTGGTACATGCCCTTTAATTAGTCTTGTAACATCTTCTGGAAAAAATTTAGAAAGAAAAAAGGATCCTGAATTCTCATGCTTTTTATCTACTCCTTTTTTGATGGCTTCTTTATCATTATTAATTAAGTGACCAATATCATGGAATAGAGCTGCAGTTATAAAAAAATTGTTTTCATTATTTTTTTTTGCCAATAATGCACATTGAATTGCATGTTCTAGTTGTGAAACTTTTTCATTTCCATATTGTTTGTCTGATCCAATTTCCTCTATAATTTTAAATAAATTGGTAATATTTGATTTAATATCCACAATGTTACTTTAAATTAAGAATGTTTCAGTTTTGTTACAATTTAGATTTAGCATTCATTAAGTATAGAAAAATAATATATAGTAATAAAAGTTAAAAATGAAAAAACTTTTATTTGTTTGTACCGGCAATTCTCATAGAAGTATATTGGCTGAAAGTGTAGTTAACAAATATCATAAAGATAAATTTATTGGCTACAGTGCAGGTAGCAAACCATCTGGAATAATTAATAAATATGTCATTAAATATCTTAATGAAAATAATTTTGATACAAAAAATCTATCTTCTAAAAACTTTAATAAATTTTTAGATGAAAAAACAATATTTGACCAGGTATTTACCGTATGCAACAATGCCAGTGATGAAGTTTGTCCAGTCTGGCCATCTCCTGAAAAAATAGTTCATTGGGACATTGAGGATCCTGTTCATATCATTAATGAGTTAGAAAATAGTGATAAACCAAATAAAGAAGAGCTGATTTCAACAGAAATACATAAAACTTATTCCAATTTAGAAACCAGAATAAATGATTGGATTAAAAATTATTCGCACTAAGACTCATCGATTTAAGCAGAAAAACTATGCCACAGACTATGCCAGATTTAGATAAAACAGAGTTTAGAGTAGTATGAATGAGGAAAATCGCCGTCGTTTGTGGGTTTTGATCCAGGAAGCTGGCGATTATTTACAGGGACAACTTCCAGATCATCCTAATCATCCTAGAGGCAGAAATCCTTATGCTCATGTTGCAATTTGTGTAAAGAGTAAATTCAATGCAAGTTACAAAGATATTGAGGATGAAAAATTTGATGAAATAGTAAATTATATAAACTTCCTTAAAGAAAATCCTAGCTAAATTAAGATTTAATTATATTTAAAAACGACTCTACATCATCTGGATGAGTATTCCAGGCAGCAACTAATCTAACAGCTTTATCTTCCCACTCATCATCGTTAATTTTGTAACCATGTGAATTAAATTGATCAATTATATTTTTTGGTATTTTAACAAAAACCTCATTTGCATCTGTTGGGTAAGCTAATTCAATATTTTTATGTTTCAGCAAACCTTGGCTTAATTTTTTCCCCATAGCGTTTGCATGCTTTGCATTTTTTAACCAAACTTCATCCGAAATATAAGCATCTAATTGAGCTGATACAAAACGCATCTTTGAAAGTAAATGACCTGCTCTTTTCATTAAAAAAGCTAGATTTCCAACTAGCTCTGGTTTAAAAAAAATAATGGCTTCTGCTGCTAGGCATCCATTTTTAGTTGCTCCAAATGACAGTACATCAATTCCAGACTTCCATGTCATTTCTGCTGGTGAACAGTTTAATGAAACTAATGCATTTGCAAATCTTGCTCCATCCATATGAATATTTAGATCATGTTTGTGAGCAATCTCAGATATTTTTTTTATTTCATCTAAATTGTAAGCAACGCCTGTTTCACATAATTGAGTAATACTTACTGATGATGGTTGAGTATGATGAACCACGCCTTTTCCAGAGATATTACTATCTAATTCTTCAGCTATAATTTTTCCATTATTACCGTCCAGATTAACTAACTTTGCACCTCCAGTATAAAATTCTGGAGCCCCACATTCATCTACATTTATATGGGAAAGTCTATGGCAATAGATATTTCCAAAAGAAGGAGTCATGGTTGATAAGGCTAAAGCATTAGCTGCTGTTCCTGAGGCTGTTGGAAAAACTACTACTTCTTTCTCAAATATTTCTGAAAATTTATTTTGTAAATTTTTCGAAAGCTCATCGTTACCATATGGAGTTTTGTCATCCTCATTAGCTTTAAGAACTGCATTTAAGACTTCTGGACATGCGCCTGTAACGTTATCTGAAGCAAATTTTACTCTATCTCTTTTTGTTTTTATCTGTGTCACAATTATTGCTTTGGGAAATAATCTTTTAATTCACCTTCTCTATAAACATCTGCTGTACAACAATGTAATCCACCTCCAAAGGCATAAGCGTCTCTAAGCTCAACAGGAACAACCTCCATTCCTAATTTATCTAGTTGTTCTGCTTGGTATACTTCGCTTTTTTCTACACATACAGTTTTAGGATCTAAAACTAAAACATTCATTGATAGCCATGTTGAAGAGTAACATAGAGGAGGAGGCTCATTATGTGCAGGTTGAGCACTATCAATAATTTCCCATCCATTATTTTCAAACAATTTTCTTTGCTCTTTAGGAAGCCTTCTTTGAGGATTGTTAATTATTAAACCCTCTTTTATAGGTGTAAAAGTTGCATCTATATGAATTGGATAAGGATCGCCTGGAAAATTAACAGCATGAACCCTGTGATCTTTATAATGTCTTTTTAACCAATCAATTCCTTTTAAATTTGTTGTAAAACCATGTTGTACTACTAAATCTTTACCAAATCTTAGAACGTCAGCAGCATCAAATAATGGCTCCTCCTCAGTGGTCACAAAATATTTATTTTCTGTCCATTCCAGTCTTTTTTGAATTCCTATTTTATCTGATAAGTAATCTTCTCTGTAATCCTCATCTGTTAATCTAGGTTTAGGAGCAGATTCGTGTCTCATGTTTGGATCTAAATTATAATATTGCTTTAAAAGTGGTCGGTAGCATAAATATTCAAACCATCGGCATCGATAACTCATAGTAGCCTCTAATATTTCATTACCAACAGTTAGCAAAACATCTCTAGGTGGCATGCATCCAAACATTGTCTCCGCTTGCCAATCAGGTGTAGATGTTTTTTGATTAAAATCAATTGGATCTGGTCTATCAACTTTAATCCCTCTTTTTTTTAATATATTTGAGAAATCATCTAAAAGCTGATTTGCTTTATCTACAGTATCTTTAGTTCTTGGACCAAATTTTCCTCTCATATCACTGTCTTCTGGAACTTTGGCATCTAATGCTGGCTCAGGGGCAGGTATGCAAGTACCATCTGCTTTACCTACTATTACATGTTTCAATGGATCCCATTCATTCCAACTATTAACAATTACTTTTTCATTATTCATTTTAGTTTAAACCTATAAATCTTCTATTAGACTGCATAATGAGGCTGTAGTAAAAAATTGACATAAAGATAAAAAATCCACCAATAATAGTATTCGTAGATGGGACTTCATTAATTCCCATCCATGGTAACCACACCCAGAATATTCCACCTATTACCTCAGTGAGTGAGAGTAAAGTTAGATCAGCTGCTGGAATGTTTTTTGATCCAATTGAATATAATATTAAACCCATGCATACTAGAGTTCCATGAGTAGCAAATAAGGCTTCATTTTTTCCAGTAGATAAAAAATTAGCATCGTTTGATATAAGCATTACAGCAGAAAATATGAAACAGAACAATCCTGCAAAGGCTACAGTAGTAAATTTTGGTGTTTCTTTTCTCCATCTAAGTGAAACTGAAAAAATTGAGAAGCCTAATGCAGAAATAAGTCCAAAAACAAGCCCTTGCAATGAATTTTTACCAGAATTATCAAAAGCCATTATACATATACCCGCTGCTGCAACTACAATCGCAATCCATACTGTTAATGAAATTTTTTCTTTTAAGAATAAGAACCCTAATAAGGCTGTTATAAATGGCATTGCTGCAAGACAAAGTAAAGTGATAGCTGCTGTCGTATTAGTAATTGACCATATAAATGTAATCATTGCGGTACCAAGACCAATACCTCCAATAAGACCCGATATACCCACTTTAAAATAATTTTTATAAAACTCTTTTCCTTCCTCAAGGAACAAATACATATTAAGCAAAAGAAAAATAACTATTCCTCTTGTAAATAAATATTGCCAAGGAACTGTTTCTGGTTGATCGATGTGCCTTACAACATATGGACCAAATGACCAAAAAATACCAGCAATTAATACGATTGGGATGGCTACTTTAGGATTTTTTAAGTTTAGCATGTGCTATTTTTTTATTTAAGAAGTATGAAAATATAAATATAAATTTGTATAATAACAATCAAATAAATACTCAAATTAATGGATATTAATATTTTAAAAATAGCTTCTGATACCAAAAATAATAAACATATTAATAACTGCACTCATTCGATGAAATATAAAAGTCAAATTTGTGGTGATGAGATTGAAATTTTTTTGATTATTAAAGACAATGTTATAAAAGATTTTTCTTATCAATCTCAATCTTGCATATATTGCAATGCATCTGCAAATTTAGCTACTAAAAATTTTAAGAAAAAAAGTAAAGATAAAATTAAAAATTTTTTAAAATTATTAGATAAGTTTAATGATAAAGAAAATATTTCATTTCCAAGTGAATGGAAAGAGTTTAAAAAGATCTTTGATAAAAAAAATTATGCAAGAAAAGAATGTTTAACACTTCCAATAAAAGCTTTAAAAAAAGTAATACAATAAATGAACAAAGATAAAATTATAAGATCCCTTTTAGCTTTGATTTTTACAACCATAACAATTGGTGTTCTCACTTTATTAACTTATAAAACTAATTTTGGACTTTTTTTAATTGCATCATTTGGATCCTCAATGGTTCTTTTATATGGTTACCCAGAAAGTCCATTTGCTAAACCTAAAAATATACTATTTGGTCATCTAGTAACTTCAACAATTGGAATTCTATTTTATAATTTTATCCCATTGCCAATTTATATATTAATACCTTTAGCGGTAGGTCTTGGTGTTGGATTGATGATTTTACTAGATGTAACCCACCCTCCAGCTGGAGGAAATCCTATTATAGTCATATTGGGCTCAGTATCGTTTGACTATTTATTCTCTCCAATATTAACTGGATGTTTGATTATAATAGCCTTTGGAATTATTCTTAATAAATTTGTGGCGCAAAAGAAATACCCTTAATCAACTACTATTCATTTGATTGATGTTCTAATTTTATGCTACACTTTCTTAAGAAAATATCTATAGAGAGATTTTAAAACATAAATATTAGGAGAAAAAATGAAAGTACTTTGCGTATTATATGATGATCCAAAAGGTGGGATGCCTAAAAGCTACCCATTGTCAGATCTTCCAAAACTAGAAAAATATCCAGATGGGATGACACTACCAAGTCCAAAAGGTAGAGATTTTACGCCTGGAGAACTATTAGGATGTGTATCTGGTGAATTAGGATTAAGAAAATTTTTAGAGAGTAACGGTCATGAGTTAGTTGTAACAAATAGTAAAGATGGAGATGGATGTGAAGCTGACAAACATATCGTTGATGCTGATATAGTTATTTCTCAACCATTCTTTCCATATTATTTAACAAAAGAAAGAATTGAAAAAGCAAAAAATTTAAAAATTGCGATCACAGCAGGAATTGGTTCAGACCATGTAGATTTACAGGCAGCAATGGATCATAAAATCGATGTTGTAGAAGTAACATTTTGTAATTCAAGATCAGTTGCTGAGCACATAGTAATGATGATTGTTTCAATGGTAAGAGATTATCACAACCAACACCGAATTGTTAATGAAGGTGGATGGAATATTGCTGATGCAGTTCAAAGATCTTACGATGTTGAAGGAATGCACATTGGAACAGTTGCGGCTGGAAGAATTGGTTTAGATGCATTAAGAAAAATGAAACCATTTGATGTACATCTTCATTATTTTGATAGACATAGATTACCTGAATCAGTTGAAAAAGAGTTAAATCTTACTTTTCATGAAACTGTAGAATCTATGGTTAAAGTATGTGATGTTGTTACAATTAACTGTCCTCTTCATCCTGAAACAGAAAATTTATTTGATGATGAAATGATATCTAAAATGAAAAAAGGTGCATATATTGTGAATACAGCAAGAGGTAAAATTTGTAATAGAGATGCAATTGCTAAAGCTTTAGAAAGTGGTCAACTAAGTGGGTATGCGGGAGACGTGTGGTTTCCTCAGCCAGCTCCAAACGATCATGTATGGAGAACAATGCCAAACCATGGAATGACACCTCATACTTCTGGAACTTCACTATCTGCTCAAGCTAGATATGCAGACGGTGTTAGAGAAATACTTGAGTGCTTTTTTGATGGTACTGAAATGAGAGATCAATATTTAATAGTCAAAGATGGGCAGTTAGCAGGAATGGGTGCTCACTCGTATAGTAAAGGAAGCGCTACAGGCGGTTCCGAAGAAGCGGCAAAATATCAAAAAAAATAGAGTTTTAAATATAAAACATTAAAGGTAAGCTATCATTAATCTAGATAGCTACCTTTAATGAAAAAACTTTTATCAATAATTTTCTTTCTTATTTCTTCAATCAGCTTTGCCAATTCACCAAATTTTGAAAAAGCCTATTTTGCTGGAGGATGCTTTTGGTGTATGGAGGAATCTTTTGAGAATATTCTTGGTGTTTCAAAAGTTATCTCTGGCTATTCAGGTGGCACTACAGAAAATCCAACTTATAAAGAAGTTACATATGGAAACACAGGTCATTTTGAGGTTATTGAAGTCATATATATTCCAGAAGTAGTTAGCTATGAAAAACTCTTAGAAGAATTCTGGGTAAATATTGATCCATTTGATGCTGTAGGACAATTTTGTGACAAGGGATATAGTTATAGATCAGTGGCATTTTATCAAAATGATGAGCAAAAAAACTTAATAGAAAATAGTATTAAGGAAATAGAGAAAAAATTCAAAAAAAAAGTAGTAACTTATGTAAGAAAATTTGACAAATTTTATATTGCAGAGGCTGTTCATCAAGATTATTACCAAATAAATTTTCTTAATTACTTAAGATATAAAAAAGGATGTAGACGCGAAGCAATATTGAATAGTATTTGGGGGAATTAATATGTCTGTGATTAGTAAATACGTATCTTTAAAAAATTATATTCCAACCGGATTACCAAAAGAGACGGATTTTGAAATAAAATCAAAAGAAATTTCAATTAATGATGAAAAAAATATTTTAGTGTCAAATTCATGGATATCAGTTGATCCATACATGCGAGCAAGAATGACTGAGAGAAAAAATTATAAACCACCATTTAAAATCGGTGAAGAAATGGAAGGGTATGCAATTGGTAAAGTAGAACTCTCAAATGATAAAGATTTTAGTGTTGGAGATTTAGTGTTTAACAGTCTTGGTATGAGAGATAAATTTGTTTGTAGTTCTGATGAACTAAAGAAACTAAAACCAATTGATATGCCTATACAGTCGTACTTGGGTCCACTTGGAATGACAGGGCATACAGCTTATATTGGACTTTTCAAACATGGAAAATTGAAATCTGGGCAAACTATATTGGTCTCTTCTGCTGGAGGTAGTGTTGGATCTACAGTTTGTCAAATTGCAAAAAATCTTGGATGTAAAGTTATTGCCAGCACAGGGTCTGATGAAAAAGTTGATTGGTTGAAAAATGAATTAAAAGTTGATCATGCTTTTAATTATAAGAAAGTAGAAAACCTTGTATTACATTTCAAGGAAATTTGTCCTGATGGTTTTGATCTTTATTTTGATAATGTTGGTGGAGACTTTTTAGAGTCTGCTATTTTCCAAATGAAAACATATGGTCGTATTGTGATTTGTGGAAGAATTTCACAAATGAATGCAACAAATCCTGGTTCTGGTTTGAAAAATATGGCTTATGTTTTAGTAAAAAGACTTACCATTAAAGGATTTCTTATTTTTGATCACGATAATGAAAGAGAGCCATTTGAAACTGAAATGTCAAAATGGTTGGCGGATGGTAAAATAAAATTTAAAGAAACTATCTACGAAGGAATAGAGAATGCTCCAAAGTCATTTATTGATTTATTAAACGGTAAAAATATTGGCAAAATGCTTGTCAAAATTTAGTTTAGAAAATTTGTGATTAAAAATCCTCAATAAATGATTAAAACATTTCCTTTACTATTTATATTGCTATGGTCATCTGCATTCATCTCAGGTGATATTATAGTTCAGAATGCATCACCTTTTGCAGCACTTGCCTTTAGATTTGGAATTGTAACTATAGGTTTCTTCTTATTCGCATTGCTTAAAAAAGAGATAATTTTTACAAAAGTGAGATATATATTAGAAAGTATAACTACAGGTGTATTATTTCATGGATTATATCTTGGTGGTTGTTGGTACGCTTTTCATGTAGGAGTTCCTGCAAGTGTTGTAGCATTAATTGTTACTCTTCAACCAATCTTAACTAATTTATTATCAGGACCAATTTATAAAGAGGTAATAGGATGGAGGCAGTGGGTTGGTATTGTGTTTGGGTTTGTAGGCTCGCTGCTAGTTCTTGGGATAGATTTTGGAGATGAATTTCCTAAAGATGGATTGGTAACTTGTTTTATTGCCCTTGCTGCAATCACTACAGGAACTTTGTGGCAAAAAAAACTAAGCGGCAATGTCCCATTATCAGTTAATAATGGATTTCAAGCTTTTGGGGGCTGTTCTTTTAATTTAATTTTAATATCAATATTTGAAACTCCTTATATAAATTTTACAACAGGATTTTTATTAGGAATGACACATCAGATTATTCTAGTGTCGTTTGGAGCCTTTACAATTTTAATGTTTTTAATAAAAGCAGGTTCAGTAAGTAAAACTTCAACATTATTTTTTCTTGTCCCTCCTACAACAGCTGTGATGGCTTATTTATTTTTAGGAGAAAAATTATCCAATGTTGATATAGCGGGTTTTATACTTGCAACAATTGGTGTTTATATTGCTACTAGAAAGTAAGTGAAAATTTTAAATTTTATAAAAAAATTTTATCGGCCTTTTGTGATAACTTATCTTTTTTTTTCGATTGGCATAAGTTTTTATCCATCCTTTGAATTTTATTCGTTTAAAGGACAATTATTGATATTAGCTGTATCTATATTTAACGGAATACTAGGAGTTTATATTAAAAAATTATAAAACGTAAGGTTCTGGTCTAGCATTACTTTTTAAAACTCTTTCTACATCAAAAACACTGATATCTATTGATTGATAGCTACCTGTTGTAATTAATTCAGTTAAGGCTCTTCCAATACCTGGTGCCTGCATCAAACCTCTTCCAGTAAAACCAGAAGCTAAATAAACATTTTCATATTTTGGATGTTTGCCAACAACTGCATTGTTATCAAGTTTATTACAATCATAAAATCCTGCCCAACCACCAGTTAATTTAAGTTCTTCAAAGGCTGGAACTCTTTTTGCCAGAGCAGGCCAAACTAACTCCTCAAAATCATTCCATACTGGTTCTAAATCTTTCGCATCAAATACAGATATAGGTGAACCTGCTAAGAATTCTTTACCCTCTGGTCTCCAATATACGCCTGTTGTTAAATCTCCAGTTAATGGCATATCAGGAAAATGCTTTGGACATTTTACTCTGAATACAGTGTGCTTTTGTGGTTCTACTGGAATATCTGATAACAATTCTTTAGTCCAGCAACCTGCTGCTGAAATAATAGTTTTTGCATTTATCTCAGACAAATTTTTAATGTCACCTTTTAAAAATTCTGCACCTAGCTCAATTGCTTTACTTTTTAAAGCACTATGAAACATAAAAGGGTCAATCCAACCCTCACTTTTGTTATCAGTATATGTAGCTGTCTCTATACCTTCATTATTTATATATGGAAAAATTTTGTTTAATTCTGAACCTTTAATATTTTTTGTACCGGCATCACATTCTCTATGATTTTCTAATGCTCGGTATTGTTCTTCTGCATGTTCTGGTCCAAACATTAAAAGGTATCCATTAGGAACCATACTTGCTGTTGGGTTTGGATTTTTTTTTGTTTTTAATAATTCTGGTATTTTAAAAATGAATTCTCTAGCAAATTTACCTAAAAGTATGTTTTCTTTTTGAAAAAATTGTCTTCTAAATCCACCCAAAGATAAAGGAAATGAGGCAGTCTTATATGTAGGGTCTCTCTCTATTACCTTAACTTTTCTGCCTTCCATTGATAAAAAGTAGGCAGTTGCAGCACCTATTATACCTCCACCAACTATGATAACATCATCCATAAACTTTAATATATACTATTTTCTTTGCATTAACCATAAAGCATCTTGACTTAAAAAATAAATTTTTCCATTCGTCGGATGAACCTTAATATCTCTTATTCTTCCAATTTTATTTTTAAAAATAACCTCTTCTTTTACATTTGATAAATCATCAAATATCAATTTCCTCAAAGACTTATCTTTTAACGAGGTGATTAAAGCATGACTATTCCACTCATTAAATTCTTCACCTTTATAAATAGTTATTGCGCTAGTTGCTATTGAGGGCACCCAATATTGAATAGCTTTTGTAAATCCAGGTTTCCATTTTGGGCCAATTGGAATTCCAGAATAATTGGTTCCTCCCCATCCTAAAATTTTCCATCCATAATTTTCACCTTTTTTAACTTCTCCAAACCAATCTCCACCTTTTGCCCCATGATTACTCATGTAAACTTTTCCATCAAATTCAGAAAGTGCCATCCCTTGAGGATTTCTAATTCCAATTTGATAAATCTCTGGCAACCAATCTACCATTCCCTCAAACTTTGGATTATCTTTTGGTATACTTCCATCTAAATGAATTCTTATAATACTACCTGGATGCTTTGAGGCGTCTTGTGCAATCATACCTTGTCCTCTCTCACCCGCAGAAGCAAATATAAAATTATCTTTGATAACTAATCTTGATCCAAAATGATAACCAGAGTCTATTGGGGGATTTGCTTGAAAAATATTTTTAAAGTTTAATTGTTTCTTATTAAATTCTGCCCTTGCAATAGAAGTGCTAGTTTTATATCCACCTCTATCTTCAGTATATGAAATCCAAATATTATTGTCTTTATGAATAATATCTAATAAGCCTCCTTGACCATGGACAACAAAGTTAAGTTGATGACTAATTTCTTGAACTTCTCTAGATAAAATATTTACAACTTTTATTTTGCCACTTTTTTCTGTAACTACTATTTCATTACTATTAATAAAAGAGGATCCCCAAGGTGAATCTAGGTTAACCAATTTTTCTAATTTAAAGTTTTGCGAGTATGAATTTGAGTTAAATACGAATAAAAAAAGTATAATGAATATTATTTTTTTCACTTTATGAAAGTTTTGATCTTCCACCGTCAACAGCTATTATTTGACCTGTTACCCAAGAACTCTCTTCAGTAAGTAAAAATTTTGCTAAAGCTGCTCCATCTTTGCCCTCTCCTAATCTTTTGAGTGGATGGGCTTTAGCTATACCTTGAGCGATTGCTGTATTTTTTAACATTGGTTGAGCTATCTTAGAATTAGTTAAACTTAGAGCAACACTATTAACTCTTATGTTTGGGGCAAATTCTGCCGCCAATGAAACTGTTAATCCCTCAATCGCGGCTTTAGTAGATGCAATTATTGAATGGTTTGTAAAACCTCTTTGTGCTGCAACAGTTGAAAATAAAACAATTGATCCTTTATTTTGTTTAAGATTATCTTGATATCCTTTGATTAATTCTACCGCAGAATAAAAATTAAGTTTCATACATTTATGAAAATCTGTCTCATTTGCCATTTTTAATGGCTTCAGATCTATAGATCCAACGCAATAAGCTACACCTTTAATTTCTGATAAGTCTGATTTAATTGTATCCACGAATCCTTCGTGTAATACATCTGCTACTGTATAAGAAGAGTTCAATTTCTCAGCTAAATTTTTAAGTTGGCTTTCATCTCTCCCAACTAAATGGATTTCTTTACCAGAAGAATACATTTGTTCTGCTAAATTAGATCCGATAGAACCTGTCGCACCGACAATTAGATATTTTTCTGACATAAAATAATTAATGAAATTATTTTTTATACTTGGAAATCAACTATTTCCATTAAAAAACCTCGACCGCTTCAAAAAAGACCACCTGTTTTTTATGTCAGAAGACTACGAATTATGTACATATGAAAGACACCATAAATTAAAAATACTGCTATTTTTGTCTTCAATGAGATCCTATGCAGACAAATTGAGGGAAAATAAATTTAAGCTAAATTACTCAAAAATTGATTCTGCTGATTTTAAAAAAGATTATACGAAAAAATTAGAAAAAATATTAAAGGTAAACAATGTAAAAGAAATTACTAGTTTTGAAATAGAGGATAAATTTTTTGAAACGAAAATAAATAATTTTTTAAAAAAACAAAATATTCAGTGGAATATAATTCGATCTCCAATGTTTTTAGATAGTCGAGAAGATTTTAAAAAATATTTAACTAAAACAAAAAAACCCTTTATGGCTAAGTATTATAAAGAAAAGCGTGAAAGATTAAATATTTTGTTGAATAAAGATGGTACACCAGAGGGAGGAAAATGGAGTTTTGATGAAGATAATAGAAAAAAACTACCAAAAAATATATTAATACCTAAATTTCCGGAAATTAAAGAAACTAAACATACAAAAATTTTAAAACCAATTATTGAAAAATTATTTAGTAAACATCCGGGTGATACCAAAAAATTTTGGTTTGCAACTGAATATAAAGATATTTTAAAATTATTAGATTTTTTTATTAAAGATAAGTTAAATTTATTTGGTGATTATGAGGATGCGGTTGATCAAAACAATAATATTTTATTTCACAGTGCGCTTAGTCCATATTTAAATCTAGGTTTAATAACGCCAGATATAATCATTCAAAAAATAATGACTTATCACCACAGTAAAGGAGTGAGACTAAATTCTTTAGAAGGTTATATAAGACAAATAATTGGTTGGAGAGAGTTTATGAGAGGAATATATCAAAATTTTAGTAAAGAAATGGAAAATGGAAATTTCTTTAAACATAATAGAAAAATGAAAATTACATTTTATGATGGTAGCACTGGTCTGGATCCTTTGGATCATGCAATTAAAAATGCTGACAAATTTGGTTGGTCGCACCACATTGAAAGATTAATGATATTATCAAATATTATGAATTTATGCGAAGTTGAACCAAAATTAGTTTATAAATGGTTCATGGAGATGTTTGTGGACTCATCTGATTGGGTTATGGTCCCAAATGTTTATGGCATGGGTTTATTTAGCGATGGTGGAATTTTTGCAACTAAACCTTATATCTGTGGATCAAGTTATTTTATGAAGATGATGGATTTTAAGAGAGGTGATTGGTGTAATGTTATGGATGGTCTTTACTGGCGTTTCATAGATAGAAATAGAAAGTTTTTTTTAAAAAACCCAAGGTTGTCTATGATGGTAAGAATTTTTGATAAAATGAAAGAAGATAGAAAAAAATTAATATTATCAGAGGCTAACAAATTTATTAAATATAATACTTATGGGAATTAAAGTTTATTTTAACGATTCTTGCAATATTTGTAGAATGGAAATTAATCACTATAAAAAAATTGCAAATAGTGATTTGGAGTGGATAGATATTACAAATAATGATGAGGCTATAAAAATAACATCTAAGTCACAAAAAGAGTTACTCAGAAGATTGCATGTAATAAATGATGGTGAAGTTATTGGAGGAGCCAAAGCGTTTATTATAATTTGGTCAAAAATTCCAAAATATAAAATCCTATCTAAAATTTTTTCAATTAAACCATTATTTATTATTTTTCATTATTTGTATGAAATTGCTGCATTTTTCTTATTTTTAAAAAACAGAAAACAATTAAATGAAAAAACAAAACTTACCAACTAAAGTATGCAAAGTATGTAATAAGCCTTTTGCATGGAGAAAAAAGTGGAAACTTAATTGGGATAAAGTTAAATATTGTTCAAAAAGGTGTGCCTCGAGTAATTAATTACTGCGTCTTGCTTTTTCTAGGATCCTTAAGAGATTTTAAAATTTTTGATAATCCAGTAATCTTTAAACTATAGTAAATTACATAAATTAAAGTTAATCCTAAAGCCATTGTAGATAGAAACACAAAGATGGCTGTTAAAATTTTTTCTTGGAACCAATTCTCTACTCCTGAATTAGAATAGTAAAGAACATTCCAAAACGCGACGAAAATTAGCTCATATACGATTATAATTTTGAACATACTGTTGATATAGTTCTCAATATAATTAATACTATTCAATTCTTGTCGCATGTCGACAGAAATTTATGTAATAAAACAATGAAAAATTGATGAAAAAAGTAATTTGGATAACTGGCGGAAGCAGTGGAATAGGAAAAGCAGTTGCATTAAAGTTTGCAAATAAAGGATGGCAGGTAATCATATCATCAAGACGTGAAGAAGTTTTAAAAGATATTTCAGATAATAATGAAAATATTGATTATTTGAAATTAGATATTGTTGATTATGAAGCATGTAATTCAGTTTTTAAAACTATTGTGGAGAAATATAATAAAGTTGATATTTGTTTTTTTTCTACTGCAATTTATGAGCCTGAAAAAGAGAAGGATTTTGATCTTCAAAATATAATTGATGTTACAAATGTAAATTATATTGGAACCATAAATTGTATTAAAGCTGTTGAAAAATATTACAAAGAAAAAAGGCAAGGAGTGATATCTATTGTATCTTCTACTGCAGGATACAGAGGATTGCCAAATTCAACTGCCTATGGGCCTGCAAAAGCAGCTCTTATTAATTTAGCAGAAAGTTTATATCTTGATTTTCAAAGATATGATGTTCGCGTATGTCTAGTCAGCCCTGGATTTATCAAAACAAGACTTACAGATAAAAATACATTTAAAATGCCATTTTTAAAAACCACACAATATGCGGCTGAACAGATTTATGATGGTTTAATAAATAAAAATTCATTTGAAATAGCTTTTCCTAGAAGTTTATTTTTAATATTAAAATTTTTTAAGATTTTGCCAAATGGGATCTACTTATATTTGATAAGAAAAATGACGAAGCTTCAAAAAAAATAAATTTAATCTTTTACAAACATCACAGTTAATTCTGCAACCTTAATACCAAACTTTGTCATTTTTGCTCTATTAATTGCTACTCTTTCATCTTGCATAAAGATCCAATCATCAAAAGTTATTTTCATTTCTCTTCCTTTGACAGGAACTAGCAGTACATATTCAAACTTAAATGCAGGACCATAAGAAAAACCTTTTGCAGTTCCAACTACATCTCCAGCAGTGCCCTCATAGTTGTGCTTATCGATTTTATTAATTGTCCATTGCCTATTTTGAATTTCTCCATCGTTCCAAATAAATTTTTCGTCAAGTATTAATTGTTTTCCATCCCACTTTCCATCTAGGTCTGCAGAAAATTGTCTTGTCACTTTACCTGATCTATTTTGTAAAATTCCCCATGCTTTTACATTTCCAGATAAATACTCTTCTATTATTAATCTAGGTTTTTGGTTTTTGAAATCTTCTGGTTTCATTGCTTGGTTTGATGAACAACTTGTAATCAATACTGAGATTATTATCAATAATAAATATTTTATTTTCATAGTATTATTTATTTTTGAAGAGCAAATTGGATTAAGTCTATATTTTTAGATTTAAAACCTGCTTCACAATAAGATAAATAAAAATTCCACATTCTTTTAAAAGTATTGTCAAAACCTTGAGATGAAATTTGTTCCCATTTTTCTAAGAACTCTTCTCTCCAAATATTTAGTGTATTTGAGTAATGATCGCCATAAGAAGTGCAATTCTCAAATTTAAGTCCAGATTGGATTGCTAGATTTACTAACTCATTTTTACTAGGTAAAAAACCACCAGGAAAAATATATTTTTGGATAAAATCAGTTTTACTTTTATATCTATCATAGATGGTGTCATCTATAGTAATTGATTGTATAGCAGCTGTTCCTCCATCAACTAAGTTTTCTTTAATAATATTAAAATAGTTTTTTAAATAACTCTGCCCTACTGCTTCTATCATTTCTATAGAAGCTATTGAATTATAATTATTTTTAACATCTCTAAAATCTAACATTTGTATATTTATTTTTTCATTCAAACCTTCTTTGTGAATTCTTTCTTTTGAATATTCGTATTGTTTTTTGGAGATTGTTATACAATCTAACTTTACGTTGTAATTTTTTCCAATATATTCTGCAAACCCTCCCCATCCACAACCAATCTCAAGCATCTTATCGCCTGATTTAGGCTTAACAAGATTTGATAGTTTTTTATATTTATTTATCTGGGCTTTTTCCAAATCATTACCATCGTCAAAAATTGCACTTGAATAAGTTAGGGTTTTATCAAGCCATAATGAGAAAAATTCATTTCCTAAATCGTAATGCTTTCTAATGTTTTCTTTACTCCTTGATTTATTATTCTTAATAAACAAACCTTTGATTTTATTAAATATTGAAAGATCAAAAGAGCCAGAAAATTTATGTACTATTTTTATATTTTTTGCCGCTAGCTCTATAAGATTAGTTAAATTATTTGTTTCAAAATAATTATCCATATATGCTTCCGCTAGACCTACACTTCCATTTTTGATAATTTTAAAAGTAAACCCTGGTTTATTTATTTTTAGATCAGCATTTAATCTTTCATTACTCTTTCCGAAGGTATATTCTTTTCCATCATGGTTTGTTATTTTTAAATTTCCATGTTTAATAAATTTTAGTGAGTTAAAGACAATTTTGTCTGATAATTTATTTAAATTCACTTTTTTCTACCGAACTATTATTTTTAATATTTATTTTTTTTTTAATAAACTTTATTCCTTTTAACCATAGTTTAAATGCCTCATAGTGAATTGCGGCAATAACTTTAAATGTCATCAAGGGGTGAAAAATATAGGAAACAAATAGATTTTTATTACTAAATTCTTTTGCGGTACCGTCCTGGGATGCGAATAAAAGTTTACCTTCATTATCAGATTGGTCAATTATAACTGATATTTTGTCTGAGGGCTTATTTACTCTAAATTTGTAATTACACTCCATATCTATGAAGGGCGATACATGAAATTTTTTTATACAACTATTTCTTAAAGTTTCATTATCTTCAGCTTTGAAAATGTATGTGTGTTGTTCACCAAATGTATTTTTAACCTCATAAAATAAAGAGATTATCTTATCGT
>CACFLJ010000011.1 GCA_902567045.1 uncultured Pelagibacteraceae bacterium
TTATTGGAGATATAGTTGGTTTCGCATCTAGTACATTTAAAAGAGGCATGAAATTCATAAATATTCCCACAACTTTACTATCTCAAGTAGACTCATCCATAGGAGGCAAAACAGGTGTAAATAATAAATTTGGAAAAAATTTGATTGGAAGTTTTTATCAGCCTGATTTAGTTGTTTCTGACATGAATATTTTAGCATCTTTACCAGAAAGAGAAATTATTTGTGGATATGCTGAAATATTAAAAAGTAGTATTATAGATAATTTAAATAATTTTCTCTATTTAGATAAAAATTTAAATAAAATTTTAAAATTAAAATCACCTTTTATTGAAAGAGCAATAATTAAAAGCTGTAATTTAAAAAAAAGAGTTGTAGAAAAAGATGAGAGCGAAAAGAACTATAGAAAGGTATTAAATTTAGGTCATACCTTTGCTCATTCTTATGAGTCTGCTTTGGGCTTTTCTAAAAAATTAAATCATGGAGAAGCTGTAATTTTAGGTATTAAAAATGCGGTAGAATTTAGTTTTAAAAGAAGATTTTTATCAAAACAAAAATTTAATATTATTATAAATCATATTAATAAAATTGAGATGAAACCAAAAATTGAAAAATTGTTAAAAAAAAAACATGTATCTAAAATTATGAATTATATGAGGAGCGATAAGAAAAATAATTCAAACAACATTAACCTAATTTTAATAAAAGATTTTGGAAAGATAATAGTTGACTTTCAGATCAGTCCTTCAAATTTAAAAAAATATATTTCTAACAGTTTAAATTAATTTGATCTGCAATGAATGAATATAATTTTTTAATTCATTATCTAAAATTTTATAGATAAACCTTGTTGAGTATAGCTTACTTTTATTCTTTAACTCATCAGACTCAATCGAAAGAACAATGTGAAATTTTCCATTTTCATTAGATTTATGATTTTTGTGCAAAAATGACTTATCCTCTATATAAACTTTTGAAATACAATCCTGCGACAAAATTTTTTTTTCTACAGTTTCCATTAGTTGATTAATATTCATTTTATAAAGTATTATACATCATGAAAAATATTTGTGATTGGAATAATTGCTCAGAGGAAGGTCTTTTTAAAGCACCTAAAGAAAGAGACAATAGCAAAGATTATAGATTACTATGTTTAAACCATGTTAAAGAATTTAATAAAAGTTGGAATTATTTTACAGGTATGAGTGATCAACAAATAGTTGATTTTTTAAGGTCTGACATGACTTGGCACAAACCAACACAAAGTTTTAGTTCATCTGATAATTTTTTTAAAGTTCTTTGGAGCAATGCTTTAAAAGATGAGATGGATAAATTTAAATTTAATAATGATTTTAATAATATGAATAAGTTTAAATTTAATAATAATGATTTAAAAGCCTTTAATATATTAGGTATCAGTGTTGGATTAAAATGGGAAAAAGTACAAGAAAAATTTAAAAAGCTTGTCAAAAAATTTCACCCTGATATGAATTCTGGAAATAAAAAATTTGAAGACAAGCTTAAAGTAATAACTTTAGCTTACACTCAATTAAAAAATACATATAAGGATAAAATTGACACCAAATATTAACCATACCCCTGACATTAAATTATCTATAAAACAAACTTTTGGTATTGAAAGTGATATGGAAGTTGATGCATTTTCAAAATCAAGTGAGTATGTCCCAGAGATCGATAAAACTTATAAGTTTGATAAAGATACTACATTAGCTATTTTGTCAGGATTTTCTTTTAATAAAAGAGTCTTAATCCAAGGATACCATGGAACTGGTAAGTCGACTCACATCGAACAAATTGCTGCTAGGCTAAACTGGCCTTGTATAAGAATTAATCTCGATAGTCATGTTAGTAGGATTGACTTAATAGGAAAAGATTCAATCGTAATCAAAGATGGTAAACAGGTAACTGAATTTAAAGAGGGAATATTACCTTGGTCAATTCAAAATCCTGTGGCCTTAGTTTTTGATGAATATGACGCTGGAAGACCAGATGTAATGTTCGTTATTCAGAGAGTACTTGAGTCAGAAGGTAGTTTTACTCTATTAGACAAAAATAAAGTAATTAAACAAAATAAATTTTTTAGACTTTTTGCAACAACAAATACTGTTGGGCTAGGTGATACAACCGGATTATATCATGGGACACAACAAATTAATCAGGGACAAATGGATAGATGGAATATTGTATCTACTTTAAACTATCTTAGTTTAGATAAAGAAATGGAAATTATATTAGGTAAGAATAAAAATTTAAATAATCCTAAAGGTAAAGAGCAAGTTTCAAATATGATAAAAGTAGCCTCACTTACGAGGAAAGGTTTTATGGCAGGTGATATATCGACAGTAATGAGTCCTAGAACAGTTTTACATTGGGCGGAAAATTCAGAAATTTTCAAAGATATTGGATATGCATTTAGAGTAACATTTTTAAACAAATGTGATGATGCTGAAAAGAATACTATTGCTGAATATTATCAAAGATGTTTTGGGGAAGAACTGCCAGAGTCAATGATCAATATTCAAATTTAATGAACAAAGAAGATAGTATTAAAGAAAAATTTAAACAAGCCCTTCAATCAACTTACAAAGTAATTTCAGATGACTATAAAGCTGTCAAAAATAAAAAAAATGACGAAAAAGTTTATGATATTGGAGAAATTGAAAATATTAATGATAAAAATCAATTTAAAAAACTAAGGGCTGAGACAGATTCTGAGGCTTTAAAAACAAGATTTTCAAACAGAAAATTATTAGATAAAAATAATCCACAGAATCCATCATGCAGAACACTCTACCAGCTTGCAGAAAAGGTAAGGTATGAATTACTTGGCTCAGAGATGCTAAAAGGAATTTCTAAAAATTTCAAAGACAATTACAAAAATAGACTTCAATATTTGAAACAAGAAAAAATAACAAAAAAGGAAGATACAAATATTATAGATGCTTTTGAAATTTATATGACAAACAAGTTTTTTGATGTCGAATTATACCCAGAAAATAAAGAAATTCTTAAATTTTGGGAGAAAGATTTTAACAAGTCAATAGACAAACACTTTGAGTTTTTAAAACAAAATCTAGAAAATCAAGAAGTATATAACGCTAAATTTTCTGAAATTTTGGAAAGTATGGATATATTTGAAAATGATGACACAACTGAAAAAGAAAATGAAGAAAATGATGATACGCAGGATCATAATAATTCTAATAACAATGAAGACAAAGATAATAATGACTCAAGTAAAACAAGTGAAGATGAAAATATAAGTCAGGGAATGGATAGTGAGGATGACGTAAATGAGTTTAGACTTGAGGATCAACTTGGTAGTGAAAATAATGAAGACGCAGAGTCAGAAAATATTATACAGAAAAAAAATTTAAGTATAAGCGATAAAGAATATAAAATATTTACTACTGAATTTGATGAAGTTGCGAAAGCAGAAAGTTTAGATACAGCTGAGGAAATTCAAAAACTCAGAAAAAATTTAGACCAACAGCTTACAAGTTTTCAAGATTTAATTACTAAGTTGGCAAATAAATTACAAAGACAATTAATGGCAAAACAAAATCGATCATGGGAATTTGATCTAGAAGAAGGATTGTTAGATAGTTCAAAATTACCTCGAATTATCATTGATCCATATAATTCATTATCATTTAAAAAAGAAAAAGATTTAGACTTTAAAGATACTATTGTAACTCTTTTAATTGATAATTCTGGATCAATGAGAGGAAGGCCAATAACAATAGCTGCAATATGTGCTGACATTTTATCCAGAACTTTAGAAAGATGCTCAGTTAAAGTTGAAATTCTCGGTTTTACTACGAAAAATTGGAAAGGTGGCAAAAGTCGCCAAGAATGGAATAGATTGGGTAAAAAGAAAAATCCTGGAAGACTTAATGACTTAAGACACATAATTTACAAAGGTGCTGATTCTCATTGGAGACAATCAAAAAAAAATTTGGGATTGATGCTAAAAGAGGGTTTATTAAAAGAAAATATAGATGGCGAAGCAATAACATGGGCATTTAATAGACTAAAGAAAAGAAAAGAGGAAAGAAAAATCCTTATGGTTATTTCAGATGGCGCACCAGTCGACGACTCAACATTGTCAGTAAATTCAGGAGATTTTTTAGAAAAAAATTTAAAAAAAATTGTAAAATTTATTGAGAATAAAAGTGAAGTAGAAATATTAGCTATAGGAATTGGTCATGATGTATCCCGATATTATAAAAAAGCTATCAAAATTTCTGATGTACAAGAACTTGGCGATGTTATGATAGATCAATTAAGTGGACTATTTGAAAATAAAAAGCTTCACTAAATACTAATTAAATCTTTATTAGACCATTCTATTTTAATTTCAGCACCACCTCTGGTCTCTGAATTCCTAATTAAAAGTTTTGCCTTATTTTTTTCTAATAAAGTTTTACCTATAAATATTCCTAAGCCCAATCCTGCTCTTGATTTATTTTTAGATTGTAATGATTTTATATATGGATCCCCAATTTTAGTTAATATATCTTTTGGAAATCCTAGACCATCATCTTCGATGGATATTGAGGAGTTTTCACTATCACTTGTTATTGAAATATAAATATTTTTTTTTGCAAACTTATTTGCATTTCCAATAAAATTTCTTATACCATAAACAACTTCAATTGATTTTGAAACTTCAAAAGAATTGTAATTCTGCTCAGCATTAATGATAAAATTTTTATCTGATATTTCTTTAAAAGAGTTCACAATTTCTTTTACATAATTGTGTAGAGTAATATCCTTATCTATAAAATCATCTTCAATAACAGGATTTAAAGATAATTTTTTTAATATTTCATTGCATCGATCAACTTGACTTAAAAGCAGTTCAACATCTTTTTTTAATTCTTTATTGTTTTTAAAATTATTATACAAATCTTGAGAAATAATTTTTATTGTAGAAAGTGGTGTGCCTAAAGAATGAGCAGCTGCTGCAGCTTGTCCACCTAATGATACTAACTCATTCTCTTTAGAAATAACTTCCTGAATTTTATCTAATGCATCTTTTCTAACTTTTGACTCATTCCCAAATGTTAAAGCAAAAAAACTTAAAAAAATAAGTGCAATAATTAAGGCAATAGGAACTGAAAAATAATAGTAATTACTAAAAATATATTCATTTAATGGCGAAGGTAATTCTTGGTGGAAGAAGGTAAGTAAAATTATTGAAAAAATTGTCAAAAATATTAATAAAATATTTGTTTTAATACTTAAGCTATTTGAAGCAAAAATACTTGGTATTATTAAAAATATCGAGAATGGATTTATTATACCACCAGTTAAATAAATTAAAAAACTCAATTGTATAATATCAAGAGTAAGAAAAGTTAACGATATATTTTCTTGCAATTGATTTTTTTTAAAAAAATAGAACAGAAAAATGTTACTTAAGGCACCAAATAAAACTATTGTATTTGCTAGTAAAAAATTAAATTCAAATTTAAATAAAAATGCAACAGCATTTATAGTAATAAATTGCCCTATAACACCTATCCATCTTAAATTAACGTATGTAATTTTGTTTAAATGAGATGATTTGGAATTGATGCTTATTCCCATTAATTAAATATCTAAATTAACAACATTTATTGCATTATCTACAATAAAATCTTTTCTGGATGCAACATCATTTCCCATTAATGTTTGTATTAAATTTTGATCTTTTTGGAAATTTTTTGAGTATTGAACTTGAAGAAGATTTCTAGTTTCTGGATTTAATGTTGTATTCCATAATTCCTCAGGATTCATTTCACCAAGTCCTTTAAATCTTTGGATATTAAGACTTGATTTTTCTTGTTGAATAACTTTTTCAAAATCTTTTGATCCTCTTTTAATATTTTTTAGATTCTTAGAATTTTTAATAATATAATTTTCAAGATCTTTTTCATCTTTTATATAAACACCTTTAGAACCTTTATTTATTTTGAAAAGAGGTGGTTGAGCTAAATACACATGCCCTTTTTGTATTAATTTGTTAAAAGGAATATTATTAAAAAAGGTTAAAAGTAATGCCCTTATATGAGAACCATCAACATCTGCATCCGTCATAATTATAATCTTTCCATATCTTAAATCTTCTAAGTCTAATTCCTCTGTTTTAGGATCTAACCCAAGGGCATTTATCAGCGTAACTATTTCGTTAGATGAAATCATCTTTGATAAGGTTTTCGTCCTTAAGTCACTTTGACTACCATTCTTTTTGATTCCATTTATCTCAGTAAATGTATTTAATATTTTACCTCTTAAAGGCAATACTGCCTGGTATTCTCTATTTCTTCCTTGTTTGGCCGAGCCTCCAGCAGAGTCTCCCTCTACTATGAATAATTCGGTACCTTCTTGTTTTGAATTTTGACAGTCTGCTAATTTTCCTGGTAATCCGGTTAGCTCCAAGGCTCCTTTTCTTCTTACGTTTTCTCTTGCTCTTTTAGCTACGTCTCTCGCGACAGCAGCCTGAATTATTTTTGTCAAAATTGTTTTGGAAACTGATGGGTTTTGATCAAACCAAATTGATAATTTTTCATTGACAATACCTTCAACAATATTTCTTACTTCTGAGGAAACTAATTTGTCTTTTGTTTGTGAAGAAAATTTAGGATCTGGAATTTTTACTGACAAAACACAAGTTAAACCCTCTTTTACGTCATCCCCAGATAGAAGAACTTTGCTTTTCTTTAATAAATTTTGCTCTGATGCGTATTTATTCACAACTCTTGTTAGGGCGCTTCTAAAACCTAAAAGATGGGTTCCTCCATCTTTTTGATAAATATTATTAGTATAAGGATAAACATCCTCATTGTATCCTGCATTCCATTTTAGCGAACATTGAACATCTATATCACTTTTGATACCTTCAATATAAATTGGCTTTCTGAACAAATCGTTGTCATTTTTATTTTTTAATTTTTCCCTCTTTTCATCTAAAAACTCAACAAACTCATTTATTCCACCCTCAAATTTAAATTCATCAGACTTTATTTTTTTTTGGGTTAAATCATTAAGTATAATTTTAATTCCCTTGTTCAAAAAAGCTAACTCACGCATTCTTTTTTGAATAATTGAAAAACTAAACTTTATCGATGAGAAAATATCTTTAGAAGGTAAGAAATTTATTCTTGTGCCGGTATTTTTTGATTTACCAGTTATCTTTAACGGTGTTTTAGTTTCCCCATTTATAAACTCTACAAAATGTTTTTTTCCATCTCTTTCAACTTGTAATTCTAATTTTTGTGAAAGAGCATTTACTACTGAGACTCCAACACCATGTAATCCTCCTGAAACTTTATATGAATCATGATCAAATTTACCTCCTGCATGGAGTTGTGTCATTATTACTTCTGCAGCAGATTTTTTTTCTTCCTTGTGAAAATCAACTGGTATTCCTCTACCATCATCTTGAACTGTAATTGATCCATCAGAATTTATACTTACTTCAATTTTTTTACAGTGACCTGCTAATGCTTCATCAATCGAATTATCTACAACCTCATATACCATGTGATGTAAGCCAGTTCCATCGTCTGTATCACCAATATACATTCCTGGTCTTTTTCTAACTGCTTCAAGACCTTTTAAAACTTTGATTGAGTCTGCTTGGTATGTGTTGTTATTTTTTTTATTCATTTATTTATTATTGGAAAGATTATTTATAACATTTTTATATTTTTAAATACAATTTGTATTAAATTTTTACTCAAATTAATGAGGAAATACTTACATTATAAGCAAGATTATTGTAAATTTTTTTAATACTTAATAATTATCAAAAAAATGAATTTTTTTAGTCAACTTTATCAAAATTATGTAAGATTCGTTTACAGTGATTAAAAAATTATTAAAAAGAATTCCAATTATAAAAAGAATATATCCCTCTATAATAAAAAAAATCTATAATTATATTAATACTGATGAAATTAATTACGAGTATTTTGGTCTAAAATTAAAAGGCAATATAAAAGAACCAATGGATAAGGAAATATTCTTATTCAGTGAATATGAGCATCTTCAAATTGATTATCTTCTTAAATTAATGAAAGAATCAAAATTTGACTACTTTATAGATGTTGGTGCAAATTCAGGGTTATATAGCATGGTTGTAGCTAAAAATGACTGCAAGATTAAAATAAAAAGCTTTGAGCCGATAAAAAAAACAATATTAAAATTTAAAGAGAATATTCAACTCAATAAAAATTTAAATAACATTGAGATTTTTGAATTTGGACTTTCGAATAAAAATTCAGAATTACTAATGAAATCATTGAAAAAAAAAAATTATATACAAACTGGTGGATTTGGAGTCGCACAAAGTGGTGAAATATTAAATAATCTACATACTGAGTATGCGGAATTTAAAAAAGGAGATGATATTTTTAGTTTAGAAAATAAAAATATTATTTTGAAAATTGATGCCGAAGGACATGAAAAAGAGGTTATTCAAGGTTTAGAAAATAATTTAAATAAAAACAGTATTTTATTACAAATCGAAATATTTGATAAAAATTTTGATGTTATGAATAATATTCTAAAAGATAAAAATTTTAATCAAATCCATATGATAAAAAGCGATGGTAAAAAAGATTATTATTATAAAAATTATTAAATATTTGGCGGAGAGAATGGGATTCGAACCCATGATAGAGTTTCCCCTATACACGCTTTCCAAGCGTGCGCCTTCAACCACTCGGCCACCTCTCCATTTATTTCTCCTTAGATATTTTGAGCACACCTATAAATGCTTCTTGTGGGATCTCAACTTTTCCAAATTGTTTTGCCCTTGCTTTTCCTTTTTTTTGCTTTTCAAGTAGCTTTCTTTTTCTGTCAGTAGCCCCTCCACCATGAATTTTGGTTAAAACATCTTTTTTAAAACCCTTAATTGTTTCTCGCGCAATAATCTTTCCACCTATTGCTGCTTGGACTGGAATCATAAAGTTATGTCTTGGAATTAAATCTTTTAATTTTTCACATACCTCTCTCCCAGTCTTTTGAGCAAAGTCTTTGTGTATCATCATAGCTAATGCATCTACTGGTTCTGTGTTTACTAAAATACCCATTTTAACAAGATCTCCCTCTCTATGGCCTATTATTTCATAATCAAAACTAGCATATCCACTTGTCATAGATTTTAATCGATCATTAAAATCAAATACTATTTCATTTAATGGTAATTCATAATTTACAACTGCTCTACTTCCGGAGTAACTTAAGTTTGTTTGAATTCCTCTTTTATCTTGGCATATTTTCATTATGGGACCAAGATACTGATCGGGAGTAATAATAGTTGCTTTGATCCAAGGTTCTTCAATAAATTTTATCAAACTTGGATCTGGTAAACTTGATGGATTTTGTAAATCTTTTATCTCACCATTGTTCATATGGATCTTGTATACAACGCCAGGAGTTGTAGTTAATAGATTTATGTCAAACTCTCTTTCAAGCCTTTCTGTAACTATTTCTAAATGCAACAAACCTAGAAAACCACACCTGAAACCTAAGCCTAGAGCACTTGAAGACTCGGGTTCAAAAGAAAAACTCGAGTCATTTAACTTTAGTTTAGCTAATCCGTCTTTTAATTTTTGATACTCAGAGCTATCGACTGGAAATAATCCACAAAACACTACCGGTTTACTTGGCTTAAAACCAGGTAACGACTCTGATAATGGTTTAGATGCATCACAGATTGTATCTCCAACTTTTGTCTCTGATAAAATTTTTATTCCTGTTGTTATAAACCCAATCTCTCCAGAATTTAGTTCATCAACATCTTTTGGTTTGGGTGTAAAAACTCCTACTTTCTCAACAAAATATTCCTGATTTGTAGACATCATTTTAATTTTCATATTATTTTTAATTTTTCCATCAATTACTCTTACTAAAATGACTACGCCTAAATAAGTGTCATACCAACTATCTACCAATAAACACTTTAGTTTTTGATCTTTTTGACCTTTTGGACCTGGAAGAGTATGGATAATTTGCTCTAAAATTTCATCAATTCCTTCACCAGTCTTTCCAGAACATGGAACAGCATTGGATGTGTCAATACCTATTACGTCTTCAATTTGTTTATTTGTTCTATCAATGTCTGAAGCTGGTAAATCAATTTTATTTAAAACTGGTATTATTTCATGATTTATATCTAGAGCTTGATAAACATTCGCTAATGTTTGAGCTTCAACTCCTTGAGTACTATCCACAATTAATATTGAACCTTCACAGGCATACAAAGATCTACTTACTTCATAGCTGAAATCAACATGACCTGGGGTATCTATAATATTAAGAATATAATTTTTTCCATCTTTAGATTTATAATTTAATTTTACCGTTTGAGCTTTAATAGTTATTCCTCTCTCTCTTTCAATATCCATTGAGTCTAGTACTTGAGCTTTCATTTCTCTGTCTGTCAAACCACCACATTTATGTATAATTCTATCTGCTATAGTTGACTTGCCATGGTCAATATGAGCAATGATTGCAAAATTTCTGATATTATCAATTTCAGTAGACATTTAAGATCTAATTTTTGCGCCAGATTTAGTTTCTACAGTTGAAATAATTAACTTATTAATTTTTTCAAGATCACTCTCTTCTAGAGTCTTTTCAGATGATTGAATTGTTACATTGAGAGCTATCGACTTTTTGTCTTCAGGAATATTTTCACCTTCATAAATATCAAAAATTTTAATAGATCTTATTAAATTTTTATCAATTGATGATATTATTTCTATTAAATCCTGTGCCTTAAAATTTTTATCTACAACAAATGCAAAGTCTCTTTCTGATTTTTGATAATCTGAGTACTCAAAATTTGTTTTTAGATCTTTAAGTTTTGTTTTATGCTCCCCTAGATAATCTATATAAATTTCAAAACCAACCAGACCTTCAGTTTTAATATCAAGTTTTTTTAAAATATTTGGATGTATTTCACCAAAATAAGCAACAGGGTCTATTTCGTCTTTATCAAGATAGACAGAGCCAGATTTGCCTGGGTGATAATATGAAGGAGATTTATCTCTTACAAAAAAACTTTGCCTATCATATCCAGCTTCGACTAGTGTCTGAATTACATCCTTCTTAACGTCAAAAACATCAACTATCCTGTCTTTTTCGTTCCAGTTTAATCTTGATACTTTTCCTGATTTTATTGCACCAATTATCGTCGATTGCTCGCCTGGCTTACTACCCTTAAAAATTGGTCCAATTTCAAACAGTGAAATATCTTTAAATCCTCTGTCTAAATTTTTCTTTAAATAAAATGTCAAATTTGTGAAAATTGAATTTCGTAGAACATCTAATTCTGAACTTATTGGATTTACTATTTTAATTTCTTTTAGATTTTCTCTAAAAAGTTTGTTTATTTTTGAATCTGTGAATGACCATGTTACAGTCTCAAAATATCCTTTAGATGCCACAGAACGTTGAAGAAAGTGAAAAAGTTTTTGTTGTGCATTTAAAGTATCTTTTATTTTTGTTTTTTCAGGTTGTAAGGTTTTTATGTTCTCATATCCTTTAATTCTTACTATTTCCTCAACTATATCAATTGGTTGAGTTATATCAGGTCTCCAAGTAGGTATTTTTAAATCTAATTCAAATTTTTCCTTTGAAACTTCAAATCCTAGATCGGTTAAAATTTTAATTATTTCATTATCATTTACTTTAAAGCCAGTTATTTTTTCAAATAAAGAGACATTAAATTTAATTTTATTCTTTTCATGCTTATCGGTTTGTTGAATATCAAAATTACTTATTTTACCGCCACAAATCTCAGATATCAATTCAGCAGCTTTTGACAAACCTAATTCGATCGATTGAGGATCAATCCCTCTTTCAAATCTGAATTTTGCATCAGTATCAATATTTAATAATTTTGAAGTTTTTCTAATTGATCTAGGAATAAAATAGGCGGATTCTAATAAAATATTTTTAGTATTAATTTCAGTTCCAGAACGTGTTCCACCAATGATTCCTCCCAAGCCTAAAACTCCAGATTTATCAGAGATAACACACATATCACCATCTAATTTATACTCTTTGTTATCAAGAGCTTCAAAAGTTTCACCCTTTTTTGAATTTCTTACTATAATTTCCTTATCAATTTTATCTGCATCATATGCATGAAGTGGTCTATTTAAATCTAACATCACATAATTTGTAATATCAACAACTGCTGAAATTGGTTTTTGACCAAGTGAAATAATTTTTTCTTTAAGCCATTGAGGACTTTCTTTATTAGTAACACCCTCAATTAAACAACTACCAAATACAGTACAACCTTGATTTTTATCTTTTGTAATTGAAACTTTAATTTTTTGTGATCCATTTTTTTTAATATTTTTAAGTGAAATTTTTTTTAATTTACCAACTCCAGCAGCAGCAAGATCTCTAGCTATACCTTTTACCCCCAAGCAATCAGGACGATTAGGTGTAATTGATAAATCTACAACTTTTTCAGTATTACTTTGAAAAAAATTTTTTCCAATTTTATCAGAGTATTTACTAGTTGTTAGTTCTGTTATTCCTTCACTTTCATTTGATAAGTTAAGTTCAGACTCTGAACACAGCATTCCATAGGAAGTAACACCTCTAATCTTACTAACTGAGAGTTTCATGTTATTTTTTGGAATTATTGATCCTGGACCTGCATAAACAGTAAGAAGATCTTTTTTTGCATTTGGTGCTCCACATACTACCTTAACAGTATCATCTAACCCAATATCAACATCGCATATTCTCAGTCTATCTGCATTCGGATGCTGTTCAGCATTAATAATTTTTGCTACTTTAAAACTGTCTAATCCAGAGCTTAGATTTTCAAAACTTTCAACTTCCAGACCAATATCTGTTAGTTTTTCAATTAACTCGTTATCTTTCTTTTGAGTGTCTAAGTGCTCCTTTAACCAACCTATGGTAAATTTCATCTGCTAAGACCTCTATAATTTGATGGAACATCCAATGGATCAAAACCAAAATGATTAAGCCATCTATAGTCAGTCTCAAAAAAAGCTCTTAAATCATTGATTCCATATTTAAGCATTCCAAGTCTATCTATACCAATCCCAAAAGCATAACCTTGGTACTTATCTGGATTTACTTTAACATTCTTAAGTACATTGGGATGCACCATCCCACAACCGAGAATTTCTAACCATTTATCTCCTTCTCCAATTACTATTTTTCCATCTTTTATCTCATAACCAATATCTACTTCTGCAGATGGTTCAGTGAAAGGAAAGTGACTAGGTCTGAATCTCATTTTTATTTTATCCACTTCAAAAAATGATTTTATGAAATAATTCAAGCATCCTTTTAGATGACCCATGTTTATGTCTTTATCTATATGAAGACCTTCAACTTGGTGAAACATAGGAGAATGAGTTTGATCACTATCAGATCTATATGTTCTACCTGGAGCTATAATTTTAAATGGAGGTTTTCCATTTAGCATTGTTCTAACTTGTACTGGAGAAGTATGAGTTCTTAATAATAATTCTTTATTATTGTCTATATAAAAAGTGTCATGCATATCTCTAGCTGGATGATTGTCAGGTGTATTTAATGCAGTAAAATTATAATGCTCATTCTCTATATCTGGCCCTTCTTCAACGCTAAACCCAATTTCTGAAAATATTGACGATATCTCGTCAATTACTTGTGAAACAGGATGTATTTTTCCTCGACTAAATTCTCTCTCAGGTAATGTTACATCTACTTTTTCATTTTCAAGTTTAGAGTTAATCTCTTTTGTTTCAATTTCTTGAAGTTTAGAATTTATCTTATCTTGAAGTTCGTTTTTTATTGAATTTAAATCCGATGCAAATTTTTTTCGCTCATCATTTGGTAAAGATCCTAATTTTTTAAAAGAATTAGAAATCTTTCCATTTTTACCAAATAATTCTGTTTTTATTTGATTTAAACTTTCAATATTCAAATCATTATTTAATTTATTCAAATAATCATCTTTGATTTTTTTAATATCGGACATATTTGTAGAATATTTGTTAACTCTAGAAAAACAACAATGAATATTAATTCAATGCTGCTTGAGCTTTTTTAACTATAGTTTTAAATGCTTCAGGACTATCATAAGCAATTTCAGCAAGTATTTTTCTGTCAATTTTAATACCAGATTTGCTCAAACCATTTACAAACTTGGAATAAGTCATACCCTCAGCTCTTACCCCAGCATTAATCCTCGTAATCCACAGCGATTTAAAATCTCTTTTTTTATTTCTTCTATCTCTGTAGGCATACTGCATAGCTTTTTCCATAGCCTGTCTTGCAGCTCTTATAGTGTTTTTTCTTCTTCCCCACTGACCTTTAACAGCTTTCAATACTTTTTTGTGTTTAGCTCTGCTTGTTACGCCTCTTTTTACTCTAGCCATTTTATCCTCTTAAGTTATACGGCATGTAAGATTTTACAATTTTTCCATCTTGTTTAGATAGTACCGTAGTTCCTCTTTGCTTTCTTATCTGTGAATTAGTTCTTTTTATCATACCATGTCTTTTTCCCGCTTGAGCAGTTATAACTTTTCCTCTTGCAGATACTTTAAATCTTTTTTTTGCTGAACTTTTTGTTTTTAATTTAGGCATAATTTTTGTGGGGGTTATACAAATATTGTTATTAATTTACAACTACAAATATAGCTTATAAAGGCTGAATAACCATGATCATTTGCTTGCCATCAAACTTTGGCTGAAGTTCTACACGTCCAATTGCTTCCATATCTATTTTTATCTTATCCATAAGCTCATGCCCTAAACTAGAATGCTGAAGTTCTCTACCTTTGAACCTAATTGTAAATTTTACCTTGTCACCTTTTGCAATAAATTTTTGTGCATTTTTTATTTTAAATGAATAATCGTGAACTTCTGTAACTGGTCGTAATTTAATTTCTTTTAGTTCAATCTTTTTCTGTTTTTTCTTTGCTTTGTTTGCTTTTTTCTGTGCATCATATTTATATTTTCCCATATCCATAATTTTGCACACAGGAGGTTTTGCATTAGGAGCGATTTCAATTAAATCTAAACCTTGTTCCTTAGCTCTACTAATAGCATCTTGTAAATTTAGAATTCCTAAATTATCACCATCGCTTGCTATAACTTGAACATCTTGTGAAGTTATTCTTTGATTTGTTCTAGGACCTCTAGATTTTGTTCTTCTCTGGAAATAATTTTGTTTAAAATCTGCCACTTAGATTGAAGGTGCTTTATTAAGAGCAGAGTATTTTTTTAAGAATTCTTTTAAATCCATAGTTTCTTGTTTTTTAGAATCCAATCTTCTAATAGTTACTGTGTTACTGTCAACTTCTTTTTTTCCACATATTAGTAGCATTGGAACTTTAGTTAATGAATGTTCTCTTATTTTATAATTTAAATTATGATTTTTTAAATCTACTTCAGAAGAAATCCCTGCTTTTTTTAACTGGCTATTTACTTCTTTTGCATAATCATCGAAATCACTCGAGATAGGAATTACTATTGTTTGAACCGGACAAAGCCAAAAAGGTAATTTCCCTGAATAATTTTCAATTAAAATTCCAATAAACCGTTCTAATGATCCAAATAAAGCTCGGTGAAGCATTACAGGAACTTTTTTATTTCCATCGCTATCAACAAATGAGGCGCCTAATCTACCTGGTAAGTTTAAATCTACTTGCAAAGTTCCACATTGCCAGTCTCTTCCAATTGCATCTCTTAAAACAAATTCTATTTTTGGACCATAAAAAGCTCCTTCGCCCTTATTAATAGAATATTCTAATTTTGTTGCTTTAATTGCTTCTAATAAAGCGGCCTCTGATTTATCCCAAACCTGATCGTCACCAACTCTTAATTCTGGTCTATCAGAATATTTTAAAATTACTTCTTCAAATCCTAAATCTTTATAAATTTCCAAAATTAAATTAGTTACAGTTAAACATTCTTCAGTAATTTGTTCCTCAGTACAAAAAATATGTGCATCATCTTGAGTGAAAGCTCTAACACGCAATAACCCATGAAGTGCACCTGAAGGTTCATACCTATGAACCTTTCCAAATTCTGACATTTTAAGTGGTAAATCTCGATAACTTTTTAAACCTTGATTAAAAACTTGAACGCAACCTGGACAATTCATTGGTTTTATTGCAAATACTTTTTCATCAGGTGTAGTAGAAGTATACATATTGGCTCCAAATTTTTCCCAATGACCAGATTTCTCCCACAGTGAGCGATCTAATATTTCTGGAGTATTTATTTCTTGATACCCTGCTGTTTCTTGTTTCATTCTCATATATGAAATAAGTTTTTGGAATAAACTCCAACCTTTTTGATGCCAAAATACAGATCCGGGACTTTCTTCTCTGAAATGGAACAAATCCATTTCTTTACCAATTTTTCTGTGATCTCTTTTTTCGGCTTCTTCTATTCTATTTAAATAATCATCTAACTCTTTTTGCGTAGACCAACTTGTTCCGTAGACTCTTTGCAACATTTCATTATTAGAATCGCCTCTCCAATAAGCACCTGAGACTTTTGTTAATTTAAAATATTTGCCAATTTTGCCAGTTGAACTTAAATGAGGGCCTCTGCATAAATCATGCCAATCTCCATGAAAATATAAGGACACATCTTCACCTTCTGGAATACTTTCTATTATCTCAGCTTTATACATTTCTCCCTTTTTTTTAAAATGTTCGATAGCATCATTTCTTTTCCAAACCTCTCTGTAAGTTTTTTCATCTCGATCTACTATTTCTTTCATTTTGTTTTCAATTTTTTCTAAATCTTCTGTTGTAAAAGGTTCTTTTCTTGCAAAATCGTAATAAAAGCCATCTTCAATAACTGGCCCTATTGTAACTTGTGTCCCCGGAAATAATTCTTGAACTGCCATAGCGAGTATGTGAGCAGTATCATGTCTTATAGTCTCTAACCCTTCTTTATCTTTTGATGTAAATATCTTAATTGAAGAGTCTTTGTAAATACTATGATTTAAGTCTTTTAATTCTCCATCAACGCTTATTAATAAAGCTTGCTTTGATAGAGATTTGCTAATTTTTTCTGCAACCTCAAATCCCGAAATACTTTTTTCAAAATTAATTTTTTTTCCGTCTGGTAATGTAATATCTGGCATTAATTAAATAATTTTTTGTATTCTGAATAAGTAGAAAAACACATTTTTTCAACATTAAATTTTTTTACTACATTTTCTCTTCCATTATTACCCATTTTACTTATTTCATTAGGGTCCATATTCATTACTTTAATTATTTTTTCAGATAATTCATCAGAGTTTCCTGCATCAAATAAAATGCCAGTTTTTCCATCTATTACAGTTTCATTTGATCCACCTAGGTTACTCGCTATTATCATTTTTTGCATGGATTGTGCTTCAACTGATACTCTGCCAAATGCTTCAGGTTCTATTGATGCAGAAATAACAATATCTGATATTTTGTAGGCCAATGGCATATTTTTACAGTGGTCAATAAATCTGATTTGTTTTGTAAGTCTGTATTGCTCGACAAGTCTAGTAAGTTTTTTTTTGTAAAGATCGCGCCCTTGATCATTACCAAGAATAACGGCAATGAAAGCATCGTTGCCTAATTGAATATTTACTTTATTTAAAGCTTCTATAAACATTTCTTGTCCTTTCCAAGCAGTAAGTCTTCCAGGTAATAAAATTATTTTTTTGCCAACAATTAAATTCCATGATTTAAACAAGTTATCTTCATCATTTTCAAGAGTTGTAGATGCATCATAATAATCTGTATTAATGCCGCGAAAAATAGAGAGTAACTTTTTTTTATCTGATAAGTACTCTGAATAGTTTTCTTTTATATGTGAAAATATAAAATTTGATCCTGCAATAATTAAATCTGATCTAACCATAACAGAATTGTAAAATTTTTTTATTTTACCTTTGAAATTATATGTTCCATGAAAAGTGGTAACAAACTTTCTTCTAGTAATTTTTGTTGCAACTAAACATGACCAAGCTGGAGCTCTACTTCTTGCATGGACGATGTTAATCCCATTTATTAAAATAATAATTGAAATAATAATTGAATTAATAAGTATGAGAAAGGGG
This sequence comes from uncultured Pelagibacteraceae bacterium, assembly GCA_902567045.1. GTDB lineage: Bacteria > Pseudomonadota > Alphaproteobacteria > Pelagibacterales > Pelagibacteraceae > Pelagibacter. The sequence goes on from CACFLJ010000011.1 coordinate 18,116, forward strand.
TTTTTAGATTGAACTGGGAGTCTAATGACCTTAACTTTTTTTTTATCAACAAATTTTAATAATTCACCACCACTTGTTATCAAATAGGACCCAACATTATTTTCTGGTAAATAATGGGCAATATCATAACAACCAGTTTCAGCTCCACCGTAACCTAGTTTAGGAATTACTTGTAGGACTTTTATTTTAGACTGCATGTGGTAATAATATTATATACTTGGTCAATATAATTACTTTATATGAAAAAATATAAATTTCTAAGAATTTCTAAATATAAAAAACTAAGATATATAGCAAATAATTATAAAAAAAATCTTTACGTAGTTTTTTTGCCTGGTTTCGCATCTGATATTGATGGAGATAAACCAAGGAGATTTTTAAAATTTGCCATTCAAAATAAACTTGGATTTTTAGCTCTGGAATACTTTGGTCATGGAAGATCATCAGGAGAATTCACAAGAGGTAACATCACTAAATGGTCAAATGACGCGAGAATTACAATAAGTAAAATAGTTAAAAAGAATGACTTTATATTAATTGGTTCCAGCATGGGTGGTTGGATTTCTTTGTTAATGCATAGATATTATAGTTCACAAATTAGAGGTTTTTTAGGAATTGGATCTGCTCCTGAATTTCTTACAAGAATTATGTGGAAAAAATTTCCAAAAAAAACGAAAAGTGAAATTTTGAAAAAAGGTATCTCAAAAATTAAAAATGGTGATTATGAGTATTTAATAACAAAACAGCTAATTATAGACGGTAAAAAAACCAGCAATAAAGTTCTTAACAGAAAATTACACAATACAAATCCTGTAACTATGGTTCATGGACAAAAGGATGAGGTAGTTCCAGTAATTTATTCAAGAAGAGTTTTAAAAATTTTTCCTAAAGCAGAAAAAAAACTACTAGTAATAAAAAATGGAGATCACAGCCTTTCATCGAAAAAAAATTTAAATATTATTTGCAAAGAGTTAAAATCTATAATCAAAAAAATTAACTAGCTTTTCCAACTAAACTTTTGTTTGTGATAGGGTTTTCTAATTTATTTAACATTTCTTTGGGGCAAACTTGTAAGAAATTTTTAATTTCATCATCAAAATTTTCAATAATCTGTGCTGATAAATTTGAGTTAGTTTCCTCATTATGTTTTAAAACTAAATCTTTTAGATAGTTTTTCCAATATTCTGTCTCTGGCGTTTGCCAAACTATTGTTTCAGGATTAGCCTTTTTTGCAAATTGACTTTTTGGATCATATATAAATGCCATACCTCCGGTCATTCCTGCTCCAAAATTATCGCCTACCTCACCCAATATGACTATTGAACCTCCCGTCATATACTCACATCCATTGGAGTCACAGCCTTCTATAACTGCAGTAGCACCTGAATTTCTAACTGCAAACCTTTCGCCAGCTTGCCCTGCTGCAAAAAGATATCCTGATGTTGCTCCATACAGTACTGTATTCCCTATAATAGTATTCTCATTTGAAATTAAATTACTCTCATCTTGAAGTTTAATTATAATAGATGCACCTGATAGACCCTTTGCAACATAATCATTAGCATCACCTTTTAATATCAATTTAAGTCCTTTAACACCAAATGCACCAAAAGATTGACCGGCAGAACCTTTGAAATTTATAGCAAAAGTATTTTCCTCTAATTTATTATTTCCAAATTTTTTATAAAGATTATAAGAAATTCTTGTTCCAACTGCCCTATCTGTGTTTTCAATTGCATAAATATTTTCTAAAGGCAATTTTCTATTAATTAAACTTTCTATCTCAGGCCAAATTTTTTGGTCCAAAGTATCTGGAACTTCATTTATTATTGGTGTTTCACAATATCTTTTATTTGTACCAGGATCAGCTTGAACAAATAAAGGATTTAAATCTAAGTCATCTAAATTTGGCGATCCTTTACTAACTTGTCTTAATAAATCTGTTCTTCCAATTACTTCGTTTAAATTTTTAAATCCTAAACTTGATAAAATTTCTCTAACTTCTTGAGCAATAAAAGAAAATAGATTTACTATTTTATCCGGGGTACCAGTAAATTTTTTTCTTAATTCATCATCTTGTGTACAAACTCCAACTGGACATGTATTAGAATGGCATTGCCTTACCATAATGCAGCCCATCGCGACTAACGCAGTTGTCGCTACACCAAATTCTTCAGCACCCATCATTGCTGCAATCACTACATCTCTTCCTGTTTTAATTCCCCCATCTGTTCTTAATGTAACAAGGTGTCTTAATTTATTTAAAGTTAATACTTGGTTTGCCTCTGTTAGGCCCATTTCCCATGGAATACCAACATATTTAACACTTGTTTGTGGGGTAGCTCCTGTTCCACCATTGTGACCTGAAATTAATATTATGTCAGCTTTAGCTTTGGCAACACCTGCTGCAATAGTTCCTATACCAGAAGAGGCAACTAATTTAACACCAACTCTTGCCTTAGGATTAATTTGCTTAAGGTCATAAATAAGCTGAGCTAAATCTTCAATTGAATAAATATCGTGGTGTGGTGGTGGTGAGATTAAAGTTACACCGGGAGTAGAATGTCTCAATCTTGCGATTTCTTCAGTTACTTTAAATCCTGGTAATTGTCCACCTTCGCCAGGTTTTGCTCCCTGAGCAATTTTAATTTCAATCTCATTACAATTATTTAAATAATTAATAGTCACTCCAAATCTCGCTGAAGCAATTTGCTTAACTCTAGAATTTGCACTATCTCCATTATCTAATACTTTAAATCTCTCTTCATCTTCTCCGCCTTCTCCACTACATGAAGCTCCTTTAATTCTGTTCATTCCCATAGCAAGCGTTTCGTGTGCCTCTTTTGACAAAGCACCATGAGACATACTTCCGCTTCCAAATCTTTTCATAATCTCAGTTATTGGTTCAACTTGGTCAATATCAATTGCCTCTTGATTTTTAAAATCAATTAAATCTCTTAGACTAATTGGTTTTAAACCATAAATACCCTTAGTATATTTTTTATAAGTTTCGTATGAATTTGAGCCTACGGCTGCTTGCAAAAGGTGAATTAATTTCCCTTGATATTGGTGTGTTTCACCATTTTTTCTATATCTGTAAATTCCACCAATTGGTAAAATATTAGAATGAATGTCAAATGCATCTTTATGTATAGATCTTATTTTTTTTTCAATACCAGTTAAACCTATTCCAGAAATTTTAGATAGTACTCCTGGAAAATAATCTTTTACAATTGTTCTACTCAATCCAACAGTTTCAAAATTACATCCACCTCTATATGAACTTAAAACTGATATACCCATCTTTGACATTATTTTTAATAGTCCAAGGTTTACTGATTTTATATATCTGCCCACGCACTCATCAAATGAGAAATTCCCAAAAAGCTTTTTTGAATATCTTTGATGTAAACTATCAAATGCTAAGTAGGGATTGACCGTTGTTGCTCCAACACCTATTAATGTTGCAAATGAATGGGTGTCTAAGGCATCTCCTGTTTGTACATTAATTGATGCATAGCCTCTCAAGCCTAATTTTATTAAATGAGTATTTATTGCACCAATGCATAGCAGCATTGGCATTGGTAATTTTTCTTCAGATATATTTTTATCAGATAAAATAAGTTGAGTGTTTCCCTCTCTGACTGCTTTTTCAGCATTATTTTTTAATAATTCAATAGCCTCTTCCAAGGTTTGATTGTTATTAAATGTGCAATCTAAAATTTTATTATTATCTCCAAAATACTTTATAAACTTTTCAAACTGAGTGTTTGATAAAACTGGACTATCTAAAACATAAATATTTTCCTCTGTTAGATTAGAAAAATCTAGTATATTTCCTAAATTTCCAAATCTAGTCTTTAAGCTCATCACCTTATTTTCTCTAAGTGAATCGATTGGGGGATTTGTTACCTGACTAAAATTCTGTCTAAAATAATGATAAAGAGGTCTATATTTATCAGATAAAACTGCAAGGGGAGTGTCATCTCCCATAGACCCAGTTGCTTCTTTAGCGTCCTCAGCCATAGGGTGCAAAATTAATTCCAAATCCTCTAGACTATAACCAAAACAATGTTGAATCTTTTTTAAATCAGAACCTGAAAACTCACTTTTCTCATTTTCTATAGTTAATGATTTATCTAATTCAATTATTTGATTGTTAAAATGTTTGTATTCTTTAGATAAATAATTCTTTATTTCATTATTTGTGTAAACTTTTCCTTTTTCGATTCTTACACCCAAAATTTCTCCTGGTCCTAATCTTCCTTTTGAAACAATTTTCTTCTCGTTTAGGTCGATCATTCCTGTCTCAGATCCTGCGAATAGAAGTTTATCTCTTGTAATTGTATATCTAAGAGGTCTAAGTCCATTTCTGTCACTACCTACAATAACCCACTCGTTATCAGTTGCAGCTATAGCAGCAGGTCCATCCCAAGGTTCCATTGTACTATTTAAAAAGTTGAAAAGTTGCTGATGATCTTTTGGAAGAACTTTACTTTTTTTTGACCAAGCATCGGGGATTAGCATAAGTTTCGCTAAAGGTGCTGAATGTCCAGAAATATTTAATAATTCAAATACATTATCTAATGATGCGGAATCAGAATTACCAGCAGGTATTACAGGTTTTAAATTTTCCATATCATCAAATAAAGGACTAAACATTTCCTCTTCGTGAATTCTCATCCAATTTATGTTTCCTTTCAAAGTGTTTATCTCTCCATTGTGAGCAATCGATCTAAAAGGTTGGGCTAAATCCCAACTTGGAGCAGTATTAGTAGAAAATCTTTGGTGGAAAATTGCATAACGTGAAATGAAACGCTCGTCTTTTAAATCTGGATAAAAATCAGATAATGACTCCGCTAAAAACATTCCCTTATAAATTATTGATTTCGAACTGAATGAACAAATATAAAAGTTATTTAATTGATTTTTTAAAGCCTCTTTTTCAATTTTTCTTCTAGTTTCATAAAGAGCTCTTTCTAAATCTTTACCATGAATTGACTTATCGTTATGAGTGAAAAGAACTTGCGTAATTTCAGGTCTAGTTTGTTCTGCCTTTTCACCTAAAACAGAAGGATCTACAGGTACTTGTCTCCATCCATAGATATTAAAATTCTTTTTTGTTAATTCACTTTCTACAATTGATCTGCATTGCTCCTGTCCTCCAAAGTCGTTTCTTGGTAAAAAAATCATCCCTACACATAAATCTGAGTTATCGTGTTTGTGACCTGTTATTTCAATTTTTTCTGCAAAGAAATCATTTGGTATCTCAATATGAATACCTGCTCCGTCTCCAGTTTTGCCATCTGCATCAATAGCACCTCTATGCCATACAGCTTTTAGAGCCTCGATACCGTATTCGACTACTTTTCTTGATTTTAGACCTTCAGTTGAAGCAACAAGGCCTACTCCACATGCATCATGTTCCATAGTTTCGTCATAAACATGATTTTTTTTTAGAAGTTTACGATTTTTGTTTTGGATATCCATTATGCAACCTTCATTTTTTGTTTTGATTGGAGATAGCTTTCAATTGATGTCGCAGCATCTCTACCATCTTTAATAGCCCATACAACTAATGAGGCCCCTCTTACTATATCTCCAGCTGCAAAAACACCTGGAATACTAGTTTCCAAAGTATCAAAGTCAGCTTTTATTGTTCCCCACTGTGAAACTTGTAATCTGGGTTCCTGAAATAGAACTGGTAAATCTTCTGGATCAAAACCTAAAGATTTAATCACCAAATCAGCATTAATTTCAAATTCTGAGTTTTCTTCTGCAACAGGTCTTCTTCTGCCACTTTCATCTGGATCTGCTAATTTCATTTTATCTACAATAATACTATTTACTTTATTAGTTCCTCTAAATTCTTTTGGATTACTTAACCAAATAAATTCTACACCTTCCTCCTCAGCATTACCTACTTCTCTCGCAGATCCAGGCATATTTTCTCTATCTCTTCTATAAAGACATTTTACAGATTTAGCTTTTTGTCTTACTGAAGTTCTTACACAGTCCATTGCAGTATCACCACCGCCAATTACTACTACATCTTTGCCTTCGGCATTTAATGTTCCGTTGTCAAACATTTCGACTTTATCACCTAAGCCTTTTTTATTTGAAGCTGTTAAGAATTCCATTGCAGGAAAAATATTACTAAGATCATTTCCAGGTAAGTTAACTTCTCTTGCTTTGTAAACACCTGTTGAAATTAATAAGGCATCATGTTTTGATTGTAATTCTTTCAATGTAGAGTCTTTACCAACCTCAAAATTATGAACAAATTTTATTCCACCTTCTTTTAAAAGTTTAATTCTTCTCTCAACTACATGTTTTTCTAATTTAAAATTTGGTATTCCATATATTAACAATCCACCTGCTCTGTCATACCGATCATATATTGTTATTTGATATCCTTTTTTGCGTAATTCTTCACCGCAAGCTAATCCTGCAGGACCAGCTCCAATAATTCCAACACTTTGTTCATTTTCAATTTTTACATTTATTGGTTTTACCCAGCCATTTTCCCACGCTTTATCTGTTAAATACTTTTCAACTGAACCAATTGTTACTGTTCCATGTCCCGATTGCTCAATAACACAGTTTCCTTCACATAACCTATCTTGTGGGCATATTCTTCCACAAACTTCCGGCATATTATTGGTACTTTGGGATAGATGGTAAGCTTCTTCATACCTTCCCTCTGCAGTTAACTTTAACCAATCAGGTATATTGTTACTTAATGGACAGTGAACCTGACAAAAAGGAACACCACACTGTGAACACCTACTTGATTGTTCTTTAGCTTTTTCATGAATAAACTCTTGATAAATCTCTCCAAAATCCTCTTTTCTTTGTGATTTATCTCTTTTAGGTGGATTTTGTTGACCTATATCTACAAACTTAAGCATTTTATTTGTCATTTGAATCGGCTTATACACCAGAAGCATAAATCCTTAAAGTATTACTAGGTAATATATGCTGACATATATTTTCAAAAAATATTGATTTTTCTTTATTTTCTATTTTATGCATAGTTGATATGCATTTAAAGGATTGCCTTATTTAGGTAATCTTTTAACTATCTATTTAGAGTCCTTAATGATTTCAAAATATATAGAAGCATCAATTTTAGCATTTGTACAAGGTTTTTCGGAATTTATACCGGTAAGCTCCTCTGCCCACCTTATAATTATATCAAAAATATCAAACTTTAGTATTAGTTCGCTTCAACTGGATATTAGTCTTCACTTAGGTTCCCTTTTGGCAATTATTTTTTATTTTAGAAAGGATTTAATAAATATTTTAGGAAATAAGTCTTTATTATTACTTATAATTTTAGGTTCTTTACCATTAGTTATTGTTGGTTATTTTATTTATACATCAGGACTAATTGAAAATTTGAGAAATTTAAAAGTTATAGCATGGACAACATTAATATTTGGTATTTTATTATTTATTGCAGACCGATCTAGTATTAAAAATAAAATTGATACCAGTTTAAGTTTAAAAAATATTTTAATCATTGGTATTTTTCAAATTTTAGCCGTTATACCTGGAGTAAGCAGATCGGGTATAATAATTACAGCTTCAAGGTTTTTAAATTTCGATAGAGTAGATTCTTCAAAAATATCTTTTTACCTATCAATACCTGCATTAGCAGGAGCAAGTATACTTAGTTTGAATGATTCGATGAATGAAAATATAGATTTGAACATATTATTTTTATATTCAATAATATTTTCATTTATAGTTTCTTATTTAACAATCAAATATTTTTTAATTTACGTAAAAAATTTTAATTTAAATATTTTTGTTTATTACAGAACTTTTCTTGCTTTAATTCTTTTTGTAATTGCTTATAGCTAATTTTAGAACTAGGTGAAATTTGAGAAGAAATTACCGCAATCAATATTAATAAACATCCAATCATGTTATTAGTACTTAAAAATTGATTGAGAATAATCCATCCTGCTACAGCTGCAAATACTCCCTCAAGAGAATAGATAATTGCTGCTGGTGCTTCTTCTATATTTTTTTGTGCGTACATTTGTAATGTAAAGGCTATACCGCCTGATAATGCTCCTGCGTAAAGAATAGAACTGCTTTCCATTAATATTTTTGAAATATTTAATTCCTCAAATATAAAAGAAAAGATAAATGAAAGTGCTGCAACAAATAATGCTTGAAGAGCAGCATAAAACATTGGGATATCAAATTCTTCCATGAACTTACCTGCAAAAATTATGTGCAAAGCCCAAAATACTGAACACAATATAACTAGGCCATCACCTAACATAATTTCTGAGTTAGAAAAATCACTTAGAAGGTATACACCAAGAATACAAAGACCAATTGCTGGCCATATACTCCAATGAACTTTTTTGGAGTAGATGAAAAATAACAAAATTGGAACTATTGGTACGTAAAACACTGTAAAAAAAGCTGCATTTGCAATATTTGTATATTGGAGAGCAGTTTGTTGTAAAAAAGTTCCCAAAAACAGTGATACGCCCATGAAAACTAAGTATTTTATAAAAAGTTTTGATTTTGAAAGTATTTCTAGTTTAATTTTCTTCCTCTCAAATATTAAGGCAAGTGGCAATATTGTAAAAAAGCCAACAGTAAACCTTGCTGAATTAAAAGTTAATGGACCGATATTATCCATACCAGTATCTTGAGCAATGAAAGCTGTTCCCCAAATAAAAGTTGTGACTAGGGCACAGACCATTGAAAGGGATTTTGTCATTATATTTAATTAGATAAGTTTATTTATTAATTTATTTTGTTTAATCTACAAGAGCTATCAAAATCCTCTTTGTTAATATAACATCCAGACATTTTTCTAACTCCATTAAACGATCCTCTACCATGAAGTATTCGCCAATTATTAAATATTAAGAGTTCTCCAGGTTTAAGTATATGTCGCCACTGATAATCTTTATTGTTAGCAATAAGGTCAAATTTTTTTATTGCCTCATAAAACTTTAATGTTAAATCTTTTTCAAATCTAAAAGGTGCTCGATCATAATTATTAAAACTAACTTGGGCTATTTCATTATTTTCATTTAATTTGAATATTGGTCTTTCAGCCTCAAGATAAACTCCATCGCCAATATAATTTGCCTTAACATTTATTTGTGTCATTAAATCATACATCAGTTTGTTTTCTTTTTTTATTGTTTCTGCAATTTTTAATCCATCAACCATTATCGATTCACCACCTTTGGCATTGTATTCACAGCATAATAATAATTGTAATCCTGGAGCGTCATTGCTATACGTTGAATCTGTATGAGGCCTGAGTTCATCTTGAGTATAAGCGCTATCAGCTTTATTTTCATCTGACTCAAAACTCCATAATCCTCCAAATATAGAGTTTCTTACGTAACCAATTTTATTTGCAATTGTTTCAACAGACTTTAAATTGGTTTCACAGTTTTTAATTACTGAAAATCCATAGTCATGAAGATTTTTCAAAAAATTTCTAAATCCTTCATTTGATAAAATTGAATTATAATCTAAAAAAATTTCTTCTTTAATTTCGTTAGATTTCCAGATTTTTAAATTAGATTTAATTTCTTTTTTCTTTTTTATTTTATTATTGGTTAGAAATTCAGATGAATATTTAACTGGTTTTTCTAAATCAGGCCAGGAAACACTCAAATATTTTCCATTTTCAATTATTTCTGCCTTTTTAACTTTTAAATTTATATCTAATGCTGCTGTATATGTTTTCCTTTGGCTAGATCTTTTATCCCAATTTTGCTCATCTTTTGCGTGGTCTCTTAGCCAAATATTAGGAAAAATTTCAGAATTATCTCCATCAAAGTGGACATGTACATCATCTGCTAATATTTCAATTTTAGTAATCATTTACTTAAATTATATGCAAAATTAGACCCAAGATTATCTTTTAATTCATTATTAAATTTAGCAGCCTCAGCACCATCTATAATTCTGTGATCATATGATAGAGATAGTGGAAGCATGGTTCTTGGCACAAATTTACCGTCAATAAATACCTGTTTTTTATAACTTCTACCAACCCCAAGTATAGCAACTTCTGGAAAGTTAATTATTGGAGTAAAAAACGAACCACCTATGCCACCTAAGCTTGTAATGGTCATTGATCCCCCAAAGAACTCTTTTTTATCAATTTTTAGATTTCTACAATCATCACTTACTCTTTTTAATTCTTCACTTAACTGATTAATGTCTTTTTGATTAGCATCTCTAATTTTGGGAACCATAAGTCCATGTTGAGTATCAACTGCGATACCAACATGAAAATACTTTTTCAAAGTAATCTTGCCATTTTCAATATCATCAATTGATGAATTAAATGATGGAAATTTTTTTAGTGAAAGTACCAATGCTTTTATAATAAATGCAAGAGGAGTAATTTTTATTTTTTCTCCTGTATAATTATCTTTTATTGAACTTCTAAATTCTTCCATTTCTGTAATATCAGCCTCATCATGGTTGGTTACATGTGGGATGTTTGTCCACGAATTTACGAGATGTGGAGCTGCTATTTTTTTTACTCTGGGAATATCTTTAATTTCAACTTCCCCAAAATCTGAATGTTGATATTCGCTTTTAATAATTTTTTCTTTTTGTCTTTCATTATTATTCTGAGGATGATTTATTCTAGATGAGACAAAATCTTTTAAATCTTTTTCAACAACCCTACCTAATCTCTCTGTTCCTTTAACATTATTTATATCTACTCCCAGTTCTCTTGCAAATTTTCTAACTTTTGGACTTGCAGATATTTTATTTGATTGATCAGACATTCACATTTTTGTTGGCATGGGTTTGTTTTTGTCAATTTTATACTTTTTGATTGCATCTTCAGCATACTTTGATGCAACAAGCTGCTCGTTTGCTAAAATACTAAGGCTATAAGCAACTATGTGTTCTTTATCTACTTCAAAAAAATTTCTTAAGTTTTTTCTTGTATCGCTTCTTCCATATCCATCAGTACCTAATGAATAAAAGCTCTTTTTTGTAAAAGGTCTTATTTGATCAGCATTTATTCTCATATAGTCAGTGGCTGTAAGGATAGGACCTTGTTGTTTGCCTAAACATTCCTCTACATATGATTTTTTATTTTTTTCTGCGGGATTTAGAAGGTTAAATCTTTCGACTTCCATTCCATTTTTTCTTAACTCATTAAAACTAGTAACACTCCATACTTCACTATCGACCTGATATTCATTTTTGAGAATTTCTGATGCTGCCATCATTTCTCTTAGTATTGTTCCAGAGCCTAATAATTGAATTTTTGCATCTTTAGAGCCTGATGTTTCTTTAATTTTGTACATTCCCTTGAGAATTCCATCCTCACAATCCTTTGGCATTTCAGGGTGAGAGTAATTTTCATTCATTGTAGTAATATAATAAAAAATATTTTCATTTTTTTCGTGCATCCTTCTTAAACCTTCTCTAAAAATCACAGCTAATTCATAATGGAATGTTGGATCATAAGAAATGCAGTTTGGAATTGTTGATGCTAACAAATGACTATGACCATCTTGGTGTTGAAGACCTTCTCCTGCAAGTGTTGTTCTTCCTGCAGTCGCACCAATTAAGAAGCCTCTCGCTTGACTATCTCCTGCAGCCCAAGCAAAATCTCCGATTCTTTGAAAGCCAAACATAGAATAGAAAAGATAAATTGGTATCATTTCAATATCATGATTTGTATATGCTGTTCCTGCCGCTATCCAAGATGACATAGAACCTGCTTCAGTAATACCTTCTTCTAATACCTGACCACTTTTCTCTTCTCTATAAGATGAAAGTTGTGCCGAGTCCTCTGGCTCATATTTTTGACCTTCATGAGCATAAATACCTATTCTTTGAAAGAAACCTTCCATTCCAAATGTTCTAGCTTCATCGGGAATAATTGGAACCAATTTTGGTGCAACATTTTTATCTCTCAAAAGATTTGTTAGCATTCTTACTAATGCCATTGTTGTGGACATTTCCTTTTCCCCAGAAGACTTTTTCATAAAATCAAAAATATCTTTCACTGGAGCTTTAATCGGTTTTGAATATGATGTTCTCTCTGGTATAAAACCACCAAGTTCTAGTCTTCTTTTTTTTAAGTATTTAATTTCTTCAGAATTTTCGTCAGGTTTGAAATATTCTATATTTTTGACTTGAGAGTCTGTTAAAGGAACATCAAACCTATCCCTGTAATACATTAAATCGTCAACATCTAATTTCTTTTGTTGGTGAGTAGTGTTTACACTTTCACCACTTTTACCCATACCATAGCCTTTTATAGTTTTAGCTATTATAACTGTGGGACTTCCTTTGTGATTGACCGCTTTATCATATGCAGCATAAACTTTATGAGGATCATGACCTCCTCTATTCAATCGCCAAATATCAGTATCTGACATTGATGAAACTAATTCTGTAGTCTCAGGATATTTGCCAAAAAACTTTTCTCTTACATATAGTCCATTTCTTGCTTTAAATGCTTGATATTCACCATCTACGGTCTCATTCATAATTTTTACTAAATGTCCCGTCTTATCATTTGCTAAAAGTGGGTCCCAATAAGATCCCCAAATAACTTTTAAAACATTCCAGCCACCGCCCCGAAAAATACCTTCTAATTCTTGAATTATTTTTCCATTTCCTCTTACTGGACCGTCTAATCTTTGTAAGTTGCAGTTTACAACAAATATTAAATTATCTAAATTTTCACGCGCGGCTAAACCAATTGCCCCAAGTGACTCAGGTTCATCCATTTCTCCATCTCCAAGAAAAGCCCAAACTTTTCTTCCCTCATCTTTAATTAATCCTCTATTAATTAGGTATTTCATAAATCTCGCTTGATATATTGCTAGCATTGGACCAATACCCATTGAAACTGTTGGAAACTGCCAAAAATTTGGCATTAGCCAAGGATGAGGATAAGATGAAAGTCCACCAGTTTGAACTTCTTGTCTAAATCTATCTAACAGCTTTTCATTTAGTCTTCCCTCAAGAAAAGCTCTTGCATACATTCCTGGTGCACTGTGACCTTGAAAATATACTAGATCACCTCCGAATTTATTATTTTTTGCTCGCCAAAAATGATTCATACCAACATCATACAATGTTGCAGCTGATGCAAATGTTCCTATATGACCACCAAGTTCAGGATATTTTTTATTTGCTCTTACTACCATAGCAGCAGCATTCCATCTAATTAATGATCTTAACTTACGTTCTATGTTTTGATCTCCAGGTGATCTTTTTTCCTCTTCAGGTGGTATAGTATTTACATATGGAGTAGTTTGAGTATGAGGAATTTTAGATCCAGCTTTGTAAGATTGATCAATTAATTGTTTAATTAAAAAATGAGCTCTTTCAGAACCATCATTTTGTAGAACTGCACTTAAGGAATCTAACCACTCTTTAGTTTCGACAGGATCAATATCGTCGTTACTACTAACCATTTTAACTTCATTAATCAATCTTGTTTGCTTGATTTGTTTTGGCTCTAACACTTTTGTTTCAACTTTAATGTCAGGTTTTGTAGCAGTTTCTGCTTCCTCTATTAATTTCTCTGTTGAAGGTGGGATTTTTTCGTCTAAGGTTTTGCTAATTGTCTCATGTTCAGCTTTGTTTTCCGAAGATAGAGTTAATATTAAATCACCTTTTGAAACTTTATCACCAATTTTTACATTTATATTTTCAATTATGCCTTCATAATTGGATGGTACTTCAACGCTTGATTTATCACTTTCCAAAGTGACAACAGGGTCATTTTTATTGATTTTGTCCCCTTTTTTTACAAGTACTTCGATTATTTCAACACTTTCAAAGTCTCCTATATCAGGAACTAATAAATCTAGTTTCATTTTTGTAATATATATATATCAATATTTGCTAAAAAAATAATTTACATTATTAATTATGTATAAAAACTGTACAAATTGCGCCTGTAGCTCAATTGGATAGAGCGCTTGGCTACGGACCAGGAGGTTCTGGGTTCAACTCCTAGCAGGCGCACCAAAACGAAAGGATAAATGAAAATATCACTTGAAAAATCTGTAATATATTTCTTTTGTTTAGTTTTATTATTTATACTAATTATGGCAATAATCCTTTAATGAAAAAAAAATTTGAACAATTAAGTAATAAGCCAAGCTACATGAAACATAATGGTGGTTTATTATTTAGATCTATTACCAAGAAAAAATTTGAATTTAAGACTAAGATTAAAAAAACACATTTAAATAAAGCTGGAATAACTCATGGTGGTTATATTTGTACAGTCATTGATGCAGGCGCAGGTACTGCTTGTCATAGAGCAAGTGGAAACAAACCATGTGTAACTATTTCATTAGATATAAAATTTATAGCTCCCTCAAACCTTGGGGATGAATTATTGGGAACAGTAGAAATTCAAAAAGTTACAAAGTCAATGGTATTTATAAATTGCAAACTAAAGTGTAAAAATAAATTAATTGCAAGTGCGGTTGGGATTTGGAAAATTTTAAGGAGACCTCTTCCAAATGCTGGACTGGGTGGATAAGTTTTATTTTCTTAATTGAAGAACAAATATTGGCAACACTAAAACTAAACCAATAATCGACGAACTTAAACCAGGCGCAATAAATAATAGTGAAATAATTCCCAAATACCATCTTTGAAAACTAGAAACTTTTTTAAATAGATAGCCTGTAAATCCGATTCCAATCAAACCAATTCCAATCATCGCAGAAATTAAAGTTACAAAAAAATCATAAAAATTAAATCCTTGAGCAACTAATAACAGAGATGGAGAATATACAAATACAAAAGGTACAAGGGCTTTTGCAATTCCTAACCTAAATGCAGTATTACCTGTGGTAAATGGATTTGAACCTGCAATTCCAGCGGCAGCGTATGCTGCAAGAGCAACAGGGGGTGTTATGTCAGCTAAAACACCATAATAAAATACAAAAAAGTGAGAAACAATGGGCTCAATTTGTAATTGAGTAAGAGCTGGGGCTGCAACAGCAACTAGTATTATATATGTTGCTGTAGTTGGTACTCCTGTACCCATAAATATGCATGATATAGCAATTAATATTAATGAAAAAAATAATGTTAGATCAGCTAAAGAAAAATAATTAAAAGGCAAAAAGTTTAAAAAGAAACCTCCAATATCACCAGCCGTTTGAATTACTACATAACCTAATCTAAAGCCAACGCCTGTAAGTGTAACTACACCAACAATAATTCCAATTGATGTTGCAGCAGCTCCAACTGCTAAAGTATTCTTTGCACCTCTTGCAAGACATTCGAATAAGTCTTTTAAAGTAAGTCTATTTTTTTTTCTAATAAATCCAATAACGACACATGCAATTATTCCATTTACCGCTGCATAATCTGGAGTACGACCAATTAAAATTAAATATACCAAAATAAATAATGGAACTATTGAGAGCCAATTGTCTTGTATAATTTTTATAAATTTAGGAACTTCACTTTCATTTAAACCTCTAAGTCCTAGTTTTTTTGCCTCTAAATGAACCATTACAAATATTCCAAAATAGTGAAGCAAAGCTGGAATTAACGCAGCTGCTAAAATATCTCTTAAAGGTAATTCTAAATATTCTACCATAATAAATGCTGCAGCCCCTAAGATTGGAGGGGTTATTTGTCCACCAGTAGATGCTGTGGCCTCTACAGCGCCAGAAAAATGTGGAGGGTATCCAACTTTTTTCATTGCAGGTATTGTTAAAGATCCAGTTGTTACTGTATTTGCAATTGAAGACCCAGATATGGTTCCTAAAAATGCTGAAGAAAAAATTGCTACTTTTGCTGGTCCTCCAGAATATCGTCCAGCTATTACCATTGCCAAATCAATAAATAATTGCCCAAGTCCTATTCGTGTTGCAAGTACACCAAATAAAATAAATAAAAAAACATATTGAGCCATAACACCAACAGCGATTCCATAAATTCCTTGGTTAGTTATATAAATATGATTTACAAATCCTGCCCAACTACTGCCACCGTGCTTTAAAGCTCCAGGGAAAATAGGACCATAAAGTGCAAAAATCATAAATATTACACATATTAACGGCAGTGTGTATCCAATAGACCTTCTTGCAGCTTCAAGGGTCAAAATTATAAGTATTGATCCCATGATAACTTCAGTACTTGATGGATTTCCTACTCTACTAGCTAATATTTCAGGAGGCAATAAAGGTAGATAAAGTGCAGTTATTACAACTAGAATTGAAAAAATAATATCTATTATTGGAACTTTGCTTTTTGATTTTTCATCAGGAAAACTTTTCCAATTATAAAATAGAAATACTAGACCAACTACAAAAGAAATATGAATACCTCTGTGAAGTATATCTCTAATTGTTCCAAATCCTGAGGCATAAAAATGGTAAATTGACATTGTAACTAATGCAATAAACGTCAATAGTTTCAGAAAATTTTTTAATTTTCTTTCGTTACTTTTTATTTCAAACTTTTCTTCAAGTTTTGAAACTTCCTCAGGAGATATATTAAATTGAGACATAATAATGCCCTAGGTCTAATGACCTAGGGCACAATATATTTAAGAATACTTATAAATTTAATTTATAAGTCCTGCTTCTTTATAGAACTTTTCTGCACCAGGATGTAATGGTACTCCTACTCCAGAAAGAGCTGTATCAGGTGTTATTGTTTTACCTTTAGCGTGACCAACATCCATAAGCTTTCTAGATTCTTTATTCCATAAAGCTTTAGTTATTTGATATATTAGCTCATTATCTTCTTTTGCAGAAGTAAACCATTGAGCACCGACTGCTACAGTATTTACTTCATCAACACCTTCGTAAGTTCCTGAAGGAATTGGGCTTTGTGAGAAAAATCCATATTTTGAAGTTAATGCTTTAGCTCCTGCACCATCTATAGGAACTAGTTTTATATCAACTGCAGATGCTAACTCAACAATTGCTCCTGTTGGAAAACCTGCTACGACAAAAATTGCATCAACTTTACCATTTCTTAATGCATCTGTAGCCGCTTTACCTTTCAGAGCTTCAGCTTTTACGTCACTAGTGCTTAGACCATTAGATTCTAAAATTAATTTAGCATCAACATACGTACCAGATCCAGGTTCATCGAGTGAAACTCTTTTACCTTTTAGATCTTTAACAGAGTTTATATTGCTTTTTTTAAGAGCAACTAAATGAATGTGTTCTTGAAAGAGTGCTGCGATAGTTCTTAAATCTTTTGCCGGTTCTTTTCCTTCCATAGTACCAGTGCCAGTGTAAGCCCAATAAGCAACATCAGACTGTGCAAATCCTGAATTTCTTAAACCTGAAATTATAGCATTTACATTATCTACTGATCCTCTTGATGAAACAGCAGATGCAATCAAGTTAGGAACTCCACAACTTCCACCTTTACCACATTCCCTTGATCCCGGCGGTTTAGAAATTGCATTTGCAATCATTCCACCAACTGGATAATAAGTGTAAGCTGTTCCTCCTGTACCAATTGTAAAAAATTTTAGTTCTTGAGCAAACGATTTACCTGACAAACCAAGTGTCAGAAGTAATATCATTAGAGAACTTTTGAATAAGTTTTTCATCATTTTCACTCCAATCTATTAATTATTATTACTATTTAATATTAATCAATTATTATTGTCTATATAAATTTAGAAGTATTTATGGTGTCTTAAGTTCATCCAAATTTTTAAATTCATTTAAAATATTAGGATTTATAAGAGCTTGAATATTTTTTATTTTATTTCCTTCAATTGTATTTCTGACAGCAATCTCAACTATTTTTCCATTTTTTGTTCTCGGTATATCTGAGACCTCAATTATTTTTTTGGGCACATGACGTGGGGATGCGTCTTTACGTATAGCCTTCTTTAAATTAAAAGATAAATCTTCATTTAACGACTTGGGTTTCTTTAAAACAACAAATAATATAATTCTTACATCATTATCCCATTTCTGACCTATAACTATTGACTCTTTAACTTCTTTAAATTTATCCACTACAGAATATATCTCAGCAGTACCTAACCTTGCTCCACCAGGATTTAGTGTAGCATCTGATCTTCCATAAATTACATAACCTCCGTTAGATTTTCTTTCAGCAAAATCTCCATGATGCCAAACATTTTTATATTTTTTGAAATATGCACTCTTATATTTTTTATTATTCTTATCATTCCAAAATAACTTTGGCATTGAAGGAAAAGGCGATTTACAAACTAATTCCCCTTTTTGATTTGTTAAGGATTTTCCTCTTTCAGAAAAAACATCAGTATTCATTCCTAATCCGTTATTTTGAATCTGTCCCCTGTAAACTGGTGAATATATATTTCCTAATACGAAGCACGATACTAAGTCTGTTCCACCTGCAATAGACGCTAAATGAACATTTTTTTTTATATTTTTATAAACATAATCAAAACCCTCAGATGATAAGGGTGATCCGGTTGAACAAATAATTTTGAGATAATTTAGTTTATATTTATTTTTAACCTTTACATTAAGCTTTTTTAATTGATCAATGTACTTAGCACTAATACCAAATAGAGAAATTTTTTCTTTCTCCGCTATCTTAAATAATAAATCATTTCTTTTATGCATTGGAAAACCATCAAATAACACAATAGATGCTTTAGATCCCAAAAAAGTCATTAACCAGTTCCACATCATCCACCCACAAGTAGTAAAATAAAATACATTATCTCCTTCCTTAACATCACAATGAAGTTTATGTTCTTTAAGATGCTGTAATAAAACCCCGCCGGCTCTATGACATATGCATTTTGGTTTCCCTGTTGTTCCACTTGAATATAAAATTGCTAGCTCTTTATCAAAATCAAACTTTTTGAATATAAATTCTCTATCTTTTTTAAATTTAATTTTATTATAATAAAAAATTTTAATTCCTTTGATCTTATTTTGTTTTAAACTTTTTTTACCTGGATAATTAGTAATTAAAACACATTTAATAGATTTAATTTTTTTTAGAATAGCTGGTAATCTTTCAAGTACATTTATCTCTTTACCATTGTAATAATACCTATCTGTAATTATTAATACTTTTGGTTTAATTTGAGAAAATCTTTCTATGACACCTTGTGTACCAAAGTCTGGTGAACAGGATGACCAAATGGCTCCAATAGCACTAGTTGCTAAAAAGCTTTCAACTGTCTCAATTTGATTTACTGTATACGCTGCAATTCTGTCTTTTTCTTTGATTTTATTTTTTTTAAAAAAATTAATTAGTTTTAGAGTGTTATTATTTAATTCATTCCAAGATTTTTCTTCTCGGTATCCATTTTCACTAATAAATGTAACAGCCTTTGAATTATCGTTTTTAGACAACAAATTTTCAGCATAGTTTAATTTAGATTTTACTAAAAATTTACTTTTAAAAATTTCTTTTGGAAAATGAAATTTATCATTTTTGATACCTTTTATATTTGAAAATTCCCATATAGAAGACCAGAAAAGCTTTGGGTTTTCAATTGTCCAGTTATACAATTTTTTATAATTTTTCTTAGGCGTGTAATTAAATTTCTTTGCTAAAAACTTTTCAAATTCAAATAAATTTGATTTTGATTTTGTTTGAGAATTTGCTTCCCACAATTTATGAGGCATAAAAAAATATATTTAATTTTTAGAAATTATGATAACCTTAAAACATTAAATAATAAAAATGAGAACTTTTTCCTCAATGATTCGGACTAGTTTTAGCCCATTTTTGTTCTTTAGAGGTAACAATATATAGTATTGGTAAAAAAACCTATACCAAAGCTAGAAATGACAAAAAATAAAATCACAGCAGTTCTCGGGCCTACAAATACTGGAAAAACCTTCCTAGCAATTGAAACTATGCTTTCTTTTGATTCGGGCATGATTGGTTTCCCTTTAAGACTTTTAGCAAGAGAAGTTTATGACAAAATTATAAAAAAAATAGATCCATCAAAAGTTGCTTTGATTACAGGTGAAGAAAAAATAATTCCAATGAATGCAAAATATTTTCTTTGCACTGTTGAATCTATGCCATTGGATAAAAGTTTAGAATTTGTTGGAATAGATGAAATACAAATGTGTAATGATCACGAGCGAGGTCATATTTTTACAGATAGATTGTTAAATATGAGAGGTGAAAAGCTTACAATGCTCATGGGTTCAAACTCTATTAAAAAAATTATTCAAAAACTTGATGATGACATTGAATTTAAAAATCGAGAAAGACTTTCTAAATTATCTTTTGGTGGTCACAAAAAAATTTCAAGAATAGAGATAAAAAGTGCCGTAATTGCTTTTTCTACTGAAGAGGTATACGCGATTGCAGAATTGATAAGACGTCAAAAAGGTGGCGCCGCTATTGTTATGGGTTCACTTAGCCCCAAAACAAGAAACTCACAGGTAAGTTTATATCAATCTGGGGATGTTGATTATTTAGTTGCTACTGATGCAATTGGAATGGGAATAAATATGGATTTAGATAATGTTTATTTTTCAAATTTAAAAAAATTTGATGGAAAAAAACTAAGAAATTTAAATATTTCAGAAATTGGGCAAATAGCAGGTAGAGCAGGAAGATATTTAAATGATGGTATGTTTGGTACAACTGGAGAATGCAAAGAGGTTGGACCTGAGGAAATTGAAGCATTAGAGTCTCATAGCTTTCCAGATATACAAACTATCTTTTGGAGAAACTCAAAATTGAATTTTAGTAATAAAGTTTCATTATTAAAATCTTTAGAAGAGAGACCACAAAAAGAGTGGCTAAAACGAATTAATGAATGCCAGGATGAAAAGGTATTAAAATATTTTTTAAAAGAATCATCTAGTATTAAAATTCAAGATAATAGTGAAATCTTAAAAATACTTTGGGAATGTTGCCAAATACCTGATTTTGTAAAAAAAACGTATGGTCATCATTTTGAAGTTGTAAGTAAAATTTTCAATTTTTTAACACTTGGGGAAAAAAAAGTTCCAAATCACTATATGAAAGAACAGCTATCTTTATTGGATAAATTAGATGGAAACGTTGACTCTTTATCCAATAGAATTGCTAATGTCAGAACCTGGGCTTATGTTTCAAATAAATCAAATTGGGTTGAAAATCAGGACTATTGGATTGAGAGAACTAAAAATCTAGAAGATAAGCTATCTGATAGACTTCATGAAGAGTTAACAAAAACATTTATAGATAAAAGAGCAAGTGTTTTGGCCAGAGGTTTAAAACAAGACATTACGTTTGAAACAGAGATTATTAATGATGAAGAGGTAATGATAAATGAACAATTTATTGGTCGTTTAAAAGGTTTAAAATTAGAATTAGATCTTAAAGTTGATACGTTGGATGCTGATGTAAAATCATTAAAAAAGGCTGCAAGACAAAACGTAGTTCCTGAAATTATAAAAAGAATAAATCAAATAATTGATACTGGCTTAATTGAACTGAAGGATGATTTTAAAATTTATTGGAACAATAATCAAATTGCTAAATTAATTCCGGGCTCCGATTATCTAAATCCACAAATTCAAATAATTATTGATGAAATGATTGAAAATACTGAAAAATCAAGACTTAATTTTTATTTACAGTCCTGGCTAAATGATAAAATTGAAACAGAGCTACAAAGTCTAATAGATTTAAAAAATGTTAAAGATAATAATTCAGAACTAAGAGCTTTAGCTTATCATCTCTATGAAAATAATGGAGTTGTTAAAAGAGATGAAGTTATAAATTATTTAAATAAACTTAATCAAGATGAAAGGAAAAAATTAAGAAACTTAGGTGTAAAATTTGGCAGATATCATATTTTTTTGTTTAAATTATTTAAACCAAGCTCTGTATCCTTAAGAATTCTTTTATGGAAAAACTTTTATGAAAGGAATTTTGACTTCTTGCCACCAACTTTTGGATTGAACTTTTTGGAAGAAAAGAAAACACTTAATAAAAATTTAATGCTTTTATGTGGTTTTGAAAAATTTGAAAATCTATACGTTAGGATAGATATTTTAGAGAGGTTATTTTTAATGATTTTTAATACTAAATCTGAAGATAAAATTAAAGAGATAAAATTAATTCCTGAAATGTTGAATTTGCTAGGTTGTAATAAAGAAAATTTTGTGAAATTAATTAAAAAAATGAATTATAAAACTTATGAAAAAGGTAATAATCTTCACTTTAGATATATTCCATTGAGAAAAATAATAAAAAAAGATACTAAAAAGAATATTAATGATAATCCATTTAATGTTCTTTCACAGCTTAACTTAAAATAATGTTTAATATTTTTAAAAAAAAAGAAACTGCAAAAGATAATAATCATCCATCTATAATGTCTATTGCTTGTTTGTTAATTCATTTAGCCAAAATTGATGAGAATTATACTGATAAAGAAAAAAGAATTATAAAAGATGCAATCATTGAAATGGGAGCTGAAGCTGAAGAAATAGATAAAATTATTCAAGATGCAGAGGAAAAGGAAAAAGATTCAAATCAAATACTTGATTTTACTAGAGAAGTGAAAAATATAAATGAGGAAGATAAAAAAATCATAATTGAGGCATTATGGGATATTATATATTCAGATGAAGATGCCGATATGTACGAAACAAACTTAATGAGAAGATTATCTGGTCTGCTTTATCTAGATCCAAAAGTTGTTGGTGATATTAAAGAAAAAGTTCGACAAAAAAAAACATGACATATTTAGTTAATGAAAAGTGTATCAAATGTAAATTGATGGATTGTGTAGAGGTATGCCCAGTTGATTGTTTTTATGAAGGCAAAAATATGCTTGTAATTAAACCTGATGAGTGTATAGATTGTGGCGTTTGTGAGCCAGAATGTCCAGTGGACGCCATAATATCAGACAATGATGATGAAAATGGTAAGTGGATGGAAGTAAATAAAAAGTACGCGGATATATGGCCAAACATTAGTGAAAAAAAAGATCCCCCAACGGATCATGAAAAATTTAAAGATGTAAAAAATAAATATGAAGAATATTTTAAAGAAAATCTTGAATAAAAAAAAAACTAAAAAAGTTACAAAAAAAAAGACTATCCCAGCAAAGAAAACTGTAAAAGCAAAGAAAACTGTAAAAGTATCGAAAATAAAAAAAACAACTAAAGAATTAAATAAAAAAAAAATAATTAAAGATCAAAAAAAAAAAGAAAAAGTCGAAACAAAAACTGATCCATTAAGAATTCCTAAAAATAACGAACAAAAACCCGAAATCAAAAAAGTAAAAAAACAAGAAACTGAGAAAAGGTTATTTAAGGCTAAAGATTATGTTGTATATCCAAAACATGGTGTTGGTCAAATAACTGAAACTAAAAAAATTAATATAGGCGGAATTGACGTTGAAACATATATTTTAAAATTTGAAAAAGATAAAGCAAATGGAATGGTTCCTGTAAATAAACAATCTCACTTAAGACCTCTTGCAACTATTAACCAAATTAATAAATGTGTAAGTATTTTAAAAAGTAAACCAAAAATTAAGCGTTCAATGTGGAGCCGAAGAGCTCAAGAGTATGAAGCAAAAATTTCGTCTGGTAAGATATATGACTTAGCAGAAGTTGTAAGAGATCTTAATAAGGGTGATGATATTATGATCGACCAGTCATATAGTGAAAGACAATTATTTGAAAAAGCCTATGATAGATTATTAACAGAGTTCCAAATTGTGATTGGTTCAAGTTTGGAAGATGCTCAGAAAAAACTAGATAAAGCTCTTAAGAGAAACTTGGAGAAACAAGTACAAAAAATTGAGGAAAAACCAATTAAAGAAGAAGTTATTAATCAGGAAATAGCAGAGTAAAAAAAACGCTCCCCACGCAAGCGCCATGAGAAGCGTTATCAGTTAAAAAGAATACTAAACTATCTTCTTTTTTTCTTCTTAGCCTTTTTCTTAGCTTTTTTCTTAGTTTTCTTTTTAGCAGCTTTCTTTTTTCT
>CACFLJ010000012.1:0-17500 GCA_902567045.1 uncultured Pelagibacteraceae bacterium
AACCTGAAAAAAAAACTTCAAGTAAAACAATAGATCAAATTAAAAATGTTTCACAACAAGAAAAAATTGAACCGAATTTAAATAAAGATGAAGTAATTAATGAACTTAAAATTGGTTCATTTGAAAGTTTGATAAATTTATGTACGGAGAGAAAAGAAGCTAAGCTTAAATATGAGCTTGAAACTAATACAAATTTAGTTTCATTCTCTGAGGGTTTAATAGAAATATCTTTTAATGAAAATTTAGACAAAGACTTTATTAAAAATTTATCCAATAAACTATACGAATGGACATCTAAGAGATGGATTATCTCATTATCAAAAAACCAAGGACAAATTTCAAAAAAAGAAAAAAATAAAATTGATGAAAAAAAATTATTTGATGATGTTAAAAACTCTGAAGCATATAAAAAAGTGATCAAAGCATTTCCTGATGCAGAATTAATAAATGTTGAGTTGAAAGAGGATTAGAATGACAGATTTTTCAAAATTGATGGAAAAAGCCAAAGAAATTGAAAGCAAAATGAAAGAAAGCCAAGAAAATATTAAAAAAATCGAGGTTGAAGGTGTCTCGGGAGCTAATGATGTAAAGGTTACGTTAAATGGAGAGGGCACTATGATTTCAATTAAACTTAGTGAAAATGTATTAAAAGAGGAAAAAGTAATACTAGAAGATCTTATTACTGCCGCTCATAATAACGCAAAATCACAACTTAAATCAAAAACAGCAGAGGAAATTTCTAAGGCTTCAGGAAATTTTGGAATTCCTGGATTTAAGTGGCCTTTATAATTTAAATGCAAAATATTCCTGAAATAGAAAATTTAATTAAACTAATATCTAAATTACCAGGGCTAGGACCTAAATCTGCAAAAAGAATGATTTTGAAAATGATTAATAATCGTCAAGAATTATTAAAACCATTAGCTCAAAACTTAAGTGAAGTATTTAAAAATGTAATTAGATGTAAAATATGTGGAACTTTAAAATCAAATAATAGTCCATGTGAT
The DNA here is from genome assembly GCA_902567045.1 of uncultured Pelagibacteraceae bacterium. Taxonomy (GTDB): domain Bacteria; phylum Pseudomonadota; class Alphaproteobacteria; order Pelagibacterales; family Pelagibacteraceae; genus Pelagibacter. The sequence continues at coordinate 1,008 of CACFLJ010000012.1, forward strand.
AATTGTGAAGATAAGAGTAAAAAATATAATAAAATTTGTGTTGTAGAAAATATTTCAGATCAATGGGCAATAGAAAGTTCATCTATTTTTCAAGGTTACTTTCATATTCTTGGAGGAACACTTTCAAATAATAATAGTCAAAACAAGGAAGACCTGCTTATCAATTCCCTAGTAGAAAGAATAAGTAGGGATAATATAGATGAGGTAATTTTGGCAACAAGTGCTACTGTCGAGGGCCAAACTACTGCATTTTATATTCAGGATACTCTAAAAAAAACAAACATTAAGATTTCAAAACTAGCTCAAGGCTTACCTGTGGGTGGAGAAATCGAAAATTTAGATGATGGTACTCTAATATCTGCATTTAAAAACAGAAAAAAACTTGAGGCTTAATTAGCTTTTTTTAATTAATCTGTTTAAGTGCAATAGAGGTTCTGTATAGCCAGAGGGCTGTGACTTTCCATGAAAGATTAATTCACATGCTGCTTTAAAAGCAATAGATTTATCATACTCTGGTGACATACTTTTGTAGTTAGAGTCATCTTCATTCTGTTTATCTACAACTTTTGCCATTTTTTTTAAAATTTCAAGAACCTGTCTATTCGAACATAAGCCATGATGAAGCCAATTCGCGATATGTTGAGATGAAATTCTCAAAGTTGCTCTATCTTCCATTAACCCAATATTATTTATATCAGGAACTTTGGAACAACCTATGCCTTGATCAATCCATCTGACTACATAACCCAAAATAGTTTGAGCAGAATTTGAAATTTCAGTATTAATTTCATCAACAGACCAATTAGGACGATTTGCTATCGGAATAGTAAGAAGATCAGATAATTTTGATGGCTCTCTTTTTAATATTTCTTTTTGTTTTTCAAATACATTTACTTCATGATAGTGCAGAACATGTAAGGCAGCAGCAGTTGGAGAAGGAACCCAAGCACAATTTGCGCCTGCATTTACATGTCCAATCTTTTGCTCCATCATTTCGTTCATTTTATCAGGCATGGCCCACATTCCTTTACCTATTTGAGCAACCCCTGAAAATCCGCATTTTAAGCCTATATCTACATTATTATTCTCATAAGTTTTAATCCATTTAGACTCTTTCATATCTCCTTTTTTGATCATCGGTCCAGCTTCCATTGAAGTATGCATTTCATCACCAGTTCTATCCAAAAATCCAGTGTTGATAAAAAATACTCTTTCTTTAAGTGTTCTAATACATTCCTTAAGATTTGCAGATGTTCTTCTTTCTTCATCCATAATTCCACACTTAATTGTGTTTTTTTCTAATTTTAAAACTTCTTCGACTTTTGTAAAAATTAAATCAGCAAATGCTGTCTCCTCAGGCCCATGCATTTTTGGTTTTACGATATAAATTGACCCCTTTCTTGAATTACCTTTTCTTTTCAAATCATGAATACAAGCTGCAGAAGTTATAAAAGCATCCATTATTCCCTCAGGAACTTCTGATCCATCATTTAAAGTGATTGCAGGGTTTGTCATTAAGTGTCCAACATTTCTCACAAGTAAAAGACTTCTTCCATGAAGTTTTAACTTTTCACCATTCAATGAAGTGTAGCTCCTATCTGGATTAAGTTTTCTTTCTAATTCTTTACCGTTTTTTTCAAATATTGATTTTAAATTTCCTTTCATCAATCCTAGCCAATTTCTATAACAAGTTACTTTATCTTCAGCATCGACTGCGGCCACACTATCTTCATGGTCACAAATTGTTGAAACGGCAGACTCAATTATAATATCGCTTATACCAGCCGCATCTCTTGCAGCACTAAATGCTCTAGGATTAATAATTATTTCAAGATGAAGATTATTATTTTTTAAGATTATAGCATTTGGTTTGGCTGTATCACCCCTGTGACCAATAAACTTTTCTAAATCTGATAAATTATATTCTTTATTTTCCTTATAAATTGAAAGTTTTTTATTATTTACTGCTAGACCAGTAATATCTTTCCAGTCAAGACCATTTATTGGAAAATATTCGTTCATAAAGTTTCTAGTGTATTTAATCACTTCTTGTCCTCTTGAAGGGTCATATTTTTCACTTCCACTTTCTTCAGACTCTATTATGTTTGATCCATAAAGACTGTCATATAAGCTTACCCATCTCGCATTCGCAGCATTCAAACTATATCTAGAGTTCATTATTGGAACAACTAATTGTGGCCCTGCTATATTGGATATTTCTTCATCTAAATTTTTAGTCGCTATTTTAAAATCTTCACCTTCTTTTTTTAAATAACCTATTTCTTCTAAAAAATTTTTATATTTATTATAGTCAATCTCGTGATCTCTATTTTTTTTATGCCACAGATCTATTTCTTGTTGTAATGTTTCTCTGATTTCGAGTAATTTTTTATTTTTAGGTGCTAATTCATGCACCACTTTATCAAAGCCTTTCCAAAATTCATCAGGACTAACATTGGTATCCAACAAAAGCTCATTTCTGATGAAATCAGCCAGTTCTTTCGCTACAGATAAGTTATGGATTTTGATAAATTGCTCTCTCATAAATTGAAAATCTTATAATAAATTATCTTTTTTGCGCAATCAAAATTATTTATTTTAACAATTTATCGCCTTTTTTGTTTATAATAATTATATCTAATGAAAAACTACTTAAATTTTGAGACAGATATCAAAAATCTTGAAGAGGAATTAGATAAACTTAAAGACCCCTATAATCAGGAAGGTTTATCTGAAGTCGATACTTCAAAAATAAGTAAAGTCGAAGAAGAAATAAATGAAAAGTTAGAAAAAATTTATTCTAATTTAAATCCATGGCAAACAGCATTAGTTGCTCGACACGAAGACAGACCTAAGGCAAAATTTTTTGTTGAAAATCTTTTTGATGATTTTATCCAACTTTCTGGAGATAGATATTATGGTGAGGATAAAGCTGTTATGGCAGGTTTTGCAAAATTTGATGGCAAATCTGTTTTAGTAATTGGTCAGGAAAAGGGATCAGATCTTAATAAAAGAATAGATCATAATTTTGGAATGATGAGACCTGAGGGTTACAGAAAAACAATTAGACTTATGGAGTTAGCTAATAAATTTAAAATTCCAATTATTTCTATTGTAGATACTCCAGGCGCATATCCAGGTGTTGGCGCAGAGGAAAGAGGTCAAGCTGAAGCAATAGCAAAATCTATTGAATGCTCAATGAAGTTAACAGTGCCTACAATAGCAATTATAATTGGTGAAGGTGGGTCTGGCGGAGCAATAGCTCTAGCATCGTCTAATAAAGTAATTATGCTTCAAAATGCAATATACTCTGTCATTTCTCCAGAAGGATGTGCTACCATTTTATGGAGAGACCCAAAAAAAACTTTAGAGGCTGCAACTGCAATGAAAATGTCATCTAACGATCTTTTAAAATTAAATATAATTGATGAAATAATTCCAGAACCTGTTGGTGGTGCTCACAGAGACAAAGATCTGATTTTGGATAATGTAAGAGACTCGTTAAAGAAAAATTTAGATTTTTTTCAGACAATGGATAAAGATGAAATTCTTACTCATAGAAAAAATAAATTTTTGTCAATCGGAAGAAATAAAGGATTCACAACACAATCAGATGATAGAAATGATCTATCTATGAAGGCAAATGCATTAGAAAATATTTATCAAAACTTTAAAAAGAATTCTAAAATTTATTATGGTGTATCTGGTGCAGTTTTATTAATATTATTTTTAAGTATTCTTTTATAAAGCTCCGTGGCAATGTTTATATTTCTTTCCAGAATTACAAGGACAGGGTTCATTTCTTCCAATCTTTTTTGTTGAAAGCTCGTCAAATTTTTTACTTAAATTTTCATTGCTTTGTTCTTCTTGGCTATTTTCTTCGAGTTTTAAATTAAACAAAATTGTAATTAAATCATACTTAAGTTTATTTAATAAATTTTCAAAAAGTGTAAATGCTTCTTTCTTATATTCTACCAAAGGATCTCTTTGTCCATAAGATCTTAAACCAATGACTTGTCTTAATTGTTCTAAATATTGAATATGTAATTTCCAATTTTGATCAATTAGTTGTAAAAAAATTCTTTTTTCTATTTCGTTATATTGTTCTTCATTTAAAATTTTTATTCTTTCTTCCCTTGAACTTTTAAATTTATTTTTTATTTTTTCTTCAAACGTCTTATTTTCAAGATTAACTAATTCATTAATTTCACTTTCTTCAAATGATTTTCCAAATAAAGATTTTAATTGCATATTTATTTCATTTGATCCTGCATTGGCTAACTTTTTGGTTTTCTTAAGTTTCAAATCATCAATAATTTCATCTAGAAAATTTTCAGAATATTGCTTAGAATCTTTATTTTCTATTACTTCATTTCTTTGTGAAAATATTACTTGTCTTTGATCGTTTAAAACATTGTCAAACTTCAAAAGAGTTTTTCTAATATCAAAATTTCTTGCTTCAACTTTTTGTTGTGCTCTCTCTAACGCTTTATTTATCCATGGATGGTCTATACTTTCTCCATCTTTAAGCCCAAGTTTTTCAAGTATATTATTCATAGACTCAGAGCCAAATATTCTCATCAAATCGTCTTCTAAGCTTACATAGAATATAGAGCTACCTTCATCACCTTGTCTTCCCGATCTTCCTCTAGCTTGATTATCTACTCTTCTACTTTCCATCCTTTCTGTACCAATAACAAACAATCCTCCCAATTTTTTTATTTCAGCTTTATCACTCTCATCCTGACCTCCTAATTTGATGTCAACGCCTCTTCCTGAAATACTTGTCGTAATAATTATTGAGTTTCTTTTTCCTGCATCTGCAATAATTTCAGCTTCTCTTTGGTGATTTTTCGCATTTAAAACTGTGTGTTTTATATTTTTTTTATCCAACAGATTTGAGAAGTGTTCAGATTTATTTATACTTGAAGTGAAAACTAATAATGGTTGCCCTTTTGCGTTACATTCAACAATCTTACTAATTATTGCTTCATCTTTTTCTTTACTAGTTCTAAATATTTGATCGTTCGAATCTTTTCTGATCATCTGCTTATTAGTAGGAATTGACACTACTGGTAGATTATAAATTTCAAAAAACTCTTCTGACTCTGTCAATGCGGTACCAGTACATCCAGCTATTTTTTTATAAAGCTTGAAGAAATTTTGGTAGGTAATTGATGCTAAAGTTTGATTTTCAGCATTAATTGTTAAATTTTCTTTTGCCTCTAGACTTTGATGAAGACCATCACCAAATCTTCTTCCAGGTAATTGTCTACCTGTTTGTTCGTCAATTATTATTATTTGTCCATCTTTTACAATGTAATCCCTACCGCTTTGAAAAAGATGGATTGCACGTAATGATTGATTAACTAAATGAACAATGTGTAGGTTTTCTGGATCATAAAAATTTTTATTTTTAAGTATTCCAGCATTTGAAAATATACTTTCAACATTATCCACACCTTTATTAGTTAATAAAATATTTCTATCTTTTTCGTCTATTTCAAAATCTTCTTCTTTTAAATTTTTCACAAGTTTATCAACAGCTATATATTGGTTTGTTTTATCTTCTGTTGCTCCTGAAATTATTAGAGGTGTTCTAGCCTCATCAATTAAACAAGAATCAATTTCATCAACAATCGCATAATTATGTTCTCTTTGAACCATGGATCCTTTTGAAAATTTCATATTATCTCTTAAATAATCGAAGCCCAATTCACTATTAGTAGAATAAGTTATATCTTTTGAATAATTTTCTTTTCTCTCCAAATCATCTTGCCCAGTATTTATATATCCACAGGTTAAACCTAAAAACTCATAAATCTTACCCATATTCTCGCTATCTCTCTTAGCCAAATAATCATTAACAGTTACTATATGGACACCTTTTTTTTCTAGAGCATTGAGGAAAGCTGCTAGAGCTATAGTTAATGTTTTACCTTCTCCAGTTTTCATTTCTGCAATTTTATTCTCATGGATTACAACACCACCAATTAGCTGAACATCAAAGTGTCTTTCATTTCTAATTCTTTTAGAGGCTTCTCTAACCATTGAGAAAGCTTCAGGCAATACGTCGTTTAAACTTTTACCATTTTTAATTTCCTCAATTAGTTTCTCGGTTTTTTTTGGGAACATTTCGTCTGATAAATTTTCTAAATCTTTTTCTAAAAGATTAACTTTATTGACTAATTGTTGAATCCGGCCTAGTTCCTTTTCATTTCCGCTTTTAATAAGCTTTGAAAATATTTTAAGTGGGTTGAACATTTTGATATAAATTAAATATTAGAAATATATAGTAATTAATTAATTATTTTAAATAACATGAAATTTAACATAAACAATTTTATAAATTCTGGCAGTCAAAGCTCTAAAATTGTTGATTTTCAGGATTTAGACCATATTGATGGAGTCTCAATTTCTGCAGTAAGTGCTGGCTTATATAAATTTAAGAGAGATGAATTAGTTTTATTTTATTTTAGAGATGGTGCAAACTATGCCTCTGTATATACCCAATCGAAATTAATATCAGAAAATCTAAAATGGAATAAAAAAATTAAAGCAAAAAAAATATTTGCTTTATTAGTTAACACCAGAAATGCCAATGCATTAACAGGTTCAGAAGGCTATGACGCATTGAGGAAAATTTCTTTAAACTTATCCTCAAAATTAACGGAGATACAGAAAAGAGATGAAGATACTCCGAAAAAAATTTCTTCAAAAGAAATACTTTTTGGTTGCACAGGCACTATAGGAGAGAAATTTCCATTAGAAAAAATTAAAATTTCATTACCAGAATTAGTTGAGAAAATAAAATATACACAAAATAAATTAATCTGGATGAAAGCTGCAATGGGTATAATCACAACAGATTTAAAGCCTAAAGTATCAATGGCTGAAACAAAAATTGGTTCATCAAAAATTAAAATTTATGGAATTGCAAAAGGCTCAGGTATGATTTATCCAAATATGGCAACTACATTGGGCTATATATTTACTGATGCAACTTTATCCTCATCAGTTTTAAATCATGTCTTAAAAAATAATATAAAGACAACATTCAACGCAATTTCATGTGATGGTGACACAAGCACAAATGATATGGTTTCTATATTTTCAACTAGCAAAGTAAATCATCCAGAAATTAAAAAATATAGTGATAGTAGACTTAAAAATTTTAACAAGGCAGTTCATGAAGTATTACTAAATTTAGCCAAGCAAATTGTATCAGATGGAGAAGGAGCTTCTAAATTTATTTCTATTGATTGTATTAATTGTAGAACTGAAAAAGATGCAAAAAATATATCTTTTAAAATAGCAAACTCATTATTAGTTAAGACAGCAATTGCCGGAGAAGATCCAAACTGGGGGAGAGTAGCTATGGCAATTGGAAACAGTGACTCTAAAATTAATGAACAAAAATTATCTATTTCTTTTGGACCATATAAAATTTATCACAAAGGTTCTTTATTTAAATATTATGACGAAGAAAAAGTTACAGATTATATGAAAGGTCAATCAATTGAAATAAAAGTTGATATTGGACAGGGAAATAAAAAATTTAAATCGTACACTATGGATTTAACAAAAAAATATATTGAAATTAATGCTGATTATAGGACTTAACTATATTGAAATTTCATTGATTAATAATTAAATAATAATCATGATAAAATATTTGCTAAAATGTAAAAATTGTAACAAAGAATTTGAAAGTTGGTTTAGTACCTCAAATGAATACGATAGGTTGCTCAAATTAAAACTTTTAAGTTGTCAATCCTGTGATTCAATAAATGTTGAAAAGTCATTGATGTCTCCTTATTTATTAAACACCAAGAAAAAAGAAAATTTAAAAGAAATAAAAAAATTTAAAGATGTTCGAAAAAAACTTTCCGACTATAAAAAATTTGTAAAAGATAATTTTGAGTATGTTGGAGAAAATTTTACTTATAAAGCAAGATCAATTCATTACGATAAAAAGAAACCAAAAAAAGGTATTTATGGTAGTGCCTCTCTTAAAGACGTCAAGGAATTAAGAGAAGAAGGTATAGAAACTGATATTATACCGTGGATTGAGGTTGACAAAAATTAAACCTTTTTGAATTCTGAAATATAATTTACAGATTTATCAGATGTAACAGACCATCTATTTAAGAAAGGGTTAAAAGTCATTCCATCAATTTTTTTTAATTTTAATGAATTTTTTTTACAAATATTTTTTAAATACTCTGGTTTAACAAATTTTTCCCAATCATGAGTGCCTATTGGAAGCCACTTTAAAACATACTCTGCCCCTATGATTGCAAATAAGTATGATTTAAGTGTTTTGTTTAAGGTAGCAATGAACATCACACCTGATTTTTTTAAAAATTTTGAACTTTCTTTAATAAAAAAATCAATATCTTCAACGTGTTCAACAATTTCCATATTTAGAATTATATCAAATCTTTTTTTAATTTTTAAATTTTCTGGAGAGGAATTATAATATTTAATTTTAAGTTTACTTTTTTTTAAATGATACTTAGCAACTTGTATATTTTTAAAAGAAGCATCTATACCAACAACATCTGCTCCAAGTCTAGCCATGGGCTCTGAAAGTAATCCACCGCCACATCCGATATCTAAAATACTTAAGCCTTTAAATGGCTGATGCTCTTTTTTAATTTTAAATTCAGATAAAATTGTATCTCTTATGTATTTTATTCTTATAGGGTTAAATTTATGTAATGGCTTAAATTTTCCATTAGGATCCCACCATTCCTCAGCTATTTTAGAAAATTTTTCTATTTCTTTTTTATTTATTGTGTTATTTTTCATTGTTTATTGACATTACAATCAAGATGTATTTTATCAATATATTTTAATTTATATTAAAAAAAATTATCAATGAAAATAATTGTATTAAAATTTGGGGGTACGTCAGTTGGTACAATTGATAGAATTAAAAAAGTTGCAAAAATTATTGCTAAATATAAAAAAAAATACAATGTAATTGTACTGTCTTCTGCAATGAGTGGTGTGACAAATAATTTAATCAATTTATCCAAAAAAATTAGCAAAAATTTTTCAGACTCAGAGTATGACGTTTTAGTTTCATCGGGAGAACAAGTATCCTGTGCTTTAATTTCAGGAGAATTAATTAATAAAGGTTTCAATTCGAGATCATGGATGTCATGGCAAATCCCGATTAGTACTGAGGGAAAGTATAAATTTTCAAGAATTAATAAAATTAACAAGAGTCAAATCATATATTATTTAAAAAAAGGAGGCATTCCCATAATCACAGGATTTCAAGGTATTAATAATAAAAATAGAATAACTACTATTGGCAGGGGCGGCACAGATGCAAGCGCAATTATGTTTGCAAAGTTTTTCAATGCTGAGAAATGTATAATTTATACAGATGTGGATGGTGTTTATTCTACAGATCCAAATAAACTTAAGTCAGCTAAAAAAATAAAAGTTATATCCTATGAAGAAATGCTAGAAATGGCTTCTCTTGGAGCTAAAGTTATGCAACCTCACTCAATTCAAGATGCAAGGTTGAATAGGGTAGATATAGAGGTGAGATCTTCCTTTACAGATAATGAGGGAACTCTAATAACAAAAAGAAAAAATATAATAAATAATAAGATTATAACTGGTATTTCAAATACAACCAATGATGCTAAAGTTACTCTTTTAGGCGTAAGAGATAAACCAGGTATTGCAGCATCGATTTTTAAACCTCTATCTGAAAATTCTATAAATGTAGATATGGTAGTGCAAAATATTTCTGCTAATGGAAAAGAAACTGACTTAACTTTCACAATAAAATCAGATGATCTAAGTAAAACAAAAAAAACTATTTTACAAAACAAAAAAATAAATTTTAGAGATTTGATATTTGATAAGAATGTTTCAAAAGTTTCAATAATTGGAGTTGGAATGGTTACTACCCCTGGAGTTACTTATAGAATGTTCCAGTCCCTTGCTAATCAAAAAATAAACATTCAAGTAATATCTACTTCAGAAATCAAAATTTCTGTCTTGATAGATAAAAAGAATGTGCGAAAAGCTATATCTTCTCTTCACAAAGAATTTAAATTAAATGAATAATTTATGAACATTAGACCATTTAGGGAAATAAAAAGAAGAAAAACAAAAGAAATTAATGTTGGCAATATAAAAGTTGGAGGAGATAATCCAATTTCTGTTCAATCAATGACCAATACTTTAACAAAAGACGTTAAAGAAACTGTAAATCAAATCAAGCAAATTGAGGAAGCGGGAGCAGATATTGTACGGGTATCATGTCCAGATAAAGACTCAACGAAAGCTCTTAAAGATATTATTAAAAATACTTCTATACCAATAGTTGCTGACATTCACTTTCACTATAAAAGAGCAATAGAAGCAGCTGAGAGTGGTGCTGCTTGTCTTAGAATTAATCCTGGAAATATTGGAGACAAAAAAAAAATTAAAGAAGTAATCTCTGCTGCAAAAAATAATAATTGTTCAATTAGAATTGGTGTTAATGCTGGATCTTTAGAAAAAGACTTATTAGAAAAATATAAAGAACCATGTCCAGAAGCTCTAGTAGAGAGCGCATTAAGAAATATTAATATTGTTGAAGACTTTGACTTTTATGAATTTAAAGTGAGCGTCAAATCCTCTGATGTATTTTTATCTATTGAAGCTTATAGACAACTTTCTAAGGTAACTAATTATCCATTGCATCTTGGTATCACTGAAGCAGGGACATTTTTACCTGGGAGTATAAAATCCTCTATTGGTTTTGGATCACTGCTTATGAGTGGTATTGGAGACACTATAAGAGTATCTCTATCTGACGACCCGGTAGAAGAAATTAAAGTTGGAAATGAAATACTTAAATCACTTAATTTACGAAATAGAGGGGTAAAAATTATTTCCTGTCCATCTTGTGCTAGGCAAGCTTTTAATGTAATTGAAACTGTTAAAGAGTTAGAAAATAGACTGTCTCATATAAAAACTCCTATTTCTTTGTCTATAATTGGATGTGTAGTTAATGGACCAGGGGAAGCAGCTCAAACGGATATTGGTATTACTGGAGGAGGAAAGGGCAATAACATGCTTTATTTAAATGGAGTTGAAAGTAAAAAAATATCAAGTGAAGAGATGATTTCTAAAGTTGTAAGATTGGTAGAAGAAAAAGCAGAAGAAATCGAAAAAGCCAAATAATGGTACCTTTATCAAAAGTTCAAGATTTAATAGCAAAACATTCCAAATTGGAAAAAGAGCTATCGTCTCAAGAAATTGATAAAAAATCGTTTGCAGATAAGTCAAAAGAATACTCCGACTTAAGTGAAATTATAAAAGAGGCAGTTTCATACTTTAATTTTCAGAAAAATAAAGACGAATTGGAAAATTTAATTAATGATAATGACACAGACAAAGAGATGAAAGATTTAGCAATAAGTGAACTAAATGAGCTTGAAAAAAATAATGAAAGTGATGAAAAAAAAATAAAATTATTTTTGTTACCTAAGGACGAAGCAGATACAAAAAATGCAATGATAGAAATAAGAGCTGGAACAGGAGGACTAGAGGCGAGCTTATTTGCTTCAGACTTATTTAAAATGTACGAAAAAGTAAGTCATAAAAAAAAATGGCTAATGGAGGTTATATCTATTTCTAAAAGTGATGCTGGCGGTTTAAAAGAAGTTATTGCATCAATCAAAGGTAAAAATATTTATTCTTCATTAAAGTATGAAAGTGGTGTTCATAGAGTCCAGAGGGTTCCCGATACTGAAACCCAAGGAAGAGTCCATACATCTGCTGCTACAGTTGCGGTAATGCCTGAAGCTGAGGAGGTTGATGTTAAGATAGAGGAAAAAGATTTAAGAATTGATGTATTTAGAAGCAGTGGTCCAGGGGGCCAAAGTGTAAATACTACAGATTCTGCTGTCAGGATTACACATATTCCAACTGGAATAGTTGTTAGTCAGCAAGATGAAAAATCGCAAATAAGAAATAAAGAAAAAGGATTAAAAATTCTTAGATCAAGAATTTATGAGTTAGAAAGACAAAAAAGAGATGAGGAAAGATCAAAAGATAGAAAAAGTAAAATTGGTACAGGAGACAGGTCTGAGAGAATTAGAACATATAATTTTCCTCAAGGAAGAGTAACAGATCATAGAATAAATTTAACATTACATAAATTGTCTGAATTTATGGAAGGTGAAATATTTGATGAGATGATAGAAAACTTGGTGATTCAAGCCCAAGAAAATGAACTCAGTAATATTTAAATATGAATTACAATCAAATCTTAAAAGAGGGAGAAAATTTTTTAAAAAAAAGTAATATTAAAAGTCCAAATTTAGATACTGAGTTAATTTTATCAAAAATAATAAATAAAAAAAGAGAGGAGTTATTACTCAATTCTAAAAATAAATTAAAAAATACTGATTTAAAAAAATTTAAAAGTTATTTACTTAGAAGATATCATAAAGAACCAATGGCATATATTCTTGGTTATAAACATTTTTGGAAACACAAGTTTCTAACGAATAAATCTGTTTTAATTCCTAGGCCAGATACTGAACTAATTGTAGAGGAAACTCTTAAACACTTACCAATCGATAAGTCAAAAAAAATTTTAGATGTTGGAACTGGTTCAGGATGTATAGTAGTTTCTCTGATAAAAGAGAGACCAAAATGTGCAGCAACTGCCATAGATATATCAAGAAAAGCATTAAATGTTGCTAAAACTAATGCAAAATTACATCAGGTGGAAAATAAAATTAAATTTATTAATATCGATATTGACAAATATAAATCTTCTAACTATGATTTAATTATATCTAATCCGCCATACATAAATAGTATCGAATTAAATAGATTAGATGATGATATAAAACTCCACGAACCTAAAATTGCTTTATCAGGAGGTTTTGATGGGTTTAGAGATATTAAAAAAGTTATAGTTGTAAGTAAAAAATTGTTAAAATTAAATGGTAAACTAATAATTGAGATTGGACATAAACAAAAAAATCAATCTGTAAAAATACTGAATGAAAACGGTTACTACATTAATAAAATTTCTAAGGATTTGGCAGGAAAAGATAGATGTATAATTAGTACTAAATTATAAAAATGAATAATTTTAAAAATAATAATAGAAGAAGTCGATTTAAGCCAACTGGAGACAGAGGTTTCAGAAGAAATGGAAATGGACATAAACCTAATGGAGATTATAATAATGGTTCTTCTTTTAAAAGAAGGTATCCAGGGAAAAATAATCAAAATGCAGCAAAGCTTGTTGAGAAATACAATGATCTTGCTCGAGAAGCACTTTCAAATGGAGATAAAATTTTGTCTGAAAACTATTTGCAACATTCAGATCACTTTTCTCGAATTCTAATATCACAGGAAAATTCCAGAAATCATTCAGAAAATACTGAGCAAAAAAATGAAGTTAGTAAAATAAAAGTTGACACGGAAAATGATGTTGAGTCTGACAATAAGGAAGTAGAAGAACTAAGAACTAAATAAGCTATAGACTAGATATAAGATTAGATTTTAGCACGTCAATTTTAATTTTTTCTACCTCAAAAACTTTACGATTGTCTCCTTTCAATACTTTTCCAGATGGTAGCTTAAGCTTTTGAGAATTTATTTTTTTTCCATTTTCAATTACCTCATAATGTAAGTGTGGACCTGTGGAAAGTCCAGTTGATCCTACATAACCAATAATTTGGCCTTGTTTAACTTTTGTACCTTTCTTAATACCTTTACCAAACTTAGACATGTGTGCATAAACAGTTTGATATACTCTATTATGTTTTATTTTAACGCAATTTCCACCACCACCGCACCACTGAGCTCTTACAACTAATCCATCGCCCGAAGCTAAAATAGGGGTACCAGTCGGTGCTGCAAAATCTGTTCCAGTATGCATTTTTGTAAAGCCTAAAATAGGATGCTTCCTCTTTCCAAAAGAAGATGATAGTCTTGCTCCATTAATCGGAGTCTTCATTAAGGTCTTTCTCATACTTTTTCCATTTTCATCAAAGTAATCAATTTTATTTTTTTCATACTCATGCCTATAAAGTTTAAGATCTTCATTTTGTAAATTCAAATTAGCAAAAATTATATTGCCAGTTTCAACTACCTCTTCATCTTTATTTAAGAATTCTTCATAAATAACTTGAAAACTATCATCTTTCCAAATGTCTCTTTGAAAATCTACCTGAAAACCATATAATCTTGCAAATTCTATAATTATATTAGGTTTAATCTTTAAACTGATTGCTGTTTGATACAAGCTATTAGTAATCTTACTCTCTTTATAGGTGATAATTTTTTCTAATTCTTTTTCTAATATACTAGAATTAAATTCTTTTCTGTTAAAGTCCTTTACAAATTGAATTTCTTTTTTTTTATTTATTTGAATTTTAAACTCAACAATTTTAAACACATCTTTTTTATCTATTTTAAAATAGATTTTTTGACTTGGTCTTAATATTCTGATTTCTTTATTTTTTTTAACCGTTTCAAGAAATATTTTTTTTTCTTTTTTTGGTAATTTAATTTTATTTATTATGCTTTCGAAATTGTCACCTTCCTCAACTGTATAATCAATTTCAGTGTATCGATCTTGTAACTCTGATGTTATTTTAGCAAATGTCTTTTGGAGATAAACATTACTAAGGGTTTTTTTAAGGCTTTGATTTTGCGAATTTTTACTATTGTTGTGAAAATACGTGACAGAGATAGTAATTATAATTAAAAAAAATAAAAAAATAAAATGTGAAAGTGATTTTGTTATTTGTTTAATTTTTTTTAACACAATTTTGCTAATAGACTAAAAAGGTTGATTTATAAGACTTTTTAACATAATTTTTGTTTATCTAAAAACTTGATTTATAAATTATTTCTAATATAAGCGTCACACTCAACATATAAAAATGTTATTTATTGGGCTTTTTGGTCCAATTAGCTATTTGAATTGTTAATATTTTAAGAAGAGAAGTGTGGACGGTTAAGGTTACCAAAATTTGTCGTACACACTTCAACATTATACAAATATTATTCTTAGTATTTGTATAGAAGCTAGTGTGCGCCGTTTTTAAACTTGAGAGTTTGATCATGGCTCAGAACGTACGCTGGCGGCACGCCTTATACATGCAAGTCGAACGAAGTAGCAATACTTAGTGGCAGACGGGTGAGTAACATGTAGGTATCTACCCTTTGGTGAGGAATAACACGAGGAAACTTGTGCTAATACCTCATAAGTCTTTACGGAGAAAGCTTTATGCGCCGAAGGATGAGCCTGCACTTGATTAGTTTGTTGGTGGGGTAATGGCCTACCAAGACTTTGATCTATAGCTGATCTGAGAGGATGATCAGCCACATTGGGACTGAGACACGGCCCAAACTCCTACGGGAGGCAGCAGTAGGGAATATTGCACAATGGAGGAAACTCTGATGCAGCGATGCCGCGTGAGTGAAGAAGGCCTTTGGGTTGTAAAGCTCTTTCGTCGGGGAAGAAAATGACTGTACCCGAATAAGAAGGTCCGGCTAACTTCGTGCCAGCAGCCGCGGTAATACGAAGGGACCTAGCGTAGTTCGGAATTACTGGGCTTAAAGAGTTCGTAGGTGGTTAAAAAAGTTGGTGGTGAAATCCCAGAGCTTAACTCTGGAACTGCCATCAAAACTTTTTAGCTAGAGTATGATAGAGGAAAGCAGAATTTCTAGTGTAGAGGTGAAATTCGTAGATATTAGAAAGAATACCAATTGCGAAGGCAGCTTTCTGGATCATTACTGACGCTGAGGAACGAAAGCATGGGTAGCGAAGAGGATTAGATACCCTCGTAGTCCATGCCGTAAACGATGTGTGTTAGACGTTGGAAATTTATTTTCAGTGTCGCAGCGAAAGCGTTAAACACACCGCCTGGGGAGTACGACCGCAAGGTTAAAACTCAAATGAATTGACGGGGACCCGCACAAGTAGTGGAGCATGTGGTTTAATTCGAAGATACGCGCAGAACCTTACCAACACTTGACATGTTCGTCGCGACTCTAAGAGATTAGAGTTTTCGGTTCGGCCGGACGAAACACAGGTGCTGCATGGCTGTCGTCAGCTCGTGTCGTGAGATGTTGGGTTAAGTCCCGCAACGAGCGCAACCCTCACTTTTAGTTGCCATCATTTAGTTGGGCACTCTGAAAGAACTGCCAGTGATAAGCTGGAGGAAGGTGGGGATGACGTCAAGTCCTCATGGCCCTTACGTGTTGGGCTACACACGTGCTACAATGGCATTTACAATAGGAAGCAAGATGGCGACATCAAGCAAATCCTAAAAAGATGCCTCAGTTCGGATTGTACTCTGCAACTCGAGTACATGAAGCTGGAATTACTAGTAATCGCGGATCAGCGCGCCGCGGTGAATACGTTCCCGGGTCTTGTACACACCGCCCGTCACACCATGGGAGTTGGTTCTACCTTAAGGCAAGGTTTTAAACCCTTGACT
>CACFLJ010000012.1:22500-34826 GCA_902567045.1 uncultured Pelagibacteraceae bacterium
TAATAAAATTATCTAGAAATATTGGAGTAAAATTTATTATTTTACCACTTGTTGACAATTCTTCTATAAATGGGGAAATCGAAGAAAAAGTTTTGATAAAACAAATAAAAGAAATTATTAAAATATTAGGCAATAAACAAAAAATTTTATTTGAAATAGATTATCCCCCAAATAAAATATTTTCTTTTCTGAAAAAGTTTAATTTCAAAGTTGGTATAAATTATGACACAGGTAATAGTGCATCAATGGGTTATAGTTTTGAAGAGGAAAAAAATTATTTTAATCATGTTTATAATATACATATTAAAGATAGAAAATTTAGAGGATCTTCGGTTAGATTAGGTCAAGGGGATTTTAACTTTAGAACATTTTTTAATTTTTTAAAAAAAATAAAATATAATAAAAATCTAATTTTTCAAACAGCCAGATCCCAAAATCATATTGCTGAAATATTAAAAAATAAAAAGTTTGTGAGTAAATTTATATGAAACAAATTGTTGTGTGTGGTGCATCTAAAAATTTGGGAGAATATCTTTCAGATATTTTTTCTAAGAAATACAACGTATTTAAGATTTCTAGAAGTATTATTAATTCTAAAAATTTTTTAAAGACTGATTTAAATAATTATAAAAATACAAAAATTACATTTAATAAAATTAAAAGCAAAACCAAAGTTATTGACGCAATAATTTTTTGCGCGGGAAATAGTAAAAAAAATTATAAAAAGATAGCTTCTAAAAATAATTTTGACGAGGCATATTCATGGAATTTTTATCCTTTTGTAAATATCATTAATGCTTATTTGGAAATATTTAAAAAGAGGCCAGTAAAAATTATAGTAATTTCATCTATTGCAGGGATGAAAAATATAAATGCTCCAATAACTTATTCTGTAGCAAAAAATTCATTGAATTTTTATTGCAAATACATTGCAAAAGACCTCGCAAAAAATAAAATTTACATTAATATAATTTCACCCGGGAATATATTAATGAAGAGAAATAATTGGCACAAGAAACTTTTAAAAAATAAAAAAGCAGTTCTAGATTACATCAATAAAAATGTGCCAAGTAAAAAATTTATAAATCCAAATGATATTTTTGATATATGCAATATGATTATAGAAAATGAGGGTAATTTTGTAGGTTCAAATATAGTTTTGGATGGTGGCCAAATCCTGTGATTAAAAATAAAAATGTTTTAATAACAGGCGGCCTAGGATTTATTGGATCATTTTTTTCAAAATTATTAATAGAAAATGAATATAACTTAATAATAATAGATAAAAAGGATCCTAAAACACATACTCAGAAAAAAATTTTAAAAAAATCTATTTTTTTTAAATCTGATATTTCTTCTGAAAACGAAATTTTAAAAATCTACAAATATTTAAAAATTAATAATATAAAGATAAATTATTTAATAAATAACGCTGCAATAGACTCTATTCCAAAATTTTCAAAAAAAAATTCTCATTTACCAAATAAAGAAGATTGGAACAAAGAATTAGATGTAGGTTTAACGGGATCATATTTGCTAATTAAATATTTTGGCGAAGACATGAAAAAAAGAAAAAAAGGTAAAATAGTTAATATTGGATCAGATTTATCTGTGATTGCACCGAATCAAGATATATACTCAGATTTTGATAACTTTTTAAAGCCAGTTTCATATTCAGTAATTAAACATGGCTTATTAGGAATGACGAAATATTTTGCTTCCTTATATGCTAAAGAAAATATTCAAGTGAACATGCTATCTCCAGGTCCTGTTTACAATAAACAAAATAAAAAATTTCAAAAAAAATTAATTTCTTTAATACCAGCAAAAAAAATGGCAAATAAAGAGGACTTATCTCAAACTTTACTTTTTTTATTAAATGACAAAAATAATTATTTAACCGGACAAAATATAATTATTGATGGTGGAAGAACAATAATTTAAATAAAATTTAATGAGTTTAAATTTTGCATTTATTGGAGTAGCTGGATATGTATCCCCTAGACATTTAAGTGCAATAAATAAACTTGGTCATAATCTTAAAATTGCTTATGATGTTAATGATAATGTTGGAATTCTTGATAAATTTTTTCCCAAATGTTTGTTTTATAATGATTATAATAAATTTAAGCACAATTTTAAAAAAATAAAAAAGAAGATTGATTATACAGTAATCACAACCCCTAATAATACTCATTTTAAGTACATAAAATTCGCTCTAATTAACAATAGTAATGTAATTTGTGAAAAACCGCTTGTTTTGAGATCAAATCATTTGAAAGAAATTAAGAAATTAGAAAAAAAATATAAAAAAAAAGTTTATACGATATTGCAGCTAAGAACTCTTAAAGTAGTAAAGGATCTTAAAAAAAATAAAAGACTTATAGATAAAAATAAAAATAAAAATTATCAAATAACTATCAATTATATAACCCCAAGAGGACATTGGTATAAAAGTTCTTGGAAAGGAAATTCAAAAAAAAGTGGTGGAATATTATTTAATATCGGTATCCATTTGTTAGATTTAGTTTGTTTTTTATTCGGGCAATATAAAAAGTATAAAATTATCAAAAAAACATCCAGTTCATGTGTAGGGGAAGTTAAATTTAATAAAGCAAATTTAAGATTTAAGTTATCAATAAATCCTGAGGATTTAAAAGTTTATAAAGATAGAAAAGTTGTTAGAGATTTTATAATAAACAGAAAAAAAATTGATTTAGCTAAAAACTTTGAAAAAGCTCACTACGATACATATAGAGACATAATTGAATATAAAAAATTTGACATAGAAACAGTTTCAAATTCTATAATCTTAGCAGAAAAAATGAGTAAATGAGAATTGGTATTATCACATATGATAGATATCATTTAAAAACCAAAACTGTGATTGAAGGCCTATTAAAACTAGGTCATAATAATATAAAAATTTTAAAAACTAAATTTATTAAAAGAAAAAAAAGAAAAACACTTTTTAAACATAGGCCAAACCAATTTGTTGAAGATAAATTTTTTAAAAATGCTGAACTAAGTAAAATTAAAACTTATAAAATAAGCAAAAAACATATAAAAAAATGTGATTATGTATTAATTACTGGCTCTAACATTATTGAACAGAAATTTATTGTAAAAAATAAAATTATAAACTGCCATTCTGGCCTTATTCCGCAAACAAGAGGTCTAGACTCTTTAAAATGGGCCTTATTAAAACAAAAATTAGTTGGAAATACATTACATTTTATAGACAAAAATATTGATAGTGGAAAAATAATAAGTCATAGTATTACTCCAATTTTTAAAAATGATAACTTAAATTTAATTGCAAGAAGACACTATAAACTTGAATTATTTATGCTCATTAACTTTGAGAAATATTTTAAAAAAAAAATTATTTATAAGCTTAAAAAAAAAGAACCCTCTAAGCGAATGAAAATAAGTGATGAAAAAATATTAATAGAAAATTTTAAAATATTAAAAAAAAAAATCGTAAAAAATCAAAATTTATTTTTAAAAAGAAATAAATTATACAAAAGATAAATTTTTAGAATGTATTCAATTTTATCAATAAACAAAAAATACCTAAATAATGTAAGAAAAGAAATTATTTCACTTATATCAATAATGCTGGGTAAGAAACTAAAAGATATTAATAATGAATTTTTTAACTTTTTAAAAAATCCAAATGTTAGATCCAAGATATTTGATTTGTTAAATATGACTATATCGCTGCATGATTTAAATTATAAAATTGCGAAGAAAATTCAAAAAAAAACAAAAAAAAAACTTATTAATTGGACGTATCCTCAGATTAGAGTAGATGGAAACTTTGCTAAAAAATTTTATGCACCTCCTCATAAAGATGAATGGATTCTTCATAAGAATAAACAGGGATATATTATTTGGTTCCCTCTAAATAAAAGTGGTGCTTCATTGCTAGTAAGTAAAAATAAAAAAATAAAAAAAATAGTTCATGATAGATATTGGGGTATAAAATGTGCTGATAAAGATATTCATTATAAAATGATAAAAGTAAAATTTGGTCAAATTTTATTGTTTGACTCAAAAACCTTACATAAATCTTTTAAAAACGAGAACAGAGTAACTGTTCAATTAAGATATGAAATATTTGAAAAGAATTTTCAACAAAGAACAGTGAATCAAAAAATAAATAAAAAAATAAAAGATTATTGGTTAAAAAAGGTTAAAGCATAGAATAATGTATAAATATTTTGACAGCTGTTTGTATGTCAATGATTATGAAAATAATACTTTGATAAAACTAAAAAGGAAATGCAAATCTTATAATTGCAAAGGTGGTATACTAAATATTAAGAACTACAAAACAAAAGAAATAAAAGATATAAAAAAAAGATGTTTGAACGATAACTTTTTTTTTCCAACTTTTCACTTCAAAAAAAAAATAAAAATAGAGACACAAATTAAAAATTTCAAAAAAAATAATATAAGAATTGTTAAAGTACACCCACGATTTTTAAACTTGGATATTAAAAAGGATTATAAAAAATTTGAAAAGATATTTAGAATGTGTGAAAAAAATAAAATTAATATAATGTTTTGTTCATTTTCAAGTTTTGAAAATAAAATATTAGATTATTCTTATCTAGACTATCTATGTAAATTAATAAATTTAGCAAAACATATTAAAATTATAATTATGCATGGAGGTGGGGTAAATTTGATACAATTTTATGAAAGATTAAGGTTTAATAAGAATGTCATTTTAGACTTATCTTATACTTGTCAGCATTTTTTGAATACGAGTCTTTTTCAAGATATAAAATTTTTAATAAATAAATTTGATAAAAAATTAGTTATTGGTACTGACTATCCATCAAAAGATTTTATTAGTACAAAAAAATTTATAAAAAAAATTAAAAAATTAACTACACGAGAAAAATTTAACAATATAACATTTAGAAATATAGAAAATTTTATCAATGAAATATGAAGACAAAATAAATGATCATTACAACGAGTTGTCATCTATTTATGGATATTCAAAAGCCGGAATTGGATGGAAATCTGACAAACTTAATTTAAGATATGAAAAATTTTGTAAATATATGCCAATTCAAAATTCTAACGTTTTAGATTTTGGAGGAGGATTAGCTCATTTTTATATCTATTTAATTCAAAAAAAAATAAATTTTAATAAATATTTTTATTACGATATAAATAAAAATTTTCAGATTTTTTTAAAAAAGAAATATCAATCTAATAAAATAAATTTTCTTAGTAGCTACCCAATAAAAAAAAAATTTGATTTTATAGTAATGAATGGAGTGTATAATTATAATATAAAAAATAATGATGATATTATCAGAAAAGATATTAAAAAATTATTTAAAATTTGTAAAAAATGTATTGGATTTTCATTTTTAAATAACGATGTGGATTATAGAGAAAAACATCTTTTTTATCACAACGAAGATCAACTCATAAAATATTCAAAAAAAATATCTAATAAAATTATTGTTGATAAAACATTTGGGAGATTTGAGACATTTATTTTTCTTTATAAATGATAATAAACATAGCATTAATCACAGGAGGTATTTGGCACGAAGCCCCTTATTTATTTTTAAAAAAAAATAAAGTTAATTTAGTGTTGTTTGATGATAATAAAAATTGTTATTTAGGAAAAAAATATAATTTAAAACCTATAGAAACCAAAAAGATATCAAACAATAAATATAATAATTTTTTTTTCTGGTCACCGACAAATGACTTTGGATCTACTTTGGCTGATCTAAGAAATAAAAAAAATTTTAGATTAAGGATAAAAAAATTATACAATGGTAAATTTGATAAAACAAAAATTTTTAAAAATAAAATAAAAAAAATATCAAAAAACAAAAAGTATTTATTAAAACCTAAAAATGGATCAGGTAGTAGAGGTATTTCTTTTTGGAATTATAAAAAGTTTAATAAACAAAAATATTTCATAGAAGAATATATAGATGGTATTGAGTTATCTATTGAAGTAATCTCATTTGTAGGTAAGCATAATATTTTAAATATTTCTCTTAGATTACTTGATGACTATAAATCTGCTATTGCAATAATTTCAATCTTAAAATTAAAAAATAAAAAAAAAATTTTAAACCAAATTACAAAAAAATTAAATCAAGTAGGTATTATAAATGGAATTTCTCACTTGGAATGTAAGATCAATAAGAAAGATGATTTATTTTTTTTTGATATTAATCTAAGAGCAGGAGGCTTTGGAGTTACAGATTTGATGCTAAATTCTATGTATAAGATTAACTTATATGAATATGATTTTAAAATTTTGATAAATCAAGTCAAATTTCTTAGTCTCAAATTAATAGAAAAAAAAATATTTTTTTTAGTTTATAATAATTATCAAAATAATCATTTTAAAAAAAAATTAAATGAAATTGATAGCACTTTTAAATATAAAAAACTGAAATTTAATAAAAAAAACTTTAATGATGATGAAAATGACGCAAATAGAACAGAATTGCTATTTGGGCATTGCAAAGATTTTTATCAACTTAAAAAAATATTTTTTAAATTATTAAGAAAAAAAAAATTTGATTTATTTTATAAACAATATAAAAAATTAAGTTGTTGAAATTATGGTTTAACTTATAAATATATAAATTTTGTAGATATTGGTTTAATCTTATAAATTTTATTATGTCAGAAATTAATTTGTTCAAAAACTTACAAAAAACTAATAAAGTATTTTTTATTGCTGAGGCTGGATCCAATCATACAAAAAGTTTAAAAAAGTGTTTTAAACTGATTGATATTGCAAAAAATGCTGGTGCTGATGCAATCAAATTTCAAAGTTTTTTTTCAGATGAGATTGCGTCAAAAAACATTAAATATAATAATATTCATCCCAAATTTAAAAAATATGGAAAAAATCTTTACGAATTTTATAAAAATTTTGAAATGCCAGAAAAATTTTATCCCAAAATTCATAGCTATTGTAAAAAAAAAAAAATCAATTTCATGACCTCAGTATTTGGTATTAAATCACTAAAAATTTCCTCAAAATTTTCTGACATTATTAAAGTTGCGAGTTTTGAAAGTGATTATTATGAGTTAATTAATGAGATAATAAAGTTAAATAAGGCTATTATAATTTCAACAGGGTGCAGCACTAACCAAGAAATATTGAATTTAAGGGATTTTTTAAAAAAAAAAAAATATAATAATTTTTCCATCTTACATTGCGGTTCTAGCTACCCTTTAAAATTTGAAGATGTAAACTTGAAATATATTTCAAATCTGAAAAAAATTTTTAAAAAAAAAATCATAGGTTATTCTGATCATACAACCTCAGCATCAACCTGTATTGGTGCAGTGGCAATTGGAGCAAAAATTATTGAAAAACACTTTACTATCTCTAGATCAGATGGATCTCCAGATAGCTTTTTTTCATGTAATGGAAATGAATTAAAATTTCTTATTAATTCAATTAGAGAATTAGAAACATCATTAGGGATAAATAAAAAAATTATTACAAAAAGTATAAATGCTATGCGTAAAGCAAAAAGGTCTTATTATGCTACAAAAAATCTCAAAAAAGGTAATTTATTAAAACATGATGATATTATAGCATTAAGACCTAGTGTAGAAGGATCTGTTAAAGTTGAAAATTATTTCAAAGTATTGAACAAACGACTTAAGTCAGATTTAAAAATATCTGAACCTTTATTGAATAAGCATATTTACTAGTTCTTTGAAAATTTTAATTTTAACATCTCTCAAAAAAAATAAAGGAATGGGAAACTTTATAAGATCAAGAGAATTATATAATTTTTTAAAAGATAAAAAAATTAAAACTGATTTTATTTTGTATAATGAAATTAATAAAATCAAAAAAAAATATAATTTTATTATTATTGATTTACCAAGAGGAAAATATTTTCTAAGTTTATTAAAAAAATTCAAACACGATAAAAAATCAAAATTTATAGGATTGGACTATACTCAAAGATTTAAAATTCATATTAATATTTCATTATTTTTTAAATGTAAATATGCAGAGAAAAATTTTTTAGGTTATAAATATGCAATTATCAATAGAGACATTATTGATATTAAAAAAATTAACAATACATTTAATAACAATATGTTAATAAGTATTGGATCATCAGACATTCAAAATATTTCTGAAAAAATTAAAAAAAAGGCAGATCAATATTTTAAAAAAGTTTTAATAAATAAAAAAACTATATCTGAAATTAAAAACAAAAAACAAAATTTCAACTACTATAAATTTATTTCCCAATATCATAATATTGCATGTAATGCTGGTACAACTTTATTAGAAATGCTTTATTTAAACAAAAATATTTTTTCATTCCCACAAAACAAAGATGAGTTAAGGTTTGCAAAATACTTAAAAAAACAAGGATTTGTTTTTGAAATAAATAAATTTAATTTTAATCAAAAAAAGATATATCCAAATGAAAACAAAATAAAAATTGATCGATTTGGTTTAAATAGGATATATAATATAATTAAAAATTTAAGTGAATAAAATAATAAAAGAAATTGAAAATAGAGGATATTCTATAATAAAAAATTTTCTCAATAAAAAGGAAGTAAATAATTATAAAAAATTAATCTTCAAGCATGAAAATAAAAACAGAAGGCTCTACAAGGGTACGCCGGCCAGGGATACTACAGATAAGATAATATATAATCTACAAAATAAAGATTATAAATTTATAAAATTAATATCAAATAAAATAATTATTAATATTGCCAAGTACTTTTTAAATGATCCTTTTTATGGTTTCTTACCAAACTCTAAACCAAATTATATCCTAAATTTTTTTAATGCTAGGTCCAGTGGTTCAAAATTAGATCTGCATATAGATTGTCATATACCATTTAAAGGAAAAAATATATTTATGATGCAATTTGTATTTCTGTTGGAAAAAAGTACAAAAAAAAATGGATGCACAGTAGTTGTAAATAATTCTCATAAATCAGGAAAATTTTCAAATAGAAGTGAAAAAAAATTAACTTTTCTAGAAGGTGAGCCTGGAGACTTAATTATTTGGGATAGTAGATTATGGCACGGAACTACTGCAAATAAAGAAAAGAAAAGTAGATGGGCAATAGTTACAACTTTTTCATCATGGTTCATTAAGCAGAAAATGGATATGCCAAAATCAATACCAAAAAAAATATATAAAAAATGTAATAATATTGAGAAACAGCTCTTAGGATTTAGCTCTATTCCACCGAAAAATGAAAATGAACGTATAAACACTAAAAGAGGTTATATTTTTCCAAAGCTACTTGGAAAATAAAAACCAATTTTCGTTATCAGTATTTTTTAATTTATCGTGTTTCCAATGAAAACCGTAATCTATAATTTTTAATTTTGGATACATCTTAATTAAATCATGAGCAAAATCTCTTTTAAAAAGTAAACCTTTTTTCCCTCTGTAATCTAGTTCTACAGGCTTATCGCTAAAATACTCTCTTAAATAAATATATTTTGAACTTGAATTATATAATTTTTTATAAATCTTATTTAAATCATTAGGATTTTGATGAATTAAAACACCACATATTAAAACTAGATCATATTTTTTTTTTATTCTGAAATCAAGAATACTGGTATTTTCAGATTTATGTTTTTTCTTCAAAATTTTATGAGCTTTTGAATTTATTTCGATACCAAAAGTTTCAACTTCAGGAAATAAACTCTTTATTGTATCTAAATTTAAACCAACATTGGAACCAAATTCTATTGCACTTTTAATAGTCAATTTGTTCTTTAACAAATCTAGTCCGGTTATATTTACTCTGTTTCCATTTTGATTTCGCTTGGTATAGCTGTCTCCAAATTTACTTTTCCAGGTGCTTTCTTGTAAATTTTTTTTCATAATCATTGTATTATATTAAATTAAGATATAAATAAACTTTTTAATGAGTTTATATTGTTTATTTATTGCTAGAAAGAGTAGTAAAAGAATAAAAAATAAAAATTTTATAAAAATTAAAAATAGACCCATAATTTATTATCCAATTAAAACTGCTCAAAAATCTAATTTATTTAAAGATATATATCTTAGCACAGATAGTTTAACTATTAAAAAATATATTGAAAAAATTGGCGTTAAGGCACCATTCTTAAGAAAAAAAAAATTTTCTGGTGACAATGTACAAATACCTGAAGTAATAAGAAATTTTTTTAGTGAAACAAAAAAATTAAATTTTAAAAAGAACGATATATTTGTATTTATATATTCGACTAATATTTTTTTAAAATCTGATGATTTGAAAAAAGCGATTTCAAAATTTATAAACCAAAAATTGGATTACTTGGTTGGTGTGCAAAAATATAGTGCAAATCCTTCTAGATCCTTTACCTTAAAAAAAGGTTTCCTTAAACCAACTTCGATTTCATTTTATTTAAAAAAAAGTCAGGATTTAGAAGACCATTATTTTCATCCAGGAAGTTTTTTTATTTTTAGGGAATTTATCTTTAAAAATAAAAAATTCAAATTTCCTAAAAAAACAGGGTACTTTTTGCATAAAAAAAATGATTATATTGATATCGATGATGCAGAAGATTTAAGTTTTGCATTAAAAATTTTTAAAACAAAAAAATTATAAAAACTCTCTTATCAATTTTTTATCTTTTAACAGGTTTATATATTCTGTAATATTATTTTTATTTATGTTAAGTTCGGATTGAAGTTTTTTTAAATCTTTATTTCTACTAGCATAAGCAATAATATTAAATATATCTCTATTTTCTTTAGCAAAGGTTTTGTGTCTTATTTTTTCCCAGAGATTGTATTTTGATAAGAACGGCTCACAATTATTGCTTTTTAGGTAAATTTTATTCTTTTGTATTTCACTCACCAAATTAAAAATAAAATTTTTTGACTGTTCTAATGTTTTATCGTCAATTATAGATAAATTATCATCTGATGTATGATATTCAGGGTATTCACCAAATTTTTTTCTGCAATAAGTTATAAATGGTAGATTAAGGTTCTGACAACCAAATTGTCTTTCATTACTTCCACGTTCTTTAAACGATAAAAAACGAACATTAAATTTTTTTGATATTCTTTTTGCAATTACGTCAGCATATGTATTTTCACTAATAGATTTAAGTATAGTGTGTGGTCCTTTTTTACCAACACATGTGAGGTTTATTCCAGCAATTAAGTTGGATTTAAGGTGGTTTAAATGTTTACTTATGAAAGCAATAGCTCCAATAGTTTCTGGAATAAGTATAAGTCTAATACTATACTTTGATGCTTTAAGTTTTTTAGCTAGGCTAGATAATACAAGGGGACCAGAAAGTTCATTATTTGCTAATGAGGGGTGACATGTATACGATGTAATAAGAATTTCTTTTTTTGATTTTCCTTTGATATAAATTTCGCCATAATCCATTTTGCCTCTGAAATGTTTAGTGTCGATATCAACTTCATAATTCCCTTCTTTTAAAGATTTAAATTTGTTATATGGCATACAGAATCCCCAGTTCTTATGATAGTAACTTGTAACATAAGGGGTTGCGTTTGGTCTTTGTTTATTAAAATATATATTTTTTTTAAGTAAACTTAGTTTTAATATTTTTTTTTTTTTAACAGAATATCCAACTAAACATAAATTATTTTTTTTAAAGTTTAATATTTCTTTTCCTCTATATTTAAGAGTTGCTTTTTTTACTAACCATTCATTTGGAATACGCCAATCAAAATATTTTTCACCAGACTTAAAGTGTTTAATTTTTAAATTGTTATTTATATTTTTTTTTATATATCGAAGTGTCTCTCTTACACCTTCACCAGTTATGCTTCTGTTAAAATTAAATATTTTTCTTGCATGATATAAGTAGTTAAATTTATCTTTCATTAAGCTAAATAATTTTAACTTTAGAAAAAGTAATAACTAAAGTATCTCTGACTCCAATTTTACTTTTTAAAATATTTATTGGATCTGCAAAGTGAAAAAATTTTTTGTCATTAAAAAATAAATATTCTCCTGTTTTTAAAAAACATGAATAACTATCAGAGTCCTGTGTAACTTTAGATCTTACTCTACTTATTCCACCTTCAATATCTTTTGAATTAATATTTATAATGGCTACATAATCAAATCCATCTCGATGCCATCCTTCTGGAACTGGATATCCAACAAAATCTCTTCCACATCTTATTCTAATTTGATGCAAACCAATTTCAAATTCTTTTCCTTGAATTAGGAATTTAAAATTATTTAAAATAATTGCTTTAAATTTTCTAAAAATTTTATCTTCAATAGGTTCAAATTTTCTATTTATTCCA
>CACFLJ010000013.1 GCA_902567045.1 uncultured Pelagibacteraceae bacterium
AAATATCCATAAATACTTTGTGCTTTGTCTAGATTTAATTCCTCACCATTTTGATTAGCTACAAGTCCACGATCTAGCAAAGATAATGCATCTCTAACAGATCCTTCTGAAATTTTTACAATTAATTTTAAAGCTTCATCAGAAACTTTACCGCCTTCTTTATCTTTAATCATTTTTATATAATTAAAAAGCTCATCAGATTTCACTCTAGAGAGATCAAAACGTTGACATCTCGATATTACTGTTACAGGTATCTTTTTGATTTCGGTTGTTGCAAAAATGAATTTTAAATATTTTGGTGGTTCCTCTAATGTTTTTAAAAGTGCATTAAATGCTTGCTTGCTTAACATATGAACTTCATCAATAATAAATATTTTATATTTAGCGGTTGTTGGTCCATATCTTGAAAACTCAATAAGCTCCCTTACATCATCAACACCAGTTTTGCTTGCAGCATCCATCTCTAAAACGTCAATATGATTTGAGTTAACAATTGAATTGCAATGTTCACAAAAATCCTTTTTGCAAAGATTTTCAACACCATTTTCACAATTTAATGCCTTTGCAACTATTCTTGCGAACGTTGTTTTTCCAACTCCCCTAATACCTGTAAACAAGAATGCATTAGGTGACTTGTCTGAAATTATTGAATTTTTAATTGTTTGAGCAATTATCTCTTGGCCAATTAAATCCTCAAATACCTGAGGTCTATATTTTAATGCTAGTACTTTTGAATTTTCTGTCATTTTTAAGGAGACCAACCAACCTGGAAAATACTCACTACCCTTGCTATCTTTCGATCCTGGGGGATTTGTGGTAACACCACCTGATTGGCCTCCAACTTTATTATATCAATAAAAATTTCTATTCTACAAGAAAGTTATAAGTTTATTTTTGTCTAAATTTATCAGATTTATAAACACCTAGAACGTGCATATCTTGGCAATGCAGACCCAATTCCTCAAGTGAGTTTTTAATTTTAGGAGATTCTATATGTCCATCAATATCACATAGAAAAAAATATGAGGAAAATGAGTTCTTTTCAGGAAAACTTTGTAGTTTACTCATATTAACTCCATTTATTGCAAATCCCGACAGTGCAGAATAAAGAGCAGCGGGTTTACTTTTTAACTTAAATAATATTGATGTTATGTGACTATCATCAGAAAAATCAGGCTGAAAAATATCTTTACCAAGTAATAAAAATCTAGTTACGTTATCTTTATCATCTTGTACATTTTCTTGTAGAATTTTAAGACCATATATTTCTGCACTAAGACTAGAAGCTATAGCAGCTTTAGATTTGTCTTTAGTCTCTGATACAAATTTAGCTGAGCCAGCAGTATCTGCTCTTACATTTTCTATAAATTTTTTCCTCTTAATAAAACTTGAAGATTGACTTAAAGCTTGCGCATGTGAGTAAACATCTTTTATGTCTTCTATTTTTGAATCTTTTAATCCTAATAGATTATGATTAATTGGAAAAAAATGCTCGGCATAAATATTTAATCTGTATTTAAAGATGAGATACTCGACACCAATATTCCCAGTTGTTTTATTTGACTCTGGAATTAAAGATTTTATTGAATTATCTTCACTAGACCTTTCAAAGCATTCATCAAATGTTTTACAGGGTATTGTTTCACTCTCTGGATACATTTTTTTAGCACAACTTTCGCTGTAACTTCCTGCAACACCTTGGTAAGCAATTTTCATAATCTAATTTTTATATTCCATAATTTTTTTTATTTCTATATAATCTTCAGTTGTATCTACACCAATTGGTTTAGTTTTTGCTAATCCAACGTCTATTTCAATATTGTTATCCATTAGTCTTAATTGTTCTAGTTTTTGCATTTTTTCATTCTGAGTTTGCTCTAATTGCACAAACTTTTCTAAATATGAAACACTATAAATATAAATTCCAATATGATGATAAATGTATTTTTGAATATTTTTAATTTCTCTCGTAAATGATAATGCTTTTGATAGATTTTTTTGATGAAGTTCCTCTTTTGTAGTTACTTTTACAATATTTTTATTTAAGAAAAATTTTTCATCTTCAATTTTACAGGCTAATGTTGAAATTTTAGATTTTTTTTCAATAGTTTTTTTTAAGAGATTATTAACATCTTCAATATCAAGCATTGGTTCATCTCCTTGAAGATTTATTACATACTCAATACTATCTTCTTTTAACTCTTGATAAGCCTCAAAAATTCTGTCGGTTCCTGTTTTATGATCTTTTTTGGTTAAAATACATTTTCCACCATTTTTAGTCACTTCTTCAAATATTTCTTTATCACCTGTTGCAACATAACTTTCTCCAATAAGTGATGATTTTGCAATTTTATAAACATGATTGATAATTGAAATATTATTGATTTTTAATAAAGGTTTATTTGGTAACCTTGTGGCAGCTAATCTTGAAGGGATTAAAATTACTGTATTGCTCATAAACTAAGTATTATGCGTCTTTCAGACGCAATAATTAAATTTAAATTTAGTTTTTTTTTTGTTT
This sequence comes from uncultured Pelagibacteraceae bacterium, assembly GCA_902567045.1. Taxonomy (GTDB): domain Bacteria; phylum Pseudomonadota; class Alphaproteobacteria; order Pelagibacterales; family Pelagibacteraceae; genus Pelagibacter. The sequence continues at coordinate 2,522 of CACFLJ010000013.1, forward strand.
AACATGTTATACGAGGATAATAATTAAAAATCATGGACTCTTTTGAAATTAATAAAATTATAGCAGCAGTCATAGTTATTTCTGTTGTTATTTTTGGAATTACTAAAATTTCAGACATTATCTATTATGTAGAGAAGCCTAGCCAGTCAGCTTATAAAGTTGAATTTGCTGAAACAGATAGCACTAAAGCTTCTGCAGCAGTCGAAACAGTTGATATAGCCGCTCTATTAGCTATGGGAAGCGTTGATCATGGAAAGAAAGTTTTTAAGAAATGTAGCGCATGTCATTCGATTAAAAAAGGAGGAAGAAACAATATTGGCCCAGCACTTTATAACGTCTTAGGTAGAAGCATGGGCGCACTAGAAGATTATAAATATTCAAAAGCTTTAGTGGCATTTGGAAAAGATTGGACTTTCCAAGAGATGAATAGTTTTTTAATAAAACCTGCTTCTTATATAAAGGGTACAAAGATGGCTTTTGCAGGATTGAAAAAAGAAAAAGATAGAGCTTCAGTAATTCTTTATATGAATGCTAATGCTGATAGTCCTTTACAACTACCTTAATTTACCAAAACAATAGAGTAGAATACTCTTTTGAACATAAACTCTGTTAAGAGCTTGTTGCCATACTCTAGATTGTTTACCTAGAAACACTTCTTCTGTAACTTCATTCCCTCTTGGAAGACAATGTAGAAATATTGCATCTTTCTTGGCTAAATTCATAGTTTTTGTGTCCACTTTATAATTTTTAAATGATTTAAGTTTCTTTTTCTTATTTACTTTATCATTTAAGGAAATGATTTTGTCTGTCATTACAACATCAGAGTTTTTAACAGCTATTTCTTTTTTATTAAAAATTTTTATTTTTCCTTTTTGTTTTTTTATCAAAGAAATAAGCATTTTATTTGGCTGATAGCTTTTAGGGCATGCAATATTTAGAGAAACAGAGAATTTTATACAAGCTTCTATTAAGCTATTCATCATATTGTTATTGGCATCTCCTATCCAACATATTTTTAATTTTGAAATACTTTTCTTTTTAATTTCTTGAATAGTAAAAATATCTGACAAAACTTGAGTGGGATGTGAGGATGGACTTAATCCATTTATTATCGGTATATTTGAATATTTTTTAAATTCATCTAATTTTTTGTCCGAGTCTGTTCTTAACATAAAAGCGTTACCATAAGTTGACAAAATTTTTGATGTATCTGCTATACTTTCTCCACCAGCTTTTAAATGCAATTCCTCAGGTCTTAATGTCAAAGATCCTCCACCCAATTGTTTAATAGCTAAGTAAAAACTTAATCTTGTTCTTAGGCTAGATTTTTCAAACATCTGTAAAAGAATTTTACCCTTTAAAGGTGAATCTTTATCTGGATCAAGAGTATTTAATTTTTTTCTTTTAGATTTTCTATTTTTTGCATCAGAAATAATTTTTTTTAAATCTCTTAAAGAAATATCTCTAATATGAAGAAAGTTTTTCATTATTTTTTATAACCTTCACAGACTTTATTGATAATTTTTAAAGCTATATTTATTTCTTTTTTATTAACATTTAATGGAGGCAAAATTCTTATAACATTCTCAGCTGCTCTAATTGTTAATAGTTTATTTTTCATTAAACTTTGTATGAATAATGTCTGGTCATGATGTAATTGTATTCCCAAAATTAATCCTATTCCTCTTATTTCTTTAATAATATTTGGAAATTTATTTTTAATTTTATTTAATTCTGAAATAAAATATTTTGAATTACTTTTAACTTTTGAAAGAAAGCCTTTTCTGAAAATTTCATTCATTACCGCATTACCAACAGACATTGCCAAGGGGTTACCGCCAAAGGTAGATCCATGTGTGCCTGGAACCATACCTTTAGAAACTTTTTTTGTCATTAACACTGCACCTATTGGGAACCCGCCTCCAATTCCTTTTGCAATAGGAACTATATCTGGCTTTATGTTTGCATATTCATAAGAAAAAAACTTACCTGATCTGCCAATTCCACACTGAACTTCGTCTAAAATAAGAAGAATTTTTTTTTGATTACAAATTTTTCTCAATTCTTTAAGACACCATGAAGGTATGACTTTAATACCTCCCTCTCCCATTATTGGTTCAATCATTATAGCTGCGGTTTTACTTGTAATCTTTCTTTTTAATTCTTTGTGGTTCCCAAACTTAAAATGGTCAAATCCACCCACTTTTGGTCCAAATCCCTCTGTCATTTTTTTAGATCCACTTGCATTAATTGCCGCAATAGTTCTTCCATGAAAAGAATTTTTAATACAAAGAATTCTATTTTTTTTTGGTTCACCTATAGAATAAAAATATCTTCTTGCAACTTTTATGGCGGCCTCTGTAGCTTCTGCCCCACTATTTTGAAAAATTACAGCATCTGCAAAAGTTCTATTTGTTAATTTTTTGGCTAATTCCTCACCCTCAGGAATTATGAAAGAATTAGAAACATGCCAAAGTTTTTTTGATTGTTTATTAATTGCTTTTATTAAATTTGGGTTTGCATGACCTAAAGAATTAACAGCAATTCCTTGAACAAAATCTAAAAATTTAATTCCTCTCTTTGAATATAAAAAGGAACCTTTCCCCTTACTGAAAGATAGGTTTCTTCTTTTATAGTTTTTAGCTAAAGAACTCATATGTATACTATGATTTAATTTTATAACCTTTGTGTACTAGAAAGTACGCAAAATAAGTTACAACCAAACTTAAAAATGTAAGCAATGCAATACCGAATGTAACCGAACCATCTAATTGACCAATAAATGAATATCTGAATCCATCTATCATGTGAAAAAAAGGATTATAATTGCTTAGAATTTTTAAAAAATCAGGTAATTTATCAATACTATAAAAAGTACCACTTAAAAAACTTAAAGGTACAATTATAAAATTCGTAACGGTACTCATTTGATCGAATTTGTCTGCATATAAACCAACTATAATCCCAAGTGATCCCATAACTAATCCACCTAAGAACAAATACGTAAACCACAAAACAAAATTTTGTATTGATAAATCTATAAAAAATATAAATATTATAGTTGAGGCAGATGCAATTAAAAGACCTCTAGCTGCAGAAGCAAAAGTTATAGCAAATACTACCTCTGATGATGATAAGGGGCTATGCACTACATCAGTAATTGTACCCATCATCTTTCCCATCATTAAAGATGAGCTTGAATGAGCAAAACTTTGTTGAATTACTTGCATCATTATTAAACCACTAGCTAAAAATTTAACATATGGAACTCCTAATACATCGGCTCTTTGATCTCCTATCGCTAATGAGATGACTGTTAAAAATAAAATGCTAGTTAGTATTGGTCCAAATAGAGTTTGCCCTGAAACTGTTAAAAATCTTAGGACTTCTTTTTTAAATAAAGAATATGTTCCTACCCAATTAATAATTCCAAATCTTCTTGCACCAATTTGATATTTTTTCTGTAATTCAACCATAAGTAATTATTAATAAACTTTTTTTTAAATAATTGTTAAAAAACATAAAAAAAGGCTTGTTATAGAGCACTAATTGTGATCTCTAGATAATGTTGTAAATAAATTTAATTATACTAAATATAGTATTATGGGTTGGACAGAAGAAAAAGTTAATAAACTCAGGGATCTATGGGGCAAAGGGCAAACTGCAAGTCAAATTGCAGAAATAATTGGAGGTGTAAGTAGAAACGCTGTTATTGGAAAAGCACATAGATTAAATTTATCAGCAAAAATTAAAACTCGATCATCCATAAACCACAATAATATTGGAAAAATATCAGAAAGTAACAATAGTTTAAAAAAGGGTAGTAGAAAACATAGATTTAGATCATTGCTTCTAGATAAAAACTTTGAACCTGCAAAAGATCTTAAGTTAGAAGATTTAAATGAAAATACTTGTAAGTATATGGAAGGTCACCCTGACGAAAAGGACTCATCATTTTGTGGAAGAAAAACTATTGAGAAATTTTCTTATTGCCCATTACATCTAATGATAGTTTTTCAGCCAAAAGGCAAAAAGGACGAAGTGGTAGACAAGGAAGATGAAGTTCCAAAATTTATAGAAAAAAAAGTAAAATCAGCTTAATCTACTTAAGAATTTTCTCTTTTGCTTTTCTAAACTCATCATCACTCAGAACTCCTTTTTCATGTAAATTTTTTAACTCTTTTATTTGGTCTACTACTTCTAAATTTTGTATGTTTTTTTCTGAATCTAAATCAGATTTTTTTTCATCTTTAATTATTTGTTTTGCCTCGACTCCTCTGGTTATTGCTTTTACGGCAATAGATAAAACAAATGCAAGAATTACAAAGACTGCAAAATATATTATATTTGTTAACATTAATTCGTTTTACTAATTCTTTTTTTTGAGAATTGCCCTCCACTAGTCCAGTTAAAGCTATAACGATTTATTTCGTCATCAAATTTTTTATTTGCCTCTATTTTATAATCAAAATTTGTTTTGTATTTTTTAGACACAACATTATCATATTTTAACAATCTAAGCTGATCCATAGTTAATAATGGCTTGGGCATTAGTTGAAATATTCTGGCATTAAGTTTTGCCAAAGATAATGGTAATGGTAATAATAATCTTTTCTTATTAATTGATTTAAGAATTTTTAAAATTATTTCTTTAAAAGTAATAACTTCTGGACCGATGCATTCTATAGTTGTGCCTGTAATTTTTTTTTGAACTATTTCAAAAATAATATTTGTTAGATCAGAAACATGAATTGGTGTGAATTTAGTTTTTCCAGAATAATATAAAGGCATTATAGGAAGTATGCTCAACAATTTCATGAAATTAGTAGTGAAATTATCATCAACAGAATAAACTATGGAAGGTTTTAAAATGACTGAAGACGAAAAATTCTGTCTTACTTTTTGTTCTCCACTTAATTTACTCATAGCATAATTACTATCGGTTGCGGACTCTATGCCCAAAGCTGATAAATGAATAAATTGATCAAAAGAGTTTTTTTGGGCAACTTTTGATAACAAAGATGGAAGATCCGAATGAATCGTATTAAAATATTTTTTTTTTTTTTCATACAATATGCCAATCAAATTTATGCACACATTGTTGTTTTTCATTAATCTAGATATATTCTCCTCTGTAAAGGATTTAATCTCCTCTAGCTCTAAATACCCATAATTTGATTGTGTCTTAATTTGATAACCTTTTTGATGAATGCTTCTTGTAACTGCAGTAACTCTATAGTTATTTTTTGTAAATTTTCTTATAAGAGATTTTCCTATTTGACCAGATGAACCAAATATTAAAATTGAATCCTGATTTTTCATATATATATATCTACTAATGAATTTAGATATTAAATTACATAAAGAAGATTTACCAGATGAAATAACTTTCAGTGACAAGATAGCAATAGACTGTGAGTTCACAGGTCTAAATATTCAGAGAGATAGACTATGTTTGCTTCAAATTTCTTCAGGAAAAAATGATGCACATATTATTCAATTTAATAAAGATAACTATAATGCGCCAAATCTTAAAAATGTACTGGCAGATGAAAATATTAATAAATTATTTCATTTTGCTAGGGCTGATCTTTTATTTATAAAAAAATATTTAGAAGTAGATATTAAAAATGTTAATTGTACAAAAATAATGAGTAAAATTGCCAGGAGTTATTCCGATAAACATGGATTAAAAGATTTAATTAAAGAGTTTATTGGAATAGATGTTAGCAAACAATTACAGACATCTGATTTTGGTGGAGAACTATCTGAAAAACAAATTAAATATTGCGCACAGGATGTAGTTTATCTACATAAAATATATGATTCTTTAAAAAAAATATTAGAGAGAGAAAATAGATTAGGGCTCTATAATAATACAATTAAATTTATTAATACTAGAGTTGAACTAGATTTTGCCTCTTTTAAAGAAGATATCTGGTCTCACTAGGATGAAAAAAAATATAATTAAAATTGCCAAAGAGGTTGTTAAAATAGAGACTGCTTCACTTAAAAAACTTGAGGCAAATATTGGAAAATCTTTTGAACAAATAATTAAGACAATAATAAATTGTAAAAATGGTAAAATTATAATTTCTGGTGTTGGTAAAAGTGGGATAATTGGAAAAAAGTGGTCTGCTACACTTTCTTCGACCGGAACACCCTCTTTTTTTTTAGATGCCTCAAACGCTAGTCATGGAGATATGGGTCAAATTACATCAAATGACATATTAATACTTATAAGTTTAAGTGGACAAAGCGAGGAATTAAAAAATATTATTCAATATACATCTAGAAACAAAAATATAAAACTAATTGGCATAACTTCTAAAAAAGACTCGCTGTTATACAAAAATTCTGATTTAAAATTTTTATTACCATCTGTTAAAGAAGCTGGGCCTGGCAATATTGTTCCAACATCATCTACTACGGTACAAGTTGCTCTAGGGGATGCCATAGCAATTACATGCATGGTTTACAAAAAATTTGGAAAATTAGATTTTAAAAAATTTCACCCAAGTGGCTCTTTATCAATAAAACTAAAGACAGTAGAGGATTTAATGTTATCGGGGAAAAAAATTCCTTTTGTAAATGAAAATGTCAGTATGAAAGATGCATTAGTAAGTATAACCAAAAAAAATCTTGGTACTCTAGTTATCAGAAATAATCGTAACTACACTACTGGTATCTTAACTGATGGAGATTTAAAAAGAATTAACAACATAAAACTTAGCTTTAAAGATTTGAAACTTAAAAAAGTTATGAAAAAGAGGCCAATAAGTGTTGATAAGGATATGCTTGCTGCACAAGCTCTTTCAATCATGAACAACAAGAAAATTACAAGTTTGTGTGTGCATCAAAATAATAAGAAAAATAAAACAATTGGATTTATTCACATCCACAACATTTTAAATGCTAATATAACTTAGATGTCGATTAAGAGTTTTATTCAAATTATAATCTTAGGTTTAATTATATCGATCATAATTGGAGTTTATTATAAATATTTCCAATCAAATGAAAATATAGTCGAAGAAATAAATTCTTCAGAAATTTATAATCAAGAACAGTTAAAAATACTTGAAAAAAAAGTATTAGAATTAGAAATAAAGAACAATGAACTTAATTCATTAATAAATAAAGATAAAGAGACCCCAAAATCGTTTTCAGATACAAAGACTTACAATGATGAAAAAGAAAATTCTAGCAAAGCTAATAATTCAAAATTAAATAATAATCAAATCAAAGATGTTAAATTAAAAAAATCTGAGATTAAAAATGAGATTAAAGAAACAAAAGTTAAAGACCTTGTCAAAGACATAGAATACACTTCTGTAGATCAAAAAGGTAATAGTTTTCATCTCTTAGCAAATTCTGGACGATCAAATATTGATAATTCTGATATTTTAGACTTAATTAATGTAAAGGGTAAAATAACTTCAGAAAAAAGGGATACAATTTATATAGTGTCAGATTTTGCTCAATACAATTCTGTAAATTTAAATTCAAAATTTTATAAAAATGTAATAATTAATTATCAAGATAAAGAAATTACTTGTATAAATTTTGATATAAATATGGAAACAAATAAAGCAGTGGCTTATAATAACGTATTGATAACAGATCCAAAATCAAAAATGAAAGCAGGTATTGTGGAATTTGATTTAAAAACAAAAGATATAAATATAAATCCAGAAAGTGCAATTAATAAAATTGAAGTTGTTACAAATTAATGGCGTTAATTAAAAAATTTAGAATTAAAAATTTCAAAGCTCGTAGAACGATTTTACAATTAGATAAAATTTCAATGTTTTATAATAAAAGACAAATTTTGAATAATCTAAATTTGAAAATAAATGAACAAGAGATTTTAGGAATGCTTGGCCCTAATGGTGTTGGAAAATCTACTATTTTCCATATTATTACTGGTTTGAAAGATCCTAATTTTGGAAAAGTTTTGATTAATGGTAAAGATTGTACAAACCTTCCAATATATGAAAGGGCAACAAAGTTTAGAATTGGATATGTGCCACAATATGGAGGTTTTATACAAGATTTAAATTTAATTGAAAATTTGGAACTTGTTGGTGAAATTCATATTAAACAAAAAGAATTAAGAAAAAGTAAGATTGAAAAAATAATATCTCAGTTTGAATTTGATCCTTTGCTAAAAATTAAAGCAAAACATCTATCTGGTGGACAAAAAAAGAAACTGGTAATTTCTATGGCCCTAATAAATGATCCAAGCATTCTTCTGTTAGATGAACCTTTCGCAGCTTTAGACATTTTAACAATAAAAATGTTACAAGAAATTATAGTAAATTTACAGTCATTGGAAAAAATTACTATTATAGTTTGTGATCATCAAGCGAGAGACTTGCTTAGTTGTGTGGATAGAGCGATAGTTTTATCTAACGGCAAAATTATAGCCTCGGGAAGCCCAAGCGAAATTATAAAAGATTCAAGTGCAAAATCAGCATACTTTGGTAATGAATTTAAAATAAGTTAATTCATTAATGTCTAATCATATTTTAATTGAGAAACAAATTAGTAAATTTAATAAGAAAATTTTTGTTAGTTCAGATAAAAGTATTTCCATAAGAACTGTGCTTCTTGCATCACAAGCAGTTGGAATTTCCAAGATATCTAATTTGCTCGAATCTGAGGATGTTTTAAACACACTGAAAACAATAAAAAAACTTGGCATTAATTACAGAAAAACCGGAAATACCTATATAATTGAAGGGTTTGGTCTAAATGGTTTCGATACTCAAAAAGAAATTACAATCAATGCAGGAAATTCTGGCACATTAGCAAGATTAATTCTAGGATTATTAGTTAAAAGTAAAAAAAAAGTAAAATTAATTGGAGATAAAAGTTTATCAAAAAGAGATTTTTCTAGAGTAATCAATCCTCTTAGAAAATTTGGCGCTAACATTAAAAGCAAGAAAAATCTTCTTCCAATTGAAATATTAGGTTCAGAATTTCTAAGGCCAATCACATATGATGAAAATATTGGTAGTGCCCAAGTGAAATCTTGTATGATTTTGGCGGCTTTAAATACACCTGGAGTATCTGTATTCAATACAAGAGCTTCAAGAAATCACACAGAATTAATGCTAAAATTTTTAAAGTACCCTTTAAAGATTAAAAAAGAGCGAGGTAATGAATTAATTGAAATACAAGGTCTTAGTCAATTCAAAGGATTTAATTACAAAGTTCCTGGTGATATCAGTTCTGCATCTTTTTTTATTGTTTTGACACTTCTCTCGAAAAAATCAGGAATTGAAATTAAGAATGTTAACGTAAACAGTAGCAGAGTTGGAATAATAAACATTTTGAATAAAATGGGTGCGAATATTAAACTCAAAGGAAGAAAAACATATAAAGGTGAAAAAATTGCAAATATTCATGTAAAAAGTAAAGAAAACTTAAAAGCAATAAATTGTCCTGCAAAGTTAAACAGTTCTGCAATTGATGAATTCTTAATTATTTTTTTAGTTGCAGCGAAATCAAAAGGTATCTCAAAATTTAAAGATTTAGGTGAGATGAATAAAAAAGAGTCAAAGAGATTAGATTTAGGAGTAAAATTTTTGAGATCAATTGGTATTAAGGTCGATAGATTTAAAGACAATGTTAATATTCATGGTAACCCAAACTTGATACTTTCTAAAAAATTTGAAATGAAAAATTTTTTAAAAGATCATAGAATTTTTTTTCTTTCTTGCATCACAGCATTAACTTTAGGAGGAAAATGGAAAATCTATGATAAAGATTCAATTAATACATCTTTTCCTAATTTTCTTAAAATTTTAAAAAAAGTTGGGGCACAAATACATTGAAAAGAAGAAAAAACATAATTACCGTTGCAATAGACTCACCTGCAGCTGCAGGCGCAGGAACTCAGGCAAAATTAATATCTAAATATTATAATTTGTTTTATTTGGATACTGGAAAAATTTATAGGTACATAGGAAAATTAAAAATTAACAAAAAAATTAAGTTTTCATATAGATTAGTAAAAAATAAAATTAAGGTATTAAATTTAAATAGTTTAAAAGACAAATCTTTACTATCAAATGAAGTGGCCCAATCCGCATCTAAGATTGCTAAAGATAAAAAAATTAGGAGTATAGTTCACAAATTTCAACAAGAATGTGCCTATAATCCTCCCATGAAATACGATGGATCTGTATTAGACGGACGAGATATAATTACTGTGCAAATGAAAGATGCTATGTTTAAATTTTATATCAGCGCTAGTATTAATGTTAGAGCAAAAAGACGATTTGAAGAGTACAAAAAATTAAATATAGATATTAGCTATAAAGAAGTGCTTAAAAGCCTTACAAAAAGGGATAAATTAGATAAGGAAAGAAAGTATGGACCACTAAAAAAAACAAAAGATTCTATCTTGATTAATACGACTAAATTAAGTAAGAAAGCTTGCTTTAAAAAGATAAAAGCTATTATGGACAGAAAATTAAAGAATTAATGGAAATTTATAAAGACCTAACATCACCTGCCAATCAACAGTTTGAAAAATTATTAAATAGTCAACTTTCAAAGAATAAAATTGAAGAAGGAAAAATAATTGAGGGGAAAGTTACAAAAATAACAAGTAAGTATATTTTTCTTTTCATTCCAGGTTTAAAAAGTGAACCAGTAATTGACGTTAATGAAACTAAGATGATGGGTATCACAGAAGAAGTCAAAGAGGGCTCAACAATTTCAGTATTGCTTGAGAAAATTGAGGATAAGAATGGTGACGTAGTTGTATCTGCACAGAAAGCACAAAAAATAAAAGGATGGAATCAACTAGTAAAATGCTACGAAAATAATGAATTGATAAATGGAAAAATCATTCAAAAAACAAAAGGTGGTGTTATAGTTGAGCATGTTGAGACAAAATCACTTATGTTTTGTCCTGGATCTCAAATTTCTGACAAACCTATAAAAAATATAGACCATTTAATTGGTGTAGAACAAAAATTTGCACTTATTAAGATTGATATGGTGAGAGGAAATAGCGTTGTATCAAGAAGGCAGGTAGTGTCTTCAAACAAAAAAGAAGATAAAGCAAAAATTATTGAAAAATTTAAAATTGGAGAAATTATTAAAGATGCTATTGTCAAAGGGTATTCTTCATTTGGTTGCTTCTTTGAAGTAACAACTCCTGAAGGAACTATAGATACACTCTGTCACCTACAAGAAATAAGTTATAGTAGAGTAAATCATCCTGATGAAATTTTTAATATAGGTGAAAAGCACGATCTTAAAATAATCTCTATTGATATGGAAAAATTGCAGGTAGGATGCTCAATTAAGCAACTTTCTCCTGATCCATTTGAACATATATCAAACTATCAAATAGGAAATCAATATAAAGTAAAAGTAGTAAAAATAACTGATTATGGTTGTTTTTGTGAATTGGAACCAGGTCTTAGTACATTGTTACATAGTAGTGAGATTAGTTGGACTAAAAAAAATATATCTCCAAAAAAGTTTTTTAACGTTGGTGACCAGATAGATTGTGTTATTACTGAAATTGACAAAGACAAAAGAAGAGTAGCTATTTCACATAGATTAACTCAAGAAAACCCTTATTCTAAACTTGAAAAAGAATATCCTGTTGGTTCAGATATTGAAGGGGAAATCAGTAACTTTAATGAATATGCTATTTATTTAAAGTTAGCAGATTTTGATATTGATGGTTTTTTGCACTCAAATGATCTTTCATTTACAGGAAAACCTGAGGATGAACTAAAAAAGTACAAAAAAGGTGATAAATTAAAGGTGAAAGTTTTAGAGATTAAGAAAGCAGACCAAAAAGTTAGAGTTGGGTTAAAACAATTAGAAAAGGATCCATTTGATTGGTTTAAGGACAAAAAAGTCAATGACGCGATTACTGTAAAGGTAATTTCATCTGATAATAAAGGTTTATTTGTAAAACCAGAGGGATGTGATATCGAAATTTTAATAAAAAAATCACAAATTGCTATGAGCGCGACCGATGCTAGACCTTCACGTTTTGTAGGAGGAGAAAGAATAGATGCAGCTATTGCAGAATTGAACTTCGAAAAAAGAAAAGTTACCTTAAGTATTAAATTACTTGAAGAAATTATGAATGCAAAAGCTATTAAAGAACATTCAAGCCCACTAAGTGGAAAAAATCTACCTTTTTCATCACTTTCGGAACAGCTAGATGATAAAAAAAATAAAAAGGAAACTGAATAAAAATTGTCAGTTGTAAAATCAGATTTAATTAAAGAATTAGCAGAGAATTACCCAAATTTTCTCAAAAAAGATTTAATCAAATTATTTGATATTTCAATCTATGAAATGCTTGAGGCAATTAAAAGAGGCGAAAGAGTAGAATTAAGAGAGAACTTTTCTATAGAACCAAGAATTCAAAAAGCCAGAGTATCAAGAAACCCAAAAACTAATGAACAGTTAAATACTCCAGAAAAAAAATCTATATTATTTAAAATTTCTCAAGAATGGAAAAAGAGAATTAATGAAAAAGAATAAAATATTTGTTGCCTGCGATACAAATAATTTAGCCAAAGTTAAAGACATAATAAAAAAAACTCAGAGTTCTAAATTAAAGATTGGATACAAATTTGGATTAGAATTTTTAAACTCTAAAAACGGAAGAAATTTTATATCAAAACTGAAAAATAAAATTACTTTTGGTGATTATAAGATAATGGATATTCCAAATACTTGCGTATCTGCAATTAAAGCAGTAAAGGATTTAAAATTAAATTATATCACAATACATATAAGTTCAGGATTAGTAGCATTAAAAGCTGCAAAAAAAGTTTCGGGTAATACTAAATTAATTGGTGTAACAATTCTTACTTCTTTAGATAATAAATCTCTAAAAGAAATTGGATACGGCCAAGAAGTTAAAAAAATAGTACTTCAACAGGCTAAATTAGCCAATAAGGCAAAACTAGATGCAATAGTATGTAGCCCAAAAGAGGTAAATATTGTCAGGAAAGTATTTAAAAAAGAAATAATAACACCTGGTATAAGGTTTGATTCTAATGTTGATGATCAGAAAAGAACCTTAGCACCAAAACAGGCATATAAAAATGGAAGTGACTGGTTGGTAATTGGTAGACCAATTACCAAAGGTAATATTAAAAATAATCTGCAAAACTTAATCAATCATTTAAAATAATGGTCAAAGGAATAAAAATTTGTGGGGTCTCTGATCTTGAGACTTTAAACTATATTGTAAATCATCAATTTCCACCAAAGTTTGTAGGCTTCATTAGTAATTACAAAAAAAGTAAAAGATATGTCGAATATGAGAAGTTAAAAAAATTAGTTAATATAAAAAAAAAAGAGACTAGTTTTGTAGCTGTTCTTGTTGATCCAGATAATAAAATATTGGAGCAAATTAAAGAACTTAGTTTTGATTTTTATCAATTGTATGATGTCAGCCCTGAAAAGACAAAAATAATAAAGGAAAAATACAACATTAAAGTAATTACTGCTTTGACAATAAGTAGTCAAAAGGACGTCGATATATATAAAGAGTATGATGAAGTTTCAGATTTAATTCTTTTTGATGGAAAAGGGTACGAGAAATCAATTGGATTTAATCATGAATTATTAAATTCTATACCTAATTCAATAAATAAAATGATTGCTGGAAATATAAAAATAGAAGATATTCCTAAATTTAAAAATAAAGATTACTACATTGATCTAAGTGGTTCTTTAGAAAATGAGAAAGGTATAAAAGATTTAAAAAAAATTAATAAACTATTAAATCTTGCAACTAAAAATGAAACTTAAAAAAGGAATTCCAGTTATAGATCAAGGAGATAAGCTTGGCTTTTGGGGCGGAAAATTTGGAGGAAATTTTGTACCTGAAACACTAAAAAAACCTATAGAAGATCTAGAAATACAATTTAATAAATTAAAAAATGACAAAAACTTTATAAGAGAAAGAGATAAATATTTCAAAAATTGGATTGGAACACCGACAAGATTTATTAAGTTAAATAATTTAACAAAACATGTTGGTGGAGCACAGATTTGGTCAAAGGTTGTTTCTGATGCTAACGGTGGAGCTCACAAAATATATAATGCAACTGTACATTGTTTACTGGCAAAAAGGTCTGGAAAGAAAGTAATAATTGGAGACACCGGCGCCGGGTACGCTGGCAAGATGTTAAGCATGGCTGCTAAGAAATTTGGTTTAAAATGTAAAATTTTTATGGGTGCAAAAGACATAAAGAGACAACAACCTAATGTTAAAGCAATGAAGAAAAATGGTGCAGATGTAATTCCTGTATATTCAGGAAGTCAAACACTTGTGGATGCTGTTTCTGAATGTATGAGATTTTGGGTTGCAAATTGTGATACAACAGCAATGTGTGTAGGAAGTACTGTAGGTCCAGCAATTTTTGTTCGAATTTGTGGTTGGAGTACTAGTCAAATATCCAGAGAGCTTAAGGTTCAATTAATAAATGAATTTGGTGAAGTGCCTAAAAAACTTAAATTGTATAATTGTGTGGGAGGAGGTTCCTCAAGTTTTGGGTTTTGGAATGAATTTATGGATTATGATAAAAAACAAGTTGAGTTTATAGGGGTTGAGGCTGGAGGACCAAGCAAAAGTAAAAGGCATGCAGCTCCTTTAACTTATGGTTCAAAAATCGGCATACTTCATGGTGCTGCGCAATATGTAAATCAAAATAGCGATGGTCAGATTGAAGAAACTGAATCAATATCTGCAGGTCTTGATTATCCTGGAATTTCTCCACTCCATTGCTTCTTAAAAGATACAAAGCGCGCAAGGTATACAGCAGCTAGTGATGAAGAGGCTTTAAAAGCATACCAAATAGTTACAAAATATGAAAATTTAAGACCCTCTCTTGAACCAAGTCACGCATTCTCGGTTGCAATTAAGGAAGCAAAAAAATTGAGCAAGGATACAGTTGTAATTATTAATAGTTGCGGAGATGCATACAAAGACCGTGGAATTTTAGAAAAAAAGTTGGGAAAGAAGTATGTTAAATCCAATTAGTCTTGCATTTAAAAAAGCGAAAGAAGAGAAAAGACCAGCATTACTCACTTATACTGTAGCTGGTGATAGCTCAAAGAAGCAATCTTTAGAGATCTTAAAAGCGATTTCAAATTATGCAGATATTTTAGAAGTAGGTGTACCTCATAACACTCCGGTAGCAGATGGAGGCCAAATTCAAACTAGTGCTTATAGAGCGATTAAAAATGGTTTTAAGATGAATGATATTTTTAAAATTGTCAGCGATTTTAAAAAAAGTAAAAATTCAAAACCAGTAATATTTATGGGTTACTACAATATGATTTTCCAATATGGTGAAAATAATTTTTTAAAAAAATGTAAAAAATCAGGTGTTAATGGTTTAATAGTAGTTGATTTACCATGGCCAGAAAACAAAATTTTTTCAAAGAAATGTAAAAAAAATTCAATTAATTTTATACAATTATTATCTCCTACAACATCCAATAAAAGACTAAAAAGTATTACAAAAGATTCTCATGATATGATTTACTATATAAGCATGCTGTCTACTACAGGCGGTAAGCTAAAAGTTTCTCCAAAAAAAATATTAGCTAATTATAATAAAATTAAAAAAATAAGTCCTAAAAAAAATTGTGTTATTGGTTTTGGGATAACTGAAAAAACTATATCAAATTTTAAAAATACAGATGGACTTGTTGTTGGAAGTCAAATTTGTAAAGAAATTAATAGAAGTTTAAACAATAGACAAAATCCTGTCATAAATGTAAGTAAGATGGTTAGTAAACTAAGAAAAAAAATATCATGAATTGGTTAACAAAAGCTATAAATTTTAGAGAAAAAATAAAGAAGGTACTAAGAAAAAGACCTTCAAAAGAAGATATAGCAAATTCAGATTGGACCAGTTGTTGTAAAGGTCCAATATTGAAGAAAGATTTAGAAAATAATTTATGGGTTTGTAATCTTTGTGGAAAGCATCATAGAATTAGTTGTAGACAAAGGTTTGATATAATATTCGGGAAAAACGCTTATCAAATTTTAGAGTCTCCAATACCTACAGAAGATCCATTAAATTGGGTTGATACAAAATCTTACAAAGACAGACTTAAAATTGCGAGGAAGAAGACAAACCAAAATTGTGCAGTAATGATTGCTAAAGGAAAAATAAATGGAATAGAAGTAACTGCTGGTGCAATTAACTTTGATTTTATTGGAGGTTCTGTTGGAGCCGCAGAAGGAGAGGCAATAATTTATGGAGTACAACACGCGATAGATAACCAAACACCTTACTTGTTCTTTCCTTGTGGAGGTGGACAAAGAATGTTCGAGTCTACAATTGCTTTAGCAAACATGACTAGGACAACACTTGCAATTAACGAACTTAAAAATAATAATTTACCTTACATTGTATGTTTTACAGATCCTACCGCTGGTGGAATAACTGCCTCTTTTGCAATGTTAGGGGATATTCATCTGGCAGAACCTGGATGTCTAATCGCCTTTGCAGGAAAAAGGGTAATTCAAGCGACCGTTAAAGAAGAATTAAGCTCTGATTTTCAAACAGCAGAATTTGTTGAGAAACATGGCTTTGTCGACAGAGTAGTGCATAGAAAAGATATACAAAAAGAAGTTGGTAACCTTCTATCGATATTACTTAGGAAAAATTCTGATATACATTTAGAAAATTTAAATGAATCTTCAGAAACTAATATCCAAACTAGAGAAGCATCATAAAAAAAAACTAGACTTATCTCTAGGAAGAACTTTTAATCTATTAAAAAAACTGGGTGATCCACAAGATAAATTAAAAAATGTTATCACAGTTGTTGGAACTAATGCTAAAGCAAGCATGTGCTACAGTCTTAAGTCAATACTAAACCAGGGTGGGTACAAAACTAATCTTTATACTTCTCCCCACCTACTCTCTTATACAGAAAGATACGTTTTTGAAGATAAGGAGATCAATGAAGAAGATTTAATAGTATTACTGACTGATGTTGAAAAAACTTTGGGAGATGACAATGCAACATTATTTGAAATTTTAACATGTGCATTTTTAAAATATGCTGAGAATTTCAAAGATAATATAAATATAATAGAAGCAGGATTATTTCATCAATTTGATAGTACAAATGTTTTTAAGGAAAATTTAATGACACTCATTGGTGTCATTCATAATGATCACTTTCAATGGCTTGAAAATAAATCAATTGATGGCGTAATACATGAGAAAACAGCTAAGCTTTTAAACTCCAATATATTTGTTAATAAACAAGTAAATAATGAAATAAGGGATAAAATAGAAAGTTCATTGGAGAAAAATACATCAAAAAAATATTTTTTTGGAAAAGACTTTAATATTGGAAAGTCCGAGAATGGATTTATTCAATATCAAGATCAGTTAGGAGAATTAGTATTACCCGAACCAAGTATTCTTGGTGATCATCAGCTTTATAATATTAGTACTTCAATTGCTGCATCAAGAAAAATTTTTAATATTAAAGATGAATATATTAGAAATGGTATCAAAAATATTTCATTAAAAGCAAGACTTGAAGAAATTAAATCAGGTAAATTAAAAAATATTGCTGGAAATAATAAACTAATAATAGATGGTGGTCACAATATTAGTGCAAGTCTTTCTATCGCTAATTGGATTAAAAATCAAAATGAGGAAGCAAACCTTATCGTAGGTATGATGAAAGACAAAGAACATGTAGAATTTATAAAAGCTTTTGAAAATATCGTAAATTCAATTACTTTAATCGATATTCCTAATCAGGATGGAGCAATATCAAAGGAAGATTTTAAAAAAAAGTTAGATAATTCAAAATTAAATCTAAAACTTTCTAATGGCATTGAAGAAAGTATAAAATCGTTATCAAAAAATGAAAAGACTATTATACTGTGTGTTGGTTCGCTATATCTTGCTGGAGAAATTTTAAGCTTAAATTAGATATTTTCTTTTATCCAAGAAACAATTTCACTTTTTGGAACCGCTCCGACCTTAGTTGAAACATGATTTCCATCTTTCATCAAAATCATAGTAGGAATTCCTCGAACACCATATTTTGTAGGCGTATTTGGCTCTTCATCAATGTTATGTTTTGCTATAGATAATTGGTCAGACATTTCGTTTGAAATTTCTTCTAAAATTGGAGCAATTTGAACACATGGGCCGCACCATGAAGCCCAAAAATCAGTAATTAATATTTTATTTTCTTTAACTAATTTGTCAAAACTTTCATCAGTAGATTTAATTGTTGTCATAAGAGTTTTATATAAATTTATTTTATTTATTCAATAGTTAAAAATGCGTAAATTTAATTTTATACATCAAACATTCTCGTATTTTTTTTGAATAGACATTGCGTGGGTATTAAATTCGTCTAAGAGAGCTAATTTTTCATTATCATTTTCATTAGTATATTTTTCTCTTAAAGTATCAATTTCGTTATATAAAGTAGGTATTGTCCACCATTTCTCTTTTCTTTCACTTAGTATTCTCTTAGCGATTTCTCTTCTTATTGACTTATACATTGCCTCTGGCAAAACTTCTGGTGCTTCTTGAAAAATTATTTTTTTACCAAATCCAACTAACCTATCGTCATCAAATTTATCTAATAAATTTAGTTTTTCTTTCCATGGTGCTGCATGCCAAGTCGGAAAAAGAGCAGTGTCTTTGTTTGAAGTAAATTTTGTATAAATACTTTCTTCTGCATATATATCTTCTTGGGATTTCGATTGTTCTTTTTCTTCTGCAACTTCTCTTAAAGCTGTCAAAATATTTTGGGAAAATTGTTCATTATTCTGAACAAATTCTGCTCTTTTATTAATTACGTTTTTATCAAGTTTGTTATAAGGTTCAACATTCATTCCGTACTTCGCGTCAATTATAATAGGCGCTTTATTTGCACGTATAGTTCTTAAAAATTTTGGAGATTTTTTCATCTCAACTTTTAATTCATTTATTGATTTATTTATTAAAGGCTGGATTTCAGTTCTCAAATCTATGGAGTAATACCATCCTTGGTAAATTGGGTGCATACAGTGTTTTGGATGCAATGGTATAACAAGATGAAGTCTAGATTTGCCATAATAATATTCATTTAAAGTTACTATTTCTCCCTTTTTCATTATAGTTTCTGTATCTGATTTGTTTGCAGTTCTTAAAAAAGATTCCCAAGTATGCTCTTGTTTGTTTTTGACAATCTTTAAAATTTTTGCAGTCAATTCGGCATCAGCAAGTGCTGAGTGAGCATCACTTGCATCAATGCCTTGCATTTGAGCTAAAGATGCAAGTTTAAATACTGGGTTATTTTTTTCGTTAATTTCTGTTTCTAGGATAGTTGGATCTACAGCATACGCAGCTCTTGCAATGTTTATACCATCATGTCGTTTATTAGGTGCTGCATTAGTAATATAAGGATATCTAATATTTTTAAAAAACTCTTTCCTTATCATCTCTTCATCAAAATTAAGGCTGCTCCAACCTAAAAATATTGCAGGGCTCCATTTTTTAAATATTTTTTCAACTTCACCCAGCATTTGATAATGACTTAAGTTTGTTTGAGTAAGTTGTTTTATCGATGTTTTGTTGACTATTAAGGCCATAGCCTGAAAAATTTCTCCTTCAGGCAGACTGCATCTTAAATTAAATCGATCTTTCTCTTTAAAGTTTTCATCGACTAAAATTCCACCAATTTCAATTATGCTACCGAAATCAGTGCTGGCACTTGATGATTCTATATCCCAGATTGCTAAATTCATATTTTTAACCTTAAATTAGCTTTGTTTTGATGGGTTTTTGGAAAGTTTTTTAGGACTAAACCGTTGCATCTAAACAAGTAGCTTCTAGTTAGTTTTATCTGTTCTATGAAATGGTCTGTTAAAGTCAAGCAATATTATTCATCTCATAAAATTTTTTGACCCTGCCTAAGAATAAATTTTGATACATCTCTAATTCTGCACCTTCTATTTTAAATTCCTGAAACAAAATATCTTTTGTGCAAAGTAAAATTATCCCAGCTTTCATCTTTGTTCCATGAACAACGTCATGAGCTAGAGTATATGCTCCAAGTTGTAAAAAATAATCTTGAATATAATCTGTTTTTTTTGGTTTATTACTTTGTTTAAAATCGATTACAACATCATTTCCCTGGTATATACCAATTAAGTCAGCTGTGCCTGCATATTGTTCAGGATAATACAACGTTTCTTCAATTCCATAAATTTCATCTAATTTATTATCTATACCTTTTTCAATTATTTCTTTAGCCATGTTTTTATATTGTTCATTGCTTTCAAAAAAACTTTCATTGATACGTCCTCTTAAGTAATCCTCTATATATGTGTGCATTGATGTACCTCTTGAGGATGCTTCTGTTTTAATTCTATTAGCTTCTTTAAAGCCTACCCTTACCCTCCAGTTCGCTAAAGCAGCTTTTTCTTCCTCAGTTTTGGTAGCGCTTAAAATTGTTGTTACGCTTGGAAGTTTTTCTTCTCCTAAAGAGTATTTTCTATAACCATCCTCAATTGATCTTGTGGACTTTGGATAATTAAATTTATTATTCCATTTCATGCATTTCTTATATGAGAAATTATATTTAAATTAAATTTATTTTTTGGCTTGTCTAGGAAGGTCTTCAAGTTTTTCTACATTATCTGTTTTAAGGGCTTTTTCGAACTGCTCTGGATCTTTTATGTTTTCCAAAGTTCTCGTGATAGATCTTGCATCCATTCCAAACTTATTAACAACAGCCATAGCTTCTTCTAATTTTTTATTTAACACTTTGATATTGTCAAAATGTCTTGAAAACCTTGTGCTAATTGTTTTTAAATGAGTATATATCTCAGTTGCTCCCTTTTGAACTTTTAGGGATTGAAAACCCATATGTAAAGATTGTAAGTAAGCAGATAAAGTGTTTGGTCCACAAATTACAATTTTGTGTTTCCTCATTAATTCTTGAGTTAATAATTCTTTTGTGCTTGGGTCTTGATATTCGGTCAATTCTTTATACAAACTTTCAGTTGGTGCATAAACGATAGCAAAATCTGTGGTTTTTGGTGGGACTATGTATTTTTCATTTACACTTTTAGCTTTAGATTTGAATGCTGATGCTAATTTAGCTCTTGCATCTGCAACTGCTCGTTTATCATCTGAATCATAGCCATCAGTGATTGCTTTAAATTTTTCTACTGGGAAGTGTGAGTCAACCGGAACCATAACATGACCTTGAAGTTTAATTGCAAATTCAACGTTTTCACTGGTATCCTCTTTCATTTTAACATTTGTCATGAATTGAGAGGCTGGCAATAAATCTTTAATTAAGGCATCCAAACTAAATTCAGCAAGTGTTCCATATTTTTTAACACCTGCTAAAATTTTACTTATACCTTCTTGGCTTTGATTCAACAACTGTACCTGTTGGTTAAAATTTCCAACTTTTTCATCTACTTTTGTTAAGGCTTCTGTCATATCTTTAGTAACACCTGTAGAAAGATTATTAAATGAAGTAGACATTGAACCTAATGAATTATTAATAGTGCTATTTAAAGTATCCTTTAAAGAGACGATTTCTGCTTTTAAATTAGCTATTTCCTCAGCTTCTTTGTTTTCACTCTCTTCTTTGGGTTTTGGCCTTAAATTCAAATATAAAACCCCTAGAGTTGCTCCAAGTAGTAAAAGTAAGATTATTAATAGAATCGTATCCATAAAGTTAAGATAATAGTGAGAGTTAAGAGCTAAGCAAGTTTAAAATTTTCTTCAAACCTTTTTTGTTACTTAATTTTTTATTGGACATTAAAATTGCAGTACTTTTAAGAATATTTCCATCTTTTAAAACTCTTAAATTATTTGCACGTAAAGTTTCTCCTGTGCTAGTTATATCTGATAAAATTTCTGATGAACCAGTGAATGGATATACTTCAGTAGCTCCAAGAGATGGGACTAACTTAAATTGAGTTACACCTTTTGAAAATAAAAACTCTCTTGTAAGATTTGGGTACTTTGTTGCAACTCTCATTCTACTTTTCTTTTTGTCTTTAAAATCAAAGGAAATTTCCTCTAAATCAGCAAGTGTCTGAATATCAATCCACTCGTCTGGCACAGCTAATACTAAAGTTGCATGTCCATATTCTAACTTTTTGGAAATATTAACTTTATTTTGTATATTTAATTCAGATTCTTTTAATAAATCATATCCTGAAAAACCAATATCTAGAGATCCATCACCCAATCTTTCTATGATTTCTCTTGCATGTAAATAAATAATTTTAATATTTTTATTTCCTTTTATATATCCAAAGAGGTCCCTATCGCCTCTTTCCGATAAAATTTTGAGCTTTTTGCTTTTAAATATATTTAAAGTATCTTTTCTTAATCGACCCTTGCTTGGAATTCCAATTTTAATCATTTAAACTTATTGCACCTCCAACTGCCGGTATTTTATTTGAAGATCCTAAATCAGAAATAAGATTGTCATAACGACCTCCATTAACCTGAATTTTTCTAGAGTTTGAATTTATTGTAATTTTAAATACCATCCCAGTGTAATATTCCAGATGTCTTCCAAAAGAAGATGAAAAATTTACATTTAATTTTGAGATCTTATCTTTTGTGATTGGAAAATAATTTTTTCCAACAGTAAGATTTATTTTATTTTTTTTAAAAAAAGCATTAAGAATAGTTGCTGCATCACTCATTTTGCAATTAATTTTTAAATATTCCCTTATAATCTTTACTACATTTTGACCACTTACTTGTCTTCTAGGATCTTTT
>CACFLJ010000014.1 GCA_902567045.1 uncultured Pelagibacteraceae bacterium
TTTAAAATATAAAAAAAAAATTAAATTTGTATATCAAAACAAACCTTTGGGTACTGGTGATGCGGTCTTAAAAACTAAAAAATTTATTAAAAATAGATATTTCTTAATGTTACTTCCAGATGATTTAATTATGAAGAAGAATTGTTCAAAAGATATGATCAAATTACACAAAAAATATAAAGCCTCAGTCATGGCCAGTATGACAGTAAAGAAAAATAATGTAAATCGTTGGGGCATATTCTCGGTATCCAAAAAAATTGGTAAAAAAAATTTTGTAATATCAGATGTTATTGAAAAACCAAGTACTAGAGAAGCACCTTCTAACAATGCTGTTATTGGAAGATATATATTGAGCAAAGATATATTTAAAATTCTTAAAAATCAAAAAAAGGGTAAAGGTGGCGAGATACATATTACTGACTCAATTAGAACAATGATTGATAATAAATTTCTTTTTGTGGGACACAAATTTTCAGGTAAATATTTAGATTGTGGCTCAATGGATGGATATATTAAATCAACATTAGAAGTAGCAAAATTATGAATATTTGCATTATAGGTTCAGGTTACGTTGGCTTAGTCAGTGGAGCATGTTTTTCTGAATTAGGGAATAAAGTAGTTTGTGTCGATAATAATAAAGAAAAAATCGAAAACCTTAAAAAAGGAATTATTCCCATTTATGAACCGGGTTTAGAAGAACTTGTTTTACGAAATTACAAAAATAAAAGACTTAATTTTTCTACTGAAATAGATTCATCAATAAAAAAATCAGATATTATTTTTATTTGTGTAGGCACTCCAACAAATAAGAATTCAAACAATGCCAACTTAAAGTATGTTTTTAAAGTTGTTTCTAGTATTAAAAATAACCTTAATAAATATAAAATCATTGTTACAAAATCAACTGTTCCGGTAATGACAGGTGATAAAATTGAAAAAGTATTAAACCTAAATAAAAATAAAATAAGATTTGATGTTATTTCCAACCCTGAATTTCTTCGCGAAGGAGAAGCTATTAGAGACTTTATGTATCCAGATAGAGTTGTAGTTGGCACAAATAGTAAAAAAGCAAATAACGTTATGAAAAGCTTGTATTTACCATTAATAAAAAAATCTAATAGATATTTTCAAACATCAAGAAGAGCTGCAGAATTAATCAAATATGCAGCTAACGCATTTTTAGCAACTAAAATTTCATTTATTAATGAGATTTCAAACTTGTGTGAAAAATCAAATATAGATGTAAAAGATGTATCTTCTGGTATAGGTTTAGATGAAAGAATAGGGGAAAGATTTTTACGTGCTGGTCCTGGTTATGGTGGATCTTGTTTTCCAAAAGATACCAGAGCTTTGGTATATACAGCACATAAATTTAAAACGAATCTTTCTATAGTAAAATCAGTTATTAAATCCAATGATGATAGATATAAAATACTATTAAATAAAATAAAAAAAATTATGAATAATAATTTAAAAGGAAAAAATATTACTTTTTTAGGAGTTACTTTCAAAGCAGGTACAGATGATATGAGAGAAGCTGCATCATTAAAATTGATTCCTTATTTAACTAAAAGAGGCTCTAAAGTTTCTTATTATGAACCAACAGGAGAAAAAAAAAACTTCAATTATAAAAAAGTAAAATTTGTGAACAATTTAAGAGATGCTTGCAAAAAAGCAGATTTATTAATTATACATACTGAGTGGAATGAATTTAAACAGCTTAATTTTAAAAAAATAAGCAATAAAAAAAATTATAAGATATATGATTTAAGAAACTTATATTCTCCAACAAAAATGAAAAAAAATAATATTAATTACTACAGTGTTGGAAGATAACTAAATTATTTCAAAAATTGCATCAACTTCAACAGCAACACCTAAAGGTAAACTATTAGTGCTTACAGCAGCACGTGTATGGGTACCATTATCACCAAAGACATCTTTAATTAAATCTGAAGCTCCATTAATTACTTTAGGTTGTTCAATAAAGTCATTAGTTGAATTTACGAAACCTGTTAATTTAATGCATGATTTGATTTTTGATAAATCATTTGAGCATGCTTTTTTAGCTTGAGCAATTATATTTAAGGCGCACCTTTGTGCAGCTTTGTATGCTTGCTCTGTATTTAAGTCTTTTCCAACTTTCCCCTTAATCAATTGACCTTCAGCATCCATTGATATTTGTCCTGATATATAAAGTAAATTGCCAGAAATTTTTGTGGCAACATATGAACCAACTGGATCAGTTGTTTTTGGTAGAACTAAACCCATTTCTTTTAATTTTACATCAATAGACATTTTACTTATTTACCTTTCTTTTTCTTTTTATTCTTATCGTACTCTTTTCTTTTCTCAATTAAAATAAGAGCTTCTTCCATAGTTAATTCAATTGGGTCTTTTTCTTCAGGGATAGTAGCGTTTAGTGATTTATATTTTATATAAGGCCCATATTGACCTTTCATAATTCTCACAGGTTTTTTATCTTCAGGGTGTTCGCCAAGATCTTTAATTAAAGATGACGAAATTCTACCAGGCTTTGCTTCTGCTATTAGAGTTACAGCTCTATTAAGACCTATACTAAAAATTTCCTCAACATTTTCTAAACGTGCCGATTTATTTTCACACTTTAGATATGGTCCAAATCGACCAACATTTACGGTAATATCTTTATCATTTTCAGGGTTTTTACCTAAACTAATTGGTAGTGAGCATAAATACTTAGCTCTTTCTAAATCTATACTTTTGATATCAATTCCTTTCGGTATAGACACATTTTTCATATTATTATCTTCTTTTTTTAATTTTTTCTTTTTCTTTTTAGTTTCTGGAACATCGTCAATTTCTTTTTCATATTGAAGATAGGGACCAAATCTTCCATTTTTTAAATATATGTCTTTACCTAAATCATTTTGACCAATTAATTTTGGTTCTGCTAAAGTCAGCTGTTGAGCTGCTTTGGATTTTGAAAGAGGTCTTGTAAATTTACAATCTGGATAATTTGAGCATCCAATAAAAGCACCTCCTCTAAAACTATTTTTTAAACTTAATTGACCACTATCACAAAGTTTACATTTTCTATTTATGTTTCCATCTTTATCGACTTCAAAAATTAATGAGCCCAAGCTTTCGTTAAGCATATCCAAGACTTCTCTTGTTCGTTTTTCTTTTACATCTGTTACATTTAAATTAAAATCTTTCCAAAATTCTTCTAAGACTTTAATCCAATTTTCTTTACCAGTTGTTATATCATCTAATTGATCTTCTAGTTTGGCTGTAAAATCATAATCAACATATTTTGAAAATAATTTTTCAAGAAAAGCAGAGAGTAATTTACCTCTATCTGTTGGAAAAAATCTTTTATTTTCTATATCTGCATAACCTCTATTTGAGATAACTGATATGATACTAGCGTATGTTGAAGGTCTTCCAATTCCTAATTCTTCTAATTTTTTAACAAGACTTGCTTCTGAATACCTTGGTGGTGGTTGAGTGAAATGTTGTTCATCCGTAAAATCTTTAAACTCTACATTACCTTTATCAACATCTGGCAATATATTTTCGTCATCTTTATTTTCATCTAATCTTGAAACCTTTAAAAAACCATCAAATTTTAAAGTTGAACCGCTTGCTTTACATATATTTTTATTATCTTCGGATATAATTGTTATAGTTTTTCTATCAAATTTTGCCGACTCCATTTGTGAGGATAATGATCTTGACCATATTAAATTGTAAAGTTTGTATTGATCTGTACTTAAATATTTTTTCATTTCTTCAGGGACTCGAGTGATTTCTGTTGGCCTAATAGCTTCATGTGCTTCTTGTGCATTTTTTGCCTTTTTACCTGAATAATTTAAAGGTGAGGCTGGTAAATATGTTTCACCATAATTCTTAGTAATGAAATTTCTAAAAGTAGTTACAGCATCCTTAGATACATTTGTTCCATCTGTACGCATATAAGTAATTAATCCAACAGTTTCGCCATCAATATCAATACCTTGATATAATCTTTGGGCGACTTGCATTGTCCTAGATGCTCCAAAACCCAGTTTACTAGATGATGTTTGTTGTAAAGTAGAAGTAGTAAAAGGACCTGACGGATTTCTTGTATAAATTTTAGAGGTTATATCTGTAATATTATATTTTTTATTTTTGATTAAATCTAATGCGTTATTAATATCATCTTTATTTTTAAAAGAGAATTTTTCAATTTTTTTACCATCTAATTGAGTAATAGATGTATTTATATTTAAATTTTCCTTTGTTAAGAAATTTAAATTAAGTGTCCAAAATTCTTCCGGTTTAAAAATTTCTATTTCATGTTCTCTTTCAGTTAATAATCTAAGAGCTACAGATTGAACTCGCCCTGCTGATTTAGATCCTGGTAATTTTGTCCATAGAATTGGTGATATATTAAAACCAACTAAATAGTCTAGCGCTCTTCTTGCCATGTAGGCATCTACAAGTTCATTTTCTATATTTCTTGGATTATCTATTCCGTTTGTTACAGCTTTTTTAGTTATTTCATTAAAAACTACTCGTTCTATTTTTTTATCTTTAAGAATTTTTTTTTCATTTAAAAACTCTTTTACATGCCAAGCAATAGCTTCACCTTCTCGATCTGGATCAGTAGCTAAAATAATTTTTTCTGAGTTTTTGGCTGTGTCAGTAATTTCTTTTAAATATTTTTTTGAGAAACTATCTACTTCCCAAATCATTTTAAAAGAATTTTCTGGATCAACAGAACCATTTTTTGAAGGTAGGTCTCTAATATGACCATAACTTGCTAACACGGTGTAATTTGTACCTAGATATTTATTTATAGTTTTAGCTTTTGCAGGACTTTCAACAATTACAAGATTCATAATTAGTCAAACTACTTATAACTATTAATCTGTCAAATTAATAAATTTTACTCTTGCTTTCTTCTTTGTTTATTAATCTTTTTATATTTTCTCGATGTGTATAAAAAATTAAAACAAACATAATAATAAAAAAAATTATATTACCCTTATCAATGATTAATAGGTAGATTGGTATTGAAATTGAGGCAAACAATGAGGATAGAGATGAATATTTTGATATCACAAAAGTTAAAATCCAAACAGTACCAAAAACTATTGCATAATAAATATTTATTGAAAGCAAAATCCCAACAAGAGTTGCAACACCTTTGCCGCCTTTAAATTTTAACCAAATAGGGAATAAATGTCCTAAAAATGCACAAAGAGCTGATATATAAACTAGATCAGGATAATTTAGCTTTATAAAGATAACAGGCACAACAGCTTTTGCTATATCCAAAACAAGTGTTAAATAACCTAATAATTTGTTGCCAGTTCTTAAAACATTTGTGGCACCAATATTACCTGATCCTACATTTCTAATATCCTTTTTAAGTAAAATTTTTGTGAAAAGATATCCAAAAGGAATAGAGCCAAATAGATAAGATACCAAAGCAGTTATTATATAATCCATTATTCAGATTTAAATAATTCTTCACCATTAACAAACGTACTTATTACTTTACCTTGAAGTTTTTTGTCTTCAATAGGGGTATTTTTGGATTTTGATATCAATTTCTCTTTTTTAACTACCCAAGGTTTATTTATATCTACGATACAAAAATCTGCATCATTTCCTATCGATAAGTTACCTTTATTTATTTTAAGTATTTCTGCTGGTTTTGATGTTAAAGCTTTTATTATAGTTTCCAGCTCTACAGATCCATTGTGATATAATTCTAAGCTCAATGGTAATAAAGTTTCAATTCCAGATGCGCCAGTTTCTGCCTGAGCAAAAGTTAATCTTTTATTTTCTTCATCTTCTGGTTTATGATCAGAAACAATAACATCAATTGTTTCATCATTTAATCCTTGAACTAAAGCGTTTCTATCAGTTTCTGTTCTTAAAGGAGGTGATAATTTTAAAAAAGTTTTGAAATCACCAATGTCATTTTCATTTAATGATAGATTGTTTATTGAAACACCACAGCTGAAGTTTACTTTATTTTTTCTTTCTCTGATTATATCTACAGAGTTTGCAGATGAAATCTGAGAAATATGATACCTACAACTATTATATTCTAACAATGTTAAGTCTCTTTCTATAATTAACAATTCAGCACTTATTGGAATTCCCTGGAGACCAAGTTTTGTTGCTATGATGCCATCATTAATCATTCCATCTTTTGATAATTCTTCATCTTCTGCATGTTGTATTATTAAAGATTTTAAATCTGATGCTGAATTCATAATCCTATTCATAATTCTAGGATTTTGAATTGTTTTTACTCCATCCGTGAAACCAATTATTCCTTTACTCTGTAATAAGCCAAATTCAGTCATATTTTCTCCCTCTGCTTTTACTGTTAATGCAGCCGTTGGATAAATATTAATTTTTGATTTATCTCTTCCTCTTCTTTTAAGAAAATCAACTATTGAGACATTATCAATTACTGGGTTTGTATTAGGCATTGTAACAACTGATGTTACACCACCTGATAAAGCAGCTTCACTAAGGGTTCTAAAATTCTCCTTATATTCATATCCTGGTTCACCAACAAAAACTCGCATATCTACAATGCCTGGAAATATGTATTTTCCATTTAAATCTATTACTTTTTCTCTAGATGGAATGTTATTGGTATTTACTTTTTTTCCGACAGCTTCAATTTTTCCATTTTCTCCAATTATTATTCCTCCAATTTCATTCAAGGAATTATGAGGGTCAATTATATTTGCATTTATAAAGTATTTTTTTTTCATTTATTCACAAAAAATCTTTAAGCAGGCCATCCTTACTGCTACGCCTAATTCAACTTGTTCTTTTATTACACTTTTGTTTATATCGTCTGCTAAGTTTGTATCAATTTCAATTCCTCTATTCATTGGTCCTGGATGCATTATTAAAGCATCCTCTTTTGCATACTGAATTTTATCAGGTGTTAGGCCATAATATTGATAGTATTCTCTGTTGGATGATAGAAACGAGCTTGTCATTCTTTCATTTTGTAATCTTAACATCATTACTATGTCGCAATCTTTAACTCCTTTTTTCATATCAGAAAAAATATTTACACCAAATTTTTCAATTTCTTTTGGCATTAAATTTGTAGGGGCCACGATATTCACTTCTGCACCCAACATGTTTAGAAGATAAATATTTGATCTTGCTACTCTTGAATGTAGTATATCTCCACATATTGCAATTTTAAGACCTTCTATTTTTTTTCTTCTATTTTTAATTGTTAAAGCATCTAATAATGCTTGTGTTGGATGTTCTCTTCTACCATCACCTGCATTTAGTACTGCACAATTGACTTTTTGAGACAAAAGGTTACATGCCCCTGAGTCTTGATGTCTTATTACAATAATATCCGGGTGCATTGCATTTAGGGTCATTGCTGTATCAATTAACGTTTCACCTTTTTTGATAGCAGAATTCGTAATATTCATAGACATTACATCTGCACCTAACCTTTTTCCTGCTAATTCGAATGAGCTCTGTGTTCTTGTTGAAGGTTCAAAAAATAAGTTTATTTGAGTTTTCCCTTTTAAAATATCAATTTTTTTATTTTTACTCTTATTTAACTCTATGAATTCAGAGGCTTCATTCAGGATAGTGTTAACATCATTAACAGATAAATCTTGGATACCTAATAAATGTTTTTGGGATATTTTAATAGCTTTTTTAGATTTAGTTGCCATTAAAATTAACTCTATAACTATATAGTATTAACTATGCAACCATTAATTTTGAATAAAATCTAAAGCACCTTGTAAAATAAAAGCTGCTGCAAACTTATCTATATCTTTCCCTCTTTTACTGACATTTATATCTAATTCACTTGATAAATTGAAAGCACCAACGGTAGATAATCTTTCATCCCACAAAGACACAGGAATATCAATTTTATTTGAAATATTGATTGCTATATCTTTTGCTGATTGTGAAGATTTTCCGTAGGTACCATCCATATTTATTGGATTGCCTATAATAATTCCTTTGATGTAATATTCTGAAATAATATTTTCTAGTTCATCAATTAATTTACCTTGTTTAGATTTATCTAAGGTTTGAAGGGGAGTTGCAATTTTTTGATTATAATCACTTATTGCAATCCCAATCCTTTTTGAGCCTAAATCTATACCCAATAATCTTGAACCACTTGATAATTTGTTTTTGAATTCATTAATTGTGATCATATTGTATATTTTTAACTTAAGTGGTACTTTGCGACATTATTTTTTACCATATGACGATAGATCTTAAAACTGTAAAACATATATCAAAATTAGCAAGGATCTCACTTGAAGAGAAAAAAGCTGAAAAATTGGCAGATGATATGAATTCTATATTTGAATTTATTGAAAAATTAAACGAGCTAAAAACTGAGAATATTGAACCATTAACCTCTATAGCTGAAACAACTTTAAGATTCAGAGAAGACAAGATAACTAGCGACAATATAAGAGAAAAGATACTTAAAAATTCTCCTGAAAAAAATGATGATTTTTTTGTTGTTCCGAAAGTAGTTGAATAATGACAGAAATAACATCTTTAAGCCTATATGAATTAATTAAAAATATAAAAGAAAAGAAAATATCATCAAATGAAGTTGCAAAATCTTTTGTTGATAGATCTCAAAAGTCAAAAAAACTAAATGCATACGTAACTGAAAATTTTGAAAAATGTCTCAAACTTTCAAAAGAGTTTGATAACAAACCAAATTATGATTTAAAACTTCCAGGAATTCCAATTGCTGTAAAAGATCTATTTTGTACAAATGAAGTAAGAACAACAGCTGGAAGCAATATCTTAAATAATTTTGTTCCCAGCTATGAATCTACTGTAACACAAAATATATGGAATGAAGGCGGTATTTTGCTTGGCAAACTTAATTGTGATGAATTTGCAATGGGCTCATCTAATGAAACAAGTTATTTTGGCAATGTTCAAAACCCAATTGCAAAAGATTTAGTTCCAGGAGGATCATCAGGTGGTTCTTCATCGGCTTTAGCAGCTAATTTAACACCTGTAACAATAGGAACTGACACTGGTGGATCTATTAGGCAGCCAGCTTCCTTTACTGGAACTGTTGGACTAAAACCCACTTATGGAAGCTGTTCAAGATATGGAATTGTTGCCTTTGCATCATCTCTAGATCAAGCAGGTCCGATGAGTAAAGATGTCAAAGATAGCTCAATTCTTTTAGAAGTAATCTCATCATTTGATAAAAAAGATTCAACTTCAATAGATTTTAAAAGAAATAATTATTCATCAGAGCTAACTAGAAATATCAAAGGTATAAAAATTGGAATCCCCAAAGAATACAGAGTTGATGGAATGCCAGGCGAAATTGAGAATCTTTGGAAAAAAGGAATTGAGTATGCAAAAGATTGTGGAGCTGAAATAATTGATATTTCTTTACCCCACACAAGTTATGCTTTGCCTACTTATTATATTGTAGCGCCAGCTGAAGCATCATCTAATTTAGCAAGATATGATGGTGTTAAATATGGTTTAAGATCTTCTGGGGAAAGTTTAATTGATATGTATGAAAAAACTAGATCAGAAGGTTTCGGAGAAGAAGTAAAGAGAAGGATAATGATAGGCACATATGTTTTATCTTCTGGATATTATGATGCTTACTATCTCAAAGCCCAAAAAGTAAGGCAGTTAATTAAAAAAGATTTTGATGATGCTTATAATAAAGTTGATGCTATTTTAACACCTTCAACTCCTAGTTCTGCATTTAAAATAGGAGAAAAATCTAATGATCCAGTTTCAATGTATTTGAATGATATATTTACTGTTCCAGTAAACCTTGCAGGATTACCTGGGATTTCAATACCAGCAGGTAGAGATAAAAATAATTATCCATTAGGTTTACAAATAATAGGTAAACCTTTTGATGAACAAACAGTTTTAAATATTGCTTATTCAATGGAGGAAAAAATCAATTATAAAAATAATATAACTGATTGGTGGATGGAATAATGTCAAAAAAAAATTCGGAATATTTAATAGAAAGAAATGATAATATTTATGAAGTTGTTATAGGACTTGAAGTTCATGCTCAAGTAACATCAAATTCAAAACTTTTTTCATCTTCTTCTACAAAATTTGGTGCTGAACCCAACACTCAAGTAAGTTTAGTTGATGCAGCATTTCCAGGAATGCTTCCAGTAATTAATGAATATTGTGTTAAACAAGCTATAAAAACTGGTATTGGCTTAAAAGCTAAGATCAATAATAAGTCTGTTTTCGATAGAAAGAATTATTTTTATGCTGATTTACCTCAGGGATATCAGATTTCACAATATAAATACCCAATTGTTGGTGAGGGCAATGTTATTTTGGATATGCCTGAAGGTCAAAAACAAGTTGGAATAGAAAGATTACATTTAGAGCAGGATGCAGGAAAAAGTATTCATGATGTTGATCCAAGTAACACACTAGTTGATCTAAATAGATCGGGTGTAGCTTTAATGGAGATTGTTAGTAAGCCTGATCTAAGATCGCCAGATGAAGTGAATGCTTATATAAAAAAACTTAGATCTATTATGAGATATTTAGGAACTTGCGATGGGAATATGCAAGAGGGATCACTCAGAGCAGATGTTAATGTGTCTGTAAGAATAAAAGGATCGACAGATTTAGGGACAAGATGTGAAATAAAAAATGTTAATTCTATAAAGTTCATGCAAATGGCAATTATTTATGAAGCAAATAGACAAGTTGATTTAATAGAAGAAGGTGATGAAATAGATCAAGAAACAAGACTTTTTGATACAAAAAAAAATGAAACGAGGTCAATGAGGTCAAAAGAAGATGCTCATGATTATAGATACTTTCCAGATCCAGATTTACTTCCACTAGAAATTACAGATGATTTTATTGATCAACTAAAATCTGAAATCCCTGAATTACCAGATGACAAAAAGAAAAGGTTTATTGATGAGTTTAAAATTTCTCCTTATGAAGCAACTATATTAGTCTCTGATATTGATACAGCTAAATATTTTGAAGAAGTTGTTGCTAAAATGGGCAAAAACCGAGATATGAAACTAGCTGTAAATTGGATTACAGGAGAATTATTTGCAGTTTTAAATAATAAAAATATTGAAATTACTCAAAGTCCAATAAGTGCAAAAAATTTAGCAAAATTGATTAATTTAATAAAAAACGGAACTATTTCAGGTAAAATTGCTAAGACAATATTTGAATTAATGCTGGATGGTGACATAGACCCTCAAATAATTGTTGAGGAAAAAGGGTTAAAGCAACAAAGTGATCCAAAAGCACTGGAGGCATTAATTGATAAAATAATCAACGATAATAGAGAAAAAGCAATTGAATATAAACAAGGAAAAGAAAAGCTATTTGGGTTTTTTGTGGGGCAAGCAATGAAAGCTTCCGGTGGAAAAGCTAACCCCCAATTAATTAACGAAATTTTAAAGAAGAAACTTTAATTTTAACGAAACCTATATAGTCATTGTATAATTAAAATAGATGGGTAAGGACATTGAAATTTCTGAAAAAATTGAAAAATATATCAATAGTTCTAGTTTTAAACTAAATTCGGTTCAAAAAGAAATTATAGATTATAATAATACACTTGGAAATGAAAAGAGAATGCAGGTAGCAATATCTCAATGTCATTTTCTTCATTTAATAATAAAAATATCTAATATAAAAAATGTGCTTGAGATTGGAACTTTTACTGGTTTAAGTGCGCTTTCTATTGCTCTTGCACTTCCTGAAGATGGAAAACTTATAGCCCTTGATAAAGATAAAGAGACAAACAAGATTGCAGTAAGTTTTTTTAAGAAAGCTTATCAAGATAAAAAAATTCAAACTATTGTAAAACCTGCACTAAATAGTTTAGATGAATTAAAAAATCAAAAATTTGATATGATTTTTATTGATGCTGATAAGCTAAATTATAAAGAATATTATGAAAAATCATTTCAGATAATAAATAAAGGTGGTTTGATCATAATAGATAATGTTTTATGGCATGGTGAAGTCGTAGATGAAGATAAAATGGATAAATATACATTAAATATAAGAGAATTAAACGAGCATATATCACGTGATGAAAGGGTAGAACAAATAATTATCCCATTAGGAGATGGAATGACTGTTTGTAGAGTTTTATAATGTTTAATATTTTTGGTTTTTATAAATTTAAAAAACTTAGTAATTTAAAAAAATTAAAAAATAGATTAGAGAATAATCTTAAAGAATATGAAATTTGTGGAACAATAATAATTTCATCAGAGGGTGTTAATGGAACGATTTCAGCTAAAAAAGATAAACTTTTAAAATTCAATAAACTTTTAAAAAAAATATTATCTATTAAAAAATTTAATTCAGAAAATAATTCAAATAGTAAATTTAATCCATTTCATAAACCTAAAGTAAAAATTAAAAAAGAAGTTGTTCCAATGGGTTTTAAAGTTAGAAACTACAACTATCCCAGCAACAACCTCAATCCAAGGCAATGGAATAAAATAATTAAAAAAAAGGATACAATTTTGATAGATGCACGGAAATCTTTTGAGTATGATGTGGGTACTTTTAAAAAATCTTTAAATCCAAATATAGAAAACTTTCGTCAATTTCCTAAATATTTAAATCAATTTAAAAATAGTGAAAATATAGCAATGTTTTGTACAGGTGGGATAAGATGTGAAAAAGCAAATATTTATTTGAAAAAAAAAGGATTTAAAAATGTATATGTTTTAAAAGGTGGAATTATTAATTATCTGGATAATATTGATAAAAAAAATAGTCAATGGAATGGTGAATGTTTTGTTTTTGATAATAGAGTTTCAATAAAACATGGCTTGAAGCAGGGCAGTTATTCAATTTGTAGTGGTTGCAGAAAACCTCTTTCTATCAAAGAAAAAAAATCTTCTAAATATTTAGAAGGCATACATTGTCCAAAATGTCACGATTATTTAACAGATGATCAAAAATCAAGATTTGCAATGAGACAAAAGCAAATAATACTTGCAAAAAAAACTGGCAAGAGACATATCTTTAAAAAAGAATATTAATTAAATTATAATTTTTATGGATTTGCTTAAAGAAAATATACCTTTACTTGTTAGAAAACTTGCAATACCAGCAAGTGTTGGTACACTTTTTCAAACCTTATACAATATTGTTGATACTTTTTATTCAGGATTAATCTCACCTGAAGCACTTTCTGCACTCAGTAAGTCATTTCCAATATATTTTATTATTGTAGCAACCTCAATTGGTGTAACAGTTGCGGGAACTTCCTTGATAGGGAATAGTATTGGAGAAAAAAATGAAAAAAATGTCTCTTATTATTTTACCCATATTGTTATCTATGGACTCATCATATCAGTTTTTATTACATTCATAGGTTTATATTTTGCTGAAAAAGTTTTTAATATAATGGGTTCAACTGAAGAAATTACAAATTTAGGACTCCAATATACAAATATTATGTTTTATGGATCATTTCTTTTTTTCCTTGTTGTATCTCTTAACTCTTTATTACATGCAGAAGGAGATACAAAAACATACAGAAATGTTTTGGTTTTAAGTTTTCTACTAAATATATTTTTAAATCCTATTTTAATATTTGGTTTTCTATTCATACCCGCTTTAGGTATGATGGGTATAGGTCTATCAACAATTATAGCTCAATTTATAGCTTTTGCGATTATTTTATATAAGGTCTTGCAAAATCCAAGGGTGAAAAAAATTAGCAAGGAATTTTTTAAAATTAAATTAACATTTTTAAAAAATATATTTTTTCAATCAATGCCAATATCAATTGCTATATGTGGATATGCAGTTGCTGCTACATTTATATTTACTTATGTTGGTCAAACTAGTGAATTGGCTGTAGCTGGTTATGGTGCAGCTACTAGAATTGAGCAAGTTGTTTTACTTCCTATATTAGGAATAAATACTGCAATTATCTCAATTATAGCTCAAAATTATGGTGCAAATCATTTTGATAGAGTGAAAGAGACTTATTTTATATCTGTCAAATATGGCTTTTTATTAATGTTTTTCTCTGGAATATTTGTTTATTTCACAGCAGATATAATACCAAGACTTTTCTCTAATGATGAAACTGTTTTAGAATATGGACGTAGATACTTAAAAATTGCAGCATTTATTTTACCTGCATATCCAATTTTCTTTTTATCAAACGGTTTTTTTATGGGTTTAAAAAAATCTAATTATGCAATGATAAATAATATGTTGCGAAATGTTCTTGTTCCTATTTGTGTTTTTTACTTAGCCAAATATCTATCTGCAGATTTTGATAGTTTTTTCTGGTTGTGGTTTATTTTTCAATGGTCACTTTCGATACTATTATTTAGTTATGTGAGTTATTATATAAAAAAAAAATTAGATAAACCTAGCGCTATCCTTAATCCACAACCATAAATCTTCTGAGAATGATCTTCTCACAAAAAGATTTATTTCGTTTATTTCAGTATGATGAATAATTACATCTGTATGATTGAGTAATGTTTGCGTTACAGAATTTTTAGTATTTTTAAAATTATTGAAGTTAAAAGGAGATCCCGATGAAAGTAGATCAAAAGTCTTTTTACCCTTTATATTAATACATATCCATTGATTAGAAACATCAACTATTGAGCCAAAATTTAATTTAGAAATTTCGTTATAAAGATCATTATAAACATTATTGTTATCTTCATTAAAATATACTAACCATTCATCTGGACTTAGCCATAGAGCATTAAATTGTTGATTTGAGGAACCCGTATTTGGTTCAATTGGTAAGATGATTGATAAAATCTTTCCTGCTTTTGTAAAAAACTCCTTTTTTTTCCCTCGAATATTTATTTTTTTAATTGGTTCAGATAACTTTAATTCTAGTTCATCTAATGATTTTTTTTCAAAGTTAGGATATTCTAAATTAAGCATTGATCCTCTTGTTTTCTTTATCAAAAAAAATAAAATCTGAAACTGTTACATTGATATTTTTATTTTCCATAGGTACAAAAAGTTTTTGACCATTCATCTTTTTTCCACCTTTAACAACTGCTAGTGCAATCGATTTATTTAAATTAGGGCTAAAATAGCTTGATGTTACATGTCCAATCATTTCAACAGGCTTCTTATCTAATTCAGAGACTATCTGAGCACCTTCTTCTAATATTTCATTAGGGTCATCCGTAAGCAATCCAACAAGCTGTTTTCTGTCCTCTCTCATTGTATCACTTCTATAAAGTGATCTTTTACCTATAAAGTCATATTTTTTTTTACTAACTATCCAATCCATCTGAAGATCAATAGGTGTCATAGTTCCATCTGTATCCTGGCCAACAATAATAAATCCCTTTTCAGCTCTTAATAAATGCATTGTTTCTGTTCCATAAGGAGTAATTTTGTATTCTTCTCCAGCTGCAATGCAGTTTTCCCATAATGATTTACCATATTTTGACTCTACATTAATTTCATAACTAAGCTCTCCTGTGAAACTTATTCTCATTATTCTACATTCAATTTTGTCAATTATTGCATCTTGGTAAGACATATGAGGAAAGGCTTCATCACTAAAATCTTTATTAGGAAATAATTTATTCAATATTTTTTTAGAATTTGGACCACAAATGCTTGCTGTAGAATAGTGATCAGTAACAGAGGTTAAGTAAACATCTAATTCTGGCCATTCTGTTTGTAAATAGTCTTCAAGTTTAGAAAGTACATTTGCTGCGCCACCAGTTGTTGTGGTCATTAAATAATGATTTTCACCCAATCTTGTGGTTACACCATCATCATAAACCATACCATCTTCATTTAACATTAAACCATATCGGCATTTCCCAATTCCTAATTTTGACCAGGCATTTGTATAAACTCTGTTTAAAAATTCAGAAGCATCAGATCCCTGTATATCTATTTTTCCTAATGTAGAGGCATCCAAAATTCCAGCACTATCTCTTGCAGCTTTACTTTCTCTTTGAACTGCTTCATGAAGATTTTCATTATTAATAGGGTAGTACCATGGTCTTTTCCATTGCCCAACATTTTCAAATTTTGCATTATTTTGAACGTGCCATTCATGAATTGAGGTTTTTCTAACTATATCAAAAAATTTTCCAACACTTCTTCCTACAATTGCCCCAAAAGTTAATGGTGTAAATGGTGGTCTAAAAGTAGTTGTACCTAAAGTACCCATTTTTACTCCAGCTGTGTCAGCAATAATCCCCAAGGCATGCATATTCGATAATTTACCTTGATCTGTAGCCATTCCAGTTGTTGTATATCTCTTTACATGTTCTATCGATTTAAAACCTTCTCTAAGTGCTAACTTTATATCTTTCGCAGTCGAGTCATTTTGAAAATCTATAAAAGATTTAGTCTTACTCTCTGAGATAGTATTTGGTAACAGCCATATGTTTTTCTTCTCTGACTCTTTTGAACATAAAACTGAAATTTTATCAAAACCGCCTTCATTAATGTTTAAAAATTTTTTAACTTTATAATTTGTATTTTTAACTATTTCTTCTAGTTCAAAATCACCGTTACATGATCCAACATTTATATGATTTTCACATTTTTCAGTTGGAACAAATACTTGATCTATTTCTCTAAAATCTAATTTTCCTCCTGATTGAGTATGCATATGTACCATAGGTGTCCAACCTCCACTTATTGATAAACAATCACACTGAATTTTATGTTTATTTCCAGTAACATTCGATCCATCTTCTGATAAATTCATAATTTCTATTGATTTTATCTTTTTGTAGCCAAAAGTATTAACCACTGTAGAATTCCAATATATTTTAATTCCTAGGTCTTCAGCATTTTTAACAATGTTTGATGAAGATTTTTTTCTAATATCAACAATCTTTACTGATATTCCCTTTTCAAATAACGACACTGCAGTTTCATAAGCACTATCGTTGTTAGTAAAAATAATATTATTTAATCCAGTGGATACACCATAAAAATCTAAATATTTTTTGACAGAGTTAGCAAGTATAATTCCTGGTCTATCATTGTTGTTGAATATAAGAGGTCTTTCTATTGCACCTGCAGCAACAATTACTTTATCTGCTCTTATTTTCCATAATCTCTGTCTTATACTGCTATTTTTTTTATCTAATGGTAAATGATCTGATATATTTTCTTTGGCCAAAAGGTAGTTATAACTATGAAAAGCTGCCAAACTTGTTCTAGTTTTTATTATTAAATTATCTAATTTTTCTAATTCTGATATTTCATTCATTAACCATTCATTTGATTTTTGATTATCTATTATAAAATTTTTATTATTTTGATAAATTGTGGATCCACCAAGTATATTTTTATCTTCGATTAATATTGTCTTTAAATTATTTTTTGCTGCTATTTTAGCAGATATAATACCTGAAATCCCACCTCCAATAACTAATACATCACAATGTTCATGTTTATGGTCATAAATATCTGGATCTGGTTGTGTGGGTGATTTGCCAAGGCCTGCAGACAATCTTATTAATGGTTCATAAATTTTTTTCCAAAAACTTTTAGGCCACATAAAAGTCTTATAATAAAAACCTGCTGGTATAAATGGTGATATAAAGTTATTAATTCCACCTATATCAAAGTTAAGACTTGGCCAACAATTTTGACTAGATGCTTTCAATCCTTCATAAAGTTCTATTTCTGTAGCTCTTACATTAGGCTCTGTTAAATCAGTATTATCATTTATTTGGCATATTGCGTTTGGCTCTTCAGATCCACATGACATTATACCTCTTGGACGATGATACTTAAAACTTCTGCCAATTAAATGAATGCCATTTGAAAGAAGTGCTGAGGCTAAAGTATCACCCTCGAAACCATGATATTTTTTACCATCAAAAGTAAATGAAACAGTTTTTGTTTGATCAACAAATCTTGTTTTATTAATTCTATATTTGGTCATTTAAATTACAGGAGGTTCTTCACCCATTTTGTAAACTGCATGTATTTTGTCATTTGATGTATCCCTAACCATATTAAACCATTTTCTACATCCATGAGCATGGTTCCATCTTTCAAACTGAACACCTTTAATATTCTTTCTCATAAATAAATATTCTGCCCATTCATCATCACTTAGCTCTGTAGGTTGTTTTGGTCTTACAATGTGAGCTTCACCACCACATGAAAACTCACTTTGGTCTCTTTCTCCACAATACGGGCAATTTATTACAAACATTAGTGTGCTACAGCAGCTGCACCATGTTCATCAACAAGATCTCCACTTACAAATCTGTTAAGATTAAATGCTGCATTTAATTTATGTGGCTCATCATTAGCAATTGTGTGAGCAAATAAATCACCAGATCCAGGCGTTGCTTTAAAACCTCCTGTTCCCCATCCACAGTTAAAATAAAGACCTTTTATATTTGTTTTGCTAATGATCGGACTTGCATCCGGGCAAATATCAACAATACCACCCCATTGTCTTAACATCTTCATTCTACTAAAAATAGGGTACAGCTCTAATATAGCTTTTAAGGTACCTTCTACTACATCATGACTTCCTCTTTGTGTATAAGATATGTAAGCATCTGTTCCAGCACCAATTACTAATTCACCTTTATCAGATTGACTAACATATGCATGGACAGCATTAGACATTACAACTGTATCTATTATTGGTTTGACTGGTTCTGAGACTAATGCTTGTAATGGTTTACTTTCAAGTGGTAATTTTAAGCCTGCCATATTAGCAATTACACTTGAATGACCTGCGGCTACTACACCAATTTTTTTTGTTTTGATAAATCCTTTTGTAGTATCAAGTCCTTCAACTTGGTATCCATTTCTTTTTATTCCTTTAACTTCACAATTTTGAATTATATCTACACCCATTGCATCTGCACCTCTTGCATAACCCCATGCAACAGCATCATGTCTTGCAGTTCCAGCTCTTCTTTGTAAAGTTCCACCAAGTACAGGAT
>CACFLJ010000015.1 GCA_902567045.1 uncultured Pelagibacteraceae bacterium
ATCAATAAGAAAACTAGGATTAAAACTACTAGAGGTAAGAAAGTTAGAGTTAAAGGTTTTAAAAAAGCGATAATTACACTTAAAAAAGGTCAAAATATTGATCTGATAACTGGAATTTAATATGGCATTAAAAACATTCAAACCTTATACAAAATCTACAAGAGGAACTATTCTTGCAAGTAGAGAAGGGTTATGGAAGGGAAAACCATTTAAACCTTTGACCTCAGCGAATTATTCTTCCAAAGGACGTAATAATTATGGAAGAATAACATCAAGAAACCATGGTGGAGGTCACAAACATAAGTATAGACAAGTTGATTTTTATAGAAAAAAATTTGAAATTGAAGCAGAGGTTCTAAGAATAGAGTATGATCCCAACAGATCATGTCATATTATGTTAGTTAAATTTGCAGATGGAGATCATTTTTATTATTTAGCACCTAAAGATATAAAAGTTGGAGATAAAGTAATGAATGGCTCTACAGCTGAGATAAAGGTTGGAAATTGCTTACCTCTAAAAGATATCCCAGTTGGAATAAATATACATAATGTTGAGATTAATCCAGGTGGTGGAGGAAAAATTGCAAGATCTGCTGGTACTTCAGTATCAATCTCAGGAATTGACGGAAATTACTCAATTATAAAAATGACTTCAGGTGAAGTGCGAAAAATTAATTCAAATTCGCTAGCAACAATCGGAGTGTTATCTAATCCTGATCAAAAAAATATAAAAATAGGTAAAGCTGGTAGATCCAGATGGCTTGGTATTAGACCACATACAAGAGGTGTTGTTAAGAATCCAGTAGATCACCCGCATGGTGGTGGAGAAGGTAAATCAGCTGGGGGTAGACACCCAGTTTCTCCAACAGGGCAATCTGCTAAAGGATTAAAAACTAGAGATAATAAAAGAACAGATAAGTTTATAATAAGAAGAAGAAAGAAAAAGAGATAATAATTATGGCTAGATCAGTATGGAAAGGACCGTTCGTTGAAGAAAGTTTAATTAAGAAAGTAGAAAAACTTAAGAACGATCCTATAAAAAAACCAATCAAAACATGGTCAAGGAAATCAACAATTCTTCCAGATTTTGTTGGAGTTAGTTTTTTAATATATAATGGAAAAAAATTTATACCGATTACAATATCTGAGGATATGGTAGGCCACAAATTAGGAGAGTTTGCGCCTACAAGACAATTTTTTGGTCATACACCAGCAGACAAGAAAGCAAAAGTAGAAGGTGGAGCTAAGAAATAATGTCAAAATTACCAAAACAAATAGATACTAAAACAGTTAAATCTGTAAATAAAAACGTGAGGTCTAGTACTAGAAAATTAAATCCAATCTTAAAATCAATTGTTGGAAAAAAAGTAGATGTGGCAATAAGAGATTTAACATTCTCAGAAAAAAGAATATCTAAAGATATCAAAAAAACAATTTCTTCTGCAGTAGCAAATGCAGAAAATAATTATCAATATGACATAGATAAATTAATTGTAAAAGAGGCTTACTGTGGGAAGCAAGTTGTAATGAAAAGATTTAGAGCAAGAGCCAAAGGAAGAGCTGCAGAAATAATGAAACCTTATTCAAATTTAACAATAATTTTATCAGAACAAAAAAAACAAATGGAGAAAGATGGGACAAAAAGTTAATCCAGTAGGCTTAAGACTTGGTATTAATAGAGGTTGGGACTCTGTTTGGTACGCAAAGAAAAAAGATTTTGGAAATAATCTAATAGAGGACTTTAGGATAAGAGAGTACATAAAAAAAAATGTAATAAATTCAGGTGTATCTAAAGTTATGATAGAGAGAACAACAAAAAAATGTTTTGTAACTATTTACACTTCAAGACCTGGTTTTGTAATAGGTAAAAAAGGATCAGATATTGAAAAAATAAAAGGTAATTTGTCGAAATTGACAGCAAACGAGGTGGTATTAAATATTAAAGAAGTAAAAAAACCTGAAACTAATAGCTATTTAGTTGCTGAAAATATTGCACAGCAGTTGGTTAAAAGAGTTTCTTATAGAAGAGCAATGAAAAGAGCTATGCAATCAGCTTTAAGATTAGGTGCAAAAGGCATTAAAGTATCAATTAGTGGACGTTTAGGTGGAAACGAAATTGCAAGAACAGAGTGGTTGAGAGAGGGAAGTATCCCATCACACACATTGAGAGCAGATATTGATTATGCGGAAGCAGAAGCTCTTACTACTTACGGAATAATAGGAATAAAAATATGGATATATAAAGGTGAGATTTTTACTAGAGAATTTAGCCAAGAAAGGAATAAAGCTTAAAAATGTTACAACCAACTAGAACAAAATTTAGAAAAGCTCATAAGGGTAGAATTCATGGTAATGCCTCTAGATGCAATATAATGAATTATGGTTCATTTGGATTAAAAGCTGTTCAACCAGAAAGAGTGATTTCAAGACAAATTGAGGCCGCGAGAGTTGCCTTAACAAGACATATGAAAAGACA
Organism: uncultured Pelagibacteraceae bacterium; assembly: GCA_902567045.1. Lineage (GTDB taxonomy): Bacteria > Pseudomonadota > Alphaproteobacteria > Pelagibacterales > Pelagibacteraceae > Pelagibacter. The sequence continues at coordinate 2,477 of CACFLJ010000015.1, forward strand.
AGGTAGAGTATGGACTAGAATGTTTCCTAATATACCAGTCTCGAAAAAACCCACAGAAGTAAGAATGGGTAAAGGTAAAGGATCACCAGAGTTTTGGGCTTGTAGGGTTAAACCTGGAAGAATACTATTTGAAGTTGATGGTGTATCTGAACAAATAGCAAAAGAAGCTTTATATAAAGCATCAGCTAAACTGCCAATTAAATGTAAATTTATAAAGAGAATATAATGAAAAAAAAAGAAATTAAAAAATTAACTAAAGATCAAATGAAAGAAAATGTAGAAAAACTTAAAAAAGATCTATTTAATTTTAGATTTCAAAAAGTAAATGGACAAGTTAAGAGTCCAGCAAAAATTACTGAAACAAAAAAAAATATAGCAAGGTTGAAAACATTAATTGAGGTGAAAAATGCCTAAAAAAATTTTAAATGGAATAGTGGTAAGTGATAAACCTAACAAAACTATAACTGTTTTGGTTGAACGAAAATATCAACATCCAGTTTTAAAGAAAGTTATGAAAGCTAGAAAAAAATATAACGCACATGATGAAGATAATAAATTTAAAATTGGAGATAAAGTATCAATTAGAGAAAGTCGACCCTATTCAAAAAATAAGAAATTTGAGGTTATAGGAGATATAAAATGATACAAGTTCAAACAGAATTATTAGTAGCAGACAATACAGGGGCTAAAAAAATTGAATGTATTAAAGTATTGGGTGGTTCAAAAAGAAGATATGCAAGCATTGGAGATACGATTGTAGTTGCTGTTAAAGAAGCAATACCACGAGGTAAGGTAAAAAAAGGTGCAGTGCACAAAGCAGTAGTTGTAAGAGTTAAGAAGGGCATTCATAGAAACGATGGATCTAAAGTGAGATTTGACAATAACGCAGCAGTTTTGACCGATGATAAAGGTGAGCCTATTGGAACTAGGATTTTTGGGCCTGTAACAAGAGAACTAAGAAACAGAGGACAAATGAAAATCATTTCACTAGCGCCGGAGGTTTTATAATGATTAAAAAAGGCATGAAAGTAAAAATAATTAGTGGAAAAGACAAAGGTAAAGATGGTGAAGTTATTGAAATAGACAGAAAAAATACAAGGGTAAAAGTAAAAGGAATTAATATTGTAAAAAAACACGTAAAAACAACTAAAGAAAAAAAGGGAGGAATAGTGTCTAAAGAAAACTTTATTCATCTCTCAAATTTAAAAAATATTGAAAGCGATAAAAAAATAGTGGCTAAAAAATAATGGAACCAAGATTAAAAGAAACAATAATAAAAGAAATTAATCCAAGTTTAAAAGAAATGTTTGGATATAAAAGTTTGTATATGGGTCCTAAAATAGAAAAAATAGTTCTTAACATGGGTTTAGGATTGGATGGAAATGATGCTAAAATCGTGAGCTCCTGTCAGGATGATCTTGCAAGCATAACAGGTCAAAAACCTATTGTTACTAAATTTAGAAAATCTATAGCAAATTTTAAAACAAGAAAGAATACGAATTCAGGATTAAAAGTTACTCTAAGAAAGAATAAAATGTACGAATTTATTGATAGATTAGTAAATATTGCTTTACCAAGAATTAAAGACTTTAGAGGACTTAGTGCGAATGGATTTGATAAATTTGGTAATTATACTTTTGGAATTAAAGAACAAATTATTTTTCCTGAGGTAAATTTTGATAAAGTCGATAAAATAAGAGGTTTAGATATTACAATTGTAATAAAGACTTTAAAAAAAGAACATAGTTTTGAACTTCTTAAAAAATTAAATTTTCCATTTAAAGAAAAAGGAAGTAATTAATGGCAAAACTGAGTGCAATAAATAAAAATAATAAAAGAATAAAATTATCAGAGAAGTTTTTTAAAAAAAGACAAAATCTAAAAAAGATAATAATGGACAAAAAACTTACACTAGAGGAACGTTTTAAAGCACAGCAAAAATTGTCAAAATTACCAAGAAATTCATCTAAAATAAGAGTTAGAAACAGATGTCAGATTACGGGAAGACCCCATGGAGTATATAGAAAATTAAAAATATCAAGAATTGCACTAAGACAATTAGGTCTTGAGGGTAAAATTCCAGGTATGGTAAAATCAAGTTGGTAGAAAGGAAATTATGAGTTTAAGTGATCCAATTGGAGATATGTTAGCAAGATTAAAAAATTCTCAAATGAGAAATCATAAGAGGATTGAACTTCCGTCGTCAAAATTTAAGACTAAAATAGCTGAAATATTGAAGTCTGAAGGATATATTATTGATTATGAAGTAAAATCAGATCAAAACAAAAGCAATCTTCATATAAGCTTAAAATATAATTCAGGAAATCCAGTAATAAGTTCAATAGAAAGAGTTTCAAAACCTGGAAGGAGAATCTTTTCAAGTGCAGACAGTCTTCCAAAAGTTAACAATGGACTAGGTATAGCAATAATATCAACTCCAAAAGGGGTTATGACTGATATCGATGCTAGAAAGCAAAAAGTAGGTGGCGAAATAATCTGTAAGGTTTTTTAATGTCTAAAATAGGTAAAATAAACATCTCAATTCCTGAAAAAGTAAAAGTTATTTTAAGTGGAAACATGATTAATATAGAAGGTCCGTTAGGAAAAAAATCATTGAATATAGATCTAGAAATTTTTGATCTAAATATAACTGAAGGAAAAGAAGTTTCTATAAAACCTAAAAAAAATACTCAGGATACAAAGAGACTTTGGGGAATGAATAGAAGTTTAATAAATAATGCTATTATTGGAGCTTCAACAGGATATGAAAAAATACTTGAATTGTCAGGTGTTGGATATCGTGCAGCATTGAAAGGAAATGTTCTAAATCTTCAGTTAGGTTTTAGTCATGATATAAATTTTGATATTCCCGAAGGTGTTAAAATACAGGTAGAAAAGCAAATTATTTTAAAAATAACAGGTAATGATAAACAACAAGTTGGTATGGTAGCTTCTCAAATAAAAAGTTTAAGACCTCCAGAACCTTACAAAGGAAAAGGTATTAAAGAACAGGGTCAATATATACTAAGAAAAGAAGGTAAGAAAAAATAATGAATTTATCCAAAATTGATAGAAAAAAATTTAGAGTAAGGAATAAACTTAAAAAAGTTTCTTCAAAAGATCGTTTTAGGCTAAGTGTAAGTAGATCTAACAAAAATATAAGTGCACAGATAATTGACGATGTTAAAAAAACAACAATTGCATCAGCATCATCTAACTCAAAAGAAATAAAGCTTCAAAATAAAAATAAAAAAGAATTATCAGAATTGGTTGCACAATTATTGGTAAAAAAAGCAAAAGATCTTAATATTACTAAAATTTATTTTGACAGGGGTATTTATAAATATCATGGAAGAGTAAAAATATTAGCAGAAGAACTTAGAAAAAACGGAATGGAATTTTAAATATGGAAAAAAACACTGAATTTGTAGAAAAATTAGTTCATATCAATAGGATAACTAAAGTTGTTAAAGGTGGAAGAAGATTTGGCTTTTCTGCTTTAGTTGTTGTTGGAAATCAAAATGGTAAAATTGGAGTTGCGCATGCAAAGGCAAAACAAGTACCTGATGCGATCAAAAAGGCTAATGAATTAGCAAGAAGAAGTCTTGTACAAATACCTTTAAGAGAGGGACGTACAATACATCATGATATATTTGGCAAGGATGGAGCTGGAAAAATCAAGCTTAGAGCAGCTCCAAAAGGAACTGGGATAATTGCTGGTGGTGCTGTTCGAGCTGTTTGTGAAGTATTGGGAATTAAGGACATTGTTGCTAAATCTCTTGGAACAGCAAATCCACATAACGTTATAAGAGCATGTATGAAAGCACTTGGTAAACAAAATTCTCCAAAAAATATTTCTTTAATAAGAAACAAAAAAATTTCGGAAATTATTGAGAAAAGAGGATAATGAATATTTTAAGCAATAATATAAAAGTAAAAAGACCAAAAAAAAGACTAGGAAGAGGAATTGGATCAGGCAAAGGTAAAACTTCTGGTAGAGGTGTAAAAGGTCAGAAATCAAGATCAGGTGTAGCTATAAAAAGTTTTGAAGGTGGACAAATGCCACTGTATAGGAGATTACCAAAACGAGGTTTTAACCCTATAAATAAAAAAAAAATTGCAAAAATTAATTTAGACCAATTACAGAACTTTGTTGATAAAAAAAGAATTGATCCATCAAACCTTATAAATTTAGAAAGCTTAAAGAAAAATAATATAATAAATAAATCATATCTTAAGTTTAAAGTACTAGGAAATGGTAAACTTACCTCTAAAATTGATATTGAAGTAGATTATTCATCAATCTCAGCCAAAGAAAAGATTGAAAATCTCGGAGGAGTATTAAAAATTAAAAATCCTAAGTAAAATGAGCGAATCATCTCAAACAAATGACTTAAGGAATAGAATAATATTTACAGTTCTTATTTTAGCAATATACAGATTGGGAACCTTCGTTCCACTCCCAGGTATAGATCCTGAGCAACTTCAAGTTATGATGGATAGCAATCAAAAAGGATTATTGGGAATGTTTAATGTTTTTGCTGGTGGTGCAGTTAGCAGGATGGCTATATTTGCTTTAGGTATAATGCCCTATATTTCATCTTCAATCATTATACAGTTATTAACTGGAGTAACTGATTATTTTAAAAATCTTAAAGCCCAAGGTGAAATAGGTAGACAAAAAATTACACAAATAACAAGATATGGAACTGTGTTGCTAGCAACAGTTCAAGGATATGGATTGGCTGTTGGTCTAGAGTCGTCTGCAGATTTAGTAATAAATCCAGGTGTATTTTTTAAAATTTCAACAGTCACAACAATCGTTGCTGGGACTATTTTTTTAATGTGGCTTGGTGAGCAAATAACACAAAGAGGTATTGGTAATGGTATATCATTAATCATTTTTTCTGGAATTGTTGCAGAAATTCCAAGAGCATTAGTCACCACCTTTGAATTAGGTAGAACAGGAGCTATTTCAACATTAATGATAATTTTTATATTTATATTACTAGTTGCAACAATTTTATTTATTGTTTTTATGGAAAGAGCTTTAAGAAAAATACTTATAAATTATCCGAAAAGACAAATGGGTAATAAGATGTATGGAGGTGAATCTTCACATTTACCACTTAAAATAAATTCTGCAGGTGTTATTCCAGCAATTTTTGCTTCAGCATTGTTATTATTACCAGTTACATTTTCTAATTTTAACGTTTCACAAAATGAAACCTTTTTAAATATCTCATCGTATTTTTCGCAAGGTCAACCGCTTTACATGATTTTATACGCATCAGGTATTATATTTTTTACATTTTTTTATACATCAATTACTTTTAATCCTTCTGAGACGGCAGAAAATTTAAGAAAGTATGGTGGCTTTATTCCTGGAATAAGACCAGGTGAAAGTACAGCTATATATATAGATACAATTTTAACAAGATTAACAACTATTGGTGCATTATATTTAACACTTGTTTGTTTGATGCCAGAGTTTTTAATTGCTAATTACCCAATACCATTTTACTTAGGTGGAGCTTCTGTATTAATAGTTGTTGTTGTTGCAATAGATACGGTTACGCAGGTTCAAACCAGACTTATGAGTTCTCAATACGAACAACTAATTAAGAAAACTAAATTTGGAAGATAAATTTAGTGAATGTTATAATTTTTGGACCACCTGGAGCTGGAAAAGGAACTCAAGCAAATAATATTGTTAAAAAATTTAATTTATACCAGGTTTCTACTGGTGATCTCTTAAGAGATGAGGTTAAAAATCAAACTCAAATAGGTAAAGATATTGAAAATATTATTTCAAAGGGAGATTTTGCAACTGATGAAATAGTTAATGAGTTAATTAAAAATATTGTTTTTGATCCAATAAAAAAAAACAAATTAATATTTGATGGTTATCCAAGATCATTAAGTCAGGCAGAAAACTTAGATGTATTGTTATCTAGTTCAAACCAAAAAATTGATTTTATTTTTTTTTTAGATGTAAAAAAAGAAACAATAATTAAAAGACTAGAGAAAAGAAAAATTATAGAAAAAAGATCTGATGATACTATGATTACAATTTTAAAAAGATATGATACCTACATGGAAACTACTAAACCTGTATTAGATTTCTATTCAAAAAAACCTAGTTTTTTTAAAATCAATGGAGATGTAAAAATAGAGGAAATATCAGGTAAAATAGAGCAAATTCTATCGGTTTAAGACATTGACTTTGAAAGAACTTCTTATATAAAAGGCTAAATTTTTATCTCAATATTATGGCTCGTATAGCAGGTGTAAATATTCCACAAAATAAATTAGTTAGGATAGGTCTGACTTATATTTTTGGTATAGGTGAGAAAAATTCAAATGATATTTGTAAGTCATTAGATATACCAAGTACAAAGAGAGTTAATGAATTAACAGACGATGAAATTTTAAAAATTAGAGAATTTATTGATCAAAAATTTACAGTTGAAGGAGATCTACGTAGAGATACTTCTTTAAATATAAAACGACTAATAGATTTGGCTTCGTATCGTGGCTCAAGACATAGAAAAAAATTACCTGTCAGAGGGCAGAGAACTAGATGTAACGCCCGAACACGTAAAGGAAAAGCAATTGCTATTGCGGGTAAAAAATTAACTCCACTTAAAAAATAATATGCCAAAAGATAATACAGAGAATAAAGATCAAGTTAAAGAAAATCAGTCAAAATCAAAGAAAAGCACATATTCAAAAAAAAAGAAAAATAAGAAAAACATATTAAATGGAATTGCATACGTACAATCTACATTTAATAATACAATTGTTTCAATAGCTGATACAAGTGGTAATGTAATATCATGGGCTTCAGCTGGTCAAAAAGGTTTTAAAGGATCTAGAAAGTCAACACCATATGCTGCTCAAGTTGCTGCAGACGCTGCAGCAGTAAAAGCTTTAGAAGTTGGTATGAAAATTTTGTCTGTAGAAGTTAAAGGCCCTGGATCAGGGAGAGAGACTGCATTAAGAGCTTTGCAAGCAAGAGGTTTCAAAATAATTTCAATAAAAGATACAACGCCAATGCCACATAATGGTTCAAGACCGCCAAAAAAAAGGAGAGTATAAATGGATACAACTGAGGTAAATATTAAAAATTGGAAATCACTAATTAAACCACCTAAACTAGATATTAACTTGAGTGATGACAAATCTTACGCAAAGATAATAGCAGAACCTCTTGAAAAAGGTTATGGTTTAACATTAGGAAATTCTTTAAGAAGAATACTACTTTCATCAATAAGAGGTACAGCAGTAACGGCAATCCAAATTGATGGAGTATTACACGAATTTACATCAATCAAAGGTGTTAGAGAAGATGTGACTGATATTGTATTAAATGTTAAATCACTCGCTTTAAAAAGTAATTCAGAAACCACTAATAAGCTTATTTTAGATGCAAAAGGACCTGGTGAAATTAAAGCTTCAAATATTACAACTTCTGCAGATATTGAAATATTAAACCCAGATTTAGTTATTTGCAATCTAGATGAAAATACAAATTTTCACATGGAAATGACAGTAAGCAATGGAAAGGGTTATGTTTCTGCAGATATGAACAAGCCTGAAGAACCACCGTTAGGGCTGATAGCAATAGATTCACTTTTTAGCCCTGTAAAAAAGGTTTCATATTCAATAAGTACTGCTAGGGAAGGTAAAGCCTTAGATTATGATAAACTTACTATGGAAGTAGAGACAAATGGATCAATTTCTGCTGAGGATGCAGTTGCTTATTCTGCTAGAATTTTCCAAGATCAGCTTGGAATGTTTGTTAATTTTGATGAACCACAAGAAGTTATTGTAAGAGAGCAACCAACAGAACCTGAATTTAATAAAAATTTATTAAGAAAAGTAGATGAGTTGGAATTGTCAGTTAGATCGATGAACTGTCTTAAGAATGACAATATAATCTACATTGGTGATTTAGTTCAAAAATCTGAAGGTGAGATGTTGAGAACACCTAATTTTGGTAGAAAGTCTTTAAATGAGATTAAAGAGGTGTTAACCGGAATGTCACTTTATTTAGGAATGGAGATACCAAACTGGCCTCCAGATAATATTGCTGAATTATCTAAAAAACTTGAGGAAGCTATATAATGAGACATAAAATGGGCTATAAAAAGCTCAATAGAACTTCAGAGCATAGAAAAGCATTAATAAAGAATATGCTTAACTCACTTGTTAAATATGAGCAAATCACAACAACTCTACCTAAAGCAAAAGTTTTAAAACCACAGGCAGATAAATTAATAACTTTAGGTAAAAAAGATAGCTTGCAGAATATAAGAAGGATAATCTCAAAGCTTCAAGATGAAGGATCTGCAAGTAAAGTTCGAAAAACTTTATCTAAAAGGTATGAAAACAGAAACGGTGGATACACAAGAATAATAAAAGCAGGTTTTAGATACGGAGATAATGCTCCTATGGCAGTTGTTGAATTTGTTGACCGTGATGTTGAGGCTAAAAAAGTAGATAAAAAGAAAACAGAAAAGATTAAAGAAGCAGAAAAAAAAGCAGATACACCTAAAGTAGCAACAGCTTAATCCAATAATTTATGAAAAAGTCTATCAACGTAGATAATACGTTTTCTGGAATGCGTATTGATAGATTTTTGAGAAAATACTTTGTATCAATTCCTCAAAGTTTGATCGAAAAAAATTTAAGGAACGGCAAAATTAAACTCAATAATAGAAAAATAAAAAGTTCAACTAAAGTTAAAAACAACGATCTTATCGAAATATTCAATTTTGATATAAAGAAGAGAATTATTGTTAAAAAAGAAAAGTTTAAACCTTCAAATTCGATAATAAAAGAAAATGAAGATTTTATTATTGAGAATAACGATAATTTTATCGTTCTTAATAAGCAGGCAGGTATATCAGTTCAGGGTGGAACAAAGTCAAAAAAAAATCTTATAGATATTTTTTCTAATAGTGAAATATTTAAAGATGACAAACCTTATTCAGTTCATAGATTAGACAAAGAAACTTCTGGTGTTTTTTTGATTGCTAAAAATAGACCTACAGCTCAACTTCTTACATCTCTTTTCAGATTAAGAAAAGTTTATAAGACTTACATAGCAATATGCCATGGTGAGATAAATATTAATGAAAAAGGTATTTTGAAAAATAATCTTACTAGATATGATGAAAGAAAAAAAATTATTGAAAATGCTGAAACTCACTATGAAATTTTGGATAAAAATGTAAATTCTACATTTGTTCAACTAAAACCCATTACTGGAAGAAAACATCAATTGAGAAAACAATTATTTGATATTGGTCATTCCATTATTGGTGATAAAAAATATAATTCTATAAGAGAACAAAAAAATAATAAAAATCTTATGCTTCATTCATATGAGATTAAATTCAAGATAGAAGAAAATAAATATACATTTAGAGCAACACCTCCTGATTATTTTAGAAATATGTTAAAATCAAAGAGACTTAATTTTTAATTTCTTTCAAAAAATTTTTAATTAGTATATCGGATATATTGTTATATTTTTGATCTTTAATTTGCATTAAATTAGTAACTGTTCTTTCCTTAATTCCACAGGGTATTATTTTTTTATAAACATCTAAGTTATTTGAAATATTTACTGAAAAACCATGAAAGGCAATCCATTTCTTTACTTTAATGCCGATTGCCGCAACCTTTTCAACATGTGTTCTATTATTTAATTTTCTCTTGTACCAAATACCTACATTCTCTCTGTCTGCATATGCATTAATTTTAAATTCTTTTAAAGTTTTAATTATTGTATTTTCCACCCATGTAATAAGTTTTCTAATATTTCTTCCACGTTTATTTAAATCAATTACAAAATAAAAAATTAGTTGACCAGGGCCATGGTATGTTATTTTTCCACCTCTGTTAGTTTTGATTAATTTTATTGATTTATCAATTATTTCACTTTCTTTATAACTAGCACCTCCTGTAAAAACTTTCTTATGCTCTAGAATCCATATTAGCTCTTTACTCTTCTTTAAATGAATTTTTTTCAATCTTTTTTCCAATAAATAAATGGCATTTTCATATTTTATTGGTTTTATTGACTTTTTAATCTCTATGTTCATTATAAAATTGTAATATTTATATTTTGTATTAATAGTCCCAACTAAATTATAGATAAATTTTATGACTTTAGTAAAAAAAATTAAAGATAAAAAAGTTAACTTTGAATTTAATAAAGAATTTATCAAGGTTGTAACAGACAAGATATCATCTAATGATGCTGAATTTATTACTAATTCATTTAATGATATGCACCCTGCGGATGCAGCTGATATTATTGAGCACTTAAGTGAAAACGATAGAGAGAATTTAATTAAATTAAATAATTTTAAAGTTGATCCTGAAGTTTTTGTAGAGCTAAATGAGTCTATACAATCTGAATTAATTGCTTATTTATCCTCTGAATCTATTGTTAATATATTAAAAAATCTAGAATCTGACGATGCAATTAAAATACTAGAAAACGTTGATGAAAAAGAAAAGAATAACATTTTAGGATCTCTTCCCCCAAAAGATAGATTTGCTCTTTTAGAAAGCTTAAGCTACCCAGAAGATAGTGCTGCAAGAATAATGCAAAGAGAATTTACTGCAATTCCAAGCAATTGGTCAGTGGGACAGACAATTGACTATTTAAGAGAAAATAAAGAATTGCCTGATGAGTTTCTGGAAATCTTTATAGTTGATGAAAACTTTAAACCGATTGGAACTGTGCCATCATCTAAAGTACTGAGAACATCAAGAGAGGCAAAAATGATGTCTTTAATGTCAGAGTCCCAGCTTCTAATACCTGTTGATATGGATAAAGAAGAAGTTGGAAATTTATTTGAAAATTATAATTTAAGTTCTGCAGCTGTTATTGATAAAAATGATAAATTGGTAGGTATGATAGCTTACGATGATGTATTAACTGTACTTAAAGAGGAAGCTGAAGAGGATGCATTAAGACTAGCTGGTGTTGGAGACGAAGAAATAACTGACGGAGTTTTAACTAAAACTAAAAGAAGGTTTAATTGGCTTTTATTAAATTTATTTACCGCTTTTTTAGCAACTTATTGCATAAGCTTATTTGGAGCAACGATAGAACAAATGGTTGTGTTGGCTTTTTTAATGCCAATCGTAGCTTCAATGGGCGGTAATGCTGGTATGCAAACTCTTGCTGTAACTGTAAGATCATTAGCTACACAAGATTTAACTAAGAACAACTTTACTAGCAATATTATAAAAGAATTTAATATAGGTGTCTTAAACGGCATTATTTTTGCAATAATTAGTTCATTAATTGTTTATTTCTGGTTTAATGACATTCAGCTTGCTTTAATAATTTCAATTTCAATGGTGTTAACAATGATAGTTGCTGGACTTTTTGGTATATTGATACCAGTAACTCTAAAAAAAATGAATATAGATCCCGCTATATCTTCAAGCGTTTTTGTAACTACAATAACGGATGTAATTGGTTTTGTATCATTTTTAGGTGTTGGAGCTTATTTTTTATAATTAAAAGTTATCAATTAATCTAACTTTATTGATGTTGTAAGCTATAAATAATCTAAATTTATTTTTAAAGTTATTAAGTCCAAGATTTTTTTCGTCTCTAAATTCTAAATAATCAATTTTGATATTATATTTTGTCTCCATCAAAACTTTATAATTAGGTAAATCAAGAGCTGTTTTTAATGGTTGAAATTTAGATTTACGCTTTAATCTACGAAGAATTAATGCAATTTCCGATGCTATTTTTAGGTGTTTCTTAGTTAATAATTTGTTTCGTGTAGATAGTGCAATATTATTTTTAATTCTTATGGTAGGACATGAATTAATTCGTACCCTAAACTTTTTTGAAAGAAATTTTTTTATTAGATATAATTGTTGATAATCCTTTTCTCCCATATACAAATCTTTTGATTTGATAATACTCATTAATCTATTCATAACATCAAGAACACCTTCAAAATGACCATTTCTAGATTTTGCACATAATATCCTGTCACTTTTTTTTAAATTAAATTTCTTAGATTTAAATCTATAAACATCTTTGACGCTTGGTCTGAATAAATAATCAACATTTAATTTTTTTAATATTGCAATATCTTTATTTATATTTCTGGGATATTTTTTAAAATCGTTCTTTTTATTAAATTGAGTTGGATTTATGAAAATACTTACAATTGTCTTACTTTTTTTCTTTTGTGAAGCTTTTATTAAAGATTCATGACCAGCATGTATCCCACCCATCGTTGGGACAAATCCAATATTTTTATAGTTTTTAATCTCTTTATTTAAATCAAAAATACTTGTAATTATTTTCATATTATAAATATATATTTATAAATAAGTTATCTTTATGATTAAACAAGCCATTATTCCACTAGCAGGACTAGGAACAAGACTTTTGCCTTTAACTAGTGTTT
>CACFLJ010000016.1 GCA_902567045.1 uncultured Pelagibacteraceae bacterium
TTGGGAGAGATTTAATTTTTAGTTTTTAAAGCTTATTTTGTAAAAGCTTGCCAAACACTCTTATTGTCAGCTAACCATTTTTTAGCTGCATCTTCATGAGTCATTTTGTCAACGTCAACTAAAGCTGCCATTGCACCAATTTGACTTGTAGAGAAAGAAAGTTTTTGAAACATTTTAGCTGCTGCAGGATGAGTTTTTGGAAAATCTTCATGCGCTGCTTTTTTCAAATAACCGTCCGGAGAACCACATTTTCCATCTCCACCATCTTCTGGTCTACAACCAGCTGTGTATGGAGGAAAGTCGATGAAAGTAAAACCAGCACCATCTGTAAAGTTTGGAGTCCAGTTAAATATGATTGTTCCTCTTCCTTCTTTTTTTGCTGCTGATAACTCTGCCCAAAGAGCGTCTGCACTTCCAGCAAATTTAACCCACCAAAGATCTCCTAATCCAAGAGCGTCAACTCTTTGAGGTATTAAATCTCCGTGCCATGTTTGTGGACCTTCTAACATTCTTCCTTTTCCATCTGGTGAATCAGGTGTTGTGAAGTTTTTAGCACAATCAGGATTTTTTAATGCAGTCCAATCAGGTAGACCTGGGCATAAGCCTTTTTCTACAACCCAGTTTGGATATCCCATATCTTCAAGAGTTCTTGCTTCGTGATCACCCATATCTAATAAACCACCTTTATCTAATGCAGTAGTGAATGATTTACCAAATGCAGATTCCCATACTTCATGAGATATAGTTACATCACCAATTCTAATTGACTCGTATACCGCTTGTGAGTCAGCATTTACGTATTTTACATTGTTACCCATACTTTCCATAATTCCGCCAATTACGTAGGCCATTACAATTTGGCTTGACCAGTTATGAGTTGGGATAACAATAGGTTTTTTACTATCTGCTGCGTTTGAAATCCCTGCAAAGCTTACAAGAGATATCACCATAGCCGATAATAGAGATGTTATTTTTTTCATTATTTCCCTTTCCTTAATATTAAGTGTGCAAAGTATCCCCTCTAATAAAGTTACAGTCAACCAGCAAAATAGATACAAATGTATATATAAAATTTATATATAAATTTATTGATACTTTTGTATAATTTTGAGTATTTTTAAAAAAAGATGCGAACAAGTCTAAATATTAAAGAACCCGGTTTAAACATACTACCACCTGGAGTTGAAAGATATGTTGTCAATGCAGGTGGAATTACAGGTATACAAATATTTCCTGAAGATCAAATTGAAATAATAAATAATGAGGGAAATCAAATTTGTGAAATAAATATTTTTGACAAAAACGGACAATCAGAATTGGGAATTTTAAATTTAAAAGAAAGTAAAAAATTGTCTGCAATAAAAAAAATACTTTTAAAAAAAGAGGAAAGTTCTTTGCAAGCATTACTTCAATTAAAAAAAAGAAATTTGCAAATTGAAAAAGCCACTTCATCAATTCTCTTTGATAAAAATACTATTGCTGGAGAGAAAGTAACTCTTAATGCAAAAGACAATTGTTATTGTATATTTGCTGCTCCTGGAGACGATATGCTTGTTCATGATCAAAATCCACCTTCAGATTTGACTGTATTAGTTAAAAGAGCAAAAATTAAGAATTCTGAAAAAGAATTTTCAATAATCCCTGATCCAATTTACGATCCTGACTATGAAGTTAATATAGATAGAAAAACTGCAACAGGATATCAAGTTAAGGCTGGGGACTATATCCAAATAATTACACCAACAGGAAGACAATGTTCAGATTTCGTTGCTTACGACACGGCAAAATTAGAAAAAGGTATAGAGAGAGGTCTTGATTGGCAAACGACTAGAACTTTTATGGGAAATACTTTTCCAGGTCCTGGTTTATTTTCAAAATTTTATGATACTGATCATGAGCCACTGGTAGAAGTTATTAGAGATACTGTAGGTATACATGACACATTTAATTTAGCATGTACTTCAAAGTATTATGAAGATTCTGGATATTTTGGTCATGCAAATTGCTCTGACAATTTAAATGATTCAATGAAAAAATATGGTGTGGAAGAAAAAAAAGGTTGGCATGCAATTAATCTTTTTTTTAATACATCTTCGGGAGGTCAAAATTCTGTTACATCAGATGAATCTTATGCAAGACCAGGTGATTACGTTATTTTTAAAGCTTTAAAGGATTTAACGTGTGGAACTACTGCCTGCCCTAGCGATATTGATAGTTGTAATGGATGGAACCCTACTGATATTTTTGTTAGAACTTATGAAAAAAGTAAAGAATTTACTAAATCATATGGTTTTAGAATGAAAACAGACTCAGAAAATAAACTTACAAGAAATACCGGTTTTTATGAGAGAACATCAAAATTAACTAGAAACTTTGTAGATGCTAGAGGTTTTTGGTTACCAAATGATTATACAAAACATGGCGTAATTAATGAATACAATGCATGTAGAGAAGACGCTGTTTTAATTGACTTATCTTCATTGAGAAAATTTGAAATTCTTGGTCCAGATGCTGAAGAATTAATGAATTATACATTAACACGAAATGTAAAAAAACTTTCAGTTGGTCAAATTGTTTATTCAGCCATGTGTTATGAAAATGGAACCATGTTTGATGATGGAACGTTATTAAAACTTAGTGATCATGGTTTTAGATGGGTTTGTGGTGATGAATATGGAGGTGAATGGCTTAAAGAACAAGCTAAGAAAAAAAATTATAAAGTTCATATTAAAAATTCTACTGACCAAATAAATAATTTGTCTTTACAAGGTCCCAAAAGCAGAAAAATTTTAGAAAAAATAATTTTTACTCCACCTACCCAACCTTCTATATCTGAATTAGAATGGTTTAGATTTACAATATGTAGATTGGAAGAATTAAACGGAATACCATTAATTGTTTCAAGAACAGGTTATACAGGTGAACTTGGATTTGAAATTTGGTGTCATCCAAGTGATGCTCCTAAGGTTTGGGACAAGGTAATGGAAGCAGGAAAAGATGAGGGTCTGATACCAGCTGGTTTTGCGGCTTTGGATCTTTTAAGAATTGAAGCTGGTTTAATTTTATTTGGTAATGAATTTGACGGACAACAAGATCCGTTTGAAGCTGGCATTGGATTTTCTGTTCCATTAAAGTCGAAAACAGAGGATTTTATTGGAAGAGAAAATTTAATTAAGAGAAAAGAAAATCCTCAAAAAAAACTAGTAGGATTAGAGCTTATTGGCAAAGAGATAGCTAATCATGGAGACTGTGTTCATATTGGAAGATCTCAGGTTGGCATTATAACAAGCGGGTGTATCTCTCCGACTTTAAATAAAAATATTGCATTATGCAGAATAGACGTAGGTCACTCAGAAATAGGTAATGATGTTGAAATTGGAAAGATAGATGGACATCAAAAGAGAATTCCTGCAAAAATTGTTGGATTTCCTCATTATGATCCAAAGAAAACTAAAGTTAGATCTTAATGGCTAAATCAACAAAGGATTTATTGGAGTTTTGGGAAGATCAAATGAAGCTTTCTCATACTTCAAGTAACTATTTTTTTAGAAAATCACCTTCCCATTATCATATGATGCTTCTAGTTATGTCAGCATTTAAACAAAAACAAAATTTGTCAGTTGAGGAGCTTAAAACTAAATTATTTAAAACCTCTAGACCAAAATCTGCATTAATAATTAATGAAGCATGTGAAAAAGGTTTTTTTTATTTAGAAAAAACTGCTGAAGATCAAAGAAAAAAACATATAAAACCAAGCACTTCTTTTATTGAGGAATTTAACGACTATTTGTCTACTCTCAAAAATTTGAGTTTTTAGCAATAAGTAAATCCTAAGTTCTATAAGTTTTTATTTCTAAATTTTATATATAAAAAAAATTATATATTTAACCTTTTTCAAAAAATAATGTTTCACTATGTCATTACCGACAAAAGCTAAAGTAGTAATCGTTGGAGGAGGAATTCACGGTCTTAGTACTGCTTGGAAACTTTCCGAAACTTATAAAAATCCAGGTGATATTGTCGTGTTAGAAAAAAAAGATACCGCAGCTGGAGCAAGTGGAATTGCCTGTGGTGTGGTAAGAAATAATTATTTTCAACCTGCTATGAGAGAGTTAATGGCTCATTCCGTTTCAGTTTGGGAAAGTGATCCTAAAGCATTTAAATATAATGCGGTTGGTTATTTACAGATTTCACCAGAAGTAATGCATGCAGATGTTGCAACTATTTATGAACAACAAAAAGCAATTGGTTACGAGTCTGAATTTATAGAAGGTGAAAAAGATTGCATGAAATATATGAAAGGTATGTTTGGAGACTGGCAAGCACAAGGCATAACTTCTGTTCTTCATGAAAAAAAAGGTGGATACGCATTTAACAAAGATTCTATTAGAGCACTTGAAGATAAGTCTACCTCAAATGGTGTTGAAGTATTGAAAGGTATAAAAGTTACAGGTTTTAAAAGAGGAAGTAATAGTAAAGCTGTTACAGGAGTTGAAACAGACAAAGGTACAATAGAGTGCGAACAAGTTGTTGTAGGTGCAGGACCTTGGGCTAGAGATTTTTGGAATATGTTAGAGCTTCCTAAAACTGCAAATATTAAAGATAAAGACGGCAAGATGCATGAAACTGATATGTGGAAATATTGGATGCTTCAAGAAGGTGTACTTGGTGTAGAACCAGATTTTTTAAAAATGGATAACGGTGAACAGCCACCTGTAATTCATGTAGACTCAACAGCTCCATTGTACTCAGATAAAACTAAAAAATTATTAACAGACAAAATTTGGGGAATATATTATAAACCAGATATTGAAGGACTCGGTGTGCAGGGTGGAACTTCACCTTACATAGTTGATAAACATTTTGATCAAGTAAACGTTGATCCATATGGAATAGATTCCCCTGAATATCAGACAACAGAAGCTTTTAATGATATGTGGTGTTCAGCATTAGCTCATTGTCAAAAAAGATTTGAAGGAAAATCAGATTTATATAGAAAAGGACCTTCCGGGGGACTTGGATGTATGACGCCAGACTCTTTTCCAATTTTTGATAGATTTTTAGAAAACGTTTACATGATAGCAGACTCTAACCATGGTTATAAAATGATTGGAGTTGGAGAACTTGTTGCAAAAGAAATTCTTGGTACAGAGAGTGAATTATTAAAACCATTTAGATTCAACCGTTACGAGAAGGGTGAATTACACCCAACATCTAATAGTCCATTTCCTTGGAGCTAATTTATCTGAGTAGACAGATGTTTTATTTTCAGTTAACTTTTTGGTCTAAAAATTCTTAAGGGGGAATATGACTGATCTAGAGAAACATGTTAATCAACCAGGTAGAGCAAAATTAGTAAAACAAGTTAGAGCTAAAATAAATGAACTAAAAATTGATTATATTTTTTTTCAATTCATTTCAGTAACAGGAAGAGTTGTTGGTAAAGGAATTCCTGCAGATCATTGGGAAAGAACATGCGAAAAAGGTTTTCAATTAGTTTATGGAGCAACTGCTAATTTATTCTTAGATCGTCATAATAATTATATAGGATATGGTCCGGAGGCTAAAGAATTGGTTGGAATACCAGATCCTGAAACTTTTTGCCAACTACCTTGGGATAAAAAAGTTGCCCGAGTTTTTGTAACTTGTTTTAGAAATAGAGAAGAAAGAGAAAATCCAGGTGGTCACTTAACATCTGATTGTAGAGGTAATTTAAGAATTATTGCTAAAGAATTTAAGAAAAAACATGGTTACCAATTAAGAGTTGGAACTGAGCCAGAAATGATGTGGTTAACTAGAAACGATGATGGCACTCCAACTGGAAAAGGTTTTTCTAAACCATATTGTTATCACATTGACCAATTCGAGTCCTTAAGACCAGTATTTATGAAAGTGATGGAATACGCAAGAGCTATGGGCTTTGATATGATCCAAGGAGACCATGAAGATGCCCCTGGACAACTAGAGTTAAATTGGATGTACGATGATGTTTTAAGAAATGCAGATAGATTATCTACTTACAGACAAATTTGTGCTCAGGTTGCAAGAGAATTTAATTTAATTGCATGTTTTATGACAAAACCTTTTATGGGAGTTTCTGCAAGTGGTTGTCATACAAATATGTCTTTGTGGACAGGCGGAAAAGACAAAGTAAATAAATTAGGTCATAAATCTTTACCAGGTATGGATGAAGTATTTACTTATGTAGAAGGTGGAACTAATACTTTTATGCCTGATACAAAAGATGTTCAGTTGCCGGGTAAAATTGGCTTAAAATCTATTGGTGGAGTAATGAAACATCTTCCAGCTTTAACAGCAATCGGATCATCAACGGTTAACTCATATAGAAGATTGTGGGATCAAGGTTTTTGGGCACCAGTTTATGCTGATTGGGGATACCAAAATAGAACTTGTGGATTAAGAGTTTCAGCACCAGGTAGGTTTGAATATAGATCTGTAGACTCAATGCATAACCCATACTTAATGGGAGCAAGCTTATTGAAGGCATTTGATGATGGAATTAGAAATAATATTGATCCAGGAAAGCCAGAGTCTAGAAATATTTATGAAGCTCAAAAAGCTGGAAAAAATGTTAAAAAATTACCTTTAAGTCTTGGTGAGGCTTTAGATCGTTTAGCAGAGGATAAAGTTATTCAATCTGCGATGCCCGATGAAATGTATAAAATATTTCATTGGTATAAAAATGATGAGTGGGAAAGATTTTTAGGTGCAACAACTCAATGGGATCTAGATACGTATTTGGATTGCCTACCATAAACAAATTTAGTTAAGGAGAAATATGTGCGGAATAGCTGGTCTTATCCATAGGGGAAAATCCTCTAATGTAGGAAATGAATTACAAGCAATGCTTCAGGCCTTAAAGCATAGAGGTCCTGACTCTACAGGTTATGCTCTTTATGCAGATAACGATGGTCAAAACTTTATAATGAGATTTAAAGTTGGAGAAAATGTCGGTGAAGGTAGTTCTTCTATAAATGAAGACGAGAGTGTTTATGACAAAAGAAAAGAGCTTGTTGATCAGATGTTAAAAAGTCTTGGTGCAAAAGTTTTAAAAGAAGAAAAATTAACTCCCTACTCTTATAGATACGAAATGCAATACGATGAGGATTTAATGGATTTTTCAAAGAAAATTGAGAGTATCGAAAGTGTTGAAATATTGTCCATTGGAAAATCTCTTGAACTAATAAAAGATTTAGGAGACGCGCAAGAGGTTTTAGATAGATACGATCTTGGCAAAGTGAGAGGAACTCACGCTATAGGTCATGCTAGAATGGCAACTGAGTCTGGTGTAGATATCAAATCTGCCCACCCTTTTTGGGGATATCCATTTAGCGATGTATCTGTTGTGCATAATGGTCAATTAACTAATTATTGGAATAATAGAAGAATGCTTGAAAATAAAGGTATGAGATTTATGTCAGAGTGTGACTCTGAATTAATCGCAGTTTATTTAGCAGAAAAAATGAGAAATGGAGCAACTCTAGAAGAAGGTATGAAAGATAGTTTATCAGGCTTAGATGGTGTATTTACATATTTTGTTGCAACAAAGGATTCTTTAGGAATGGCAAAAGATACGATGGCTGCAAAACCATTGGTATTATACGAGTCTGATGATTTAGTAGCAATGGGTTCTGAGGAAATAGCTATAAGATCTATTTTACCACAAGAGATAGACACATATGATCCATTTGATGGAGAGGTTAAGGTATGGCAAATTTAAAAACAACTGAGAAAAAAACTAAAGCACAATCAATGGGACTTCATACTGAAGTTCTAACTGGAAAAACTCAACAAAAATTTTTTAACCCTGATGAAGCAGAAAACTTTTACTATTGGGGAACTTATGATGTTGATTTTAATAAAAGAATTGATCTTGATGTAAATGATCTAGATTGCAAAGAGGCAAACAAGAAAATTGATGAGCTTATGAGTCAAGGTTATGGAACAATAGTTATAAAGAACCCTCAAGGAAAACACAGCTTAGGTGTTGGAATATTAAATAAATTAAATTTAATATTTGAAGGAAGTTTGGGATATTTTGGTGTTGGTTCTATTGATGGTCCAACAGTAAGAATTAATGGAAGAGTTGGGTGGTCATGTGCAGAAAATATGATGGCAGGAAAAGTAGTAATAGAAAAAAATGCAGGATCATGTTTTGGTGCAGCTGTAAGAGGTGGAGATTTAATATGTAAAGGAAGTGTTGGTGCTAGAACAGGAATTGATCAAAAAGGTGGAACAATTATTGTTGGCGGTGACGCTGGAGCATTTACTGGATTTATGATGCAAAGAGGAAGAATAATAATTTTAGGCAATGTTGGTATAAATCTTGGTGACTCTATGTACGATGGGACTATTTATGTGGGTGGAAAAATTGGATCATTTGGAAGTGATGCGATTGAGTCGCCTATGACAAAAAGTGATGTGGATTGGATAAAAAGAAAACTTAAAGTAGCAGAAATAGGTGAAAATTTTGATATTTCAAAAATGACTAAAGTAGTAGCTGGTAAAAAACTATGGAATTACGACGCTTTAGAACCAACTGAGAAAAAAGGAGCAATTTAATGGCAAAGAAAAAAAACGGAAAATCAAATGGTCATTCCAATGGGAATGGTGGAAGTGAATTCTCAAAAAGAAATAAAAGCTTACTAGGTTATAACGCTATATTCACTCCTGAAGTAATCGACGACATTCATATTAAAGCTCAGTTAGGAAGATACCGAATGAGAGGTATGGCTCTAATGAAAAAAATTCCTACATTCGATGATTTAGTTTTTTTACCTGGAACTCTTACAAGATTTGTAATCGAAGGTTACAGAGAAAAATGTGAAACAAAAACTATCATTGGTCCAAGGTGTGAAAATCCTGTTGAATTAGATATACCAGTTTATATTACGGGTATGAGTTTTGGAGCTTTGTCTTACGAAGCTAAAACGGCGCTTGCAAGAGGAGCAACAATGGCGGGTAGCGCAACATGTTCAGGTGAAGGTGGAATGATACCTGATGAAAGAAGATATTCAGAAAAATGGTACTATCAATGTATTCAATCAAGATATGGATTTAATCCACATCATGCTCAACTTGCTGATGGAATTGAAGTGTTCATTGGTCAAGGACAAAAAGTTGGAATGGGTGGTCACTTGATGGGTCAAAAAGTTACTGACCAAGTAGCAGAGATGAGATCATTACCAGCTGGTATTGATCAAAGATCTCCTGCAAGACATCCTGATTGGTTAGGACCAGATGATTTAGCTTTAAAAGTTCAAGAGCTGAGAGAGTTGACAAAAAATAAAGTTCCAATTCAATTAAAACTTGGAGCAGCAAAAGTTTATGATGATGTTCGTATGGCAGCAAAATGTGATCCAGACTCCATCTATTTAGATGGTATGGAAGGATCAACAGGTGCAGGTCCACACATTGCAGCAGCAAACACGGGTATACCTGGAATAGCAGCAATTAGAGAAGCAAGAAGAGCGATAGATGATGTTGGAAAAACTGGAAAAGTTACTCTTATTTATGCAGGTGGTGTTAGAGATGGAGCTGACATGGCAAAAGCATTAGCTCTTGGTGCAGATGCTATCGCTATAGGAACTGGAGCTATGATTGCACTAAATTGTAATAAAGAAATTCCAGAGTCTAATTTTGAAAAAGAAATGGGAGTACCAGCAGGTCATTGTTATCACTGTCATACTGGTCGTTGCCCGGTTGGCGTTGCTACTCAAGATCCTAAATTAAGAAAAAGACTAAACCCGGATGAGGCAGCTCTTAGAGTTTATAATTACTTACATACTATGACACTAGAAGCACAATTATTAGCAAGAGCTTGCGGTAAAACTAATATCCATTCATTAGAGCCAGAGGATATGGCAGCTTTAACAATGGAAGCTTCAGCTTTAGCAAAAGTGCCACTTTCTGGTACAAATCACACTGTAGGAGTTGACGATTTTCATAAAATATAATTATGCCAAAGAAAAAAAGTAAAAAATCGAGCAAAAAAACAGTTAAAGGCCAGTTAGGTAAAAAGAAAGAAACCGCTCGAGAAAAGATGATAGGTCAAACTATTGGTTATAGGTATGACGTAAATTTATTACCAGACTATTCAAGGATTACTCCATTCTTAAAAAAATATATCGAAGCAATGGGTTGGGATGATTTAAATTGGTTGGAAGATGTTCACATGGGGTATGAAGAAGATAGACCAGCAGTATTTGACAGAAACGCAAATGGTTGGGTAACTATTCCAAAGAAAATTAAATTACCAAATAACCAACAAGATAGAGACATGATAGCAAGAGAGCTACTAGTAAAATTTCAAATGTCTCCTAATCATCCTTTAGTAGATTTAAAAAAAGCATATCGAAAAT
>CACFLJ010000017.1 GCA_902567045.1 uncultured Pelagibacteraceae bacterium
AATTAAAATTAATGAATTTTAGTAAAATTTAGTAAAAAAGATTATTTACTTTGCTGATGTATAGTGAACTTTAACAAATAAACTACAATTCCAATTTTTCCAAAAATTAAAGATTTGCTTAAATTTCACTATCAATAATCATAGCAGAATACTTATAATTATTAGAATAAAAAATTTACAAAGATTTGGAAGTTATTTGCTTTTTTGGATCAAAAAAAGGTTTTTCTATAACTTCACATTTATAATTCTTATCTTCAATTGAAACATCAATATCTAGACCAACTTTTGAATATCCAATGTCAACCATAGCTAGGGCAATATTTTTTTTTAAACGTGGAGAATAAACTGCTGATGTAACTTTTCCTATAACATTATTATCAACCATTAAGGGCCAAAATGTAGTGTTGGGTCCACTTAACTTTTCACATTTAATTTCTAAACCAACTTGTAATCTTTTTACTCCATCAGTTTTTATTCTTTTAAGTGCTTCTTTGCCTATAAAATTAATATCTCCATCTAAGTTAATTAGACGATCTAAACCAAGTTCAAATGGGTTTGTGTGAATATCAGCATCCGCATGGTAAGAAAGCATTCCACCTTCTATTCTTCTTATAGAAGAGGTGTGACCTGGTTTTAGTCCAAATTCCTTTCCTGCTAACATAATTTTTTCATACAGTTCATTTCCTTTTGAACCATCTCTTAAAAATAATTCATAACCAAATTCACTTGACCAGCCAGTTCTTGATACAATTAATGGTATGCCATCTAAACCCAATTCTCTAAACCAATAATACTTTAAATCTTTAATACTTTCTCCAAATAATTTAATCATTATTTCAGCAGATTTTGGTCCTTGTAATTGCAATGGGGAAACATCTGGTTCTGTTATTTTTATATCTAATCCTGAATTAACAGCCACTCCTTGAGCCCATAATAAAATATCACTATCTCCTAAAGATAACCAAAAGTGATTTTCTCCTAAACGTAAAAGAACTGGGTCATTTAGCACTCCGCCTTCTTCGTTTGTAATTAAAACATATTTACATTGACCAACAGATAATTTTGATAGATCTCTTGGTGTTAATAATTGAATAAATTTAAAGGCATCTGGTCCAGTAATTTCAACTTGTCTTTCAACAGCAACGTCACATAAAATTGCCGTTTCAATTAAGTTCCAAAAGTTTTGTTCTGGGTCGCCAAAATCACGTGGAATATACATATGATTATATACAGAAAAACCTGTTGCCCCCCATTTTACAGTTGAGTCAAAATACGGTGATTTTCTAATTTGAGTTCCAAACCCAAAATTTTTGTTGCTCATTAATTTGTTTCTTTTCTAATCTGTTCTATTTTAATTTTTTTTTGAAGACTTCTATTTGAATCGTAAAGAAGATTAAACTTAATTTTTTTATTTATTTTTATAGAAATAACTTTAGCGTTTCTTACTTCGTAATTGTCAGCTACTGCGCTAATAGGTCTTTTTTGAATATTTAAATTTTTAATAATAATTTTTGATTTATCGCTAACTACCCTTCCCTTCCATCTTCTAGGTCTAAAAGCACTAATAGGCCTAATAGACAACTTCTTTGAATCTAAGTTTAATATAGGACCATAAACTGACATATTATATGCAGTGCTACCAGCAGGTGTTGATATCAATACACCATCAGAAACTAGTTTTTTAATAATTTTTTGAGACCCGTTAGAAATTTCAAGTGATGCAGTTTGTCTACTTTGTCTTAAAATTGAGACTTCATTTATTGCGATAGACTTTTTAGTTTTATTTAACTTATTCTTTACACTCATTTCTAATGGTGAAATTGTAACTTGCTTTGCTTTAGATAAATTTTTTACTGTATTTTTTGAAGAAAATTTGTTCATTAAAAAACCATAACTGCCAGCATTAATTCCATAGAAGGGTTTTTTATGCTTATTATATTTTTTAAGTGCTGAGAGCATAAAACCATCTCCTCCAACAACAATTATTAGATTACATTTACCTAATGACATATTTTTGATTTTATGATCCAGAAAATTTTTAATTTTTTTGATGTTTTTGTATTATCAAAAAGAATATGTGGTTTGATCATTTAATGGTGCCCTCGGCCAGACTCGAACTGGCACTCCATAAATGGCAAGGATTTTAAGTCCTTTGTGTCTACCAATTTCACCACGAGGGCTCCTAGAGTTTGCATTGTTATATCTGTCTTTTGTTTTAACACAACTCCTTTTGCGTGTTCAAGAATTATCGGTGTCTAACTGGTGTCTAACTTTTTTAAAAAATTATACTAATTTAATCTAATATTTTACTACTTTACCCCACAGGGATTGAGATGGTCCATACCCTATTCGAGCATCTTCCATTTTGAGAACTCTACTATGATCAACCATCATATTTATACCAGGACCATAGATATCGATATATTTTGATAATACATCCTGATCATCAGCTTCAACCATAAACTGATTCAATTCAAGTGGACTAATGATTTTATCAATTACATTCCATCTATAATCTTTCTTATCAAGGTTTTCTGTCAAACCTTCTGATTCTAGTAATATTTTCCAAGATCCAGCCTCAATAAATCTTTTAGATTGCATTTTAATTCGTTCTACAAATATTTCTTCCTCGATAACCTTGGAATGTGCAAACGCAACACCCACCTCATTAATAACTTTTATCCCTTTGCCTGTTGCATTTTCGATCAGTCTACACATCTCATCATCATCTAAAGAACGAGCTATTCTTGAAATTTCAATTATATCAATACCAAGATTAACAACAGTATCTAGATAATCATCTACCACTTCTTTCCCACCAGACAATGCAACGTCCATAATTGGGTTTCCTAATGCAACTTGAACACTATGTTTTTTGCAAGTTTCAATAAATCTTAAAAGAGATTTTTTGCTCATCATTGCACCTTGTTTCCCAGAAATCTTAAAGATATCAACAAGGTTTGCATATGCCTCTAGGTAATCATCTATACAATTTCCCACCATCACAGGTGCTCTTACATAATTTATACCTGTCTCACGAGGTTTTTCCTTTCTTTTTATGAAAGGTAATTTAGGAAATGTTACATCAGTCATTATAAATTCTATTTATTTAATTCATTTGCCCGCCGAGCCACCAAGGTAAATCAATTAATAATCCTATCAATCCATTTGGAAACTGTAAAGTTAGCAGGGAGGATAATGACCAAAGTATTAACATCAATACTGCAGATATGCAAATTGATGACACATAAGCTTTCCTATTATGAAATAATATAAACATATTAATAAAAAGTGCTGCAGCAATTGGAAAACCAAATATAAAATTCATTAATAGGAAACCAATAAAACTTAAATAATAAAAAAGCTGATTATTAAAGTTGCCACTAATTTCAAAAATATTTGACCGAGCAAACTTCATAAATGTATTATTTAAAAATGATAAATTTTTTAAGTCTGCGATTTTGATAATAAGTATAAAAACTAAGAGTGATAAAGCTATTACACTTAAACTTATTGGAAACAAATTAGCTCGATAATCTAAACTACTTGTAAACCAAATCATAGATAAAGGTAGACAGAGCAATATGACTATATAATATATTTGAGTAAGCTTACCTTTAATTAGATCAGATCTATAATTGTTATCAAACTTCTGTTTTGTCAAAAGAACAATGGTAGCAAGACATAAAATTATAAGAATTATTGAAACTGGACGTGATAAAAAACTTAAACCATATACTGCTTGAGTTTGATAGCTTAAAAGTTCAACTTTGCTTGATAAAAAGAATCCTATTAAAAGTGCCGGTCTAGACCAACCAAAGTTTTTAAATGTAATACCAAGTATACCAAATGATAACAATCCAATAAAATCATACCAGTCCCTATTAATATTAAATGTTGCAAAAAATATTAAACAAACCATCACAGGTGCAAGAATGTAATATGGAACTAAAGTGAATTTTGAAATTTGAGATGAAAAGCCCATGCAAATTCCAGCTCCTAAAATATTAGCAATAGCTAATGACCAAATCATTAGATAGGTAAGATCTAGATTTGTCGTTACCATATCTAAACCAGGTTCAATTCCAATTAGAACAAAACCTCCAAGTAATAAAACCTTATTTCCAGAGCCAGGTATTCCAAAAATTAATGTTGGAATTAATGCTCCACCCTCTTTAGCATTATTAGCAGACTCAGGTGCTATAACACCTCGGATATCACCTTTACCAAATTGTGAAGTATCTTTAGTTGTTTGTTTTAAGTGACTATATGCAATCCAGTCAACGACTGTTCCTCCTAAGCCTGGTAAAGCTCCAACTAGACAACCAAGAGTAGAACATCGTAAAACTAAAAACCAATTTTTTACTACATCTTTTAAGCCTGTGAACCACCCTTTTTTTGTATTGAGTGATTTTGCAATTGAGCCTTTGGCATCAAGTAGCCCAACTATTTCTGGAATTGCAAACAGTCCTAGTCCAACAACAACAAGAGGAACACCTTCTAAAAGATATAATGTATTAAATGTGTATCTTGGATCTCCTGTAATTGGAGCTGTTCCAATTGATCCAATAATTAAACCTAAAAAACAAGAAGCAATACCTTTAAATAAATTGTCACCTGTAAGAGCACCAACCATTAATAAAGCAAGAACTACTAATAGAAACTGTTCTCCAAATCCAAACGCCATTATTATTGGAATGGCATAATAAATAGATATTGATAATATAAATGCCCCAAAGATACCCCCAAGCAATGAAGCACTAAAGGCAGCGCTCAAAGCTCTTGCTGCCATACCTTTTTTAGAAAGTGGAAAACCATCCATCACTGTTGCTTGAGATCCTGCAGTACCAGGTACTCCCATAAGCACGGCAGGAAAAGTATCTGAAGTTGTCGTAGGTGCCAGAACTCCAATCATCATTGCAAGAGCATGTGAAGGCTCCATTGTAAAAACAAATGGTAAAACAAGAGCTAAACCTGATGTTCCACCCATACCTGGTAGAATACCAACAATTAGACCAAGTAAAGTACCTGCAAATAGAAATGCTAAATGAGTAGGCTCAAAAAGTTGAAAAAGTGCAGCTAATAATTGTTCCATAAAAAAAGCTGCTAGCTTTTAGCTAGCAGCAGTTTTTTTATTTGTTCTATTGAACTCTATATGTGAATTTATGTTTCTTTAGAGCTGCATTTAATTGATTTTTAGTAGTATCAGAAAATACCGCAGCCTTTTTAATAATTTCACCAGCTTCTTCTCCTATGATTAATGGAAATGGTCCAAGAGCTTTTACAGCTTTAGCCTTAAACTCTGGGTCATTTGTCATTTTAATAGCTGCATCTCTGTAAGCTTTTACTATTTCATCGGATGCGTCTGCTGGAAGCATCATTGCTTTAGATGCTTGAGACCATGCAGCACCTATTGCATAGTATGCTTCTAGGTCATCACCCTCAAGTTTTTTACCATTTACCTTCTCATACATTTCAGGAAATGTAGGTGCATTTGGTGCCAAAGGATTTCTAGAAACTGAACCATCAGCTCCAATAATTCCTAATGTCATTAAATCTACAACTTTTCCTTTTTCTATTTCAGGCTTAACTTTTTTTACATAATTCGCTGCACCATGTGAACTTAGATGAATTTCACCTCTTAGGAAAGCTTGATAACCTCCTGAAGATGAAAGACCAGGTATAGGTTTAGCTCCTTTGATACCAAGTTTCTCATAAATCCATATGTGAAATAAATCTGCAGATGCAGGAGTTTTCAATGCATAGAGAACCAATTTTCTTTCTTTAATTTTTGATAGATCGTGAGGCTCAGCTAAGTCTGAACGTGTGAACCAGTGAGTATTTTGCGGTAGCAAAACTACTGGTCGGTATTCACTTAGATTATATTTAACAAGTGGATTTCCAGTCGCAACATTAACTATAACTGAAGTTGAGCATCCAAAAATAAAAGTTCCATCTGCTTTTGCATTTTTTTCAAAATAATTTGAACCTTTAATAGCTCCACCTCCTGGTATGTGCATGATTTGGACATCAGGATTTCCAGGTAAATATTTTTTTAAGAAAGGTTGAATAAATCTTGCAAATCTACTCGTACCACCACCTTCTTTAAATGGCACAACCCATGTAACTGTTTTGCCTGCGAAATTCACATCTGCACTTCCAATGGATACAAACGAGAATAACGACATTAATATTAATATTAGAATTTTACGCATAATTTCCCCCCTTGAGAATTTTTTAAGGATACTATAACGTGTCCATAATGGGTTTTTCAACTAATTATATTTTTTTATATCCTCAAGAATTATAAAAATGACGTTTTTGGTTAGAAATTTATCTATTTGACTAATATAAAAGCAAAAAACATGTCTAAAACAGAAAATTCGATATCAAAAGTATTTGATTTAAATGCTATAGAGCCCAAACCTAGAACTAAATCACAACTATGGTTGAAAGATGTGGGTTTTGATGAAGGCCCTTGGTACCACGAAAGAATGGGACTTCGTGAATTAGAAGACTTTCTAGAGGTTGCTAGTAACAGGATTGACCATGTTAAAATTGCAACAATGCAAGTTCTGGGACATCCAAAGGAATGGTTAGAACGTAAAAATGACCTTTACAAAAAACACTCGATAAAGCCTTACTTGGATCATGGTTATTTTATAAAAGCTTTTAAAAAAGGAAAAGTAAATGAAGCAATTGATGTTGCTGCAGATTTAGGATTTTCTGCAATGGAATTCATGAATACATTTGGGGATATCCCTGAAAATCAAATTAAAGCTTGGTGCAATCATGCAATTAAGAACGGTATGAATATAATTTATGAACATCATCCAGAAAGTGGATGGGATAAAACAAAAAAAAATACTCCTGCAACATTAAAACAAATTGTTGAAAGCGCTGAACCTTTTTTTGAATATGGAGCATTTTCAATGCTTATTGATCATGAAGAAATTGAACTTCATGATAGTAAGTCAGATGTGCTAACTGGAGTGCTCGAACACTTTGGTAAAAATAAAGTTGCATTTGAAGTTACTTCACCAAAGGAAGCTGAAGTGAGATGGTATTCAGATATACTTAATTATTTTGAACTTTTTGGTACAGATTGTAATTTAACTAATATTATGCCCAGCCAAGTAATGCTGATTGATCCATTAAGATCTGGAGAAAGACCTGCTGAAATTTTATTTGATAAGTATCCAGAATTAATTTCCGTGAAAGATAAATAAGTTAACTTTTTCTAAAAAAAATATTTTAAGTCCTTTGTGTCTACCAATTTCACCACGAAGGCATTAGTTATTTTCATGAGTATTTATGTTAATATTTACTTTAATGAAACAAAAAAAACAAATTATAATTTTCACTGATCTAGACGGATCTCTGTTAGATAAAGATACATTTAGGTTTGATGAAATTGAGGATTATTTCAGAGAATTAATTTCAAAGGGTATAAAAATAATTCTTAACTCTAGCAAAACAGAAGCTGAAATGTCAGACTTTAATAATCAGTATAATTTAAATTTAAGTTTTATTGCTGAAAATGGCTCATCAATTCATGGATTAAATTTGATGCATAAAAATCTATCTGAAAAAATATCATTAAGTAGGTCTAATGATCAAATTTATACCATTTATAATGAAAATATTTCCTCTAAATTTAAAAATAAAATTACTTTTATTTTAAAATTAAATTCTAAAGAACAACAAGAAATTTTTGGTCTTCCATTGGATAAAATGATGTTAGCTTTAAATAGAAACTACTCATTACCAATTCAATTTAATGGGAATGAAATTGAAAAAAATGAATTTATTCAAATAATGCATAATGTTGGATTAACTGTTCAGACTGGAGGAAGAGTAATGAATATTTGTGACAACGTTAATAAATCTAAAGCAATGTTAAAAACTGTTGAGTTAATTAAAGAGGAAATGAATAATGAAATAATAACAATTGGTGTTGGTGATAATCAAAATGACATTGATATGCTAAAAAAATGTGATTACGCGTGTTTAGTAAAAAATAATAGTTTTGATAGTTCGTTGGTAAATATAGATAATTTAATCAAATCTACCGAGCCATCTCCTTTGGGATGGGCTGATGTGATCAAAACGGCTATACAAAAAATTGGGTCTTAGGATAGGTTCCCGCCATGAGTGATTTCTATCAAGATGGTATCATATCAACACTTCATGACTTTGGCACTAAGTCAACCAAAGATCTAGAAAAAGATTTGTTAAATTTTTCCAAAGAAAGAAAAATGGAACTAATTTTGCCTTGTCTTTATTCAGAGTTAAAAGGTGATGCTTTACCTAAAATTGTTAATGAAATAAGTAAAACAAATTATTTAAATCATATAATTATTGGTTTAGATAAAGCTACCGAAACTCAAGCTAGGAAGGCCTGGACTTTTTTTGAAAAATTAGAAACACCGTTCACAATACTCTGGAACGATGGACCAAATCTTAAAAAATTGGACAAAGAATTGAAAAAATTTGGCCTAGCTCCTAATGAATATGGCAAAGGTAGAAATGTTTGGTACTGTATAGGGATGTCAATTGCAAGAGATAGTGCAAGGTCTGTTGCATTACATGATTGTGATATAAAAACTTATGATCGTAGAATGTTAGCAAAATTATTCTATCCTGTTGTAAATCCATTATTCAATTTTGAATTTTGTAAAGGTTTTTATCCAAGAGTTGCGGATAATAAAATGAATGGAAGAGTTGCAAGATTACTAGTTTTCCCACTTTTAAATGCATTAGAAAAAACGATAGGAAATAGCGATTACTTAAACTTTATGAAATCTTTTAAATATCCTTTAGCTGGAGAATTTTCATTTCGTAGAAATATTTTACCAGAATTAAGAATTTCATCTGACTGGGGAATAGAAATTGGAATTTTATCTGAAATGCAAAGAAACTTTTCTCCTCAAAATATATGTCAGGTGGATTTAGCAGATACATATGATCACAAACATCAAAACTTATCTATTAATGATGAAAAGCAAGGTCTATCAAGAATGTCTATTGATATAATTAAAACTTTTATAAAAAAATTAGCAACACAAGGTCACTCATTTAGTAAAGAGCAATTTCGATCTTTAAAAGCAACTTACTACAGAGAAGCTTTAGACCTAATAGATGCGTATAGAAATGATGCACAAATGAATGGGTTAAAATTTGACTCTCATACAGAGGAAAAAGCAGTTGAATTGTTTGCAGCCAATATCATGAAGGCTGGTGATGCTTTCAATCACAACCCAATGGATACACCTTTTATTCCTACATGGAGTAGAGTTAAAAGTGCAATACCAGATTTTTTAATTAGATTAGAAAAAGCAGTTAACGAAGATAACATGCGCTATATTTAAATAAATGTAGTGGTTACATCCCCGAAAGCTGATGAAGCAACTTCTATCAACTTTTTTTCATTAATTGGAACTGGAAATCCATATGCTCCTGTTAAAATTAAATCGTTTTTTTTCAAAATATTATTTGTTTTTGCCTTATCTTTAACTAGCCACCCTATTTCTCCAAGCATATCAAAGGGCCATTTTTTATCTATCCATTTATCAACTTCTTCACTGTCATAAACTAGCCTAAGATCTGTAATTTTATTATCAATAGGTACCTTGTGTCCTTGTCCTAAAATAACTCCTGCGTGAATTGCATTATTAGCTAAAAGCTCTGCACCATGAGGTTCATTACCATTAAAAACTAAATTATGTATTTCTATTAGGGGATAAATTGATTGTACAGACTCTAAAATATAATCAAATGAAACAAGATCAGGATTAATATCTCTATTAAGTATTACTCCAAATTCTGCTTCCATAGCTGGATTGGAATAATCTTTTTTATTAAGTTCTACTCCACTTTGATACAGTTCATGTTTCCAAAGAAATCCACTTGCTGGTTGAGTAAAACCCATTTTTTTTTGAGTATCTTTAGAAACACAGCCAATTTTATAACCAATAATTTCTTCACCTCTTTTAAGTCTTAAATCGGCTACTTTAGACTGTATGAGTAAAGCATTTTCATTACTTATTACTACTTTGTCTTTAAATAACTGGCTGGGGTTTTTTGCATCGTAATCTTCAAGAATTTGAT
>CACFLJ010000018.1 GCA_902567045.1 uncultured Pelagibacteraceae bacterium
AGTGAAAATAATGAAAATCAAATTTTAGAAGGCAACGATGAGGTCAAATTAAATGATCCAGTTGAAAAATTAGAAGATGAAAGCAAAGAAAAAATAAATAATGAAAAAAAATTTCCATCTAAGAGATATAAAATTCAAGAAGTAATAAAACCTAATCAAGTTATATTAGTTCAAGTATTAAAAGATGAAAGAGGTTTTAAAGGAGCGGCTCTAAGTACATTTATAAGTATAGCAGGAAAATACATTGTTTTAATGCCTAATACTGCGAAAGGTGGTGGAATATCTAGAAAGATTTTTAACCCTGGAGATAGAAAGAAAATTAGAAAAATATTAAATGAAATTGAGATTCCAAAAGAGATGGGAATTATAGTTAGAACAGCTGGCTCAAATAAAACTAAAAATGAAATAGATGGTGATTTAAAAAATTTAATTACAATTTGGAATTCTATAAAAGATAACGCATTAAATTCTATTGCTCCTTCATTAATACATCAAGAAAGTGATATAATTAAAAGAAGTATACGTGATATGTACGATGACGAAACACAGAACATCATAGTTGAGGGTAATGAGGGTTATCAAAAAGCGAAGAATTACATGAAACTTATGATGCCTAAACAATTAAAAAAAGTAAAAAAATTTAGAGAAAAAATTCCATTATTTTTTAAAGAGAATATTGAAAAAAAACTTTTTGAAATTTTTAAAACAGAAGTAAAACTTAGTTCTGGTGGCTATCTTGTTATAAATCCAACGGAGGCTTTAGTATCTATAGATATAAATTCAGGTAAATCGATAAAACAAAAAAATGTCGAAAGCACTGCATTAGATACTAATCTTGAAGCAGCTGAAGAGATAGCTAGACAAATAAAAATTAGAGATTTATCTGGTTTAATTATAATTGATTTTATTGATATGCTTAGCTTTAATAATCGAAAGCAAGTAGAAAGAAAGTTAAAGGAAAGATGTAGAAATGATAGAGCAAGAATACAAATTGGAAGAATTAGTAATTTTGGTTTACTTGAAATGTCTAGACAAAGATTAAGAGAGAGTAATATTAAATGGTCAATTAAATTAACTAACGAAACCTTGGCATTAAAAGTAATTAAATTAATTGAAATTAAAATATTTGAAACAAGTGCTAAAATTGTAGATGTAAATATTAATGAAAAAATTCTAAGTTTTATTGAAAGATATTTTTCTGAAGATTTAGATTATTTTAAAAAGAAAAATAAAGTTAAAATCAATCTAAGTCCTGGCCAGGGCTTGGGTTTACAAGATTATAATATTGAGTTTAAATCAAAATCAGGCAAATCATTGGAGAAAGTTGATAAAGTTGAAAATTTGCAGAAAATTTCTGAGGAAAAATTAGATAAAAATATAGATTTGATAAAAGAAAAAAAATCAGGCTTTAAAAGAAAAAAATTTAAAAAAAGGAAAAATTTCAAAAAAAAAGTTTAAATTAGTCCTTTTTTTGTGGTCGATGGTGATCCTTGAAAATTAGGCGTAATCCTCCCAGAAAGAAAAGATTTTCTTCCTGATATTACTGCATATTTCATTGCCTCTGCCATTTGGAAAGGTTTTTTAGCTTTAGCTATTGCTGTATTTATTAACACCGCATCGCAACCCATCTCCATTGCTTCGACTGCATCTGAAGCCTGACCTATCCCAGCATCAATTATCAGAGGGACTTTTGTTTGATGTCTTAAAATTTTTATATTTGTTTTATTTTGGATACCTAGACCTGATCCAATTGGTGCTGCTAGCGGCATAATAGCAGAAGCTCCGGAATTTTCTAATCTTTTACACATTAGAGGATCGTCATTGCAATAAACCATTACCTTAAAGCCTTCTTTTGTTAAAACTTCAGTAGATTTAAGAGTTTCAATCATATCTGGAAATAAATTTTTTTTGTCTCCTAAAACTTCTAATTTTACTATTTTCCAACCTCCAATTTCTCTAGCAAGTCTTAATGTCCTTAAAGCATCATTTGATGTAAAACATCCAGCTGTATTCGGTAAGTACATTATTTTTTTGGGATTAATATAATCCATCAACAATGGTTTTGATCTATCTAATATATTTACTCTTCGAACTGCAACTGTTACAATTTCAGCACCTGAAATTTTAATTGCTTTTGCACACTCTTGCATATTCTTATACTTTCCAGTTCCAACTATAAGTCTGGATTTAAATTTCTTATTTGCAATTTTCAAAATATCTAATTTCATTAACCACCACCAATAAAATGTACAATTTCTATTTTATCTTTATTTTTTAAAAAAACTTTATTCAATTTTTTTTTATCAACTATTTCTTCATTTAATTCTATCGCTACTTTGTTAATTGGTGTTTTTAACTTTTCAACAAGATTTTTTAGAGTAAATTTCAAATTTACAGTTAAAAACTTGCCATTGACTACTATTTTTATTTTATTTTTTTTATTCATATAATATAAAGTTTTTTATGAGTAAATTAATAATTATTAATGGGCCTAATCTTAATCTATTAGGTGAAAGAGAACAAACTCAATATGGTAGCAAGGACTATAAATACCTTGAAGAAATTTGTCAAAAAAGAGCAAAAGATTTAAATATCGATATAGAAATTAAACAATCAAATGTTGAAGGTGATATTGTAAATATTATTCAAGATGCTCGTAAAACGCACGACGGAATCATAATAAATGCTGCTGGATATAGTCATACATCAGTTGCTATTAGAGATGCTTTAAGTATTTTTAAAAAACCTATTATAGAACTTCACATATCAAATATTTATAAAAGAGAGGATTTTAGGCATAAATCTCTGATAAGCGCAGTCGTAACTGGTATAATTTGTGGATTAGGAATAAATGGCTATATTTTAGCCATAAACTCTATGCATGAAATCTTAAAAAATGAAAATTAATAAAAATATCATTAAAGAGTTAAATGATTATTTGGATGAATTTAATCTTACAGAAATAGAGTACACTGAAAAAGACATTAAGGTTAAAGTCTCAAAATCTAGAATATCAAAAAATATAGAAGCTGTAGTACCTGATAACATAAAGAAGGTTATTAAAGAGGAAGTTTCAATTGATAGCTCTAAAAAAATTACTTCACCTATAATTGGCACAGCTTATCTCGCTCCAGAGCCAGGCGGTAAAAAATTTATTGAGATAGGTCAAAAAATTAAAAAAGGTGATACAGTTATGATAGTTGAAGCTATGAAAACTATGAACCATGTACCAAGTCCTATAGATGGAATAGTTAAAGAAATTAGTGTTGAGGATGGTCAGCCTGTAGAATTTGGTCAGACAATAGCAACATTAGACTAAATTAATGTTTAAAAAAATACTTATAGCTAACAGAGGTGAGATAGCAGTACGTGTAATAAGAGCCTGCAAAGAATGGGGCATTGCAACAGTAGCTATTCATTCAGATGTGGATAGAGATGGAATGCACGTAAGATTGGCCGATGAAAGTGTTTGTGTAGGTCCTCATCAACCATCATTAAGCTATTTAAATATTCCTGCAATTATGTCAGCCATTGAGCTTACAGGGGCTGAAGCTGTGCATCCTGGATATGGTTTTTTATCAGAAAATTATGAATTTGCAAAAATATTAGAGGAAAATAATATAAAATTTATAGGCCCTTCATCTGATTTAATTAAAATGATGGGAGATAAGATTCAAGCAAAAAAAGTTGCAAAAGAATATGGCCTTCCAGTGATAGAAGGATCAGATGGTGGAATTAAAGATTTGGATGAAGCAAAAAAAATATGTGAGAATATAGGCTTTCCTGTATTAATTAAAGCATCAGGTGGTGGTGGCGGAAAAGGAATGAAAATTGTTAATAAGTTAGAGGAATTTGAGAATCTTTTTTTAACAGCGAAACAAGAAGCAAAAAAATTTTTTAATAATGATGAAGTTTATATTGAAAAATTTTTTCAAAATCCAAGACATATAGAAGTTCAGGTGCTGTCAGGTAAAAATAGAACAGTTCATTTGCATGAGAGAGATTGTTCTGTTCAACGAAGGCATCAAAAACTAATAGAAGAGACTCCAAGTCCTGTTTTAGATGATGCAATTAGAAAAGATTTGTTTGAAAAAACAGTTAGTATGGTTAGCAAAATTGGATATGAGGGTGCTGGAACAGTTGAGTTTATATACGAAGATGGAAAATTCTACTTTTTGGAGATGAATACTAGGGTACAAGTTGAACATCCAGTAACAGAGATGGTAACAGGAATTGACATAATAAAAGAGCAAATATGGATAGCGTTTTCAGGCGATACAGCACTGGAACAGAGTGATGTAAACCCAAGAGGTCATGCTATCGAATGTAGAATTAATGCTGAGGATCCGAGTAATAATTTTCAACCTTCGCCAGGTAAAATAGGTATGTGTCATCAACCTTCTGGTTTTAGAACAAGAGTTGATGGATCGATATACCAAGGATATAAAATTACACCTTTTTACGATAGCATGGTTTGTAAAGTAATTACTCACGGAAGAAATAGAGAGGAAGCTATTCAAAGAATGTTAAGATCACTAGATGAATTTGTAATTGAAGGAATAACAACAACAATTGAACTACATAAAGTTTTACTTCATAACAAAAAATTTTTAAATTCTGATTTCAATGTTAGTTGGCTTGATAATGAAAAAGTTATTTAACTATAGCATTTTTTTAACCAAACATCATATACCGGATGATCAAAAGGTCTTATCGATGGACTTGAAGCAAAAGTCCAATCGTTAAAAACAAATACTTTATCATTTTTATTCATTGAAACATCTTTAACTTGAATATAAGCAGTAACTTCAGGATCATCATCAAATGTTGAGTTGTAACATTTTAAAACTTTTATAGTTAGATTTTGAAAAGAAAATTCTTCTCCTACTTGTATTTTAATATTTGTGTTTTTTGAACTTACTTTATCCAGAACACTTAATTCTGCAATCATCTCACTTTTTGGTATCGTATCAGCAATAGAATAATTTAATTTAATTATAAAAAAAACTGCTACAAAAAAGAAATTAACTTTTCCAGCTTTTATATTTTTTTTTAATTTCACGATTAAATTTTTTTGGGTGATAGGAGTTAAAGGAGCCAGTTTGATTCGATAAATGTTCTTTTTGCCAGTGATATTTTTTTAAGTCATGAGTGTTTTCTATTTGATTATTCATATAATGCATCCATGAATACCACTCATTAGGTATTTTTGATGCCTCTACTTCACCATTATAGATTACCCATCTTCTTCCTGATTTGCTTTCATAATATTTATTTCCATTCTTATCTTCTCCAACTAATTTTCCTGAAAAAAATATTTGTAATCTAGTTCCAAACGTCTGTTGATTCCACCAGGTAAAAATTTGTTTAAATACTGTCAACATAAATATTTAATTTTATTTCAATTTAAAATTGTAAAAAATAAATTAGATTAAAATTATAAATTTCTATATACATTATAACTTTAAGATTCAATTTTAAAAATAAATAAGGAAATTCAATGGCAAAATATTTAGTAGAAACGTATTACACCTGTAGTTTTAAAGTAAGTCATTACCTAGATGATATAGATGAAAAAAACATCCAAAATATAGAGAAAAGAGATGACGGTAAGTTTGAAATACTTGATGTAAAACTGGATAATAGAAAAACTAAAAATTTAGAAAAAATTGAAAAAAATAAGATAAATGTTGTTGAAAAAGAAATTCCTCAAACTCAGCAAAAAAATAGCCTTAAAATTAATCAAGAGATGTTAACTCAAAACATTAAAGATAAGAATGGTAAAAGATTTAGTATGCCAGACAGAAGAAAAGGATATATCCAAAAAGCATCAATTGGTGATCACAAAGTATATCTACACACAGGTGAATATGAAGATGGTAAAATAGGAGAAATATTTATAGATACTAGTAAAGAAGGTGAGCTAGTAAAAGCGACAATGAATAACTTTGCTATAGCTGTTTCACTTGGATTACAGTATGGAGTTCCTTTAGACGAATTTGTTAATGCCTTTGTAGATACTAAATTTGAACCTTCGGGAAAGGTATTTGGGAATGACAGAATTTTAAGTGCAACATCAATATTAGATTATATATTCAGAGAATTAGCAATATCATATCTAAATAGAGAAGATCTAGCTCATACACCTTCTATAGGGGGATCTGATACTTTGGATGAAACCAGTTCGGATGAAAATAGTGAAGATAAAACTCAATTCTTAAAATTGGTAAAAGATATCACAAGCAAAGGATTTGTAAGAAGTAATTATAAAAAGAAATTAGTAGATCTGTCAGATATAAAAATTAATCTTAAAGGAAAAAAATAATTAACTTTTCTTTTTTAAAGATAAATTCAGCTCTTTTAATTGATCCTCAGAAATTTCACATGGTGCATTCATCATTAAATCTTGTGCGTTCTGATTCATAGGAAACATAGTAATCTCTCTAATATTTTTTTCATTTGCTAAAAGCATAACAATCCTATCTATGCCTGGGGCTATACCTCCATGAGGCGGAGCTCCATAGCTCAAAGCATTTATCATTCCACTAAATTTACTATTAACATCATTTTTTGAATACCCAGCAATTTCAAATAATTTATACATTAATTCAGGAATATGGTTTCTAATTGCACCGGATGATAACTCAATTCCATTACAAACAATATCATATTGATAGGCTTTAATATTTAAAGGATTAGATAAGTCTAATTTATTTATTTCACCTTGAGGCATTGAGAATGGATTATGACTAAATTTTATTTTTTTAGTAGTTTCATCAATCTCATACATTGGATAGTCAATAATCCAACAAAATGAGAATATTTTATTATCAATTAAATTTAAATCTTCAGCTATTTTGTTTCTTGCAACACTTAATATTTTTTCTACATCATTTTTTTTTCCACAAGAAAGAAATACCGTATCGCCTATGTTCGCATTTGTTAGTTTCATGATTTCTAATAATGCATTCTCTGAAAAAAATTTTCCAATTGGTCCTTTGGCATTAATTTTATCATCTTTTTCTAATGTAAAATAAGCTAGACCAGAGGAACCTTGCTCTTTTGCCCATCTATCAATACCATCAAAGAAACTTCTTGGTTTATCCTTTGTATTTTTGGTAACTAACGCCCTTACCAGGAAACCACTTTTGACTAACTTTTTAAAAATATCAAATTTCACATCTTCTCTTTCAAAAATAATTGTTAAATCTGAAATTTCTAAAGGATTTCTTAAATCTGGTTTATCTGACCCATATTTAAGCATTGCATCTTCATAGGTAATCCTTGGAAACTTTTCATGGAGAATTTTTTTATTACTGAATGTTTTAAATAATTTTAGAAATAAAGTTTCAATTACTCCAAAGACATCCTCTTGTTCAACAAAAGACATTTCAACATCTAATTGATAAAATTCTCCAGGACTTCTATCTGCTCTAGCGTCCTCGTCTCTGAAACAAGGTGCTATTTGAAAATATTTATCGAACCCAGAAACCATTATTAGTTGCTTAAATTGTTGAGGAGCTTGTGGTAAGGCATAAAATTTTCCAGGATTTAATCTACTGGGTACAAGAAAATCCCTTGCTCCTT
The DNA here is from genome assembly GCA_902567045.1 of uncultured Pelagibacteraceae bacterium. Lineage (GTDB taxonomy): Bacteria > Pseudomonadota > Alphaproteobacteria > Pelagibacterales > Pelagibacteraceae > Pelagibacter. The sequence continues at coordinate 7,588 of CACFLJ010000018.1, forward strand.
CTGGGCTAGATGAAGTTAAAATAGGAGTTTGAAATTCTAAAAAACCAAGTTTTTGCATCTCATTTCTTATAAATGAGATTACTTTTGATCTTAAGATAATATTTTGATGTATTTTTTTTCTTCTTAAATCTAAAAATCTATACTTAAGTCTTATTTCCTCAGCATATTCTTGATCAGAAAAAACTGGCATTGGTAATTCTTTAGTTTTCCCAAGAATATCAATATTATTAATTTTGACTTCTATTTCGCCAGTAGAAATATTTTTATTTATTGTTTCATTTGATCTTTCAATAACCACTCCCATAATTTTAATTACTGTTTCCAAAGAAAGTTTTTCAATTTTCTTAAAAATTTCATTACTTTTGTCTATAACGCATTGAGTAATTCCAAAATTATCTCTTAAGTCTATAAATAAAAGATTTCCATGGTCTCTTTTTTTGTTAATCCAGCCAGACAAAGAAATTTCCTTTTCTTTATGTAACTTGGTTAATTCTCCACAGGTATGAGTTCTATATTTATTCAATTTACAAAATTTCTTTTATGGTTTTTAAATTAATTGGTTTTTTTTTTTTTAAACTTAACTCGTCAATCTTATATATAAATTCATCAATTTTTCTATAAGATCTGTCTATTCTACTAATTATAAAATTTATTATTTTTTTTTCGATTTTAATCTGGCGGTCAGAAAAATTCTTTAAAATTATAGCAAAAAGTAATTCATCATCTGGATTTTCAATTACTGCGTAAAGACAATTTTTTGATCTTGAGGTTAAATCAGGTAGTCTGTATTTAATTTCATTTATTGGCTTTAATGAATTTATCAACAAATACTTACTGTCCTGATCTATTAGATTAAAAATTGAATAAAGTATTTCTTCCTGATTACATTCTTCAAAATCATCAACAATTATACTTTCATGTAATTTTATACTTTTAAAAATTGAATTATCAATCTCATTTCCCTTAACTAAAAATGCTTTAGATTTTAATTTAAAGATATTTGCTAGGTGACTTTTTCCAGAGAATTTTTCACCTGATATATTTAATATTTTTTTATCCCAGTCTGGCCATCTATTAATCAAATTAAATGCATTAGAATTACTTTTCGATAAATAAAAATCATGTTCATTAAAATTAGTTTTATAATCAAAGTCTAGAAGTAATTGATTTAATTCACTCATTCTATTTTCCAGTTAGTTGAAGAAGTATCAATATTAATTCCATAATACAAAATATCTTTTAAAAATCTTTTTGGACTACTGTTGTAATAAATTTTATATATAATCATTTTACTATCAAACTTTTCAATATTATAGCTATCAACAAAATCTAAATTACCTAAAGCATTTTCTAATTTTAATGATTTTTCTGTATTATTTGATTCTACTGATAGTCGGATTGGAACAGATGTAGATGGACTCATTTTATTAATAGATTTCCAATTAT
>CACFLJ010000019.1 GCA_902567045.1 uncultured Pelagibacteraceae bacterium
TATTTCTCTTCTTGATTAACTGTTTTTCTATTTTGTTTAGTAACTGATCATTTTTAGTAAAATTAAAAAATTTCTCTAATTCGATTTTTTTAATAATTTCAGTTATTAAGGAGTTTCTTGCTAAATCTTCTACTTTAGATCTTTCTAATTCTATCAATTTTGGATTTAAAAATAGAAGATATTTTTTTTCATTTTCAATATCTAAGTTAGTAATTATTTGATCATTTATTTTAACCTTTATTTCTATTGTATCTGAATATGAAAATTGATTAAATGTAGAAATAAATATGAGAAAAATTATTATTTTAATTTTACTCATTAGTTATCAAAAATAGAATTTGCCGATCCTCTAATGTCTGCAAATGGTATAAATCGTATCAAAAAAAATAAACTTTCGTCTGGTACTAAGCTACCATCTCTAAAAAATTTCTTTTCATATTCAAATGAAGCAGACAAACAATCTGTTTCATATTTGTAAGCAAGTTTATAGAACTGGGTAAAGTCATCTTTTAGATCTTTTGTAGTACCAAACTTAAGTGAGTGTTCTTTATTTAATTCTATTTGAGTATTATTTTTTAGTATTTCTGAATTTCCTAGTTCATGATTTTCAGAAATATAATCAAAAGTTGTAACCACTTTGTTAATACCAAATTTAGCACTTATCGCGTCATAATTTGAAAAATCCAAGTCTCTATCATAAGAAAAATTATAATTTAGTTCAAATTTATCATCAAATTTGTAAAATATATCTCCAACAATATCAGATCTTGTTTGATTAAGTTTTGATTTGTTTGGCAAAGTTTCATTTTTTTTATCTTTAAATATATTGCCTATATTTAGACCAAGTATCTTTTCATTACTAAGATTTTGTTTTTCAAATTCTAAGCCTAATGTAATTGACTTACCTTTCTCAACCATATCACTTCTACCAATTCTGTTTGGAGAAAAAATATTACTATAGTCCATTTTCGATCCTGTTGATGAAATATTTTTTCCGTTAGTTGGGCTAAACCTTATTTGAGCAACTGGTTTTAAGAAATTGTTTCCTTCCTCAAGTTTTTTTTTCAATGGATACTCTGTTTTAAGCAAAAATGTTCCAAAAATTTCATGATCGTTTTTACCTTCGTATACAGTTGAGTTTTTTGAATAAGTATTAAAATTTTTTAACAAAAAACTATAATCAGTAACTAATCCATTTGATGAAAAAAAATCATAGGACTCAAAATTAAAGGCATTGTTTATCTGAGTTTCATGAATGTTAGTATTATAAACTTTTTGAAATCCTGATGACAAGAACTTGAATTGACCATTATAACTTTCATCTAAATCAATATTTTTTTTAAAATTGAAATCTGGAAATATATACTGATATTTATCACTGTCTTCTTTTGACAAATCTTCATAAAGTCTCACAGTACTGGAAATATTTGTATTCTTGTCTAATTCTTTATTAATTCTGAAATAAGAAGTTAACAAACTATCACTATCTATAATTGGTGTGTAACTTTTAATATCATGTATTTTTAAATAATTATCATTTGTAACATTTTGAACTTTAAATTCATAATTTGTGTTATCATCAAACTTACCATTTAAATCTGCAAAAAAATGTGAACTTGTATTGTTATTATTTCTATTTAGACTGAAGTCAGTTTTTAAATCTGAATTTTTAAAAGCTTCTCTATATTCATTATGAATAATAATATTGTTGTCCACATATATTCTTGGCTTAAATGTAAGATCTTTTGAATTTGACAGGCTGTAAAAGTATGGAATTGTTATTGATGATCCCAAATTATCTGACCCTTTATAAAAAGGATTCAGGAATCCAGATTTTCTTTTAACCGAGGGATCCGGATGATTAAAATATGGCATATAAAAAACTTTTTTATCAAAAACTTTAAGCCAAGACTTTTCATACTCAAATAACTTTTTAACCTTATTGTGCGTAAATAATTTACTTTGCAACTCCCAACCTCTACAATTTTTATTTTCTTTACTACATGTACTAAAAACAGTTTTGTAAATCTTTGTACTATCATTATCAGAGGTTGCACTTTTCCCTTTTAATATTGGGTCATTCTCACTATTACCAAAAAACGAGTCTTCAAACTCTACCAATACTTCTTTACCAAGAATTTCATTGCTATTTAATTTAATTTTACTCTCTTTAAAGAAGTATTTATTGAGATTTTTATCTGTTACAACAACCTCATTAGAAAAAATAATTTCAGGGACGAGTTCAAAAACTAAACCTCCTTTAAATAAAAAACTATTTAAATTTTTATCGTTAACACTTGTAAATTTATTACTTAATATTTTATTCAAATTTCTATTATATAGAACATCAATTGACTTTATCTCATAATCATCCTCACTTTTAATGAATGTTTCGCTTTTTGAGAATATTGTATTGTTTACTTCATTATAAATTATTTTGTCGCTTTCAATATACATATTATTTTCATTATCAAAGTATTTGACATTATCTATAACTATTAACTCAGAATTTATTTTGTCATAAATAAATTTATCACCTTCTATAATTAAATTACTTGATGGTATTTTTGCTTGCCCTTTTGTTGCAAATATCATATTTCCATTTTCTTCAATTTTAATATTCTTTGAGTCGAAGAAAATAGTTTCTGCTTTCAAGTTTGATCCTATAAATATCAGAACAAATGTTATATAATTTATAAGAAGTTTATTTTTCATTGAGTTTAGTAAGCCCTAAAGAGCACATTAAAAAAAATAATATTTGAGGTAACCATACTGAAGCTTCTACTGGTAACGTTTCATTTTTTCCAAATAAAATTGAAAAATAATTAATATAATAAAAAATAACTGAAACTATTACACCTATTATAATTAAGAAAAATTTTGATTTTACAAAATTTATTTTAAACATTAGTAAAGCACCTATTATTGTAGTCAGTGTAAGATAAATTGGTATACTATATATTTTATTTAGTTGAAGTTTAACTTCTGTTGTGGAATATCCAATAGCTTCATAATTTCTTTTTAGTTTATTTAGCTGTAAAATATTTAATGAGTCTAAATTTGAGAATAAATTAGATATTATTTTTCCGTTAAAATTGGATGTATAATTATAATTTTCTAATGTTTCACTTTTTTTTTCTTTTGAGTAAATCTTTACATTACTAAGTATCCAATTTTTTCTAATTATATTTGCTTTATCTGAGATAATAGTATTTGTTAATTTGTAATTCTTATCTAACTCGATTATTTCAACATTTTCTAAATTGTTAAATTTATAAGTTTTAGCGTTTATAATAAACATTTTAGTACCATTTTTGTTTTTTTCCTTAATCCACAAACCATCCTCATTTACAACTGCTAAATGATCTCCATCATTTGAGTATTTATATTTCATACTCAAGTATAAGCTTTTTAAATTTGCAGAAAATGAATAGTAAACAACAATCAGCAATACTCCAACGATCAAAGAAATGATAGAAATTATAAAAGTAATTTTGAAATTATTTACACCATTACTTCGAAGTAATTCAATTTCTTCATTTTCATAAAGATTAATAAAAAAGAACATCACACCTAATAAAAATATAAAAGGGAGAATTTCAAAGATAATCGAGGGTATGTTCAATATAGTTAGAATGATTGGATAATAGAGCTCATTTTCTTTATTTTCAAAATATTTAATTTCTTCAAAAATGTTAAGAAAAAAACTTAAGAAAACAAATACTATAAGAATTATTAAAATATTTTTTAAGAAAAGTTTCGTCAAATAATTTTCATAACGTTTTAATATCATAGATAATTTAATTTAAATTTAGTAAAAATAAGCAGTAAAATATAATACAAGATTACTAATATTATTGGTAAAAATAATATTAAATATAAAATATCCATAGAATTTAAAAAAAATTTTAAACTAAGCTGAGATAAAATTATTACAGAAATTCCTATTAAAAAAAGATTTAGTTTATGAAACTTCATAAAATATTTTGATCTTGGCTCAATAACTAAACTTGATGCTATAAGAGAAATTATAAGAGTATAAAACGGTAGCACAGATCTTTTGTATAATTCCTCGCTCAAGGACTTAACAGTTCTACCATTGCATGTTTCACTTTCTGGTTTATTGATTCTTTCATTTTTATTAAATTTTTTATTTTGAAAAATTTCTTTAAGGCATAAAAACATTTGTATTGAATCTAATTCTTGAACTTTAGTGCGTGTAATTGTTTTTGTTGAAAATTCTGATAAATCATAATCAGTTTCAGAAAAGTTTAAAGTGAAAGCGTTATCTTTATTAATATTTGTTATTTCACCATTGAATAATCTTAAAATATATTTATTGTCTTTTTTTATAATTCTACCATTTTCAGCAACAATGATTTTTGATTTACTTGAATCAATATTTTCATTAATATAAATCTTTTTAAGTTTTCCATTTTTTTTGTATTCTTCTACAAAAATTGTAAGATTTTTCATAACATTTATAAATTTTTTTTCTGAGATTAATTTAGGTAAAAAATCTATATTAGACTCTTTAATATAAAGTCTTCCTAAGTTTTGGGATTTTGGAACAATAAATAAATTTAAGGCTAACTGTATAATTAAAAATAATAATGAAAAAATTAATATAAAATTTATAAACTTGATTTTTTTAATTCCATTATTCCAGAATACAAGCAATTCATTGGAGTTATTGTATTTATTAATCACATAAAAAATTGATATGAAAAATACAAAAACTATAATTTTACTAAAAATCTTTGGTAAATTTAGTGAAACAATGTAAAAATAGATTTTTAAACTATGTCCATCATCAGACACCAGGTCTAAAAGATTGACAGCCTGAATTATCCATACGATAAAAGTAATACTAAAAGACGCTATTAAAAAGAAATTAAGAATATCGAGAGAAAATTTACGAAATATTAATTTATTCATTGAAATTTATGTTTTTATAAATATACAACATTATCTGAAAAATATTTCAAAATAATAATGATAAATTTAAATTTTGTAAACAAAGTACCGAAAATTGCAAAGGATAATGAGATTATCCTGCTAACTCAAAAAATTAAAAAAAGTAAAGAGATTGAAGAATTAACAAAATCAGTCTTTTCTAATAAGCTTTTCTTGGAACAAAATTTCCTTACAAAAGATTATAATAACAAAAGTTACATATTAGTAAATTGCACGAAGTCAAAAGTTTCATTAGATTTTGAAAAACTTGGTTCGAAATTATTTAATTTTTTAAAGGACAATAAAAAAGAAAATTCATTTATAAATGTAGAAAATAATTCTTTCACTAATGCACAGTTAGAAAAGTTTCTTCATGGAGCACAACTTAAGTCTTATAATTTTAATCTTTATAAAACAGATAAAAAAAAAAATATTAATATAAATTTAAGCGTTGTTGGCAGAAATGTTAAACAAAAAAATTTATTAAGAAATAAATTAAATGCTCTTTTGGAAGGAGTTTTTCTTACTAGAGATTTAGTTTCTGAACCTGGAAATATTTTACATCCAGATGAATACGCAAAGAGAATTGTTAAATTAAGAAAGTTCGGATTAAAAGTAACAGTATATGACCAAAAGAGATTAAAAAAATTAGGTTTTAATGCATTGCTCGGTGTCGGACAAGGAAGTATCAGAGGTTCTTATATGGTAACAATAGAGTGGAATGGAAATAAAAATAAATCAAAACCTTTAGCCTTCGTCGGAAAAGGTGTTTGTTTTGATACTGGTGGAATTTCACTCAAACCTGCAAAATTTATGGAAGATATGACATATGATATGGCGGGTTCAGCAACAGTAGTTGGTCTTATGAAAACTCTAGCTTTAAGGAAATCTAAAATTAATGCAGTTGGAGTTGTTGGATTAGTTGAAAATATGCCAGGAGCAAATGCACAAAGACCTGGAGATATTGTAAAATCTTACAGCGGACAAACAATCGAAGTTTTAAATACAGATGCTGAGGGAAGACTAGTTTTAGCAGATGCACTTACATATACCGAGGAGAATTTTAAGCCAAGTCTAATTATTGACTTAGCAACATTAACTGGAGCAATAATTGTTGCGCTTGGATCTGAATATGCTGGACTTTGGTCAAATAATAAAAAATTGTCTAAACAACTTTTTGATGCTGGAGAGCATGTAGAAGAAAAAGTGTGGGCAATGCCACTTCACGAGAATTATAACAAATTAATGAATTCAAATAATGCGGATATGCAAAATATTAATTATGTTGGAGGAGCTGGATCAACAACTGCAGCTCAATTTTTACAAAGATTTATAATTAATAAAACACCTTGGGCGCATTTAGATATTGCTGGAATGGCCTTTTCTAAATATGCTGGAGCACTGAATTCTGGTGGCGCAACTGGATATGGTGTTAGATTATTAAACAAATTTATAGAGGAGAATTATGAGTAATATTGAACAAACATTATCAATAATTAAGCCAGATGCTGTTGAAAGAAATTTGCAAGATCAGATTAAAAATGAATTTAGAAATAATGGATTTGAAATTATAAAAGAAAAAAAAATTCATATTTCTAAAGAAGAAGCTGAAAAGTTTTATAAAGTTCATGAGTCTAAACCATTTTATAATGATTTATGTGCCTACTTATCTTCTGGACCAATTGTTGTAATGAATCTTCAAAAAGACAATGCTGTTCTAGAAAATAGAAAATTAATGGGAGCAACTAACCCTAAAGATGCAGAAGAAGGAACGCTTCGAAAAAAATATGGTATTTCAATTGATAAAAATTCTGTTCATGGATCTGATAGTGTCGAGAACGCTAAGATAGAGTTAGATTTTTTTTTTAAAGATTAGTTAAAAACTTATTAATAGCTTTTGGATAAATTTCATGTTCAATTTTAAGAACTTTTTTTTTCAAACTTCTCACATCATCTGTTTTTAGAATTTTAACTTTTTTTTGCAAAATAACTTTACCTGAATCTAATTTTTCTGTTACTTTATGAATTGATGCCCCTGCAAATCGATCTTTATTTTTAATTGCTCTCTCATGTGTATTTAATCCTTTATACTTTGGCAAAAGTGATGGATGAATATTTAATATTGGCTTAGAAAATTGTTTTATAAAATTACCTGACAAGATTTTCATAAATCCAGCCAAACAAATTAAATCTGTATTATATTTCTTTAGTAATTTAAGTGATTTATTTTCAAAATTTGATTTATTATTAATTCTATAAATCTTTATTTTAGATCTAGATGCATATTTAAGTCCCTCAGCATCTGGATTGTTTGAAATAACTAATATAATTTTAATTAAAGATTTTTTTTTTTTTGAGTATTTTATTAAAGATTTTAAGTTACTACCTTTACCACTAATAAAGACAGCAGTATTTTTTTTACCAGGATATTTTTCCACTTAATTTTACTTTTTTTGAATTTTTCACTATTTTTCCAATTACATAGGGTTTAAATTTTTTTCCAAAATATTTACTTAATGAATTTAAATTTTTAGGATTTGCCACTAAACAAAAACCTACACCACAATTAAAGGTCTTTAACATTTCTTTCTCACTTACACCCATTTTATTTAACCATGTAAAAATTTTTAATGTTTTGACTCTATTTAAATCTATATCAGCACATAAATTTTTTGGTATTATTCTTTGAATATTATCCACTAAACCTCCACCAGTTATGTTTGCACATCCATTTATTAAATTTTTTTCATTAATAAGAGATAATTCTTTTACATAAATTTTAGTTGGTCTAATTAATTCGTTTTTGAGAAATTTACTTGTTTTAAAATTTATTTTTTTTTTTTTTAGGAGATATCTCACTAAGGAATAACCGTTAGAGTGAAGTCCATTAGAAGGTACTGCTAAAATAAGATCATCACTTCTAATTTTTTTATTAAGTATTTTTTTCTTTTCAACAAGACCAACAGAAAAACCTGCTACATCAAATTTCCCTTTAGTATACGTTCCTGGCATTTCAGCAGTTTCGCCACCAACTAATTTGCAACCCGCAATATCACATCCTTTAACAATACCTTTAACTAAATGTTTTAATTTACTCAAATTAATTTTGCTAATCGAAATGTAGTCTAAAAACAAATAAGGCTTCGCTCCTTGAACGACCAAATCATTTACACACATCGCAACAAGATCTATTCCAATTGTATCAAATTTATTTAGATCATTTGCAATCTCAATTTTTGTTCCAACTCCATCAGTGCTAGTAACAATGTGAGGATCTTTTAGTTGTTTGGGTATTCGCGAGATTGCTCCAAAGCCTCCTATATTCTTAAAATCACCACTTTTACTTGATTTTCTTGCTAGCGAACTTATGAACTTAACAAAACTATCTGCTTTTGGAATATTAACTCCACTCTTACTGTATGTTAATTTATTTGATGCCATATAACAAAGTTATGTATTTTTTTAAAAAAAATATATCAAGTTGTTTATATATATTTTTCATATTTTTAACCTTTAATTTTATAGAGTTTTCCACAAAGGAGGTACTTGCTAAAACTTTTGTAGTTTCAAAAATTGAAGTTGAGGAAAAATATAATCTTAATTTTAATAAACTTAAAGTTATTGATAGGGGCTTTAAAAAAGCATTTCAAGATATCTCTCAAATGATACTTGAGAGAAAAGATCATGATAAAATTAAAAACACACCAATAAACGATATTAAAAAATTAATCGATAATTTTTCAATATTGGATGAAAAATTCATTAATCAAAAATATAAAAGTATTATGGAAGTAGAATTTAATAGAAAAAAGTTAATTAAATTTTTAGACACTAAAAATATAACTATTTCATTACCAAAAAAAATAGATGTTTTTTTAATACCAGTTCTAGTTGATTTAGAAACAAATAATTTAAGTTACTTAAGTGAAAATATTTTTGCAAAGAA
>CACFLJ010000020.1 GCA_902567045.1 uncultured Pelagibacteraceae bacterium
ATTTTATCTGCAATTATTATTGAATTTTTTGCTTCAAATTTAATAAGTAAATTATTCATTTCTTTAGTTTTTGAAATTTCTTTTTGAAAATCGTCTATTATTATCAAATCTTTAGTTACATTTTTTTTTGTAATTAAAGATGCTATACTCAGTTTTTTCTCACTTTTATTTAGTTTCCTCTTTTTGTAATTAAGCTCACCTTTTGGACCATGAGCAACACCTCCACCTACAAATATAGGAGCCTTTTTACTTGCATGTCTTGCATTTCCAGTACCTTTTTGTGCATATATTTTTGCAGTTGATCCTTTAATTTCATTTTTTTGTTTTGTCTTGGCTTTTCTACCTTTGTAGTTAGCATTAGTTTTATACAAAACATTACTTACAAGTTTGTTATTAATCTTTGCAGAAACTATTTTGTCTGAGACTTCAATAGTATTTATTTTTCCCTCTATATTTAATTTATCTATTTTCATAAATTATTTTTTTTTCTCTTTTATTTTTTTTGATTTTTCAAAAATTTCAATTTTTTCATTAATCGTAAGTTTTTTAATATTTTTAACAGCTTTCTTAAGTAATACTTCTGAATTTTTAGAACCAGGGATTGATCCTTTTAAATAAATTAAATCATTGTCTAAATCTGTTTTAATAATTTCAAGATTTTGCATTGTTCTTATTTTATCACCCATATGACCTGCCATTTTTTTTCCTTTAAATACTTTTCCTGGATCTTGGTTTTGACCAGTTGAACCATGTGCTCTGTGAGAGACAGAAACTCCGTGTGATGCTCTTAAACCTCCAAAATTATGTCTTTTCATTGCACCAGCAAATCCTTTACCTATAGTTTTTGATCTTACGTCTAAAAATTTTATATCTTTAAATATTTCAATGCCAAATTCATTACCTTCTTTGTATTGATCTAAATTTTTGACTCTAAATTCTTTTAAAATTTTTTTTGCTTCTGTGTTTTTTTTAGAATAATAACCCTTCATTGATTTGGATAACTTTGAATTTTTAATTTTACCAAATCCAAGCTGCACTGCATCGTATCCTCTATTTTCCTTGTTAATTAATTGAATAACCCTTGCTTTTTCAACTTTTAATACTGTTACAGGAATAGACTGACCTGTTTTAAAAAATTCTCTGCTCATACCAATTTTTTTTCCAATTAAACCAATTTCACTCATTATATTTTAATCTCCACATCAACACCTGATGCTAGGTCTAATTTCATTAATGCCTCAACTGTGGCTGGTGTGGGCTCTATGATATCGATCAATCTTTTATGTGTTCTTGTTTCAAACTGTTCTCTACTTTTTTTATCTATATGTGGTGATCTTAATACTGTGTATCTTTCTTTTTTGGTTGGTAGGGGGATAGGTCCTTTGATATTTGCACCTGTTCTTTTAACTGTATTAACTATCTCTTCAGTTGATTGATCTAAAACCTTGTTATCATATGCTCTAAGTTTTATTCTAATATTTTGCTTTTCCATAATTAACCTGTCTTTTTAGTTACTTCATCCTGAACATTTTGAGGAACTTTATCGTAATGATCGAAGAACATAGAATACTGTGCTCTACCTTGCGACATTGATCTTAAATTATTTATGTATCCAAACATATTTGCTAGTGGAACCATGGCTGTTATCACAGTTGCATTTCCCCTTTGTTCTTGTGTGCTTATTTGACCTCTCCTACTGTTTAAATCTCCAATAACATCACCCATATAATCCTCTGGAGTTACTACTTCAACTCTCATAATAGGTTCTAATAATTTTAAAGTTGCTTTTGTGCAAGCTTCTTTAAAACATTGTCTTGATGCTAATTCGAATGCCAATACACTAGAGTCTACATCGTGGTGCAATCCATCCACTATGGTTACTTTATAATCAATTAGAGGGAATCCAGCTAAAATTCCTCCGTCTGCAACAGTTTCAACACCTTTTTCAACTCCAGGAATAAACTCTTTAGGAATAGCTCCACCTTTAATTTTGCTTTCTATCTCTCTTCCTTTACCAGGTTCAAGTGGTTCTACTGTAAGTTTAACTCTTGCAAATTGTCCTGCACCCCCACTTTGTTTTTTATGTGTATAATCATTCTCTGCAGTAGATAGGATTGTCTCTCTATAAGCAACTTGCGGAGCTCCAACATTTGCTTCAACTTTAAATTCTCTTTTCATTCTATCAACAATTATGTCTAAGTGTAATTCACCCATTCCTTTTATGATTGTTTGTCCAGACTCTTCGTCAGAGGTTACTCTAAACGATGGATCTTCTTTTGCTAATCTTCCTAAGGCTTCACCCATTTTTTCTTGGTCTGCTTTCGTTTTAGGTTCAACGGCAATCTCAATTACAGGATCTGGAAATTCCATGGGTTCAAGTAAAACAGGTGTCTCCTTGTCTGCTAATGTATGTCCGGTAATTGTATTTTTTAATCCAGCTAAAGCAACAATATCACCAGCATTTGCCTCTTTAATATCTTCTCTTGAGTTTGCATGCATCAATAACATTCTTCCAACACGCTCTTCTTTATCTTTAGATGTGTTATAAATTCCTGTGCCTGATTTAACTGTACCTGAATAAATTCTTATAAATGTTAAACTTCCAACAAATGGGTCATTCGCAACTTTAAATGCTAGAGCTGAAAAAGGGGAGCTATCTTCAAATTTCATTTCAATTTCTTCCTCAGATCCTGGTTTAGTGCCTTTAATTGAACCAATATCATTAGGGCTTGGTAAATAATTTACAACAGCATCTAATAATGGTTGAACACCTTTATTTTTAAAAGCAGAACCAGTTAAAACTGGAACGAAATCAAAACCTAAACACCCTTTTCTTACACACTTTATTAAATCTTCCTCAGATATCTCATTTCCACCTAAATAATCTTCCATTAGTTTTTCGTCTTGCTCAACGGCTGTCTCAACCAATTCCTGACGGTACTTGTTTGAAATATCTTTTAAATCATCTGGTATATCTGTTAATTCCCAAGCGGCACCTAGATCTTCATTTTTCCACACGATAGCTTTCATCTTAATCAGATCTACAACGCCCTTTAATGATGCCTCTACACCAATTGGAATTTGCATTACTAAAGGTTTTGCACCAAGTCTGTCTTTAATCATACCTACACATCTAAAAAAATCTGCACCAGTTCTGTCTAATTTATTAACAAAGCAAATCCTTGGAACTTTATACTTGTCAGCTTGTCTCCATACAGTCTCTGATTGAGGCTCAACACCCGCCACACCATCAAAAACAGCAACAGCACCATCAAGTACCTTTAAAGATCTCTCAACTTCAATAGTAAAATCAACGTGGCCAGGCGTATCAATAATATTAATCCTGTGGTCATTCCAAAAACATGTAGTAGCCGCTGAAGTAATCGTTATACCTCTTTCTTGTTCTTGCTCCATCCAATCCATAGTTGCTGCACCATCATGAACTTCACCAATTTTATGGCTTTTTCCAGTGTAATAAAGAATTCTTTCGGTAGTTGTAGTCTTACCGGCATCTATATGAGCCATAATACCAATGTTTCTATATTTATCTAAAGTATGTGTTCTTGACATAATTAATTACCATCTAAAATGAGCAAAAGCCTTGTTTGACTCTGCCATTTTATGTGTATCTTCCTTTTTCTTAATTGCTGATCCTCTGTTTTGATAAGCATCATATATTTCATTAAATATTTTATCTGACATTTTTTTGTCTTTACGCTTTCTTGATGCATCTACTAACCATCTTAAGGCTAAAGCTTGTGATCTTTTAGATTTTACTTCAACAGGAACTTGATAGGTTGCTCCTCCTACTCTTCTTGATCTTACTTCAACTGTTGGTCTAATATTATTAATTGCATCATTAAAAACGTTTAAAGGTTCATCTTTAGATTTACTTTTAATCTTTTCAATTGCATCGTAAATAATTTTTTCCGCAATAGTTTTTTTTCCATCATACATAATTGAATTTATTAATTTTGGAATTATTGTTGATTTATATTTAGGGTCTATAACAGCTAATTTTTTTGGAGCTTTACGTTTTCTTGACATTTATTATTTACCCTTTTTTGTACCGTATAAAGAACGTCTTTGTTTTCTATTTGCCACACCTTGGGTATCTAAATTACCTCTTAAAATATGATAACGAACACCTGGTAAATCCTTAACTCTTCCACCTCGTATTAATACAACTGAGTGCTCTTGCAAATTATGACCTTCGCCTGGTATATATGCAGTTACTTCAAATCCATTTGACAATCTAACACGAGCTACTTTTCTTAAGGCTGAGTTAGGTTTTTTGGGAGTTGTTGTATAAACCTTTACGCACACACCTCTCTTCAAAGGTTGCTTCTGCAAAGCAGGTACTTTATTTCTAGTTATTTGTTTAACTCTGCTTTTTCTAACTAACTGATTAATAGTTGGCATAATTAATTTTTAATAAATATTTATATTTTTGATGAAAATAACTGGCATGTTATTTGTGGCAGCGTTTAGTGAACTAGTCACTACATTCCAACCAAAAACATGGCCAAAATACATTAGAAATTGTATTTGTCAAACTAAATAAAGGCTTAAAAGTACAGTAAATTATTGATTTATTTGAGCTTCTGATGCTTCGAAGCTCTCTTGCTCAGATAAAAATTTTTGGTCATCATTTATTGCTTTTTTATTCCAAGAATTTTTGATCGCACCTGTGCCAGCAGGAACTAATCTTCCTACAATTACATTTTCTTTTAGACCTGTAAGTTTATCAACTTTTCCTTTAATAGCGGCATCAGTTAATACTCTTGTAGTTTCTTGGAAGGATGCAGCTGAAATAAACGACTCTGTTTGTAATGAAGCTTTAGTAATACCCATTAACACTCTTTCACCAACCGCAGGTTTTTTTCCATCTGCAACTAATTCTTCATTCATAATCTCAAATTTTATTCTATCCACTACTTCACCTGGTAATAACTTGCTATCTCCAGTCTCTTTGACTTCAACTTTTTTAAGCATTTGTCTCAGGATAGTTTCAATATGTTTATCGTTTATGATTACACCTTGAAGTCTATAAACATCTTGAACTTGGTTAACAAAATATTCTGTCAATTCCTCTATGCCCAATATTCTTAAAATATCATGAGGCAACGGTTGACCATCAAGTAGATATTCACCTTTTTTAATCTTTTCACCTTGGTTAAAATTAATATGTTTGCCCTTAGGGATTAAGTAACTTGAAGTATCGCCATTTTCAGCTTCAATTGTAACTCTTTGTTTGCCTCTAACTTCTTTACCAAATATTACGCTACCATCATTTTCAGCAATAATTGCACTGTCTTTTGCTTTTCTTGCTTCAAATAATTCAGCAACTCTAGGTAATCCTCCAGTAATATCTTTAGTCTTTGTTGTTTCCTTTGGTAACCTTGCAATTACATCACCAGCAGAAATTTTTGCACCATCTTTTACTGATAAGATTGAGTCAGGAACTAAATAATATCTTGCTTCATTATCGTCTGCTTTTTTAATAACGTTACCTTTTTCATCTCTTAATGTAATTCTAGGTTTAAGATCAGTATTTTTAGATTGTGTCTTCCAATCAACTACAGCTTTAGTTGAAATACCGGTAGCATCATCGACTGTTTCTGCTATGGAAACTCCATCAATTAAATCTACATAGTTAGCAATACCATCTTTTTCTGCTATAACAGGAGTTGTGTATGGATCCCATTCACAGATTTTTGAACCTTTCTTTACTTTTTGCTCATTTTCAAAAAACAGTTTAGACCCATAAGGAACTTTGTAGGATGCTACTTGAAGACCATTGTCGTCTTCTATAGATATTTCTGTATTTCTTCCCATTACTATTTGATTATTTTTTGAGTCTTTAATTAAGTTTGTGTTAACGATTTTTAGAATACCATCGGAGTTTGAGACTATTTGTGACTCCTGCTTTACAGAAGCTGTTCCACCAACGTGGAAAGTTCTCATAGTCAACTGTGTTCCTGGTTCTCCGATTGATTGAGCTGATATCATACCTATTGCTTCACCAACATGTACCATCTTACCTCTTGAAAGATCTCTACCATAACACATAGCGCAAACTCCTTCCTTCGAACTACAAGTCATAACTGAATAAACTTTCAATGATTTTACACCTGCTGCATCAATCTTTTCACATGCTGCTTCATCTATCATTTCCTCTTTTTTTATAATTACATCACCTGATAATGGATTTTTAACATCATTTGCAGTCACCCTGCCTAAAGCTCTTTCAGACAAACTAACCATTATGTTTCCACCCTCTAACACTTCTGTGAGTTCGATTGATCCAGGATTTTCACATTTATTTTTTGTAACTGTTAAATCTTGAGCAACATCACATAATCTACGTGTTAAATATCCTGAGCTAGCAGTTTTAAGTGCTGTATCAGCTAAACCTTTTCTAGCACCATGAGTAGAATTAAAATATTCTAGCGCTGTAAGACCTTCTTTAAAATTTGATGTAATAGGAGTTTCAATAATTTCACCTGATGGTTTCGCAATTAAACCCCTCATCCCAGCCAATTGTTTCATCTGTGCTGCTGAACCTCTTGCTCCACTATCAGCCATCATAAATACTGAGTTGATTTGTAATCCGTCATCTGTGACTTCTGTAGCAGAAATTCTTTTCATCATCTCAGACGCAACCCTATCCGTACATTTAGACCATGCATCAATTACTTTATTATACTTTTCACCTCTTGTTATTAACCCTTCTGAATATTGACCTTCGTAGTCTGCAATAAGTTTTTTAGTTTCATCAATTAGTTGCTCTTTATTTTCTGGTATTAGAAGATCGTCTTTTCCAAATGAAATACCAGCTTTGAATGCATGCTTAAATCCAATATCTTTTAGTTTATCGCAAAATATTACAGTACTTTTTTGACCAGAAAATCTAAATACATGGTCTATTACCTCTGAAACTGTTTTTTTAGGTAGCAATCTGTCAACCAATGAAAATTTATTATTTATATTTTTTGGAATTAAATTTGATAATAAAAATCTTCCTGCTGTACTAATATGCTTTTCAAATTTTGTATTTCCTTTTTCATCAACTGTCTCAAACCTTGATACTATTCTTGAATGAACTTTAATTTGGCCAGTTTCTAAAGCATGTTCTATTTCAGAACTATTAACAAAATAACCATCAACTTTGTCTGTTTGAATTGGAGGCTGTGATAAATAATAAATTCCTAAGATCATATCCTGACTTGGTACAATTATAGGTTTTCCATTAGAAGGACTTAAAATATTATTTGTAGACATCATTAATACTCGTGCCTCTAATTGAGCTTCTAAACTCAATGGAACATGAACAGCCATTTGATCACCATCAAAATCTGCATTAAATGCAGCGCAAGTCAAAGGATGTAATTCAATAGCGTTTCCTTCAATTAGTTTTGGTTCAAATGCTTGTACACCAAGTCTGTGCAATGTTGGAGCTCTGTTTAAAATTACTGGATGTTCTCTTACAATAAGTTCTAATGCATCCCAAACTTCGGTTCTTTCTCTTTCTACTAACTTTTTAGCTTGTTTAATGGTTGAGGCCAATCCTAGTTTATTTAACCTAGCGTAAAGAAATGGCTTAAATAGTTCTAGTGCCATTTTCTTAGGCAACCCACATTCATGAAGTTTTAAGTCTGGACCCACAACAATTACTGACCTTCCAGAATAATCAACTCTTTTTCCTAAAAGATTTTGTCTAAATCTTCCTTGTTTACCCTTTAGCATTTCTGCTAATGATTTAAGAGGTCTTTTGCCAGTTCCTGTAATTACTCTTCCTCTTCTACCATTGTCGAAAAGTGCGTCTACTGACTCTTGCAACATTCTTTTTTCATTTCTTACAATGATATCCGGTG
>CACFLJ010000021.1 GCA_902567045.1 uncultured Pelagibacteraceae bacterium
ATTTTCTTTTGAAAATTTGGTGAGAATTTTTGCAGATGTAATTGCATCTTCTGATAAAGCTACTGCTGTTGGTCCCGAAAACAAATCTGATAATTCTTTACATTTTGTTTTTTCTAAAGCAAGCTTTGTAATTCTATTATTTGTAATTTTAAATTTAATACCATGCTCGCGCATTTTTTTTCTTAGGTCATCTAATTGATTAACAGTTAAACCTTGGTAATGAGTTACAATAACTGCCTCAGTTTTATCAAACTGAGTTGTCATATCATTTATATACTGTTTTTTTTGTTCTTTGTTCATCATAATTAAAAGCTCTTATCTAACTTTAATTTGTAGGATACGCCCATACTTGAAGTTATAAATACATGTTTAACTAAATCTCCCTTTATAGTTAAATTAGACTTTTCTTTTTCCAAAGCATCAATAACCGCTAAATAATTCTTAATAATTTTATCATCTTCAAAAGATTTTTTTCCAATACTTAAGCCTATATTTCCATCTTTGTCATTTCGAATTTCAACTTGACCAGCTTTTGCTTCCTTGACAGCTTTAGATATATCATTAGTGACTGTACCTAATTTAGGGTTTGGCATTAATCCCTTTGGTCCTAAAACTTTTCCTAATTTCGAAAGCTTAATCATCATTGATGGTGTGCAGATGAGTTTTTCAAAATTTAGATCTCCTTTTTTAATTTTTTCAACTAAGTCATCGCCTCCTACCACATCAGCATTTGCATTCTTAGCTTCATCTATTTTGCTTTCTTCACATACCACAGCTACTTTAATTGACTTACCTGTTCCACCTGGTAAATTTACAACTGTTCTAAGGTTAACTTCATTTTTTTTTTGTTTGTTATTAATTCTAAAACTTAAATCAATTGACTCATCGAATTTTGTTGTACAATTTGATTTTATTAAATTAAGAACACTATCAATTTTGGCAGATGGTAACTCGTTAGTTTTTTCTGGCAGTTTCTTGTATCTTTTTGATTTCATTAGTCTTTAACCTCTATTCCCATTGATCTTGCAGATCCAGCAATAATTTTTGCAGCCTCATCCAAATCGTGAGCATTTAAGTCTGCCATTTTCTTTTCAGCAATATCTTTGAGTTGCTGTTTCGATATGGATCCCACAATGTTTCTTCCTGGTTCTTTAGATCCACTTTTTAATTTCATAGCTTCTTTAATAAAATGTGATGCTGGTGGCGATTTTATTATAAAATCAAATTTTTTATCCTTATAAACTGTAATTATAACTGGGACTGGTTTTCCTGCGAAACTTTTAGTTTTATCGTTAAATGCTTTGCAGAACTCCATAATATTAATGCCTCTTTGTCCTAGAGCTGGTCCAACAGGAGGAGCTGGATTAGCTTGGCCACCTTTAATTTGTAACTTTACGTATCCACTTATTTCTTTTTTTGCCATTAACTCGCCTTTTCTACTTGGTTGTATTCAAGATCAACTGGTGTAGGTCTTCCAAAAATTGAAACAGAAACTTTTAATCTTAATTTATCTTCATCAATATCTTCTACCAATCCAGCAAATGATGCGAAGGGTCCATCTATGACTTGAACCTTTTCTCCAACGCTATATTCTATACCTGATTTTGGTTGAGCAACACCATCCTTTATTTGTCCTAAAATTTTTTCTATTTCTTTGTCAGACACTGGTATCGGGGCGCCCCTTGATCCAAGGAAGCCACTTACTTTTTTTAAATTTTTAATCATGTGGTAAATATTATTATCCATTTCGCTTTTAATTAAAACGTAGCCTGGAAAATATTTCTTTTTCCTTTGAATTCTTTTGCCTCTTTTAACTTCAGTAACATCATGTGTAGGCACTATAATTTCCTCAATCTTTTCAGAAATTTCTGCTTTTTCCGCTTCCTCTTTTATTAGTTGTGCAACTTTGTTTTCAAAGCTTGAATGGGATTGAACAATATACCAATTTTTCATTAAATGCTCACTCTAAGTATGATTTCTAAAAAGAATTTTAATACTTGATCTAACAGTAAAAAAAATAATGAGGCTAAAACTGCCATTGCAAGAACCATTAATGCACCTTGAACTGTCTCTTTTGCAGTTGGCCAAGTAACTTTAAAAGCTTCTTGTTTTACATCTTGGATAAATTTCAAAGGGTTTTTCATAATTTTATTAACTTAATTGGCAGGAGCGAAGGGAATCGAACCCCCAACCTCCGGTTTTGGAGACCGGCGCTCTACCAATTGAGCTACACTCCTATAGTGTTTACTCTATAATTTTTGTTACTACTCCAGCTCCTACTGTTCTACCACCTTCTCTTATTGCAAAGTTAAGTTTTTCATCCATTGCAATGGGTGTAATTAGTTTAACTGTAAATTTTGCATCATCACCTGGCATAACCATCTCTGTTCCTGATGGCAATTCAACCTCACCAGTAACGTCAGTTGTTCTAAAGTAAAATTGAGGTCTGTATTTCGTAAAGAATGGTGTATGTCTGCCACCCTCTTCTTTTTTTAATACATAGGCTTGTGCCTCAAATTTAGTGTGTGGTTTAATAGATCCCGGCTTACATAAAACTTGACCTCTTTCAACATCGGTTCTTTCAACACCTCTAAGAAGCGCACCAATATTGTCACCGGCTTCACCTGAGTCTAAAAGTTTTCTAAACATTTCTACACCAGTACAAACTGATTTTTTAGTTTCTCTAATACCAACTATTTCTATTTCTTCTCCAGTTTTGATTACTCCAGACTCTACTCTACCTGTTACAACAGTTCCTCTTCCAGAAATTGAAAATACATCTTCAACTGGCATCAAGAAATCTTTATCTTTTGGTCTGTCAGGTTGAGGTATAAAATCATCAACTGCTTTCATTAAGTCCATAATTGAGTTTTTACCAATTTCATCATCTCTTCCTTCGACAGCAGCTAAAGCTGAGCCTTTAACGATTGGAGTTTTATCTCCTGGGAATTTATAAGATGTTAATAAATCTTTAATTTCCTCTTCAACCAAATCTATCATTTCTTTATCATCAACTTGGTCTACTTTATTTAAGTACACAACGATCGCAGGAACCCCTACTTGACGAGCAAGAAGTATGTGCTCTCTTGTTTGTGGCATAGGTCCATCAGCTGCGTTAACAACTAATATTGCACCATCCATTTGTGCAGCACCTGTAATCATATTTTTTACATAATCAGCATGACCTGGACAATCTACGTGAGCGTAATGTCTTTTATCTGTTTCATATTCAACGTGTGCAGTTGAAATTGTAATTCCTCTCTCTTTCTCTTCTGGAGCCTTATCAATTTGGTCGTAAGCAGTAAATTGTGCACCACCTGACTCTGCTAAAACTTTTGTTATCGCAGCAGTTAATGTTGTTTTTCCATGATCAACATGACCTATAGTTCCAATATTACAGTGCGGTTTATTTCTTACAAACTTTTCTTTTGACATTACTTTTTTACCTCTTTTTTTTTTCTTTTTTTTAATTTTTGGAGCGGGTAAAGGGAATCGAACCCTTACATCCAGCTTGGAAGGCTAGCGTTCTACCATTGAACTACACCCGCATCACCCAAGTATACTCCTAAATTATTTAAATATTTATTGAATGGTGGAGGGGGAAGGATTCGAACCTTCGAAGACCGAAGTCAACGGGTTTACAGCCCGCCCCATTTGACCGCTTTGGTACCCCTCCCTAATAGCAGGGGAAGCGTCCCCTTGTTCAATAAAGCTTTAAACAACATGCGTTTTATATATTTTTATTGTACAAATGCAATACGTGAATTTCAGGAAAAATAGTATAAAAACCCAATAAATTCATAAAATATGACTCAAAAATCAACCTTTTTTATTGCGGGACGTCATGCTGTAATTGGAGCGTTAAAGAACCCTGGTAGAAGAGTAATCAAAATATTCTTAACAGAGGAAAGTAAAAAGAATATTCACAAACAAAACCCTCATAAAAATTTATTAAAAGATGTAAAAGTTTTTTTCAAAACTAAAAAGGAATTAGATAAATACTGCAGAAGCGAAGATATATTACATCAGGGTTATGTTGCTGAAATAGAACATTTAGAAAATCCTGAACTAAAAGAGTTTATTAGAGGCAAAAACAATCTAACATTTGTTTGTTTGGATGAAGTTACAGATCCCAGGAATATTGGTTCGTTAATTAGGAGTGCAGCTTCATTTAATATTGATGGACTTATTGTAAAAGAAAGACATTTTCCAAGTGAAAGTAAATTATTGTATAAATCTGCCAGTGGATGTGTTGAGTACTTAAATATTTTTCAAGTATCGAATATAAACACTACTTTAAAATATTTAAGAGATAAAAATTTTTGGGTTTATGGATTTACAGCTAATAGTGACAAAAATTTTACTGACGTTAAGTGGACCGGAAATAATGTTTTACTTTTTGGTTCAGAAGGACATGGTTTAAATCAACATACAAAAAAGTATACAGACTTTTCAGTAAAAATTAATATTAACAAAAATGTTGAAAGTTTGAATATATCAAATAGTGCAGCAATAGTTTTTCATCATATAAATCAACAAAAATAATTTCTTGATAATATATTAAATACTATTAAAAAACCTCTCATGCCCTTGTAGCTCAGTTGGTAGAGCAATTGATTTGTAATCAATAGGTCCGCGGTTCGAATCCGTGCGGGGGCACCACTTTATTT
>CACFLJ010000022.1 GCA_902567045.1 uncultured Pelagibacteraceae bacterium
TGCATTTTTGTTTCCTTTAATAAGTTCTGAAGAATAAGAAGGGACAAAAGCTGCATTAAAGGTTCCTTCTGAAAATAATCTTCTAAAGGTATTTGGAATTCTAAATGCTACGAAGAAGGCGTCTGCTAAAGGGCCTGATCCAAGGTATATTGCAATAAAAAAATCTCTTATGTAACCAAGAACTCTACTTAATAAAACAAATAGACTAAACGTGCTTGTTGACTTAATGAGGTTCATAAATCATATTAGTCCTAAATTTACCTTAATAGTATATTAAATTTACCTAATGAAAAAAAACAAAATTGAACATTATTCTGATAAAGAGGCTCTCGAATTTCATAATTCAAATAAATCTGGCAAGATTGAGATAAATTCATCAAAGCCAATGACGTCAAAAAGGGATCTGGCTTTAGCATACTCTCCTGGTGTAGCAGCACCAGTTAAAGAGATTTATAAAAATCCAGAGCTAGCATATGAATATACAACTAAAGGAAATCTTGTAGCAGTCATAAGTAATGGCTCTGCAATTTTAGGATTAGGAAATTTGGGGGCAATTGCTTCTAAACCTGTAATGGAGGGTAAAGCAGTTTTATTTAAAAGGTTTGCTGACATAGATGCTATTGATTTAGAGATTGATAGCAAAGATCCGACTGAAATAATCAACAGCATAAAAAACTTTGCAGTCAGTTTTGGAGGCATTAATCTTGAAGATATTGCAGCTCCGGAATGTTTTATAATTGAGGAAAATCTGAAAAAAATACTTGATATACCTGTATTTCATGATGATCAACATGGGACAGCAATTATTACGTCAGCAGCACTTATTAATTCAATACATATCACTAAAAAAAAAATTTCTAAAATCAAAGTTGTAGTAAACGGTGCAGGAGCATCTGCTATGGCTTGCTCTGATTTATTTTTAAAATTAGGAGTAAAAAAACAAAATCTAACAATGATTGATAGTAAGGGAGTTATTAATTTAAATAGAATAGGATTAAATAAGTGGAAACAGAAATATGCAAAAAAAACAAAAGATAAAAATTTAAATGATGCATTAAAAAATGCAGATGTTTTTTTAGGTTTATCGTCAGCTGGAATTTTGAAAAAAGAAATGATCAAAAAAATGGCAAAAAATCCAATTATATTTGCATGTGCTAATCCTGATCCTGAGATTTTGCCTGAAGAAGCATACAAGATAAGAAAAGATGCAATTATAGCTACCGGAAGATCAGATTATGCAAACCAGGTAAATAATTTAATTGGTTTTCCATATATATTTAGAGGTGCTCTTGACGTG
Organism: uncultured Pelagibacteraceae bacterium; assembly: GCA_902567045.1. GTDB lineage: Bacteria > Pseudomonadota > Alphaproteobacteria > Pelagibacterales > Pelagibacteraceae > Pelagibacter. Next base: position 1,298 of record CACFLJ010000022.1, read on the forward strand.
AGAGCAAAAACTATTAATGAAGAAATGAAAATTTCTGCTGCTAATGCTATTGCTAAATTAGCTAGAGAGAGAGTTCCAGATGAAGTTGCCGCAGCTATGGGTGGGGATAGACCAAAATATGGAAAAGATTATATAATTCCATCTACATTTGACCCAAGATTGATAAGTGTAATTCCAGTAGCTGTAGCAAAAGCTGCTATTAAAAGTGGTGTAGCTAGAAGAAAAATTGAAAATTTTAGTTTGTATTCTGAACAATTGAAACAAAGATTAGATCCATCAGTAACTATTTTACAAGGGATTAATTCTAAAATTAAGAAAAATCAAAAAACTGTTGTGTTTGCAGATGGTGAAGATGAAAATACTTTAAAAGCTGCAATTGCATTTAAAAATAGTGGATTAGGAACTCCTATAATCGTTGCAAAAGAAAACGTCGTTAAAGAAAGATTAAAAGAAATTGGATATGGAGAAAATTTAGATATTCGAATTGTTAATTCTACCAATAAAGAAATGCGAGACAAATATGTAAAACTACTATTTAAGAAAATGCACAGAGATCAAGGTTTGCTTGAGAGAGATTGTGATAGAATGGTTAGAACTGATAGAGTTATCTGGGCATCATGCATGGTTGAATGCGGAGATGCAGATGCAATGGTTACAGGTAATACGAGGAGGTATTCTCAATCGTTAGAAAAAATTAAGAAAGTAATTCCTGCAAGGTTAGGTGAAATTATGTTTGGATTAAATATGGTAGTGAGTAAAGGAAAAACTGTATTTATTGGGGACACATCAGTAAATGAATACCCGACATCTGAGGAATTGGCTGATATAGCTATTTCATCTGCAAGAGTTGTGAGATTATTTGGATTTGATCCAAAAGTTGCTTTTTTATCTCATTCAACATTCGGCCAGCCAATTACAAGTAGAACAAAACATATTAGAGATGCTGTTGAAATATTAAAAAAAAGGAAAGTAGATTTTAAGTTTGATGGAGATATGCAGCCAGATGTTGCTCTTAGTGAGGAATATTCTGATTTGTATCCTTTTTCAGAGATAGTGGGTAAGGCAAACATTTTAATTATGCCTGGTCAACATAGTGCAGCAATTTCTAACAAGATTATGAAAACTTTAGGGGGTGCAAAGATTGTTGGTCCATTATTAATCGGTCTTGCACAACCAATAGAAATTGCACCTTTGCGATCTTCTACCTCTGAAATATTAGATTTAGCATCTGTTGCTGCTTATTCAGCTGGGGTAATTAATTATAAAAAAACAAAATAAAATATTTATTATTTTTTAACAACTCTCAAATCATCGACTAAGAAAATACTTGTAACTACATCCTCAACATCTAAGATTTGTTTGGCCTCTTTTATAACCTCATCTCTCTCTTTTTTATTTTGCGCTATACCGTAAACATAAACTTTCTTTTTATAAGTATCGATATTATAATTGACTGCTTTAATGTTTTTGCTTCCAATTAACGCTGCTCTTAATTGTGAAGTTATTAGCAAATCTTTTGCTGATCTTTTAAAATTAAATTTTTCTTTAATTTGTAAATCATTATTGACAGATCTAGCACCTTTAATTTCCCAAGCCAACTTAGTAATTTTTAGTTTATCTTCAACAGAGTTTACTTTTCCTGTAAGAAATATTCTTCCATCAAGAATTTTTGTTTTTACAGAAATAATATAACTTTTATCTGTTGATAATAATTTTGCTCTTAAATTTTGTTGCATTAAAGAGTCATCAATTTGAGTCCCAAGGCTCCTTGGATCTAAAGCAATTGAAACTCCAGTACCTAATACACCTGTGGAAGAGTAACCAACACAGCTAGAGAGTAAGACAAAACTTAATAGTATTATAATTTTTCTAATTTTCATTCTTAATTTCGAGACAATATTTGTAAATTAGTTTTTTAGAAATTTCTCTATCTTCTGAAACTTTTTTTACAATATCTTTTATAGACATTTTTTTAATTAATTTATTAATTTTTTTTTTATCTGATTCTTCAAGCTCTTTAAAACTTAATTTTTCTTTTCCTATTTCAGAAATTACTATAGTAATCTCACCTTTTCTTGAAAAATTTACATTTGATAGCTTTTGAACAGAAGTTCTAATATATTCTTCATGATATTTTGAAATTTCCCTACAAATTAAAATATCTCTGTCTGAAAAAAATTCTTTTATATCATCCATTCTTTTGATGAGTTTATTTGGCGATATAAAAAAAACAATTGAACTTTCTAATAATGAAATGTTTTTAAATAATTTTTTTACTTGATTTTGTTTTTCAGGGAGAAATCCACAAAAATAAAAATTATCTGAAAATCCACTTATTGATATTGCTGAACTAACCGCTGATGCACCTGGTATGGGAAATATATTAATTTTATTTTTAACACACTCTTGAACCAATATTCTACCTGGATCTGAAACAGCAGGCGTTCCAGCATCTGAGACTAATGATACTATTTTATTATTTTTAAGTATTTCTATAACTTTCTCTAAATTTTTATTTTCGTTAAATTTGTGATTTGAAATAAGTTTTTTATTTATATCAAATTTTTGAAGTATTTTTTTTGTAACTCTTGTATCTTCGCATAAAATTAAATCTGAGTCTTGGAGGATTTTAACGGCTCTAAATGAAATATCACCCATATTTCCAATTGGTGTTGCAACACAATATAGCCCAGGTTTAAATTTATTATTGTTTAAATTCATATGAATTCTCTAAATAAATATATTAATAAAACTTAAATGAAAACTTTAATTAAATTGTTAATGTTTATTGCATTAAGTATCACCCTTTTTAATCAAAACATATTTGCGTCTGAAAAAATTAAGATTGGATTAATTGTTCCTTTAAGTGGTGAAAATTCTTTAATTGGTGAAAAAATTATAAAATCAATAAGAATGGCAATAAATAAAATTAACGATGAAAGGGTGGAGATAATTCCAAAAGATACAAAATCAAATCCTATTGATGCTTTAAAAGTATCCAAAGAATTATATAAAGACGGTGTAAGAATAATCATTGGCCCAGTCTTTAACGAAAGCACAAAGTATCTTGATGATTTAGAAGATGTAACTTTTATATCTTTTACCAACAAATTAATTGGTAATCCAAAAAATGTAATCAGTGCTGGTGTCAATGCTATATCACAAGTACAAACAATCAAAAAATTTAATAAAAGAAAAAATTTATCAAAAAGTATTATTTTAATACCAAAAGCACAATTTAAAAAAGAGATAGAGCAGGCAATTAAT
>CACFLJ010000023.1 GCA_902567045.1 uncultured Pelagibacteraceae bacterium
GAATTATATATAGCCTCTATTTCAGAATTACCGAGTAATCCATTTTGACCTGAAATATAAAATTTATTTTTTCTTAAAATTTTTAACTTTTTTTTTGTATTTACAAAGCCATGAAAATTAATTTTTTTTAACAGATTCGATTTACTATATTTTTTAATGAAATCATTTTTTGTAAATCCTAAAATATCTAAAAAATAATGATTATCTATTTGATAAATATTTTCAAAAAAATTAATAACTTGATCAATTCCCTTTGTATCATCCAATCTTCCTACAAATGTAATGCCATAATTATTTTTATACTTGGGCGGATATAACTCATTAGTCAGCAAACCATTGAATCTTATAATGTTCTTTTTTCCCAAGAACAATGGCTTACTTGGGTTGAAAGACATATCAATAGTTTGTATTGTTAAATCACATTTGATAATTTTTAAAAAAAAAATTACTAAATTTTTATAAGAAAATAAATTTAATGAATTCAATCTATTTGAATATCCTAAAAATCTTATAACAATTTTAGATCCAATAAAAAATTTAATTATTAATCCTAAGATAATATTGCCTCTATCAACCATTACAATATCTGGTTTACAAATACATCCTGTAAAAATTATGCTAATTAAATTTTTGAAAAAAAATATTTTTTGATTTTCACATATAATTAATTTTCTTGGTCTTAAATTTGTTTTAATTATAAAAATATTTTTTGTAAAATATTTGGATAAATTGTTCACTAATTTTATTAAAGATTTGGGTCCGGATGGATGAATTCTTTTGAAATAACTATAATCGTTAAGAATGTACAAAATTTTATGTTTTTTCATTCGATTATTCTATTTTTTTTTATATTAAATTTCACGGTTTGATAAATCTACGATATCTCTGTAATAAAAACTGATTAATATCCTTATTATGTATTTTATAACTTACAAATCATTAATAAAAACGACTTTTATAATAATTTTTAGTTAAATATATTATTTCAAACGTTAATAAATTTTTAATATCTTAGTTTTGTAATCTAATTTTCAAACTTGTGAAAGAATATTTTATAAAGTAATAAGTTTATAAAACTAATTTTTTATTAATAACTTAATTTGTTATATAAATATAAATTTTAAAATGAATATTTTAATTACTGGATGTGCTGGCTTTATTGGATTTCACCTTGCAAAAAAATTTCTTAACAATCATAAAATTAAAATTTATGGAATAGATAATCTCAATAAATATTATGATACAAAGTTAAAAAATAAAAGATTATCAATACTCAAACGTTATAAAAATTTTACTTTTTACAAACTAGATTTAAATAGTAAAAAAAAATTAATCAATTGTTTGGGTAAAATTAAAATAGATATTGTCTATCATCTTGCAGCTCAAGCTGGGGTTAGGTACTCTTTAAAAAATCCAGATTCATATATTTATTCAAATATTGTTGGTTTTTATAATTTAATTGAAACAATTAAAGAAAAAAAAATTAAAAAATTTTTTTACGCTTCATCTAGCTCGGTCTATTCCGAAAAAAATAAAACTTCTTATCATGAAGAAAGGAGTTTATTAGAACCGGGCTCTTTGTACGCTTTAACTAAAATTACAAATGAAAATTTTGCTAAATTTTATTCTCAAAATTTAAATTTTAATTTTATAGGTCTCAGATTTTTTACAGTCTATGGCCCTCTTGGCAGACCTGATATGGCTTACTCAATTTTTACCGACTCAATTAAAAAAAAAAAAATTATAAAATTATTTAATAAAGGAGAGAATTTAAGAGATATGACTTATATCGATGATGTCATAAATATACTGATTAAATTAAAATCAAAAAAATATAAATCTAATCATGAGATATTTAATATTGGTCGAGAAAACCCTGTAACAAACTTCGAATTACTTAAATTAATTGAAGAAAATTTAATGATAAAAGCTAAGTTTATTCTCACTAGAAGAAATAAAATAGAAGTATTAAAAACTTATTCAAATAGTAAAAAAATTATAAAATTTACTAATTTTAATAATTTTACTGACATAAAAGATGGTATAAGGAAGTATCTCAATTCGTTAAGTTAGTTTTTAAAATTTAAGAATTTTAAATATTTTTTTGATTATCATTCAATACAATGAAAATTTATAATAAAAAACATCTTATGAAAAAACATCTTATAATTGCAAGCTCGTTCTTTCCCTCTGTTGGTGGAGCACAAGGCTCTTTGCTAAATTTTATTAAAATTCTTGGTGAAAAAAACTGTTATGTCGTTGTTGGATTAAAAAGTTATTTATGGTCATTAAATAAAAAAAAAAAATTTCACATAATTCCTACCGTTTTTACTTTTCTTAAATCTAGCAGAATTCTTACAGATATGTATATGGGTTTAATATTAAAATTCATAAATCCAAATAAAATTTGGCTTTATGGTGGTGGTGATATATCGGCAATATTTCTACAAACAAAAAAATCCAATTACTCTTATGTTTTGAGACCTGCGGGTGAAGATATTCAGATTCATAAAGATAAAAATTATGGACTAAGGTTGAATTTAAAAAAAAAAAAATTAATCGAGGATAATTATAAAAAAGCAGACATAATTTGGTGTTTAAACAAAAATATTAGAGATATATTAACTAAAGAGTTTAAAATAAAACAAGACAAAACCTACCTTGTTCCAAATTTTGTAATTAAACCCAAAAAAATATCAAAGAAAAATAATAAAATAACAAATATTGGTATAATTGGTAGAAATAACCCTAAAAAACAATTTGATTTAGCATTTGAAGTTGCCCAAGAGTTAGCAAATTCTGATTTAAAATTTTTTTTTAAAACACCTGGATTTAATTTTACTAATACAAATTTTTTAATAAAAGAACCTAAAAGTATAATTAAGAATTATTATGATTGGCCTCCATTAGATGTTTGGAAATTTCATGCCAAAATTAATATATTGTTAATAACAAGTGTGGCAGAGGGTTTTTCTAATGTGATTTTAGAATCACATTTATTAGGAAATATAATTGTTATGCATAAAAATATGCCTGGCAAAGACATAATAAAAAAATATGGAGTAAAAGTTTTTTTTTATAAAGAATATAAAAAAAAAGAAATAATAAAATCTTTATTGAAAGCTAAAAATTATTTAAAGGTTTCAGAAACTAAAGAAATTAACAATATAGGTAAACCAGAAGTTGTAAACTTTATTAAAAAAATAAATGGATAATAAAATCTTAATTTATCATTTTTTAGCATCTACAGAAATTGGTGGAGCAATAAAAAATGTCAGTGTCCTGAATAACAACATAAATAAAAATAATTTCAAAAATATAATAATTGCACCTGGTCCCAAAAAAGAAAAAAAGAAAAAAATAAATTTTTTAGAAAGCCCCAACCCAAATAATATTTTCGAGTATACTTTATTTTGTTTTTTTTTACTCTTAAAGTTGTGTATCAAGAAAGAAAAGGTACTAATATCTACACATGGCAGAGGTTGTGGTTTTTTAGTGAGACCTCTTGCTATTTTATTTAATTTCAAAATTTTTCATACATTTAGAGGTTTTGATAAAAATTTTGGATATCAAAATTTTACTTTTATTAACAAATTAAAAATTTTTTTTTTAATTAAAATTGAAAAAATATTAAGTAGAAAATCTTTATGTATATGCGTAAGTAAATCTGAATTACGAGCCATAAAAAAAAATTTAGAAATTAAAAAAGTCTTTTTGATATATAATCCAGCTATAGAATTTAAATTTAGAAAAAATAAAAAAAAAAAAATAGATTTTTTAATTGTTGGCA
>CACFLJ010000024.1 GCA_902567045.1 uncultured Pelagibacteraceae bacterium
TTTTTAATGAAAATAATATTGTAGTTGACTTAAAAATATTTAGATTATTAATTTATTTTATTTATGTAACTTTTCTTATTAATTTATTAAGAGAAAATCTTAAAAAATTTAATATAATAAATTATTATCAAATAATAATAATAATTTTTTGCCTAATATCTTGGTTGTTTATACTATATCACATCAAAAATGATAATATTTTTTTTTCAAGAGATGCTTTGTGGCAAAATCCACTTGGTTACAGAATTGTAGATTTATCAGGTTATAATTTTAATCTAGATTATATTGGTAACACAGTTAATAGTTTTTCAACAATAATTTTTTTTGCATTAGTAGTTTATTGGGAAAAGTATCTTGTTAATAAAAAAAAAATATATTTTATTCTAATGCTATTTCTTTTTATTTCATTAATTACAACTTCCTCTCAATCAGGGTTACTATGTCTAATTATTTACTTTTTATTTAGAATATTTATTTATTTTTCAAAAAAATATAATTTTTTAATTTCAATTTTTTTTTTAATATTATTTCTTTTTATATTTCATTTTTGTATGATGTATTTAATTGAAAATTTAAATTTTTATTTTTTTGGTATTGATAGAATTTATGGGAATTTAATAAAAATAATTTCAAATATTCAATCAGATAATTTTCATTTTCCAGGAACTATAGGTGATAGATTTGAAAGTTATAGAAGGTTTATCATTGAATTAACTTTAAATCCAAAATATATTTTGATTGGTTATGGGTTGTTTAATGACAATAATATAAATGAAAATTTTATATTAGAAAGTTCAATTTTATTTTCACTTTTTTATGGTGGCTTTATAATATTTATTATATTAAATATATTTTTTATATTTGTTTTTTTTCAAAGTTATAAAAAAATTAATTATGATTTTAATTCTAAAATTATATTTTTTACTCTACCTTCATTCTATTTGACAAATTTTATTGCTTTTCAAGCAATTTTTAATATTTCAATTTTTATTTTTTTTTGGACATTATGCTTACTTAGTATAAGGAGAATATAAAAAAAATAATATAAAATAGTATAAAATAATTTAAATAATGTTAAAAAAAATTGCAATCATAGGAATGGGTTACGTAGGAGTTCCTTTATCTATATTATTTGCAAAAAAAAAATTTCAGTTACAGTGTTATGAAATTGATAAACAAAAATTAAAAAATTTAAAAATTGGTAAAAGTTACATAAACCATATTAAAGATAAAGATTTTTCATATCTAAGAAAAAGCAAGACTGAGTTTTATAATAAAATTAATAAAAATATTTCTAGGAATGATTTCATTATAATATGTGTGCCAACTCCAGTAAAATCTAATTTAAAACCTGATTTAGGATATATCAAGACAACCTCTGAATTGATAGCTAAATACTTAGTAAAAAATCAAATTGTAATATTGGAGTCTAGCACATATCCAGGAACAACAGATGAAGTGCTAGTTAAAATTTTGAATAAATCTGGCTTAATATATAATAAAGATTATTTTGTAGCTTATTCTCCTGAAAGAGAAGATCCAGGAAACAAAAAATTTACAACATCAAAAATTACAAAAATTGTTGGGTGTGATAATAATAAAATATCTAATATCGTTCAAAGTTTATATAAAAATATAGTCAAAAATACTTTTAAGGTTTCAAACAATCGAACTGCAGAAGCTGTAAAATTAACAGAAAACATTTTTAGATCTACAAATATTGCACTAATAAATGAATTGAAAATAATTTTTAAAAAATTAGATATAAACATATGGGAAGTTATAGAAGCTGCAGCTACTAAACCATTTGGATATATGAAATTTGAACCAGGCCCAGGACTTGGGGGGCATTGTATTCCAATAGACCCTTTTTATTTAATACATAAAGCTAAAGAAACAGGAATTAACCCAAATATTATAGAGTTATGTTCTAAGTTTAATAATTGGATTCCAGATTATACTTCAAAAGAAATTATAAAAATTTTAAATAGAAATATAAAAAAAAATACCAAAAAAATTTTAATTTTAGGAATTGCGTATAAAAAAAATATTGATGATATTAGAGAAGCTCCTGCTTTAAAAATTATGAACAATCTTATAAAAAAAAATGTAATAGTTGATTATAATGATGAGTATGTAAAGATAATTCCTAATTTAAGAAAATATCCAAATTTTAAAAGTAGAAAAAGTGTTCCTTTAACCAAAAAAAACTTAATAAGATATGATGCTGTAATCTGTATAACAGACCATTCTTATTATGATAAAAATAAAATATTTAAATTTTCGAAATTAATTATTGATGCAAAAAATTTTTTTAAAAATAAAAAAGAAAAAATAATTAAAATTTAAATATTGAGTGAAAAAAAAACTAGCAATAATTATTGATAATATAAATGCTATTGGCGGTACTCAAACTTTTTCAAAAAATTTAAAAAAAATATTACAAAATAAATTTAAAGTAGATATTATTTCTTTACTTTCTAATGGTAAACAAAAAAGAATCCTGTATTTAGGACTTAAAAAAAACGTATCATTATTAATATTTGGTTTTTATGTACTATATAAATTAAAGAAATATGATTATTGTATAGTTGTTTCAGGGCAAACTATTAACTATTTCTTAATTTGGGGACATGGAAAAAAATATATATACAGAGAATCAAATTTACCAATTGATAGAATTCAAAAACAAGGTTTGTTCAAAAAAATAATACAAAAAATACTTTATAAAGTATTCATTAATATTAATAAAAAATCAAAGTTCATTGCACCAAGTATTCCTGTTTATAAACAACTATTAAAAATTGGAGTAAAAAAAAAAAGATTATTTCTTTTACAAAATCCAATGCCACCAAAAAATTTAGAATTGAAGAGTTTGAATAAAAGAAATTTTAATTTAGTTTTTTCTGGTAGACCAACTTACACAAAAGGTTTTGATAGAATTATTAAATATACAAATAATGATATAATCATTAATTATTTTGGTCCAAAATTAAAAAATTCAAATAATAATATTATTTATGAGGGATTATATCAAAATAAATCAAACGCACTCTTTGAGAGTAAAATAGTAATAATTCCATCAAGATTCGAAGGATATCCAAACATTTTCTTGGAAGCATTAAATTCGGGATGCTTTGTTATTTTATCTGATGAACTAAAATGGTTATTAAATGATAAAATTTTAAATTTTGTATATGTAATAAAAAAAAATAATGTTGAAGATTTAAAAAAAAAACTAATTCTTATTAATCAAAAAATAAAATTTGATAATCAAAAAAAACTGTCAAATCGAATTAAAATTGCGAGGAAACATTTAATGACATTTGAAAAATATTATAAAAA
>CACFLJ010000025.1 GCA_902567045.1 uncultured Pelagibacteraceae bacterium
CTTTTCTTTTTTCTACTATTTTTTTTGCTATTTTTTTTGAATATTTTTCGTCGCCAAATACTTTAAATACCCTAGAAAGGTTATTTTCATCCATATTGGATATGATCTCATTTGCTGAAAAATCATTAATACCCATTCTCATATTTAACTTTCCTTTATTAGAAAAAGATAAACCTTTTTTGGAATTTTTAATTTGGTTAAATGAATATCCTAAATCAAAAATAATTCCTTTTATTTTATGATTATTTAATTTGATTTGATCTAATTGAGAAAATTTAAGATTGTAAAATTTAAATCTTTTATCATATTTTTTTTGGAATTTTGATGTGCTGCGTAAGACATCTTTGTCCCTATCTAATGCAATAATATTGTTTTGTTTATTTTCAAGAATTTTTTCTGAATATCCCCCTTGACCAAAAGTACAATCAATAAATGTGCCACCATAAAGAGGGGAAATAATGCTAATTAATTCATTTAGCAGAACTGGAAAATGTTTGTTTTCCAGATTTATGGTGGCATTCATTTATTTTTTTGAAGACCATTAATTTTTTTGTCTTCTCAAAAATGCTGGAATTTCTAAATCGTCTTCTTCTTCTTTTGTTGTATTTGTTTCCGTTGATAATGAAGTTTCTTCTTCAGTTTCACTAATTGATCCATCAGAATTAAATAGCTCAGGTGTTTCTTCATCAAAATCAAAATTTTCTAATCCATTTGACAGAGAGGAGTTGCTTTCATCCGTTTCAAAAGACTGCTCGGAAACTGTGGATAATTCATTCTCTACAGTATTTATTTCCTCTGCAATATTTGTCGAACTTACTAATTCTTCTGAATTATCATTTTCAGATGTTGCTTGACTTTCGGTTTCAGCTTTAATCTCTTCTTCTATTTTAAGAGCATTTGCCCCATTAGTCATGATTGAGCTGTTTTGGTTAGAGAATGTAAAAGCTTGAGAAGAACCTGTATTCGAAAAATCAGAATATCCAGGATTTCTATTTTGTATTCTATGAACCATATTAATGACTGATTTCGGCTCTGGTTGTTGACCATCCAGAGAAGTAGCTACGATTGAAACTCTCATTAAACCATCAAGACTCTCATCTGTAATTGCTCCAATTATTAGTTCTGCCTCTGGATCTACTTCGGCTCTAACTTTATTAACAGCTTCATCTACTTCAAAAAGTTTAAGATCCTTCCCACCGGTGATATTTACTAATAAGCCTTTAGCTCCTTTCAATGTGTAGTCATCTATAAGAGGATTGCTTATAGCCATCTCCGCAGCTTTAACTGCTCTACCTTCGCCTTCGGCCTGACCAGTACCCATCATGGCCTTACCCATAGAACTCATAACTGTTTCAACATCAGCAAAATCTAAATTTATTAATCCAGGTCTTACCATAAGATCAGTAATGCTTTGAACTCCATGCTTTAGTACATCATTAGATAGCAAAAATGACTCTTCAAATGTAGTTTGTTCACTTGCAATTTTAAATAAATTTTGATTTGGAACTACAATTATAGTGTCTACATGTTTTCTTAATTCCTCAAGACCTTGATTTGCTTTTCTCATTCTTGACGGACCTTCATATAAGAAAGGTAGGGTAACAACTCCAATCGTTAATATATTTAATTCTTTAGCAGCACGAGCAATAACATGTGCAGCACCAGTTCCAGTTCCACCACCCATTCCTGCAGTTATGAAAACCATGTTAGACCCTTGAAGAACATTAACAATTTCATTTAAGGATTCATCAGCAGCAGCTTCGCCTATATCTAATTTTGCTCCAGCACCTAATCCTTTTGTTAAATTTAATCCCATTTGGATTTTAGTTTGTGCATGGCTCAGTCTTAAATCTTGAGCATCAGTATTTACAGCTATAAACTCTACTCCTTGTAAACCTGACTCTATCATTCCATTGATTGCATTACCTCCTGCTCCTCCGATCCCAAGAACTAATATTCTTGGTTTCAACTCTTTTATATCTGGTGCTTTAAAATTAATTGTCATTTATCCCCCGTTAGTTATTAAGTTTTTGCTCCCATTTAAGGTTAGCTCTATTAATGTTAGATTTTTTTCTAGCAGTGACCCTAAATTTTTCAAAACTTGTTGGTTCCCATATTTGGAAGGTTTTTCCCTGACCAACAAACAACATGCTATTTTTTATTTTTGCATGTCTTAATAATTTTTCTGTAATGAGAATTCTTCCTTCACTATCAAATTGTAAGTTAATACTTTCTGATAGTATTGAGGTTGCAAAATAGTCTTTCTTATCCTCAAATGGATTTAAAGTGTCTATTGCATTTGAAATTTTTTCAATTCTATCTTGAGGCCAAGCCTCAATTGACTGATTATTAAATGATGGAAAACATACGATACCGTTGTATCCCGTATTAGAAAGATAGCTTCTAAAACTAGCAGGCACGGACACCCTTCCTTTTTTGTCTAATTTGTTTTCGTAAGTAGATAAAAACATAATCCATAAATTCCATATTTGGGATTTTATGGGATATTATGGGTTTTAAATTTAATCGTCAACACCTAATATTAAAGTCGAGTATTCTTGATTTGTTCTAAATTTCTGCAATGTAGCTAAATAGAAATTTTGATTTAATTTAATAAGAGATAAGAATTATAAGGTTATAATTTTGCCAGATAAAATATAAGCCGGGTTCTGTCGTTTAAACTTATCATTTCTCTAGGCCTTAAATCGCTTTAAGGCTCAAGCAACTAACCCAGATGACTAGCCAAAGACTGCTTTTCGTTATTTCTAACAGTGTCATCTCTACTCAGTCTTGCTCCCAGTGGGGTTTTCCATGCGCTAGTTGTTACCAACATAGCCGGTGTGCTCTTACCACACCTTTTCACCCTTGCCTTGATAAGGCGGTTTATTTTCTGTGGCACTATCCCTAGGGTCGCCCCCGCCAGTTATTAACTGGCACTGTGTCTTTGTAGAGCCCGGACTTTCCTCTTTAATAAATTAAAGCGATAAGTCTTTTATCTGGCAACAAAAGAATATAAATTTTTTAATATAATTCAATAAATAATTATTTAATATTATTAAGGGATTTTGCAATATTTAAGCATTCAAGATCTAATTTTCCA
>CACFLJ010000026.1 GCA_902567045.1 uncultured Pelagibacteraceae bacterium
CTCCATTATAATCTAAATATTCAACCTCACAATATTTAGGTCTATCAACTTCCGCGAAATAATCTGGGACGGATAAACAACCTTCTTCATATGTTGTTTTTTCTTTATCTTTGTTTTTAATTGTTGGATTTACAAAATACATTGGATTTTTCTCCCCATCTTTTGAAATATCCATTACTATAATCCTTTTGGGAATACCAATTTGAATTGCTGCTAATCCAATACCATTAGCTGCATACATTGTTTCCAACATATCATCCATTAACTTTCTTTCTTCTTTACCCACAGATAACACTGGTTTTGAGACTTGTCTTAAAATCTCATTAGGTTCAGTTATAATAGTTTTTATTGTCATGATTGATTGAGGTATTTTAAACTTTTAATGGAAGAATTTCCAACAATAGTTCGTTTCTCAAGCTAATTAATTTTGTTCTATTCATAATTTCAATTACAAAATTTAGTGACTCACTGTTTAATTCATTCAATTCTTTTTCACCAATAATCTCAACTAATTTTAATAGTATCATGCCAGATTCCTTATTCTCAATCATTTTGTTAATTTCTGAATTTAATTCAGATTTGTATTGAGAAAGTTCATCAATTTGATCTATTTGAATTCCATCTGATCTCAATGATTGTAGTAATACAACATCTTTAAAGTTAAAAGAGTAATTTTTATCTTTTTTCATCTTTGATAACAAATTGTCAGTTAATTTTTGTGTTTTAGGTAAGCTTTGCTTGTTCAAAAAATAATTTAATACTTTTGATTGATGAAAAACTTCATTATTAAACTTAATTTTATTTTTTCTATTTTCCTCAGTAATTAGATTGGTTTGATAGAAGTCAGAAAACTTTGGGGGAATTTCTTTTTTGTCCATTTTTTTTAATAACTTAGATAGTTCATCGTCAAATGATTTTTTATAATTTGAGTTTTCGAAGGAATTATTCAATTTTGACAATAATGAGAGTTTATTTTCTAGATTATCTGTTAATAAAAACCTCTGATACATTAAAGCCCTTCCTTCATAATCTGGTAAGTTTTTTAATGCGTCTTCGTAATTAATAAGATCATCAATTTCATATTGGAATTTTTTGTACAAGTTCAACAGATCGCTTTCATCAAAAATACCTTCACTAGTTGCTTTCTCTAAAAACTTAACCTGATCAATATCACTGAGATTAAAATCATTTAAATTTTTAAGCAAATTCGAGTTAGACAAATATTTCCAAATAAATTCATCAGAATCTACGGATGGATAGTATAAAAAATTCTTATCTGTTTTGTGAGATAGGTGAAAATAAAGAACATTTTCATCAGACAATATAAAGTTATTATCCTCATATCCCATCAATACTTCAAACTTTTTAACAAAAAAGTCATTCAAAGAATCTAGCTCAGAGTTAAGATCAAACAACAACTGAGCCTCATCTTTTTTATTCTGAGTTATTAAACAATAAATTTTGAAATATGTTAAGTATTCATCAGTTATTAAACTTAAACTATCAATAGCAGAACATGAATTTTCTATATTGTTTAATGACAAATAATAATCAGCTACATGTTTTATGAGTCTTTCTTTATCTTTTATTGATGAATTTTTTTGAATAAATTCTTCAACTAAATCAAAATCTTTTTTTTTAATTAGATGGTCAAGTGTAAAATTTTCGAATTCATTTAATGAAAAATTTTGATTTGGAACATAAGAGTTTGTTAACAATGCTACATCCATTAATCTTTCAGAGAAACTTGATAAATTTTTAGACTGTATTTTTTCCAGTAACTTTTTAATTTTTATTCCATCAGTCTTTGACCACATATCTAGGTTTAGATCATTGTCATCAGGGTCAAATAATCCAGCTAATAAAATATTAGAATTATCTAAATTTTGATCTACTAAAATATTCTCATCAGAAAGTTTTAATTTAACACCTTCAAGCTGACCTGTGTTAATAGATGTACCTACATTATTTTTTGATTCAGTATTTTTAATCTCTTTTTTTTCTATTTCTGACCAAATCTCTTTAACTTCTTGAGCCTGAGCTGATAGAACAATCAAAAAAAAAGAAGCAGAAATTAAAATCTTACTTAATTGTTTTGAAATTTTCATTTGGTAGAATTTTTTCAATTTGTTTGTCTGGAGCGGGCAAATTAATCTGGTTAATCATAATAATGCCAAATACAATTATGAAAATTGCAATTATAATTTTTAAAATTGTCCCTAAGCTAAAAATTTTGTCTTTACTTGTATTTTTTGTAAATTGCATATAATTTATTAATTTCAAAATAAGACATATTTGTGTTTTTTCAATATAGAAACTCATGAAATCAAATAAAAATATTGTATTAATTGGAATGATGGGATCTGGAAAATCATCAATTGGCAAAATTTTGTCAAAAAAATTAAACTTAACATTTATTGATATTGATCAAAAAATTGAAGAAACTGAAGGTTCTAAAATATCAGAAATTTTTACTAAATATGGAGAGAAATATTTTCGTAAAATTGAAGAAAAAATATCTTTAAAATTTCTTAGTTCAGAAAATTCTGTAATATCTTTAGGTGGAGGAGGTTTTATAAATGCCTCAATCAGAAAAATGTGTAAGAAAAATTGTTTATCTTTTTGGCTAGATTGGAAAAATGAAACAATAATAAAAAGGATATATAAGAGCAAGAAAAGACCATTGGCAATAAATCTTACTAAGACTCAAATTAATAATTTAATAAAAGAAAGATCAAAATTTTATAGCATGTCGAATTACAGGATTAATTGTGATAAATTAGACAAAGTTGAAATTATAAATAAGATATTAAATATTTATGAATACAAATAAAATTTCAATTAAAACAAGCACTAAGAACTACCCAATTGTAATTGGAAGAGATTTAATAGGTAAAATTGATAAAATCTTAAAAGCTAATCATTTAAAATTTGATAAATG
>CACFLJ010000027.1 GCA_902567045.1 uncultured Pelagibacteraceae bacterium
TTAGAGGATTTGGTTCAAAAACATTATATAGAAAATCGTAAAATAATATCTTTAGAGGGAAATCTTTTAAGATTTGCAATTAATGAAAAAATTTCTAGAGATGAATTCATAAAATTTTATGTTGGAAATGAAATAAACCCAAATTTAAAAAGTTTCCTAGATACCAATGACATATGGAAGAAATTTTTTCAAAAATATAAAGTACAATTTAAAGACATTAGAGATAGATTAATTGAAATAAGCAATAAGCTTGGGATATCGGTCACTGACTATAAATTAATGGTTAGTAGAATTCAAAAAGGTGAGAAAGAGTCTAGAATTGCAAAAAAGGAAATGGTTGAAGCCAATCTAAGATTAGTTATTTCTATTGCTAAAAAATATACAAATAGGGGCCTGCAATTTTTAGATTTAATTCAAGAGGGAAATATAGGACTGATGAAAGCTGTAGATAAATTTGAATATAGAAGAGGATATAAATTCTCTACTTATGCAACATGGTGGATTAGACAAGCAATAACCAGATCTATAGCAGACCAAGCAAGAACAATAAGAATACCTGTCCATATGATTGAGACAATTAATAAAATTGTCAGAACTCAACGCCTAATTTTGAGTGAGTTTGGAAGAGAGGCTACACCTGAAGAGCTTGCAAAAAAATTGAGAATGCCACTTGAAAAGGTAAGAAAAGTATTAAAGATTTCAAAAGAACCAGTATCGCTTGAGAAGCCAGTTGGAGATGAAGAAGATAGTAGTTTAGGAGATTTTATTGAGGATACAAAAGCACTAGCACCACTTGAGCAGGCAATTAAATCTAACCTAAGTGAGGCAACAACAAAGATACTTTCAACCTTAACACCAAGAGAAGAAAGAGTTTTAAGAATGAGGTTTGGAGTTGGCATGAATACGGATCATACTTTAGAAGAAGTTGGCTTACAGTTTTCTGTAACAAGAGAAAGAATTCGTCAAATTGAGGCGAAGGCACTTAGAAAATTAAAACACCCAAGTCGATCCAAACAATTAAAAAGTTTCTTAGAAAGTTAATAGGGCCGTTAGCTCAATAGTAGAGTACTGCATTGACATTGCAGGGGTAGTTGGAGCGTAACCAACACGGCCCACCATTTTAATTATTATCTATAATTGATAAGTATTAAAAAATGATATAATTAAGAATAACTTTTAGGGCCTGTAGCTCAGTTGGTTAGAGCAGTACACTCATAATGTATTGGTCCCAGGTTCGAGTCCTGGCGGGCCCACCACCTATTTAATTATAAATTCCTCTAAAGATTTAAAGAGATAATTAATATCCCCCTCATTATTTTGTAATATAGATTTAAACTCTTCTTTTTGAGTTCTGGCTAAACTTAATCCTTCAACTATAAGATCTCTTATTAAAGGTCTGTCTGGATTTTTTGTATATATTCTCCAGTCAATTTTTATTTCCGGGTTTTTAGATGTTTCTTCCAAAACAGTACTAACAATTGTATATTTTTCATTAATTTTCTTTTCAGATACGACACTTATTTTTGGGTCTGAGTAATCTACTAATCTACTAGAAAAACTTTTTAGGAAATAACTTTTAAACAGCTTTTTGTATTTAATTTTTTGATCCTCACTAAGATTTTTACGGTATTTTCCAAGGGTATACATTCCAATACCATTAATATCAACGCTAGTTTCAGCAATATTATTTAATCTAATTATTTTAGCTTCAACAGGATCAGAGCTTGATAAAATGACTGATGCCTCGTTAACTATTTCACTAATTAATTTACTTGGCTCTTTAGCGAATGCAATATTATTTAAAAGTAAAATAAAAAAAAAAAAAATTATCTTGAATTTAGCCATTAATAGTTACTGAGTATCTATTTCTTCCCAATCATCATCATTCATTGTCTCAGTAGTTTCATCTGAGTTTAGAATTTTTCTTTTTCTATCTTGCAAATATAAACTCCTAACAGATGCGTATAAGTCCATAGAACTATTCTCAAGACTATCAAAAGCCTCTAAATTTTTTGCTCTAAAATCTACACCAGCAGTTAATCTAGAATAATAATAATCAGAATTTTCAAAGTATTTAGTGTCATTTGCTATTGTAAGATTGTACCACATATCACCGCCGCCAAAATTAGCAAATGAACCTAAGGTATCCCTTACTGTTGTCGGACCAAGAACAGGTAAAACAAAATAACATCCCTCTTTTACTCCCCAAGTTCCAAGAGTTTGGCCATAATCTTCTTTATCAAGTTTATTTAATCCATAATATGAAGCTACATCAAAAATTCCACCAATACCAAGTGTGGAATTAATAGAAAATCTTAATGTGTTTATCCCAGCTTCTTTAAATTGACCCTGCAAGACATTGTTCGGTATCGTCACAACATTGGATAAATTATTTAAAGCATTACTTGTTCCAGATCTTATTGGCTTAGGTAAGAATCTATACCCTTTAGCGACTGGTTTAAAAAAAATTTTATCCAACCCCTGATTAAATGCAAAAATGCCTCTGTTTACGGTCTCAAAGCAATCTTTAACCTCAGCACTTTTTTCTTTAGTCTTACTATTTATTTCTAGAGTTCCATCTGATCCTGCATGTGAATGCAAGGTATAAACTTGAGAGATTATTGCAATTATAAATATTTTTAAAATCTTTTTCATTAATTCTGTTTATATTATATCCTCTATTTATTTAAAGATTTAATTGTTCGAAATAATGCA